>NZ_JBODRZ010000002.1:0-608129 GCF_050632895.1 Leifsonia sp. L25 | reverse complement strand
CGCCGGGGTCGAACGCAGGCCGGGGCTTCGTCGCGACCGTCACCGCCGCTCCCGGGGCCGCGGCCCGCGCGTCCTCCGCGGGCGCGCCTCCGACGGCGGGCAGCGCCGCGAGGACCGCCGCGGTCACGAGGACCGCGGCGCCGAGCCGTCGGCGGGGGAGGCGCATGGGCTCCGTCTCCGGGCGGGTCAGCCGAGGCGGCCGAGCGCCTCTTCGATCACGGTGGCGGCGTCGTCGATCAGCTCCTCGCTGATGACGACCGAAGGCAAGAGCCGCAGGACGCTGTCCCAGCTGCCGGCATCCAGCGGGATGACCCCGTTGGCGGTCGCATGCGCGAGCACGGCCTTCAGTGCATCAGGGTTGGGTTTCTTCGTCCCGGGCACGACCAGCTCCACGCCGAACATCGCGCCGACGCCGCGGACCTCGCCGACGACGGGGAAGCGATCGGCCCAGTCTCCGATCCGCGCCCAGAGCGCCTTCTCGACGCGCTTCGCCTCGGCGAGCAGGTCCTCCTGCTCGAAGGCCTCGAAGACCGCGAGCGCTGCGGCGGTGGAGACCGGGTTGCCGCCGAACGTTCCGCCGATGCCGCCGGGCTGGACCGCATCCATGATCTCGGCGCGGCCGGTCACCGCTGCGAGCGGGAAACCGCCCGCGATGCCCTTGGCGGACGTGATCAGATCGGGGACGACGCCGTGGTGCTCGATCGAGTACCAGGTGCCGGTGCGGCCGATGCCGGCTTGGATCTCGTCGGCGACGAAGACGATGCCGTTCTCGGTGCAGTACTCCGAGAGGCGCGTGAAGTAGCCGGGCGCCGGGATGATGATGCCGCCGTCGCCCTGCACCGGCTCCACGAACAGCGCTGCCAGCTCGGTGGCTCCGATGTGCGTCTCGATGTAGTCGATGGTGCGGTCCGCGGCCTCCTCGCCCGTCATCCCCTCCGGGTCGCGGAACGGGTAGCTGATCGGGAGGCTGTAGATCTCGCCAGGGAACGGGCCCATGCCCGCGCGCTCCGGCCAGGGGCGGTAGGTCATCGCCATCGTCAGGTTGGTGCGGCCGTGGAAGGCGTGGTCGAGGGTCGCGATGGCGCGGCGGCCAGTGTACTTGCGAGCGATCTTGACCGCGTTCTCCACGGCCTCCGCGCCCGAGTTGACCAGGATGCTGTGCTTCTCGAAGTCGCCCGGCGTGATCTCGGCCAGCTTCTCGGCGACGCGCACGTAGTTCTCGTACGGCGTCACGGTGAAGAGCGTGTGGGTGAGCTTCGCGGCCTGCTCGGCCGCGGCAGCGGCGACGGCGGGGTGCGCGTGGCCGATGGTGGTCACACCGATGCCGCAGCCCAGGTCGATCAAGCGGTTGCCGTCGACGTCGACCAGGATCGCTCCCGAGCCGGACTCCATGTAGATGTTCGCGAGCGTCCCGGCGCCGCGGCTGACCGACGCGACGCGGCGCTGCTGCAGCTCCACCGAGCGCGGGCCGGGCAGCTCGGTGACGACGTGACGGGACTGAGGGACGGAGAAGTCGCGGGTCATGTCCTCCATCGTATGGGCGTTGTTCAGGCGTCCGTTCAGCGGGGACCTAGGTGGATGAGGCAGACTGGCTCCTCGTGCGCAGATCCCTCTCCGTCCTCACAGCCGCCCTCGTCGTCGCCGGCCTCGCCGCCTGCAGCTCCTCGTCGCCTTCTCCCACGGCGTCCAGCACCGCTGCGGCCGCGAGCTGCCAGAACGTGAAGTCGGGCTCGACCTCCGACTCCGTCAAAGTCTCCGGCGAATTCCACCAGACGCCGACGGTGACCTTCCCGACTCCGCTCAAGGTCACGGATCTCGAGCGCACCGTGGTGACGAAAGGCACCGGCAAGAAGATCGACGCGGGGGCGACCGCCGGACTCGCCCTTGCGGCATACGACGGCACCACGGGTAAAGAGCTCGCCGCGCCCGAGGGCTTCGGCACCCAGGCCGCAGTCGATGCGCCGGTCGACGACACGAAGTGGCTTCCGGGCTTCGTCCGCGGTGTCGAGTGCCTGAATGTCGGCTCGCGGGTCGTCGTGACCGCCACGGCCGAGCAGGCCTTCGGCAAGGCCTACTCCCAGCTGAACCTCAAGCAGAACGCCCCCGTCGTGCTGCTGGCCGACATCGTCAACATCCCGCCCAAGCTGCCCACCAAGGCGAACGGAACGGCCGTTCCTCCCACCCCGGGCTTCCCGACGGTGAAGCTCAGCAAGACGGGCGAGCCGACCATCACCATCCCGAAAGCCGACCCGCCGACGGAGACGCGGGTCGCTGAGCTGAAGAAGGGCTCGGGCGAGACCGTTCTGCCGGGCGACACGGTCACGGTTCAGTACAAGGGCGTGATCTGGCGGAACGGCCAGATGTTCGACTCCAGCTGGAGCCGGGGCCAGACGGCGTCGTTCAAGACGACGGAGGTCGTGAAGGGCTTCCAGAAGGCTCTCGAGGGCCAGACAGTCGGCTCGCAGGTCATCACGATCGTGCCGCCCGCCGACGGCTACGGCGCGGCCGGCCAGGGCGACATCAAGGGCACCGACACCATGGTCTTCGTGGTCGACATCCTCGGGACCACACGCTGATGGCGCCGCGCCGCGTCGTCATCCTCGGCTCGACCGGCTCGATCGGCACGCAGGCGCTCGACGTCATCGCGGCGAACCCCGACCGGTTCGACGTGGTCGGGCTCACCGCCGGGCGCAACGCCGACCTCCTCGCCGAGCAGGCGGAGCGGTTCGGCGTGCGCGACACGGCACTCGGCGCCGACGACGCGGTGCGGCTGATCCACTCGGTCGAGGCGGACGTGGTGCTCAACGGCATCACCGGCTCGGTCGGGCTCGGCCCGACGCTCGCGGCCCTGGAGACCGGGGCGATGCTCGCGCTCGCCAACAAGGAGTCGCTGATCGTCGGCGGCGCGCTGGTGAAGCAGGCCGCGGCCCCCGGCCAGCTCGTCCCGGTCGACTCGGAGCACTCGGCGCTCGCCCAGGCTCTGCGCTCCGGCACAGCCGACGAGGTGCGCCGGCTCGTGCTGACGGCGTCGGGAGGCCCCTTCCGCGGCCGCTCGCGCGACTCGCTCCGAGACGTCACGCCGGCCGAGGCGCTGGCGCACCCGACCTGGGACATGGGCCTGGTCGTGACGACCAACTCGGCGACCCTCGTCAACAAGGGTCTCGAGGTCATCGAGGCCCACCTGCTCTTCGACGTCCCCTACGACCGGATCGAGGTGACGGTGCACCCGCAGTCCGTCATCCACTCGATGGTGGAGTTCGTGGACGGCTCGACCATCGCGCAGGCGTCCCCGCCCGACATGCGCCTCCCGATCTCGCTCGGCCTCGGCTGGCCCGACCGGGTGCCGGGTATCGGTGCGCCGCTGGACTGGACGCAGGCGCACTCCTGGACGTTCGAGCCCCTCGACACCGAGGCGTTCCCCGCCGTGGCGCTCGCCAAGCGGGTCGGGACGGCGGGCGGCACGTACCCGGCGGTGTTCAACGCGGCCAACGAGCAGGCGGTCGCGGCCTTCCACGCCGGCGCGATCGGCTACCTGGACATCGTGGACACAGTGGAGCGTGTCGTGGACGAGCACGAGCCGTCCGGCGAGCTGACCCTGGAGTCGCTGGCGGAAGCCGAGCGCTGGGCGCGCGCGGCTGCCGACGCCCACCTGGCCGGCTGACCGTCGTCGAAGGGCACCTCAATGCCCTGAAACGCCGTTTCAAGGGCGTCTACGTGTCCCTCGACGAGGGTTGACGTGCACATAGGGTTCGTGGGGTTCGCTCCAAGGGTCCGCCGCTAGCCTGGGCATGTGGATTCCGTGCTCCTGTTCATCCTCGGCGTCGTCATCATCCTGGTGGGCGTCGCGCTCTCGATCGCGTTGCACGAGATCGGCCACCTGGTCCCCGCCAAGCTGTTCGGCGTGAAGGTCACCCAGTACATGATCGGATTCGGCCGCACGCTGTTCTCGGTCAAGCGCGGGGAGACGGAGTACGGCCTCAAGGCGATTCCGCTCGGCGGCTACATCTCGATGATCGGGATGTTCCCGCCCGGCAAGGAGGGCGGCAGCGGCCGCAACGCGACCACCGGCTTCATGCAGGCCATGGTGCAGGACGCCCGCAGCTCCAGCGCCGAGACGGTCGGGGAGGGCGAGGAGGGCCGCACCTTCTACCGCCTCCCGGTGTGGAAGCGCATCGTCATCATGTTCGGCGGGCCGTTCATGAACCTGCTGATCGCGGTGGTGCTGTTCGGGGTGCTGCTGATGGGGTTCGGGACGGCGCAGGCATCGACGACCATCGGGTCGGTCAGTCAGTGCGTGCAGCCCACTACGAGCACTTCCCAGACCTGCGGCGCCGACGCGAAGCAGGCTCCCGCCGCCGCGGCAGGGCTGAAGCCCGGCGACACCATCGTCAGTATCGACGGGACGAAGATCAGCTCGTGGAAACAGGCGACGGTCATCATCCGAGACTCCGCGGACGTGCCGCTGAGGGTCGTGGTCCGACGTGACGGGCAGGACCGCACGATGGTCCTCACCCCGATGACGAACACAGTCGCCAGGCTCGACGCGAACGGGCAGGCGATCAAGGCCGCCGACGGCAGCATGGAGACCGTGAAGGCCGGCTTCGTCGGCATCGGAGCCGAGGAGAAGCTCGTCCCGCAGCCCATCACCTCCGTCCTCCCCGCCGTGGGCGCGCAGACCTCAGCGGTCGTCGGCGTCGTCATCCACCTGCCGCAGCGCATGGTGGACGTCTGGAACGCCGCCTTCGGCTCCGCGCCGCGCGACCCGAACGGCCCGCTCAGCCTGGTCGGGGTCGGCCGCGCGGCGGGGAGTTGACCGCGCTCAACGGCGTGCCGGTGGTGGACAAGGTCTACTCGATGATCGGCATCCTCGCGTCGCTGAACATCGCGCTGTTCGTCTTCAACCTCATCCCGCTGCTGCCGCTCGACGGCGGGCACATCGCGGGTGCTCTCTGGGAGGGCTTCCGCCGGTCGATCGCGAAGCTGTTCAAGCGGCGCGACCCGGGGCCTGTGGACATGGCCAAGCTGATGCCCCTGACGATGGCCGTGGTCGTCGTGCTGGGCGGCATGAGCCTGCTGCTGATGTACGCGGACATCGTCAAGCCGGTCAACCTGTTCGGCTGACGCGGGCGGGGGCTCCACTCACCCGACGCCCAGGAGGTTCCCACCGGGCCGCGTAGGATTGTCGGGTGGCAGCAATCAATCTGGGGATGCCCAAGGTCCCCGAGACCCTCGCACCCCGTCGCAAGTCCCGCCAGATCCGTGTCGGAAAGGTCCTGGTCGGCGGCGACGCCCCGGTCAGCGTCCAGTCGATGTGCACGACGCCGACGACGAACATCAACGCGACCCTCCAGCAGATCGCCGAGCTGACGGCCTCCGGCTGCGACATCGTCCGGGTCGCCGTGCCGAGCCGGGACGACGCCGAGGCGCTGCCGATCATCGCCAAGAAGAGCCAGATCCCGGTCATCGCCGACATCCACTTCCAGCCCAACTACGTCTATGCGGCGATCGACGCCGGCTGCGCGGCCGTGCGGGTGAACCCGGGCAACATCCGCAAGTTCGACGACCAGGTCGGAAAGATCGCGGCCTACGCCAAGGCCGCGGGCGTCTCGCTGCGCATCGGCGTCAACGCGGGCTCGCTCGAGCCGAGCCTCCTGCAGAAGTACGGCAAGCCGACCGCGGAGGCGCTGGTCGAGAGCGCCGTCTGGGAGGCCAGCCTCTTCGAGGAGCACGACTTCCACGACTTCAAGATCTCGGTCAAGCACAACGACCCGATCGTGATGGTGAAGGCGTACCGCCAGCTCGCCGAGCGAGGCGACTGGCCCCTCCACCTCGGCGTGACGGAGGCCGGCCCGGCGTTCCAGGGCACCATCAAGTCCGCGACCGCGTTCGGCATCCTGCTGTCGGAGGGCATCGGCGACACCATCCGCGTCTCGTTGTCCGCGCCGCCGGCCGAGGAGGTGAAGGTGGGCCTGCAGATCCTGCAGTCGCTCAACCTCCGCGAGCGCAAGCTGGAGATCGTCTCCTGCCCGAGCTGCGGCCGCGCCCAGGTCGACGTCTACACCCTCGCCGACAGCGTCACGGAGGGCCTGCAGGGCATGAGCGTGCCGCTGCGCGTCGCGGTCATGGGCTGCGTCGTCAACGGCCCGGGCGAGGCCCGCGAGGCCGACCTCGGCGTCGCCAGCGGCAACGGCAAGGGCCAGATCTTCGTCAAGGGCGAGGTCATCAAGACCGTGCCGGAGGCCGAGATCGTGGCGACGCTCATCGAGGAGGCGAACCGCATCGCCGCCGAGATGGAGGACGCCCAGGTCGCCTCCGGCGCGCCGACGGTCACCGTCGGTCACTAGCGCCCGCCGCCGGTGCGGGAAGGCCACCTCCACCGCACCACTAACATGGAACGGTGCCTACTCGCCTGACGAACTACTTCCTCCGCACCCTCCGTGAAGACCCCTCCGACGCGGAGGTGACCAGCCACAAGCTCCTCGTGCGCGCCGGTTACATCCGCCGCCAGGCGCCGGGCATCTTCGCGTGGCTGCCGCTGGGGCTGCGGGTGAAGGCGCGGATCGAGCAGATCATCCGCGAGGAGATGACGGCCGCGGGCGCCCACGAGGTGCACTTCCCCGCCCTGCTGCCGCGCGAACCCTACGAGGCGACCGGCCGCTGGGAGGAGTACGGCGACGGGATCTTCCGGCTCAAGGACCGCAAGGACGCCGACTACCTGCTCGCGCCCACGCACGAGGAGGTCTTCACCCTGCTGGTCAAGGACCTCTATTCGTCGTACAAGGACCTGCCGCTGTCGATCTACCAGATCCAGGACAAGTACCGCGATGAGGCGCGTCCCCGGGCCGGCCTGCTGCGCGGGCGCGAGTTCACCATGAAGGACGCGTACTCCTTCGACTACACCGACGCGGGCCTCGACACCAGCTACATGGCGCAGCGCGACGCCTACGAGCGCATCTTCGGCCGCCTCGGCCTCGACTACGTGATCGTGCAGGCCGACGCCGGCGCGATGGGCGGTTCCCGCAGCGAGGAGTTCCTGCACCCCACCCCGGTCGGCGAGGACACCTTCGTGCGCTCGGCGGGCGGCTACGCGGCCAACGTGGAGGCCTTCACCACGCTCGTGCCGCCCACACGCGGCTACGAGAAGCTGACGCCGCAGGAGGTGCTCGACACCCCGAACACGCCCACCATCCAGACCCTGGTCGACGTCGCGAACGAGAAGCACCCGCGCCCGGACGGCCGCGCCTGGACCGCCGCGGACACGCTCAAGAACGTCGTCCTGGCGCTCACCCACCTGGACGGCACGCGCGAGCTCGTCGTCGTCGGCCTGCCCGGCGACCGGGAAGTCGATCTGAAGCGCGCCGAGGTGGCCTTCGCGCCCGCGGAGGTGGACGCCGCGACCGAGGACGACTTCCGCACGCATCCCGGCCTGGTGAAGGGCTACATCGGCCCCTGGTCGGCCGAGGGCCCTGTGCTCGGCGAGGAGGCTTCGACCGGCATCCGCTATGTCGTCGACCCGCGGGTGGTCGACGGCTCGGGCTGGATCACCGGGGCGAACGTCCACGGCAAGCATGTCTTCGGACTGGTCGCCGGCCGCGACTTCGCCTGGGACGGCACCGTGGAGGTCGCCGAGGTGAAGCCGGGCGACGCCGCTCCGGACGGCTCCGGTCCCGTCGAGCTGGCGCGCGGCATGGAGATCGGCCACGTCTTCCAGCTCGGCCGCAAGTACGCCGAGGCGCTGGGCCTGAAGGTGCTGGACGAGAACGGCAAGCTCGTCACGGTGACGATGGGCTCCTACGGCATCGGCGTCACGCGCATCCTGGCGATCATCGCCGAGGAGAACAACGACGACAAGGGCCTGGTCTGGCCGGCGGCGGTCGCGCCGTTCGACGTGCACGTGGTGGCCGCGGGCCGCGACGCCGTCGCGTTCGAGGTGGCCGAGCAGGCCGCCGCAGAGCTGGAGGCCGCCGGCCTCGAGGTGCTGCTGGACGACCGTCCCAAGGTGTCGCCGGGTGTGAAGTTCGGCGACGCCGAGCTCATCGGCATCCCGCGCGTGCTCGTCGCCGGCCGCGGCGCCGGCGACGGCGAGGTCGAGCTGTGGGACCGCCGGACCGGCGAGCGGTCGACGCTTCCGCTCGCGGAGGCGGTGGCGGCGCTGACCGCCTGAGGACTCTCCGACGCCGCCTGCCGCGCTTCGCGGTTCAGGCGGCGTCGTCGTCCCCGGTGATCTCCGCGTGGATGCGGCGGAGGTCCTCCATGAGCGAGCCGATCAGCACCCAGTGCCGCGGGTTCGGGGTGCTGATGACGAGCGGCGCTGTGAGGACGGGAATTCCCGCCGTCTCCGTGCCGGGCTCCTCGACGGGCGCGTCCGGGTCGCGCGACAGCAGCCGCAGGTCGTGGGCGGAGCGCTCCAGCTCGTCCGCGATCGCCGCGATGGTCGGCTCGTCGGCGAGGCTGTCGTCGTAGTGGTCGTGGAACGCCCGGGTCATGCCGAGCGAGCGCGTGATCAGCGGCCGCAACCGCGCGAAGAGCTGCTGGTCGTGCTCCAGGACGACCCGGTGCTTGGACTGGCGGGGATTGAGCGTGAGGCTCTCGTCGGCCGAGGTCAGCGCGGCCTCCGCCTTCTTCTCCATCGGACGCAGCAGGCGCGCCTCGATGAGCAGCGCGTCCCGCTCGCCGGATGTCGGCCGGCTGGTCAGGGCGACGGCGAGCCGGTCGAGCGTCGACGCGATCTCGCGGCCGAGGTCGAGGACGGCGGTGCGGGCCGGCCCGGTGAGCACCGGCGGGACGATCGCGATGTTGACGATGACGCCGATCGCCGCGCCGAGCACGGTCTCCACGATGCGGGCGACGGCGTACTCCGGGTTGGTCGCGCCGAGCGAGAGGACGAGCATGACGCTGATCGGGATCTGGTTCGCTGTGCCCGGCGTCAGCTTGAGCGCCCACGAGATGACGAGGGACGCGACGATGGCGACCAGGACGATCCAGGTGTTCGCCCCGAACAGCAGGCCGACCACGTAGGCGATGACGACGCCGAGGATCACCCCGAGCGAGCGCTCGACGGCGCGGCCGACCGACTGGTTCACGCTCGGCTGCACGACGAGCAGGGCCGCGATCGTCGCGAACACCGGGAGCTCGCCGGGGAAGAGCAGCGCGGCGACGCCCCACGAGATGATCATCGCGGTAGCGGTCTTGGCCACCTGCAGGAACGGGAGCCGCGTCGTCGTCCGGATGTTCGCGGGGAGGGTGAGGGGAACCCGGAACTTCGAACGCACAGCTCCAGCGTAGCCGGACGCCATGACCCCGGGATTCCCCGCGCGACTCAGGAGGCGTAGCGCCGGTACGCCTCCGACGCGCGCTCGGCGGCCCGCTCCTGCCCGGCCGTGAGCGGCGCGAACGACTGGATGTCCACCGCGCCGCGACCCTCCGTGCCGGCTGCGGCCTTCCCGCGTCGCCAGGTTCCCACCACGCGCCCCCGGGCCACCACGATCGGCTGGAACACACCGTTGCCGCCGGGGACGATCCGCTGGAAGTGCTCGTCGTCGAGCACGAGGTCGCGCTGCTGGTACCCGAGCAGGTACTCGTCGAAGGCGGGAAGGAGGTGCACGGCCTCCCGCTCCCGCCGCGATTGCGCGAGCCCTGCGGCCCGGTCGGCCAGCTCGGCCGTCAGCAGGTACTCGACGCCGTCGACCTCCAGCGCGGTGATCGCGTCGCCGAGGACCGCGCGGGCGGTCTTCGCGCCGGCGACCGTGCCTTTGGTCCACCAGACGAAGTCCCGCACGGTCGCCGGGCCGTGGCCGCGGAGGTACCGGAGCAGGAACTCACCCCACGCCTCGTCCGGTTCGAGCCGGCGGGACTGCGGCGCCCACTCGTCCAGCAGCACCAGGGCCTGCTGCGTGCGGAGGGCCGGCCCCCAGCAGATCAGCCCGGTCTGCGCCAGGTAGTAGATGAGGTGGTAACCGCGCTGGCCGGCCGTCGCGATGCCGTTCGCCTCCCACAGCTCCATCAGTTCGGCACGGCCGATGCTCGCGCCGCCGGCGAGGGTCTCGGTGGCCACATCGCGCGCGCGGACGAAGTCGGGCGTGTCCAGCTCGAGCTGTTTGTGCCGGGCGGCCAGGCCCGCGATCATCCGGCCGGTGGTGATCCCGAGCATCCAGCGGAGGTCCTCCGGCGGGACGAAGTGCAGTGTGCCGCGCATCGGCCACGACCGCACGATGCGTCCGGCGTCGAGGTCGGCCAGCACGTCGGCCCGGGTGACGCCGCCCGTGCGCACGCCCAGTGCCCAGGATCCTGCGGCGAAGTCCTGCGCCTGCACGGCGAGCATCCTGCGCGCGACGTCGGCGGGGGTGGCCTCGCGGTCGCCGTCGATCGCGTGGGCGAGGCGGCGCAGGCGCAGCAGGTCGGCGCGGGAGGTCATGGACCCAGTCTGGCGCAGACCGCCGTCACGGGCGGCGCCCGCTCACGGAAGGAGGTCGTGCTCTTTCAGCTGGTCGCTCAGTCCCGCGCCGTCGGGGGCGTACATCCACGGCGCGCCGGAGATCTCGCTGTGCTTCTCCGCTTTCGAGCGGCCGCCGGCCAGCACCGCCTCGCTGTTGGAGAGCTGCCGGATGGCGACGCCCGCCACGTTGCCCGGGTGCTCCCTGGCGAAATCGCTGTAGAGCCCCTCGTCGTGCTGTCCGTCGTCGCCGATGAGCAACCACTTCAGCCCGGGGAACTCGTCGGCCAGCCGGGCGAGGCTGACGCGCTTGTGCTCGCGGCCCGAGCGGAAGAACCGGTCGTGGGTGGGCCCCCAGTCCGTGAGGAGCAGCGGCCCAGCGGGTAACAGGTTGCGCGAGAGGAAGCGCGTGAGGGTCGGCGCGACGTTCCAGGCGCCGGTGGAGAGGTAGATGACCGGGGCGCCGGGGTGCGCCGCGGAGAGCCGTTCCAGCAGCACGGCCATGCCGGGGTGGGGACGCGCGCGTGCTCGTCCAGCACGAAGGTGTTCCAGGCGGCGAGCAGGGGCCGGGGGAGCGCGGTGACCATCACGGTGTCGTCCACGTCGGAGATGATTCCGAAGGTGGCCTTGGGGTCGACGATGTAGACCGGCGCCTCGAACACGCGCGGGGACTCCGGCGTCGTGAGCTTCACGGTGTGCCATCCCGGTGCGAGCTGGACCGGGAGGACCGTGTCGATGACGCCGCCGCGGTCCGGCCGGACGACGTGGTGCGCGCCGTCGACCTGCACCGTGACGGCGACGTCGCCGACCGGGACGCTGATGAACGATCGCCAGCCGCGGATGGACTCCTCGCGCTTGCGGTGCTTGCGCTCGGCGCGGCTGCCCGGGCGCGGCTCCTTCGCCAGCACGACCCGGCCGAGGATGCGCACCCAGGTGGGCGAGCCGTAGCCGGTGTACGGGACGACGGTCGCCAGGAAGCCGTGCTTGCGCGCGCGGCGGGCACGGAATTCGTGGAAGGCGTCCTCGATGCGCGCCGCACGGTGCATGATCGGGTCGACGCTCGTGCTGCGCTTGGCCGGGTCAACAGTCATAGAGACACCAGTTTCTCACGGAGTGAAGGTTCGCTCAGACGCAGCCCCCAGATCTGGGGTGAGGATTCTTCGGTGTGTCGGAGGAAATTCCCCAGCAAAGGTGAGATTTCCACAATATGATCCCGATAGCGCGACGGAATGGACCGTCGCCGGGCTGGGGACCCGCACGCGTATCGTGGAGAAAGAGAAAGAAGGAGTCGCCCTCGTGCCCATCAACGACCTGGTCGCCGCACAGAACACCGCCGGAGCGCCGCTCGTACGGACGGAGCCGATCCAGGAGCGCAGCGCCGCCCGGATCGACGCCCTCCTCGACGCCGCCGCGGAGGTGGTGGACGAGATCGGATTCGACCGCCTGACGACCGCGATGGTCGCCGAGCGCGCCGGCGCGTCCATCGGCACGGTCTACCGGTACTTCCCGGACCGCATCGTCCTGCTGCAGGCGCTGCGCGACCGCGCGCTGCTGCGCTACCGGCACTCCGTGGTCGCGGCCATCCACGCCGAGAGCCCCGAACACTGGTGGAACGCCGTGGAGTGCGCGATCGACGCGTTCGTCGCGATGTTCCGCACCGAGCCGGGCTTCCGCATCATCCGCTTCACCGACGCCGAGCGCTCCGGCCTGCCCGGCGAGGAGGAGCCGGAGCAGACGGCGTCGTTCGCGTCGCAGTTCGCCTCGATCCTGTCGGAGGAGTACGGCCTCCCCGCGGGCGAGGACCTCGCCTTCCGGCTGGAGATCGTCGTGGAGATCATGGACGGCCTGATCAACCGGGCCTTCCTCGACGACCCGATGGGAGACTCCCGCTACATCGACGAGGCGCGCGTCGTGGCCCGCGAGTACCTGGAGCGGCGGTACGACCCGAAGAGCTGAGGCTCTTCGGGGAATGTCGGCGGTATGGGACAGGGTTGTCTCATGGTGACTGGGTTTCCTGCCACAAACCGACCCAATTCGTTGCGCATTGAGCAAAACGCTGTTTGGGTGGATTCGATGGCCCCGAAATCAGAGACCACCCCGTCCCGTCAACCGAGAGCTGAGGACCGATGATCGAGTTCCGCTCCGTGACGAAACGGTTCCCGGACGGGACCGTCGCGGTGGACGACTTCTCCCTGGTCGTCCCGTCCCGCCAGATCACGGTGCTCGTCGGCTCGTCCGGCAGCGGCAAGACCACGATCCTGCGCATGGTCAACCGCATGGTCGACCCGACCAGCGGCACTGTGTCGATCGACGGCGAGAACGTGCAGAGCCTGAAACCGGTGCACCTGCGCAGGCGCATCGGCTACGTCATGCAGAATTCGGGGCTGCTGCCGCACCGCAAGGTCGTGGACAACATCGCGACAGTGCCGCTGCTCACCGGCGTCAAGCGGAAGGCCGCGCACGAGCGCGCGCTGGAGCTCATGGACACGGTCGGCCTGGAGCGCTCGCTGGCGGACAAGTACCCCAGCCAGCTCTCGGGAGGCCAGCAGCAGCGCGTCGGGGTGGCCCGCGGGCTCGCGGTCGACCCCAACATCCTGCTGATGGACGAGCCGTTCGGCGCCGTCGACCCGATCGTGCGCGACGACCTGCAGAACGAACTGCTGCGACTGCAGCGCGAACTGGGCAAGACTGTGCTGTTCGTGACGCACGACATCGACGAGGCGTTCCGGCTGGGGGATCAGGTGGTGATCTTCCGCAAGGGCGGGATCGTCGCCCAGCAGGGCACGCCGGCCGAGATCCTCGCGCAGCCGGCCGACGACTTCGTGTCGTCGTTCGTGGGCGCCGACCGGGGCAAGCGCGCCCTCCACATCGAGCGGACGCGGACCGGCTCCGTGCTGGTCGACAGCGAGGGGCGCACCGCCGGTGTGCTCAGCGCGGACGACTCCGCTGCTTCCGACGAAGCAAAGGCCGCGACCGTTTCGGTCGCGGGTGCCGCGGCGCAGGGTGAGGAACCGACGTGAGCTTCTTGTGGTCGAACCTCGGCCAGGTCTGGAATCTCACGGTCTCCCACGTGTGGTTGAGCGCTATCCCGATCGTCGTCGGCTTCCTGCTGTCGCTTCCGATCGGCTGGCTTGCGAACCGCTCGCGCGTCAGCCGCCCCGTGCTCCTGACGCTCGGCGGGATCCTGTACGCGATCCCGTCGCTGCCGCTGTTCTTCGCCATGCCGGCCCTGATCGGCACGAAGATCCTCGACCCGGCGAACGTCGTCGTGGCGCTGAGCATCTACGCCGTCGCGCTGATGGTGCGCACGACGGCCGACGCGCTCGACTCCGTGCCGGGTGACGTGGTCCAGTCGGCCACAGCGGTCGGTTTCTCCGGCTGGCGGCGCTTCTGGACGGTGGAGCTCCCGCTCGCCGGCCCGGTGCTCCTGGCCGGACTCCGCGTCGTCTCGGTGTCCACCGTGAGCCTGGTGAGCGTCGGTGCGCTGCTCGGCGTGCCGAACCTCGGCCAGCTCTTCACGGACGGCCTCAACCGGTACTACCCCGAAGAGGTCGCGGTCGGCATCGTCATGATCATGGTGGTCGCACTCGTGTTCGATCTCGTGCTGGTGCTGCTCGGGCGGCTGCTGCTGCCGTGGTCGCGGCTGGACAAGCGCACGGGCCGGCTCCGCCGCTCCGCCGCGATGAAGGCGGTGACCGGCGCATGACCGATTTCGTCGCGGCCTTCGGCTGGCTCTTCGACCCGGTGAACTGGGCGGGGCCCGGTGGCATCCCCGCACGCACAGGCGAGCACATCCTGTACACCCTGCTGACGCTCCTGCTCGCCGCCGTGATCGCGCTGCCGATCGGCTTCGCGATCGGGCACACCGGGCGCCTCCGCGGGCTCGCGGTCGGCGCCTCGGGCGCCCTGCGCGCCCTGCCGACGCTGGGTCTGGTGGTCTACCTCGCGCTGATCATGGCGAACATCACGATCCTGCCCCCGCTGATCGCGCTGACCATCCTCGCCATCCCGCCGCTGCTCGCCGGCGCGTACTCGGGCCTGGAGTCGGTGAACCGCAGCACGATCGACGCCGCGCGCGCCGTCGGGATGACCGAGTGGCAGATCTTCGCCAAGGTGGAGCTGCCGCTGTCGCTTCCCCTCGTCATCGGCGGCATCCGCTCCGGCGCGCTCCAGGTGATCGCGACGTGGACGGTGGCCGCCATCCTCCCGGTCGGCGGCCTCGGCCGGTTCCTGTTCGACGGGCTGGCGGTGCAGAACTATCCCGAGATGCTCGGCGGTTCGATCATCGTGGTCGTGCTCGCGCTCGTCGTCGACGGTCTGTTCGCGCTGACTCAGAAGCTCGTCGTGCCGCGCGGCGTCACCGCCGGCAAGGTCCGCGCCGACCGGGCCGGCGAGCCGCGGCGCACGTTCGCGTTCCCGCGCCCGGGCGACAGCCCGTCCCCTGACTCACAGTGACCCATCGCACACAGAAGAGAGAGAATCACATGTTCGGATCCAAGAAGGGCCGCATCGCGGCCGGTGTGCTCGCGGCGGGGGCGCTCATCGCCCTCAGCGCGTGCTCGTCCGGCGGCGGCGGCGCGTTCAATACCAGCAGCAGTGGCAGCGGCTCCTCGAGCGACAGCATCACCGTCGGATCCGCCGCGTTCGGCGAGAACGAGATCCTGATGCAGATCTACGGCCAGGCCCTCGCCGCCAACGGCGTCAAGGTCAGCTACAAGCCGAGCATCGGCCAGCGCGACGTCTACCTCAAGGCGCTCCAGGACGGCTCGATCGACCTGGTCCCGGAGTACTCCGGCAACCTGCTGCAGTTCTACAACAAGACCAGCACGGCGTCCTCGAGCGCAGACGTCTACGCCGCGCTCAACGACGCCCTGCCCAAGGGCTTCGAGGTGCTCGACCAGGCCAAGGCGCAAGACGCCGACGCCTACAACGTCACCAAGGAGTTCTCGGACAAGTACAAGGTCACCAGCCTGGAGGACCTCAAGAAGGTCACCGTGCCGCTGACCGTGGGCGCCAATCCCGAGTTCGGCACCCGGCCGTACGGCATCCCGGGTCTCAAGTCGACCTACGGCGTGACGGCGTCGCTCACCCCGATCAGCGACTCGGGCGGCCCGCTGACCGTCGCGGCGCTGAAGAACGGCAGCGTTCAGCTGGCGGACATCTACACCACCACCCCGGCCATCAAGGACAACGGGTTCGTCGTGCTCAAGGACCCGAAGAACCTGATCGCCGCGCAGAACATCGTGCCGCTGATCAACAGCAAGAAGGCCTCCGACAAGGTCAAGTCGGTGCTCAACAAGGTCTCGGCCGAGCTGACCACGGACGACCTGATCACGATGAACAGCGAGAACCAGGGCGCCAGCAAGACCCAGCCGGACGCCGTGGCGAAGAAGTGGCTGCAGGAGCACCCGATCAAGATGTGAGCGGCTGACGGGGAGGGCGACCTCCTCACGACTCCGCGTGCGGCGGCTCGGGCGACCGGGCCGCCGCCTTCGTCTGTCCGGACTCTGCCGCTGAACTAGGCGGTGCGGATCAGCGACCAGAACGCCTCGATCGCATCGGCCATGTCGGCGGACGGATCGAGCATCCACTGCACCTGCATCCCGTCTGCGACAGCCACCGCGAGGCGCGCGAGCATGCGCGCGTCCACGCCTGCGCTTACCCGCCCCGCCTCCTGCTCGGAGCAGATGGACTGCTCCAGACCGCCGACGATCTGCCGGTAGCGGGACACGAAGTAGTCGTGGCCGGGGTGGTCGGGGTCGGCCGCCTCCGCCGAGATGGTCGCGTAGAGCTGGACGAGGCCCGGCACCTGGGCGTTGTGCCGAATGACGCCGACGAGGCCGTCGAACGCGTCCGACCAGTCGGTGGAGAGGTCGCCGCCTGCTGCGTCCACCTCGTCGCGCTTGCGCAGCACCTCGGCGAACAGCTCCTCCTTGGAGGAGAAGTGGTGCAGGAGGCCGGCCTGGCTGAGCCCGACCGACTCGGCGATCTCGCGCAGCGACGCTTTGCGGTAGCCCTTCGCGGCGAACACCTCGAGGGCCCGGTCGAGGATCTCCTCGCGTTTGGCGATTCCCTTGGCGTATCCCCGCTTCTCCGGCATGATCCCAGGCTAGTGGGCGACGGCGGCTCAGCTCGTCAGCACGAGCACCGGCGGCACCACGACGAGCAGGGCTGCAGCGACCACGACCAGGAGCCGGACGCCCGGCCCGACCGTGCGGTGGCCGGTGGTGAGGCGCTCCTCGCGCGCCACCAGGGCCGACCGTCGTTGCTCGGGTGTGCGCGGATCCTTCGGGGCGCCGAGGGCGGCGCCGGCCGAACCGGTCGCGTCGACGATGCGGATGGCCTCCGCCAGCACAGGGTCGCCGGAGGTGCGCCGGGCGGTGTCGTCGGCCAGCATCTCCACCAGGATCGCCACAGCGTCCTGTGCGCGCGTGGCGATCGGGAACCACGGAAGCGCGCGCTTCCAGGACCGGAACGCGTCGAGCAGCAGATGGTGCTTCTGGCGCAGGTGGGCGCGCTCGTGGGCGATCACGGCTTCCAGCTGCTCGGGGGTGAGCAGCTCGATCATCCCCTCCGACAGCACGGTGACGCTGCGCGCGCCGGGGAGGCAGTAGGCCGCCGGCGCCGGGTGGTCGATGACCCGGGTGGCCGGCACGTCGGGCAGGGGCGCGCTGAGCAGGCGCAGCAGCTCCATGTGCCGGTGCCGCTGACTGCGGCTGCGCACCGAGGTGAGCGCGAGGTTCAGGACCAGGTGGGCCGTCAGCAGCACGGCGGCGCTGAGGAAGAAGGTGTGCAGGAGCGAGACGCCGGCGGGGAGCGGTCCGCTGAAGAGGGTGGCGGCCGCGCCGGCGATCCGGCTGGGGAGGTCGTAGCCGAACGGCTGGAGTCCGGCGAGCAGCAGCGAGCCGATCATCGAGATTCCGCCGGCCAAGGCGATCGACTGCCACAGGGCCAGAGCGAGGCCGGGTGCGGCGGACGGCCACGTGGCGCGCGCCAGCAGCAGCGGCACCGGCCAGGCCAGGGCGACCGCGAGGACGCCGAGCAGGATGGCGGTCGAGTCGACGGGCATCCCGGTCAGCGCAGTCATTCCAGTCAGTTACGGGCGTCGAGCAGCCGGCGGAGCATCGCCGCCTCGGACTCGTCGACCGAGCCGACGAAGTAGGCGAGGGCCTCCGTGCGGTCCGTGGAGGTCTCCAGGACTTCGCGCATCAGGTCGGCGACGTGGTTCGCGCGGGTGAGGGTGGCGAAGTAGAGGTGGGGGCGCGCGTCGCGGTCGCGGTCGACGAACCCCTTCTGCTCGAGGCGGGAGAGCACCGTGAGCACGGTGGTGAGCGCCGGGGTCTTGCCGCCGTCACGGGAGGCCGCTAGCTTGTCGCGCAACTCGTTGGCGGTGATCGGGGCCTCGCCCGCCCAGAGGGCGTCCATCACCGCGCGTTCGAGTTCTCCGAGATTGGCCACGGATCCAGGGTAGCGCGACAAGGCTGTGAATGTTCTACACTCTGTAGAAGTAGTCTTCTACACGCTGTAGAACAACGACCGGAAGGGTGGGGCTGCGTGAACGAGATCCTCGATCCGCTGCTGCTGGCGCGCTGGCAGTTCGGACTGACGACGATTTACCACTTCCTGTTCGTTCCGCTCACCATCGGCCTCGTCACCGTCGTCGCGATCTTCCAGACCGCCTGGTACCGCAGCGGCAAGGTCCACTACCTCCAGCTCACCCACTTCTTCGGCAAGCTCTTCCTGATCAACTTCGCGATGGGCGTCGTGACCGGCATCGTGCAGGAGTTCCAATTCGGCATGAACTGGTCGAACTACTCCCGGTTCGTCGGCGACGTCTTCGGCGCGCCGCTCGCGCTGGAGGGACTGCTCGCGTTCTTCCTCGAGGCCACGTTCATCGGATTGTGGATCTTCGGCTGGGACAAGCTGCCCCGCGGCGTCCACCTCGCCTGCATCTGGATCACCGCGGTCGGCTCCATCCTGTCGGCCTATTTCATCCTCGCGGCCAACGCGTTCATGCAGCACCCGGTCGGCTACACGCTCAACCACACCCGCGGCCGGGCAGAACTCACCGACCTCTGGGCGGTGCTGACGAACAAGGTCGCGCTGGCCGCGTTCCCGCACACGATCTTCGGCTGCTTCATGGTCTCGGCCGGCCTCGTCATCGCCGTCGCGGCCTGGCACCTCTCGCGCACCAGGAACCTGGAGACCATGCGCCCCGCACTGAAGTTCGGCCTCTGGATGATGGTCGTCGCCGGCATCGGCAGCGTCGTCAGCGGTGACCAGCTCGGCCTCGCGATGGTGCAGACGCAGCCGATGAAGATGGCCGCGGCGGAGGCGCTCTACAAGACCTCCACAGGCGCGGACGCGTCGTTCTCGATCTTCACGCTCGGCACGCCGGACGGCGTCCACGAACTGTTCTCGATCCGGATCCCGTACCTGCTGTCGTTCCTCTCGACGCACACGCTCACCGGGACGGTCGAGGGCATCAACGACCTCAACGCGCACTACCAGCAGCTCTACGGCCCCGGCGACTACACCCCGATCATCTGGGTCACCTACTGGGCGTTCCGGTGGATGATCGGCCTCGGCCTCCTGCACGTCCTGGTCGCCGTCGTCGGCCTGTGGTTCACCCGCAAGGGCAGGACGCCGCCGTGGGCGTGGATGTGGAAGGTCGCGATCTGGGCCATGCCGCTCTCGCTGGCAGCGATGATCGTCGGCTGGATCTTCACCGAGATGGGCAGGCAGCCCTGGCTCGTGTTCGGCCTGATGAAGACCCAGGACGGCGTCTCGCCGGGCACGACAGGGCTGGAGGTCCTGATCTCCCTGCTCGCCTTCACCGCGGTCTACGGCACGCTCGCCGTGGTCGAGTTCAAGCTGATCAAGCGCGCGGCCCAGAAGGGACCGGCCCCCGCCGAGGAGCACCTCGACGACGCGGGCAACCACGTCCCGGTCGCAACGGTCTATTAGGAGCACATCGACATGGATCTCGCAGTCCTCTGGTTCGGCATCATCGCGTTCTTCTTCATCGGCTACTTCGTGCTCGACGGGTTCGACTTCGGCGTCGGGATGTCGCTGCCGTTCCTCGGCAGGGATGAGACCGACCGTCGCGTGCTCATCAACACCATCGGCCCGGTCTGGGACCTCAACGAGACCTGGCTGATCGTGGCCGGCGCCGCACTCTTCGCGGCCTTCCCGGAGTGGTATGCGACGCTGTTCAGCGGGTTCTACCTGGCGCTGCTGCTCATCCTGCTGGCGCTGATCCTGCGCGGGGTGTCGTTCGAATACCGGCACCAGCGGCCGGAGTCGCAGTGGAAGCGCTGGTTCGACGGGATGATCGTCGCCGGCTCCGCCGTGCCGGCGTTCCTCTGGGGCGTCGCGTTCGCGAACATCGTGCAGGGCGTCGCCCTCGACCACGGTCACAACTACACCGGGACGCTGTTCGACCTCCTGAACGGGTACGCCCTCCTCGGCGGGCTGACCACCCTGCTGCTGTTCTTCACGCACGGCGTCGTCTTCGTGTCCCTCAAGACCGACGGGGAGATCCGGGCGCGGGCGCGCACGTTGGCGACGCGGTCGGGGGTGCTCACGATCGTGGTGGCCGCGGCCTTCCTGGGCTGGACCGTGATCGCGCACTTCTCGCTCGCGCTGCTCGTGCTCGCCGCTCTGGCTGCGGTCGCCCTGGTGGTGTCGTGGATCCTCAACCTGCGCGGGGCGGAGGGCTGGTCGTTCGCGTTCATGGCGGTGACGATCGCGTTGGCGGTGGTTTCGCTGTTCGCGGCGCTCTTCCCGGACGTGATGCCATCGTCCCCGAACCCGCAGAACAGTCTGACCATCGCCAACGCCTCCAGCACGGACACGACGCTGTCGATCATGACCTGGGTCGCGGTGATCTTCCTTCCGCTGATCCTGGCCTACCAGGCGTTCACCTACTGGGTGTTCCGCAAGCGGGTGACGCGCGCGAGCATCCCGGGGGAGCCGGCGGCCCCCGCCGACCCCGAACCGGTGGCCGCCTGACGTGCGCCCGCTCGATCCCCGACTCCTCCGTTACGCAGCCGCGACGCGTGTCACGCTCGCGACCGGCGCGCTGGTCACGGTGCTGCAGACCGCGGCCGTGGTCGCCTTCGCTTGGCTGGTCACCCGGCTCGTCGTCCGGGCGATCGCGGGGGCGTCGTTCTCCGAGCTGAGCGCGCTCTTCGCCGGGCTCGTGCTCGTGGTGCTCGTGCGCGGCGTGCTGCTCTCGCTTGCGGAGTCGGTGTCGGCGCGCGGCGGGGCCTCGGTCGTCGCCCAGTTGCGCGAGCAGCTCGTCGACGCCTTCGGCCGCCTCGGACCGCAGGGGCTCGCCGGGCGCAGCAGCGCCGACCTGACCCTCGTGGCCGGGCGGGGGATGGATGCGCTCGACGGCTACTTCGCGAAGTACCTTCCCCAGCTCATCGGGACGGCGGTGGCGATGCCGCTGCTGGTGCTGGTGATCGGCTGGCAGGACCTCACCAGCGGCATCATCCTCGTGCTCACCCTTCCGCTCATCCCGGTGTTCATGGTGCTGGTCGGCTGGGCGACGCAGGCGGCGCAGAAGAAGCAGTGGGCAGCGCTCTCGACGCTCTCGCGCGGCTTCCTCGACGTCGTCGCCGGCCTCCCGACCCTCACGCTGTTCGGACGCCAGCACCGGCAGGAGGCCCGGATCCGGCAGGTGAGCGACGAATACCGCGCGCGGACGATGAAGGTGCTCCGGATGTCGTTCCTGTCCGGCTTCGTACTGGAGCTCGCCGCCAGCCTCTCGGTCGCTCTGATCGCCGTCGCGATCGGGCTGCGGCTGCTCGGCGGCTCGCTCGACCTGTCGGTCGGGCTGTTCGTGCTGCTCCTGGCACCGGAGGCCTTCCTCCCGCTGCGGAACGTCGGCGCGGCGTACCACGCGGCGACCGAAGGGATGGAGGCCGCGTCGAAGGCGTTCGAGGTGCTGGACGCGGCGCAGGAGGTCGTGCCGGAGCAGGCCGTGGACGCGGCGACGGCCGGCCTGATCTTCACGGAGGCGGCAGTGGCGTACGAGGGTCGTGCGGTGGTCGGGCCGTTCTCGGCGGAGGTGCGTCCGGGCACGGTCGCGGTGCTGAGCGCGCCGAGCGGCGCGGGGAAGTCCAGCCTCGTGGCGGCGGCGCTCGGCTTCGCGGCACACAGCGGGATGATCGCGGCGGGCGGGCGGGCCGACGCTGCGGGGCGCCGGGAGGCCATCGCCTGGGCCGGCCAGAAGCCCGGGCTGCTCGCGGGCACGATCGCGGAGAACGTCGCGCTCGGCGACCCGGCGCCCGATCGCGCGCTCGTCGTCGCGTCGCTGCGGGCGGCTGCTGCGCCGGAGCTGGACCCGGACCTCCCGCTCGGGGCCGACGGCGCCGGGCTGTCGGGCGGCCAGGCGCAGCGCGTCGCCGTCGCGCGAGCGCTCTACCGGCTGCAGGCGCGGTCCTGCCCGGTGCTGATCCTGGACGAGCCGACCTCCGCACTCGACCCGGCGACCGAGGGAGCGCTGCTGGCGTCGCTGCGGAGGATCGCGGACGACGGGGCGGCGGTGCTGGTGGTCAGCCACCGGGAGGCGGTCGTCGCGGCCTCCGACGACGTTCTGACGCTGGGGGTGCTGTCCGATGTCCGGTTCTGAGGCTGTGCGGATCGACCGGGAGCAGACCCGGCGCATCCTTCGGCTGGCGCTCCCTCCTGCACGCCGGCTCTGGGCGGCGATCGCCCTCGGCGCTCTGAGCGGCGGCAGCGCCGTCGCCCTCCTCGGTGTCTCGGCGTGGCTGATCACCCGCGCCTCCGAGCAGCCGGCGCTCCTGTACATCTCGGTGGCTGTCGTGGGGGTGCGTGCGTTCGCGCTCGGCCGCGCGTTCTTCCGCTACCTGGAGCGGCTGGCCGGACACGACGCCGCCTTCCGCCGGCTCGGCGACATCCGCGCCGACCTCTTCGCCCGGCTGGTGCCGCTCGGCCCCGACGGGGTGGGCGCGGACGACCGCCGCACAGGGAAGGCCCGCGGCGGCGAGCTGCTCTCCCGGCTGGCCGACGACGTGGACGAACTGCCCGACTTCGCGCTGCGGGTCGTGCAGCCGCTGGTGGCCGGCGGCGTGGTGGTGCTCGCGAGCGCTGTGGCCGCGTTCGTCT
This sequence comes from Leifsonia sp. L25, assembly GCF_050632895.1. The sequence goes on along the minus strand of NZ_JBODRZ010000002.1, from coordinate 585,559 downwards.
TCCTGCCCGCGGCCGGGCTAGCGCTCCTGCTGACGCTGGCCGCGGCCTTCGTGGTCGGCACCCTGATCAACCGGTGGGCGGCCGGCTCGGCCGAGCGCCGGATCGCCCCGCTGCGCGCCGCTCTGGCTTCCGCCGTGCATGAGCTGGTGACCGGTCTCGACCTCCTGATCGCGTTCGACGCGTTGCCGCAGGCGCGCGAGCGGGTGCGGCAGGCGAGCGAGCGGCTCACCGCAGCCGTGCGCACCCGGGCGGCCGGGCTCGGCCTGACGGCGGGCGCGGTGTCCCTTCTCGCGGGCGTCTCGACCGTGCTGGCGCTCGCCTCGGGCGTTCCCGCGCTGGAGGCCGGGCGCCTGGACGCACCGACTCTCGCGGTCGTCGCCCTGCTGCCGCTGGCGGTGTTCGAGGTGTTCGGGACCCTCCCGCTGGCGCTCGGCGCGTGGCGGCGGGTGCGGGCGAGCGCCGAGCGGATCGCGGACGCCGTGCCCGCAATCGTCCCGGGCGGCGTGCCGGTCGATGCGCCCGCCGCGAACTCGCTGACCGTGACGTCCGTGCCCGACGTGGCGCTGAGCCTCCGCACCGCGCACTGGCCGGGCGAGGACGCCCCCGTGCTCCACGCGATCGACATCGTGCTGCACGCGGGCGAGCGGGTGGTGCTGGCCGGCCCGACCGGGGCAGGCAAGACGGCGCTCGCCCATGTGCTGACCCGGTTCCTCGACCTCGACGGCGTCTACGCGATCGACGGCGTCGACGTGCGCGGCGTGCGCCAGGACGACGTGCGGCGTGTGGTCGGCCTGGTCGAGCAGCAGCCGTACCTGTTCGACTCCGACCTCCGGCAGAACCTCCTGTTCGCGCGGGACAGCGCGACCGACGCGGAGCTGCTCGCGGTGCTCGAGCGCGTCGGCCTGGGGGAGTGGGCGCGGTCCCGCGGTGGTCTCACGAGCCCGGTCGGCGAGCGCGGCGCTCTCGTCTCGGGCGGCCAGGCGCAGCGGATCGCGCTCGCCCGCGCCCTGCTGGCCGACTTCCCGGTGCTGGTCGTGGACGAGCCGACGGCGAACGTCGACGCCGCGGTCGCGGACCGGATCGTGCGCGACATCCTCTCGACGGCCGCGGACGACGGCCGCACGGTGCTGCTGATCTCGCACACCGCCGTCCCCGACGCGCTCGTGACGCGCCGCATCCACCTCGAGGCCGGCACCCTCGTCGCCTGACGGCGCTCCGAGCACCGCCGACATTCGCGCCGAATCGCGATCCGAGCGGCGTGGACATTCGCGCCGAATGCGGGCTTTGGGCCGCGGATACGCGACATTGGTGCCGAATCGCGGTTCGCGGGTGGAGGGCGATTCGTGCGGAATGTTGCGGTGCGTTCAGCGGAGCGGTCGCGCCAGCGCCCCGAAACGCGACCGCCACGCGGCCGTGCGTGCCGGGTCGTGGCCGAGCGCCGGGCCGTCCACCCACACCGTCACGTCGCGGATCCCGTGCAGCGCGTTGACGGCCCACAACGCCACGCCGTCGAGCTCGGACGGCCGCACGGCCTCCTCCTCGACCGGCACGCCGAGGGCGGCGGCGATCCCGCGCACGGTCCGCGCGGCGACGCTGTCCACGCGTGGCAGCGAGAACGGCGGCGCGCACAGCGTGTCACCGCGCCACCAGAGCAGTGCCGTGGTCGTGCCGTCGGACACCCGGCCGTCGTCCAGGATTACGGCCTCCTGAGCGCCCACCTGCTGGGCGCGCTGGCGGAGCGCGTTCAGCCGATCGATGTCCGGTCCCTTCAGGTGCGGAACGCGCCGCGGGTCGGTCGCCGCCGTCGCCACCACCAGGTCGGAGCCGAGCGGCGGCGCCGCGCGGAGCCGGAAGCGGAGCCGCAGGGCGTCCCGCTTCCGCACGAGCTCGAAGCGCGGGAACCAGCGGCCGTCGTCGGGCAGCAGCGCGACTCCCGCGTCCCAGAACGCGGCCAGCTCGTCGGCGTCGCGGATGCCCTGCTCGCGCGTCGCCTCGGCGAAGCGCTCCCGGTGGAGCCCGAGCGCGAGGACGCGCCCCTCCGCCGCCAGGAAGGAGTCCGCCGCGAGGAGCTCGGTCTCCACGACCTCGCAGTCGTCGCGGGCGGTGAGCGCGCCGGCGGCCCAGTCGAACAGGGTGGCCGAGGTGTCCATCCGTTCAGGCTAACGCCAGCCGCGCTGTCCATGCCGCCTGGTGCAGACTGGACCGGTGCTCCCGTCCCCCCGAACACACCGCCTGCGCATCCCCGTCGACACCGCCGACGCCTTCGCGGCCCTGTTCGCGACCGGCGACGCGGTCTGGCTCGACAGCGGCCCCGACGCGGAGACCGGCCGGAGCGTCATCGGTACCGGTACGCGCCTCGCGACGGCGTCGGTGGCCGAGGGGACAGTGACGGTCGACGGTCTGAGCTTCGACGGCAGCATCCTGGACGCGCTGCGGGAGGGACGCGCACTGCGCGAGGAGTCGGCAGCCACGGCCGGCTATCCGCTCGGGTGGATCGGCTGGCTCGGCTACGAGACCGGCGCCGCGTCACTCGGCGTGCCGTACGCAGCGGGTCCCGGGCTGGACGCGGCGTTCCTGTACGTCGACCGGCTCGTGGTGTTCGACCACGCGGACGGGACCGTGACCGTCCTGGACGCGACGCCGGAGGGTGCCTGGCTGCGCGAAGCCGTGGAGGTGCTCGGTGGGGCGGAAGGTGCGGCCGCGCGCTATGCGGCCGTGCATCCGGTGGCGGCGCAGGAGGGCGCCGCTCCGGACGGGAGCGCCACCGCGTCCGACGAAACCGCCGCCTCCGATACCCCCTCCGCCCCGACCTGGCGCCACTCCGCCACTGCCTACCTCGGCATGATCGCCGCCTGTCAGGAGGCCATCCGCGCGGGCGACGCCTACCAGCTCTGCCTCACCAACACCGCGACCGCCACCACGACCGCCGACCCGCTCGCCGTCCACCTCCGCCTCCGCCGCGACAGCCCCGCCCACCACGCCGGCTTCCTGCGGATGGCCGGCGAGTCTCTGGTGAGCTCCTCGCCCGAGCAGTTCCTCCTCGTCACCCCGGACGGCCAGGTGCGCACCAAGCCGATCAAAGGCACCCGCCCGCGCGCCGCGACCGTCGCCGAGGACCTCCGACTGCGCGCCGAGCTGGAGGCCAGCGAGAAGGAGCAGGCCGAGAACGTCATGATCGTCGACCTCATGCGCAACGACCTCGGGCGGGTGTGCGAGGTCGGCAGCGTCGGCGTCCGGCACCTGCTGGAGGTGGAGAGCTACGCGCAGGTGCACCAACTCGTCAGCACGGTCGAGGGGAGGCTGCGTCCTGGTCTCACCGCCGTGGACGCGCTGGCCGCCGCCTTCCCGGCCGGGTCGATGACGGGCGCCCCCAAGCTGTCCGCGATGCGCATCCTCGCCGGGCTGGAGGCCGGCCCGCGCGGTGTCTACTCGGGCTGCTTCGGCTCCCTCGGCGCGGACGGCTCCGCCGACGTCGCTATGGTCATCCGCAGCCTCCGGTTCCGCGACGGCGTCGTCACGATCGGCGCCGGGGGCGGGATCACCGCACTGTCCGTCCCCGAGGAGGAACTCGAGGAGGTCTCCATCAAGGCCGCCGCCCTCTTCCGTGCCGCCGGCCTGCGCCCTCCCGGGAACGGACCGGACCCCTCCAACGTTTAGTAACCTGGAACCTCGGGCCGCGCGCCCGAATGCCTTCTCGTCGCGATGCCCCTTCGTCCGCGGCGACATCCGAGAGAGAGTCCAGTGGCACACGAGCACGATGCAGCACCCGCACCGGTCCGCGAGGCCGGTGCGCACTACGACTTCACCGAGATCCAGAACACCTGGCTCCCGGTCTGGGACGAGCTGAAGCCGTTCTCCACGGCCGACCCCGACGACAAGCGTCCGCGCAAGTACGTGCTCGACATGTTCCCGTACCCTTCGGGCGACCTGCACATGGGCCACGCCGAGGCGTACGCCCTCGGCGACGTCATCGCCCGGTACTGGCGGCAGCAGGGCTTCAACGTCCTGCACCCGATCGGCTGGGACTCCTTCGGCCTGCCCGCCGAGAACGCCGCGATCAAGCGCGGGCTCGACCCGGCCGGCTGGACGAACGACAACATCGCCCAGCAGAAGGCGTCGATGCGCCGCTATGCCCCGAGCTTCGACTGGGACCGCGTCCTGCAGACCAGCGACCCGGCCTACTACCGCTGGAACCAGTGGCTGTTCCTGAAGCTGCACGAGAAGGGCCTGGCCTACCGCAAGGCCTCCCAGGTCAACTGGTGCCCCTTCGACCAGACCGTGCTGGCGAACGAGCAGGTCGTGAACGGCCGTTGCGAGCGCTGCGACAATCTGGTCACCAAGAAGAAGCTGACCCAGTGGTACTTCCGCATCACCGACTACGCGGACCGCCTGCTGGACGACCTGAACCAGCTGGAGGGCGCCTGGCCGTCCAAGGTGCTGTCGATGCAGCGCAACTGGATCGGCCGCTCCACCGGCGCCGACGTGCAGTTCGCGATCGAGGGCCGCACGGAGCCGGTGACGGTCTACACGACCCGTCCGGACACCCTCTACGGCGTGACCTTCATGGTGGTCGCGCCCGACTCCGACCTCGCCGCCGAGCTGGTCGCCGACGTGCGGCCGGAGGTGCGCGAGCGGTTCGACGAGTACCTGGAGGCCGTCCGCGGCACCACCGAGATGGACCGCCTGAGCTCCGACCGCGAGAAGACCGGCGTCTTCCTGGAGCGGCACGCGATCAACCCGCTGACCGGGGAGCGCATCCCGATCTGGGCGGCCGACTACGTGCTGAGCGACTACGGTCACGGCGCGATCATGGCCGTGCCCGCGCACGACCAGCGCGACCTGGACTTCGCGCGCGCCTTCGATCTGCCGGTGCGCGTCGTCGTGGACACGACGCAGCCGGTCACCGGCGCCATCCCGATCATCCACACCGACCCCGAGACGGGCGAGCCGATCCTGCCGGAGGAGGCTCCGCTGGAGAGCCCGGCGGAGACCGGCGTCGCGCTGAGCGGCGACGGCCGACTGATCAACTCGGGCCCGTTCGACGGGTTGAGCAAGTCGAACGCGATCCGCCGCGTCACGGAGGCGCTGCAAGGCTCCGGCCTGGGCGCGCCTGCGAAGAACTTCCGCCTGCGCGACTGGCTGATCTCGCGTCAGCGCTACTGGGGCACGCCGATCCCGATCATCCACTGCGAGCAGTGCGGGGAGGTCCGCGTGCCCGAGTCGGAGCTGCCGGTGCTGCTGCCGCCCGCCGAGGGTCTGGACCTGCAGCCGAAGGGCACCAGTCCGCTGGGCGGCGCGACCGACTGGGTCAACGTGGCCTGCCCGAACTGCGGCGGCCCCGCCAAGCGCGACACGGACACGATGGACACCTTCGTGGACAGCTCGTGGTACTTCCTGCGCTTCCTGAACCCCAACGACGCCACGCAGGCTTTCGACCCGCGCGAGGCGGAGAAGTGGGCGCCGGTCGACCAGTACGTGGGCGGCGTGACGCACGCCATCCTGCACCTGCTGTACTCGCGGTTCATCACCAAGGTGCTGTTCGACCTGGGCTCGATCAGCTTCACCGAACCGTTCACGGCGCTGCTGAACCAGGGCCTGGTGCTGATGGACGGCTCCGCGATGAGCAAGTCGCGCGGCAACCTGGTCAAGCTTTCCGAGCAGCTGGACGAGCACGGCGTCGACGCCGTGCGCCTGACCATGGCGTTCGCCGGACCGCCGGAGGACGACATCGACTGGGCCGACGTGTCGCCGTCCGGCAGCGCGAAGTTCCTGGCGCGGGCCTGGCGCGTGGCGCACGACGTCACGAGCGCACCCGATGTGGTGTGGAAGACGGGCGACCCGGCGCTGCGCCGCGTCACCCACCGCTTCCTGGCCGATGCTCCCGGGCTGATCGAGGCGTTCAAGTTCAACGTCGTGGTCGCGCGTCTGATGGAGCTGGTCAACGCCACCCGCAAGGCGATCGACGGCGCGGCCGGCCCGGCCGACGCCGCGGTGCGCGAGGCCGCGGAGGTCACCGCGATGGCGCTGAACCTGTTCGCGCCGTACGCGGCCGAGGACATGTGGGCGATCCTGGGCTACGAGCCTTCCGTCGCGCTGGTCCCGTGGCGCAAGCCCGACCCGACGCTGCTGATCGAGGAGTCGGTGACCGCCGTCTTCCAGGTCGACGGCAAGGTGCGCGACCGTGCCGAGGTGTCCCCGAAGATCGCGTCCGACGACCTGGAGGCGCTGGCTCGCGGGTCGGAGGCGGTGGTCCGCTCGATCGGCGACCGCGAGATCGTGAACGTGATCGTGCGGGCGCCGCGGCTGGTCAACATCGCGACGCGGGGCTGAATCCCTCCGCTTGATCCGTTGCGGCGGCGGTCCTCCACAGGAGGGCCGCCGCCGTCGCTTATCCACTGATCCGTCGCTCGCCGGTTCGCGCGTCCGCCGCGTTCGTAGCGTGAAGGGATGCGACATCGGGACGGGGAAACGGAGCGCGCGCCGTCGCGCCGGCTGAAGGTGGGGATCGGGGCGGCCACCGTGCTGTTGGTGGCCGCGTTCGTGGTGTCGGCGGTCATCTCGGGGCTGACCGGCGGACGGGAGCTGCCGGTGGCGGCGGTGACGTCGTCGGTGCCACCGTCCGTCTCCGCCCTTCCGACGCCGCACGGCGGCGCGGACGGGTCCGACGCAGAGCTCTTCGTCCACGTGTCGGGCGCGGTGAACAAACCCGGGCTGATCCGGCTGCAGGCGGGCGCACGGGTGGTCGACGCGGTGGAGGCGGCCGGCGGTTTCGCTGAGGGAGCCGACCCGGCCGGAGTGAACCTCGCGCGACGGGTCCATGACGGGGAACAGCTCCGGGCGCCGCTGGTCGGGGAGGCGGTGCCCGCGGACGCCGGCCCCGATACGGCCGGCGGCGCTGCGGCCGACGGCGCACTGGTCGATCTGAACACGGCCTCCACCACCCAGCTCGAGACCCTCCCGCGGATCGGCCCCGCGATGGCGCAGCGCATCGTCGACTGGCGGACGTCGAACGGCCGCTTCGGAGCGGTGACCGACCTCCTCAAGGTCACCGGCATCGGGCAGAAACTCTTCGACGGCATCAAGGACAAGGTGACGGTCTGATGCCCGACCTTCGACTGGCGATCCCGGCTGCGGCGCTCTGGGTGTGCTGCGGAGTGGGTGTCGGTGTTGCGGGGACGATGTCCGGTGTCGCGGTGGTCGCTGGGATGGGGGGTGTGGTCGCGTTGGCGGTGGCGCTCCTGGCCGCACGCCGAGGTGGGGGGCGTCGGCGAGGCAGGGCCTGGGGCCCGCGCCCACTCGCACCGGGTCGGCCGTGGGCGGCTGTCGCCCTCTCCTGTGCGGCCGTCGCGCTCGGCGCGTCCTGCGTCGCGGCGATGGCGCCGGGCCGCACGGACGCGGTGCTTCAGGCGGCCTCCACCCACCACGGCACCGTGGACGTCGCGCTGCGCGTCGAAAGCGCTCCGAAGCGGGCCGCACCAGGGCTGGACGGTGGAGAGCGCTGGCGGCTGCGCGGCACGACCGTCGCATCGACGACCCCTCCGGCCGGTGCGTCCGGGCCCCCTCCGTCCGGCTACACGCGCGTCCCGGCACAGCACGTCCGCGCCGGCGTCCCGGTCTCCGTCCTCGTCCCCGGCACGGCCCACTCGGTCCGCGGTTACACCGTCGGCGCGGTGATCACCGCGAGCATGAGCGTTCGCCCGAACGATCCGGGGGAGGCGACGACTTTCACTCTCCGAGCCACCGCGGCGCCGGTGGTGCGCGAGCCCCCGCTGTGGTGGCTCGCCTGGCCGGCGCCGGTCCGCGCGGACTTCGCCGACGCGGCCTCCTCGACGCCAGGCGACGGCGGCGCGCTCCTTCCCGGGCTGGCGATCGGGGACGAGACGAACGTCGGCGCCGACCTCGACGACGCGATGAAGGTGAGCGCCCTCAGTCACCTGACCGCGGTCTCCGGAGCGAACTGCGCGCTGGTGACCGGGCTCGTCTTCCTCCTCGCACGCCTGGCCGGTCTCGGCCGCCGTGGGCGCATCCTGGTGGCGGGTGTCTCGCTGGCGGCGTTCGTCGTACTGGTCGGGCCCGGCGCGAGCGTGGTCCGCGCGGCGGCGATGGCCGCCGTGGTGCTCGTGGGTCTCGCGCGCGGCCGGGTCGCCGACGGCGTCCCGGCGCTCGCCCTGGCGGTGGTCGTGCTGCTCGTCCGCGACCCGTGGCTCGCGCGCGACTACGGCTTCGCGCTCTCCGTGCTCGCCACCGCGGGACTCCTGGTCCTCGCCCGGCCGCTCGCTCACGCCCTCGGGAGGTGGCTGCCACGCGGCGTCGCGTTCGCACTCGCGGTGCCGCTGGCCGCGCAACTCGCCTGCCAGCCGGTGCTGATCCTGTTGACGCCGACGCTGCCGCTGTTCGGCGTCCTGGCCAATGCGGTCGCCGAACCGGCCGCCCCGGTCGCGACAGTCCTGGGCTGCGTGGCCTGCCTGGTGCTGCCCTGGGCGCCGGCGCTCGGGCAGGTCGTCGTGTGGCTGGCGTGGCTTCCCTCCGCTCTGATCGCGGCCGTCGCCCGGTTCAGCGCCGATCTGCCCGGCGCTGCGCTCCCGTGGCCCGACGGGATCGTGGGCGTGTCGCTGTGCGCGCTGGCGCTCGTAGCCGTCGCGGTCCTCGCGGCTCGTGCGCGGCTTCCGCGGGTCATCGTCGCCGCGGCGGCGATCGGCCTGGTCGGCGGCACGACCGTCTACGCGGGATCGGTCGGCGGGATCGGCGCCGGGCGATCCTGGGCGAGGCCGGCGGACTGGGTGTACGCGGCGTGCGACGTCGGCCAGGGCGACGCCGTCCTGCTGCGCGACAGCGGCCACGTCGGCCTGATCGACGTGGGTCGGCATCCCCAGCCGGTGACCGACTGCCTGGACACGCTCGGGATCGCCCGGCTCGACTGGGTGCTCCTGACCCACTTCGACATCGACCACGTGGGCGGCGCCGACGCAGTGCTCGGCCGCACCGAGCGCGCGATCGTCGGTGAGCCCGACCGGCCGGCGGATCACGCCCTCCTCGAGCGGCTGGCGGCGGCCGGGATCGCGGTGGACCAGGGCCACGCGGGAACCGAGGGGCTCTCGGCGCGCTGCGCTGGCGGATCGTCTGGCCGCCGCCGGTCGGGCCGGGGAGACCGCGCTGAGCGGGAACCCCGGCAGCCTCGTCGTCCGCACGGAGGGGACGGGCCTGAGCGGGCTGTTCCTCGGCGATCTCGGCGAACGCGAGCAGGAGCAGCTCACTGCGACGGGCGTCCTCGGTGCGGTCGACGTGGTGAAGGTCGCCCATCACGGCTCGGCCGACCAGAGCGCGGCGCTCTACGACACCATCCACGCGCGCCTCGGCGTGCTGTCGGTCGGGGAGGACAACGGATACGGGCACCCCACGCGCCGGGCGTTCGAGCTGCTCGCGCACTCCGGCACCGCCTCCGCTCGCACCGACCGGTCGGGGCTCCTGCTGGTGTCCGTCGGCGCAGACGGCCCCCGGCTCTGGGGCGAGCGGGCGGACGGCTCGGCCACGGAGGGCTCTGCCGGTGGTCCCCTCTATCCTTTATACGGACGAGGAGGAACGTGGCGACACGAAGCAACAGCAGGGGCGGCTCGGGCGGCTCGCGAGGCCGGGCGGCCGGTGCAGCCGCCAAGAGCGCGATCCCGCAGCTCGCCTGGAACCAGATCCGGCCGGCCCCGGTGGTCCTCGTCTCCGGCACGGAGGGCTTCCTCGCCGACCGGTCCACGAGGTTGCTGCGCGACCGCCTCAAGCAGGAAGACCCGAGCCTGGAGGTCAGCGACCTCTCGGCGGCCGACTACGCCCCGGGGGAGCTGCTCACGCTCGCGAGCCCCTCCCTGTTCGGCGAGCCGCGGCTCATCCGGGTGGACGCGGTGGAGAAGACCGGCGACGGGTTCCTCTCCGAGATGCTCGACTACCTCTCGGCTCCGGCCGACGGCGCGATCGTCGTGCTGCGGCACGCGGGCGGGGTGCGCGGGAAGAAGCTGCTCGACGCGATCCGCGCGGGCACCGGCGGGGGCGTCGAGGTGGTCTGCGCAGAGCTCAAGAAGGACACCGAGAAGTACGACTTCGCACAGGCCGAGTTCGCCGCCGCCGGCCGCAAGATCGCGCCGGGCGCCCTTCGGGCGCTGACCTCCGCCTTCACGGACGACCTGGCGGAGCTCGCCGCCGCGTGTCAGCAGCTCATCGCCGACGCGGCCGAGCAGATCACCGAGGCCACTGTCGACAAGTACTACGGCGGACGGGTCGAGACCAACGCGTTCCAGGTCGCGGACCAGGCGATCGCGGGCCGCTACGGCGAGGCACTGGTGACGATGCGGCATGCGCTGGCGTCCGGGGCCGACCCGGTGCCGATGGTGGCGGCGTTCGCGAGCAAGATCCGCACGATGGCGAAGATCTCCGGTGCGCGAGGCGGGTCGGGCCAGCTCGCGCAGCAGTTCGGGCTCGCCCCGTGGCAGGTCGATCGTGCCCGGCGCGACCTGTCCGGCTGGACCGAGGACGGCCTCGGCCGTTGCATCGAGGTGCTCGCCGAGACCGACGCCAACGTGAAGGGCGGCGGTCGCGATCCGGTGTTCGCGCTGGAGCGGATGATCCGCATCGTCAGCGCCCGCGGCCGCGCCTGATCGCCGCTGGTCGCCGTCGCGCATTCGGGAGCTCCCGCACACGCAGCGAGCCCCCGCTCCCGTGTTCACGGGGCGGGGGCTCGTCGCGGCGCGGGACAGGTCCCGCGAGCGGTCACCGTGTCAGAGCGCGGCGACCTGCTTGGCGATGGCCGACTTGCGGTTCGCCGCCTGGTTCTTGTGGATGACGCCCTTGCTGGCGGCCTTGTCGATCCGCTTCGCAGCAACGCGCAGCGCCGCGGTCGCCTTCTCCTTGTCGCCGGCGACGACGGCCTCGCGCGTGGCGCGGATCGCCGTCTTGAGCTGGCTCTTGACCGCCTTGTTGCGCTCCTGCGCCTTCTTGTTGGTCTTGTTGCGCTTGATCTGCGACTTGATGTTTGCCACGAATGGTTACTTTCGTTCGAAGTGAGTATCGGATGTGCCGCTCAGCGAGAGAGGGCGCCTTGCGGCGTTCGTGCGGGACACCCACACGCAAGCCAACAAACAACTTTACCAGCGGCCGACGGTTCCGCCAAAACGCGTGCAAGCCGAGCTGTACCCGTCAGGCGCGTGCGAACTCCGGCGCGTAGCTCCCGGTCGCGATCTCGTCGGCGAGCGCCGGACCGTTCGGCTCCCAGCCGAGGTCGATCCGCGCCTTCGTGCCGCGAGCCTGCTGGTCGAGCAGCAGCGCCTCGGCGAGCCCCGCGCCCAGCCGCTCCTCGGTCTCGGCGACCGTCTCCGCCACCGTCCCGGACGCCCCTGCAGCGGTCGCGGCGAGCTCCCCGAGCTCCCGCACGGTCGGGTTGGCTCCGCTCGCGCCGATGTACGCGGAGCCCGCCGCCCCGTTCTCGAGCGCGAGCACGTACAGGGCGGCGAGGTCGTCCACGTGCACCGTCGCCCAGTGCTGCGATCCGTCGCCGATCAGCCGCAACGGCGCGCCGTCGCCCGCGTCGCGCGGCGCGTCGACGATCACGCGGGCCAGACCCTTGCCGTGGCCGTAGACGATCGAGGGGACGACGACCGTCCCGCGTACGCCGGCCGCGCCGACCACCAGCGCCTCGGTCGCCCCGCGCCACGCGGTCAGCGCCGGCGGCGCCGCGGGGGAGTCCTCGGCGATGTCGGCGTTCGAGCCGTAGGTCCAGACGCCCCCGGTGTGCACGAACGGCTTGCCCGAGCCGGCGAGTCCCTCCAGCGCGGCCGGGACGAACACCGGGTCCACCTCGGAGCCGGAGGCCAGGTGGATGACCCCGTCGCTCGCGCGCGCCAGCCGGGTCACGAGCTCCACGTCGCTCGCGTCGCCCACCACGGCGGTGGCGCCGGCGGCCCGCACCGCGTCGGCCTTGGCCTCGTCGCGGACGAGGGCGGTGACGCTGTGGCCTTCTTCGAGGAGGCGGGGGAGGACGGAGGATCCGATGTAGCCGGTCGAGCCGGTCAGAAGAATGGTCATGCCAGGGGACAACGCAGCGGGCCCGCGCCCATTCCCGTGAAGCGTAGGCTCGATTCCATGACTCGTGCCAGCATCGCCATCGTCAACGCCCACGTCGTCCCGATCGCCGGAGTCGCGATCGAGAAGGGCACGGTGATCGTCGAGAACGGCAGGATCACCACGGTCGGCCCGACGACGGAGGTCGCCGTCCCCGACGGCGTCCGCGTGGTGGACGCGAGCGGCAAGTGGGTGCTCCCCGGCTTCGTCGAGGCGCACGGGCATGTCGGCATCCACGAGGAGGCCAACGGCCCCGCCGGTGACGACACCAACGAGATGACCACGCCGAACACCGCCGCCGTGCGCGCGATCGACGCCGTCAACATCGACGACGAGGGCTTCCGCGACGCGCTCGCGGGCGGTGTGACCGCCATCGTCGTGAAGCCCGGCTCCGGCAACCCGATCGGCGGCCAGACCGTCGCGATCAAGAGCTGGGGCGGCCGGACCATCGACGAGCAGGTGATCAAGGAGGCCGTCAGCGTCAAGTCCGCCCTCGGCGAGAACCCGAAGCGCGTCTACGGCGGCAAGAACCAGACCCCGAGCACGCGGCTGGGCGTCGCCATGATCATCCGCGAGGCGTTCGTGGACGCTCAGAACTATGCCGCCTCGCGCGCGGAAGCCGAGCGCGACGGCAAGGCGTTCGCGCGCGACCTGACCAAGGAGACGCTGGCGCGCGTCCTCGCCGGCGAGCTGGTCTGGGACCAGCACACCCACCGCCACGACGACATCGCGACCGCGATCCGGCTCGCCGACGAGTTCGGCTACAAGCTCGTCGTCAACCACGGCACCGAGGCGCACAAGATCGCCGACGTCCTCGCCGAGCGCGACATCCCGGTCATCTTCGGCCCGATGTTCACCTCGCGCTCCAAGGTCGAGCTGCGCGACCGCGCCATCGCCAACCTCGCGCACATCGCCGCCGCGGGCGTCCGCGTCGCGATCACCACCGACCACCCCGTCGTGCCGATCAACTTCCTGGTGCACCAGGCGTCGCTCGCGGTGAAGGAGGGGCTGCCGCGGGAGACCGCGCTGGAGGCTCTGACCGTGAACCCGGCGTCGTTCCTCGGCCTGGGCGACCGGGTCGGCGCGCTGAAGCCCGGGCTGGACGGCGACATCGTCGTCTGGTCGGGCGACCCGCTGGACGTGAACTCCCGTGCCGAGCTCGTGGTCATCGACGGCGCAGAGGTCTACCGCTGGGAGGACGGCGCCGGCCGCGTCGTCGAGCGCGCCGAGCGCTTCGCCTGACCCCGACCGCGACCCGCCGGCCACCCGTCGAGTACGCGAATGGTCCGCGTACTCGGCGGTTTTCGCCTGATTTCGCGCGTACTCGGCGGTTCGGGTGGCGGGTGCGGTTCGTGGGAGAATGAGCGCACAATGTCACCACGAGCCCTGAAGCCACTCGAGCCCGCCGCGACCGACCCGGCCTCCATCCGCAACTTCTGCATCATCGCGCACATCGACCACGGCAAGTCGACGCTGGCCGACCGGATGCTGCAGATCACCGGAGTGGTCTCCGACCGCGACATGCGCGCGCAGTACCTCGACCGCATGGACATCGAGCGCGAGCGCGGCATCACGATCAAGAGCCAGGCTGTCCGGATGCCGTGGGCCGTCGAGGGCGACACCTTCGCGCTCAACATGATCGACACCCCGGGTCACGTGGACTTCACCTACGAGGTGTCCCGGTCGCTCGCCGCCTGCGAGGGCGCCATCCTGCTCGTGGACGCCGCGCAGGGCATCGAAGCCCAGACGCTCGCCAACCTCTACCTGGCGCTGGAGAACGATCTCACGATCATCCCGGTGCTGAACAAGATCGACCTCCCCGCGGCCGACCCCGAGAAGTACGCGCAGGAGCTCGCCAGCTTGATCGGCGGCCGCCCGGAGGACGTGTTGCGGGTCTCCGGCAAGACGGGCATGGGCGTTGAGGCCCTGCTCGACCGGGTCGTGCAGGAGATCCCCGCGCCGGTCGGCGTCGCCGACGCTCCCGCGCGCGCCATGATCTTCGACTCCGTCTACGACAGCTACCGCGGCGTGGTCACCTATGTGCGCATGGTGGACGGCAAGCTCAGCCCGCGCGAGCGCATCCAGATGATGTCGACCAGGGCGACCCACGAGATCCTGGAGATCGGCGTCTCCGCCCCCGAGCCGACCCCGTCGAAGGGCCTCGGCGTCGGCGAGGTCGGCTACCTGATCACCGGCGTGAAGGACGTCCGCCAGTCCAAGGTCGGCGATACCGTCACCACCGCGACGAAGCCCGCGACCAACGCCCTCGCCGGCTACACCGAGCCCAAGCCGATGGTGTTCTCCGGCCTGTACCCGATCGACGGCAGCGACTACCCCGAACTCCGCGAGGCGCTGGACAAGCTGAAGCTGTCCGACGCCGCGCTCGTGTACGAGCCGGAGACCTCGGTCGCGCTCGGCTTCGGCTTCCGGTGCGGGTTCCTCGGACTGCTGCACCTGGAGATCGTCACCGAGCGACTGGAGCGCGAGTTCGGCCTCGACCTGATCACCACGGCGCCGAGCGTGATCTACGAGGTCACGACCGAGGACAAGAAGGTCGTCACCGTCACGAACCCGAGCGAGTTCCCCGGCGGCAAGATCGACCGAGTGGAGGAGCCGGTCGTCAAGGCGGCCATCCTCGCGCCGAAGGACTACGTCGGCGTCATCATGGAGCTCTGCCAGGGCCGCCGTGGCACGCTGCTCGGGATGGAGTACCTCGGCGAGGACCGCGTCGAGATCCGCTACACCATGCCCCTCGGCGAGATCGTCTTCGACTTCTTCGACCAGCTCAAGAGCAAGACCGCCGGTTACGCGTCGCTCGACTACGAGCCGTTCGGCGAGCAGGAGGCCGACCTGGTGAAGGTCGACATCCTCCTCCAGGGCGAGACGGTCGATGCGTTCAGCGCGATCGTCCACCGCGACAAGGCGTACGCCTATGGCACGATGATGGCCGGCCGGCTGCGCGAGCTGATCCCGCGCCAGCAGTTCGAGGTCCCCATCCAGGCCGCGATCGGCGCCCGCATCATCGCTCGCGAGAACATCCGCGCGATGCGCAAGGACGTGCTCGCGAAGTGCTACGGCGGCGACATCACCCGAAAGCGCAAGCTCCTCGAGAAGCAGAAAGAGGGCAAGAAGCGCATGAAGATGGTGGGCCGCGTCGAGGTGCCGCAGGAGGCGTTCATCGCGGCGCTGTCGGGCGACACCGAGAAGAAGGACAAGAAGTAGCGCTCGACGCTCCGCTCGCCGCTGCACGATGCCGAATCGTTATGGCGGCGCACTGCGGCGAGAGACGCGTGGGCCACTAGCCTGAGAGCGCGCTCATGCAAGCGCCGGACGCAGCGTTCACGCCTGGCCGTTGGATCGACCAGGGGGACGACCATGAGCGGCACACAGCCGACGGATGACAGCGGGCGCGCAGCGGACGGATCGACCACGAGCTCATCGAGCGAGGGCGGCCGGTGGTCACGCCTCTGGACGGGCCGTCGCCGCCCGATCACCATCACCGCGACCGTCGCGGCCGTGGCGCTGATCGCGTCCGCATCCGTCGTCGGGTATCAGCTCACGTCGGCGCAGGCAGACGCGAACCACGGCGCAGTGACCGCCTCGACGCAGAGCACCGCCACCTCATCGCCGACCGAAGCGCCCACTCCCACGGCGACAGCCGCGGCGACCCCGACAGCGACTCCGACCCCCGCGCCCACGACGGCGCAGCCGTCGCCGTTCCCGCCCGACGCGGCGCCCGCGGTCATTCCGTTCGACGTGCCGACGCAGCCCGCGCAGGTGCTTCCGGTGGACTGCGCCGGGCTCGTCCCCGAGTCGGTCCGCGTCGAGGCGCTGGGCGACGCGGGTCACCTGTTCAAGACCGGAGGCCCGGCGGACGACTCCATGGTCGCCGCCGAACGGCAGGCGGGCGTACTGCGCTGCGTGTGGTTCAACGGCACCCAGTCCGCCTCGCTGGAGCTCACGGTGCTCCCGAACGGCCTCAACGACTTCCGGACGTACTCCACCGCCACCGTCGGCACCTACGGCTCGGTCCAGCTCGGCCCGGACTCCCGGGTGACCTGTGACGCCGCGTCGCCGACCTCGGTGTGGAGCTGCCGTGGCGGCTTCGTCCCCGCCGGCGACTGGGTGGAGTTCAACTTCGGCGGCGCTCGCACCGGTGTCCCTGCCGCACAGGTCGTCCTCGGCCACCTGGCCGACGCGATCACGGCGTCGCTCACCGCCGCCGGTCCGTCGCGACCGGTCGAGTCCCTCCCGGCGGGAACGCCGCGCGGCTGGACGAGCTGCAGCCTGTGGGACAGCGACGGGCTGCGCACCGCCATGGCCGCGCCCGCTCTTGCCGCGCCGTACGCCTCCGACTTCGCGTTCGACATGACGCACGCCGCTCTCGACCGCCTGGGCTGGGCCGACTGCAACTGGACGGTGCCCGGGCTCAACGGGTTGACCCGCGTCTCGGTGAGCGTCCTCCCCGGCGGCGGCTGGGCCGTGCCGGAGCTGGCCGCAGCCAGCGCCGCGTATCCGTCCGGCACGAACCGGATCGTGGCCGTCCCCGGAGCCCAGGCCGCTACCCTCACGTGCTTCCCCGCCTCCGGAAACTGTTTCCTCCGCGCGTCCGTGAGGGGAACCCTGCTGACCATCACGACTGTCACCCTGAACGGCGCCGGCCGCGACGCGACGAGCGACGCGATCAGCGCGGCGACGTGGCTGGTCGCCCACCTCCCCGCCTGACCGGAGGCGGCGCAGGACGGTCGGGTCCGGACGGTATCGGGTTCGCGAACTTCGCCGGATTGCCGCAGGATAGATGCCATGCGCCGCACCAGCTTCACCGACCAGCCCGTCACGTACGGGTTCATCGGCGGCACGCAGGCCGCTGACCTGCTCTACTATCCGCCGAAGGGGTACCGGCCGCTGGAGCGGAAGGTGCGGCTGGGCAGCGGCGAGGAGCGGTTCGAGTCCGCGGCGGCCGCGCTCATGAGCTGGGGCG
The DNA here is from genome assembly GCF_050632895.1 of Leifsonia sp. L25. The sequence continues at coordinate 568,479 of NZ_JBODRZ010000002.1, read as the reverse complement.
TGCAGCGCAACAGCGGCATCCGGGTCACCGAGGTGAACGAGGGCACCGGCGTCCAGTACGAGGGCATCGAGTTCGACGAGGACGGAACGCCCAAGCGGATGCGCGAGCACAAGACGGCAGAGGACGTCTTCGCCGACGACGGCACGCCCTTCATCCAGAACGGGATGACCGCCGTGCTCAAGGTGCCGTTCGGGCCGTTCAAGGTGTCCGCGCCCTGCCGGGTCGTCTACGTGGTCGACGAGCCGCACCGGCGCGGGTTCGCCTACGGAACCCTCAAGGGGCATCCGGAGAGCGGCGAGGAGGCCTTCCTGGTCGAGATGCGCGACGACGGGACCGTCTGGTTCGTGCTGCGTGCATTCTCCCGGCCGTCCAACGCGTTCTACCGGCTCGCCTCGCCGGTGCTGCGTGCCACGCAGGCACGGTTCACCAAGCGTTACCTGCGTTCGCTGCTGCCCGCGCGGGCGGCCTGATGCCCGGCGTCCTCCCGCTCGGGGGTCCGGCGCCGGCCGACGGTCTCCTCCCCGCGAGCGCCGCAGACGGCGCCGCGGAGCGCGACTTTGGCGTGTATCTGCACGTGCCGTTCTGCCGGGTGCGCTGCGGGTACTGCGACTTCAACACGTACACGGCCACCGAGCTGCGCGGCGTCGCCCAATCCGACTACGCCGGCCACGCCGTCCGGGAGGTCGGCTTCGCCCGGGAAGCGCTGGAGCGCAGCGGGGTCGCTGCGCGGGAGGTATCGACGGTCTTCTTCGGCGGCGGCACGCCCACCCTGCTGCCGCCCGACGACCTCGGAGCCATGCTCGGCGCGGTCCGCGACGCGTGGGGATCGCCCCCGGCGCGGAGGTGACCACGGAGGCCAACCCCGACTCGGTCGACGCCGCCGACCTCCGGCGGCTGGCCGACGCCGGTTTCACCCGGGTCTCGTTCGGGATGCAGTCCGCAGTGCCGAGCGTGCTGGCGACCCTGGAGCGCACCCACGACCCGGAGCGGGTCCCGCTCGTCGTCCGCTGGGCGCGGGAGGCCGGCCTTCAGGTCAGCCTCGACCTCATCTACGGCACGCCCGGCGAGACCGTGGACGACTGGTCGCGGTCGCTCGACGCCGCGCTGGCGTGCGAGCCGGACCATGTGTCGGCGTACGCGCTGATCGTCGAACCCGGCACGAAGCTGGCACGGCAGATCCACTCCGGCACGGTGCAGGAGCCGGACGACGACCTGGAGGCCGACATGTACGAGCTGGCGGACGCCCGGCTCGGTGCGGCGGGCTACGGCTGGTACGAGGTCAGCAACTGGGCGACCGACGACGCGCACCGCTCGCGGCACAACCTGGCCTACTGGCTCGGGCACGACTGGTGGGGCGTCGGACCCGGCGCGCACAGCCACGTCGGCGGGGTCCGCTGGTGGAACGTGAAGCATCCCGCCGCCTATGCTCAGCGCGTGCTGGCGGGGGAGTCCCCGGCGGCCGGGCGGGAGACGCTCGACCGCGAGACGCGGCGGGTGGAGCGCGTGCTGCTGCTCACCCGCATCCGGGAGGGGCTGCGCACGGACGAACTGACCGCCGGCGGCCGCCGCGCCGTCGCCGGCTTGATCGCCGATGGTCTGGTGGACGCGAAAGCCGCCCTCGCCGGGACTGTGGTGCTGACCCTGCGGGGGCGGCTGCTGGCGGACGCCGTCGTGCGACGGCTGCTCGCCGAGGAGTAGCGCGGCGAGGCTCTAGCTGAGGAACCTGATCGCGATCGGGTACGAGTAGTACTGGCCCTGGTTCGCCTTGATCGCCGCGATGATGCTGAAGACGATGTTCAGCACCCAGACGGCCAGGATGATGATGAGTCCGATGCCGACGATGCTGAGGATCCATCCGACGACGGTGGCGATCGCCAGCGTGATCTGGAAGTTCAGCGCGGTCGCGGTGTGCGAGCGGATGAACGGGCCGCGGTCCTTGAGCACGAGGTAGCCGACGAGGGCGGGGATGAAGCTGAACAGGATGCCGCCCACGTGGATGAGCGTCGCCCACAGCTTCTCGTCTGCCGGGCTGAGCTGCGGCTGCTGACCGCCGTACGGCTGCTGCGGGGGCGGCGGCGGGGGCGGGGGCGTTGCGGACATGATCGTGTTCTCCTCCGGTGATGGGAATGACGCGTCTCAGCCTAGGGGGCGGACGGCGATCCTGAGAAGGAGCCGAAAGCCCTTCTCGCGGATCGACCGTCCGCGCGCGTCGAGGCGACGCGCTACTTGATGAAACGGAAGTTCAGCGGATACCGGTAGGTGCCTCCGCTGTTCACGCGCACGAACCCGAGGATCGAGAACACCAGGTTGACGATGTAGAGCACCCACGGGATGAGGAGGCTGAACAGCAGATAGCCGATCCCGAACGTGAACGTGCCGATGATCACGCCGAGGATCTGGGAGACGACCCAGGCCAGGATCCAGGTGATCTGCCAGTTCAGCGCTTCCTTGGCCTCCTGGTTCGTCAGCTGGCCCCGGTCCTTGAACACGAGCCAGATGATGAGAGAGGGGAGGAACCAGAGGATCCCGCCGAGGTGGGCGAAGGACGCCCACTGCTTGTCCTGAGCCGGATCGAGGGGAGCGGCGGCGGCCGCATACTGCTGGGGCGGCGGGACGGCGCCGGCCGGCTGGCCGGCCGGGGCCGAGTAGGGCTGCTGGGGAGGAACCGCGCCGGCGGGCTGGCCGGGCTGCTGGCCGGGCTGCTGGCCGTATGGCTGTTGAGGGGGCTGTTCGCCCTGGCCCTCGGCCGGGGGCTGGTTCGGGTCTGACATGAGGAGAACCCTTTCGTGGGCGGCTGCGGGGGCTTTCCTGAGCCGGTGCGCACAGGGTACTGCGCCGGAGCCGCGCAGTAAATGATCCGTGTGGCGCCGTGACCGCCCTCCGACGCCGACGCGTTATGATTAGCACTCAGGATCATCGAGTGCCAGCGCATTCGGTGCCGTCCCGTGCTCGATCCTCGGGTGCCGAAGCGACGACAGGAGGCGGTTCGCGTGGTCTCGGAACGCAGTCTGGAAGTGCTCCGCGTCATCGTCCAGGACTATGTCGCCTCGCGGGAGCCGGTCGGCTCCAAGAGCATCGTGGAGCGGCACGCGTTCGGCGTCTCCGCGGCGACCATCCGCAACGACATGGCCCTCCTCGAGGAGGAGGAGCTGATCGCCGCACCGCACACCTCCTCCGGCCGGGTGCCGACGGACAAGGGCTACCGGCTCTTCGTGGACCATCTCGCGGAGGCCCGGCCGTTGTCGGCCGCGCAGCGCACCGCGATCGAGGCGTTCCTCGGCCAGTCGGTCGACCTGGACGACGTGCTCTCCCGCACGGTCCGGCTGCTGTCGCAGCTCACCAACCAGGTCGCCCTCGTGCAGTACCCGTCGGTGGCGCGCTCGCGCATCCGCCACATCGAGCTGGTCGCGCTCGGCTCCCGCCGGTTGCTGAGTGTGCTCATCACCGACTCCGGCGCGGTCGAGCAACGCGTGATCGAGCTGCAGGAGGAGCTGGACGACGCCGAGATCGCCGAGATCCGCGGCGCGATCAACGGCGCTGCGGCCGGGCTCGCGCTGGCGGACGCGGCCGTGCGGCTGCGCGACCTCCCCGGCCATCTGACGGATCGCACCCGTGCGCTCGTCGCACCGGTGGCCGGCGCCCTGCTCGACCAGATCGCCGCCAACCGGCAGGACAAGCTGGTCATGGCGGGCGCGGCCAACCTCGCGCGGACCGAGACCGACTTCCCCGGCTCCATCACACCGGTGCTGGAGGCCATCGAGGAGCAGGTCGTCCTGCTGCGGCTCTTCGACGAGATGGCGCTCGACCAGCACGGGGTCGCGGTCAGCATCGGCCGTGAGAACGCCGTCATCGGGCTGACCGAGACCTCGGTCATGTCGAGCGGCTACAGCTCGGGCTCCGACCTGGCCCGCGTGGGCCTGCTCGGGCCGCTCCGCATGGACTACTCGGGCAACATGGCCGCGGTGAGAGCCGTGGCACGCTACCTCTCCCGCCTCCTCGGCGACTGACGAACTCCGACGCAACGAAAAGAAGGAACAGCCTTACGTGGCCGACCACTACGAAGTCCTCGGCGTTGACCGCAACGCCACCCCCGACGAGATCAAGAAGGCGTACCGCCGGCTCGCGCGCGAGCTGCACCCGGACGTCAACCCGAGCTCCGAGGCGCAGGAGCGCTTCAAGCTCGTGACCCACGCCTACGACGTGCTGAGCGACCCGCAGCAACGGCAGCAGTACGACCTGGGCGGCCCGACCGGCTTCGGCGGCGGGGGCGCGGGCGACTTCGCCGGCTTCGGCGACATCTTCGAGACCTTCTTCGGCGGGGGAGGCGGGGCGACCCGCGGTCCTCGCTCCCGGCGCGAGCGCGGCCAGGACGCCCTGCTGCGGGTGGAGGTCGAGCTCGAGGAGGTCGTCTTCGGCACGCACCGCGAACTGGACGTGGACACGGCGGTCGTCTGCGAGACCTGCAACGGCTCGTGCTGCCAGCCCGGCACCGCGCCGGTGACCTGCGACATCTGCCACGGCACCGGCAGCATCCAGCGTTCGGTGCGCTCCCTGCTCGGCAACGTGATGACCTCCAGCCCGTGCGGAAGCTGCCGCGGCTACGGCACGGTCATCGCAACGCCGTGCGTGACCTGTCAGGGCCAGGGCCGCGTCCGCGCGCGCCGCACCGTCCCGGTGGACATCCCCGCCGGCGTCGACACCGGCCTCCGGCTGCAGATGCCGGGCTCCGGCGAGGCCGGTCCCGCCGGCGGCCCGAACGGCGACCTGTACCTGGAGATCAAGGTCAAGCACCACGACGTGTTCAGCCGCGACGGCGACGATCTGCTCTGCACCCTGGAGCTGTCGATGGCCGACGCGATCCTCGGCACCACGGCGACCGTGAAGGCGCTCGACGGCGACATCCGCCTGGAGCTGAAGCCGGGGACCCAGAGCGCCGACATCATCTCGGTGAAGGACCGCGGAATCACGCATCTTCGCGGCAGCGGCCGCGGCGATCTGCGGGTGGGCATCCAGGTGGTGACGCCGACGAAGCTCGACCACAAGGAGAAGGAGCTGATCAAGAAGTTCGCCGCCACCCACCACAACCCGGAGCCGTCGCTCGCGCGCTTCCAGCAGGGCCTGTTCGCGAAGCTCCGCGACCGCTTCCTCAACCTCTGAGGGACGGACGATGAGCTCGCTCTACCTTCGTGAGGACCTCAGCGACGTCGAGGTGGGCGCCCGGCTCACCCTGACGGGCCCGGAGGCCAAGCACGCCGCCACGGTCAACCGCACCCGTCCGGGCGAGAGCGTCCTCATCGGCAACGGCCGCGGCCTGGTCGCGTCGGGCGAGGTGCTGGTCGCGACGAGCACGGAGCTGACCATCGACGTGGAGGCCGTGGAGCGCGTCCCGCGCGCCGAACCTGCCATCACGCTCGTCCAGGCTCTGGCGAAAGGCGACCGCGACGAGCTCGCTGTGCAGGCCGCCACCGAACTCGGTGTGGACGCCGTGATCCCGTGGTCGGGCTCCCGGTCGGTGTCGCGCTGGGAAGGCGCCAAGGTCGCGAAGGGCCGCGACCGCTGGGCGGCGATCGTGCGCGAGGCGAGCAAGCAGTCGATCCGGGCGTGGACGCCGGAGGTCGGGGAGCTCGCCACGACGAAGCAGGTGGCCGCGCTGGCGGCGACCCACCGGGTGCTGGTGCTGGAGCCGGGGGCCGCGTCCCCGCTCACCGGGGTGCGGCCGGACGGGCGGCCGCTGGTGCTCGTGGTGGGCCCGGAGGGCGGGATCGCGCCGCAGGAGCTGGACGCGTTCCTGGCGGCGGGGGCCGAGGTCGTGCGGCTGGGGGACAAGGTGCTGCGGACGTCGACCGCGGGGCCGGCGGCGCTGGCGGTGCTGAACGCGGCCCTGGGGCGCTGGTAGGGCGACTGTATCAGCGCAACCCGTAGGGATTGTTGGCTCGTTAAGGACAGTGTCCAATCAGAAAAAGCCCGCGACGAGCACGAAGGCGAGAAATCCAAACACCGCGACAAATCCGATCAGGATCGGGACCCACACCAGTCGAACGATCGCTAAGGCCAATCGCGGGTACGGTCCTTCCCATGCGCGCGAGCTCAGGGCAAGGCAGACGGCAATGAAGAGCAACGGGAGCCACGCCCACGCGCTGAAGATCGGTGCTGCGATCGCCTCAAGCGGGGCGTAAGGGTCTTTGTAAGTCGGGTCACTCAGGAGTTGCCGCAAACTCTCGGTCCCGAAGTACACGAACGTCCAGAACACCAGGGTGCCAGATGCCCAGAACGAAACGGCCGCCCAAAAGAGCCCGATTGGCAACACCCGCGATGCGGGCTGAGCAGGAGGGTCTTCCAGGACGGTCGCGGCGTGTTGCTGTTCGGTGTCCTGCATTTCGTCGTCCGGGCCAGGGACCGGCACGTGGGGGTCGGGCATTACCGGCTCACCGGTCGGGGTAGGGCGTGATCGTAGGGCTGTTGGTCGGGGAGTACACGTCCTGTTCGAGCGGGTCGAGGGTGCGGTAACCGGTGGGGCCGGCGAAGTCGTTCAGGGTGGGGTCGGTGGAGCACTCGGTATAGAAGTGAAGGATGAATTTGCTGCGGTTGGCGACGACGCCGGCGGCGAGGCTGCCGTCGGGACGGTCAGCCCGATAGTCGATGTAGATGTCCCCGTCTGCTCCGATGAAGGGGGTTCCGATCGGGTTGACGGTGTAGCCCTGGTCTTTCCAGCGGTCGCTCATCGTGTTCACAAACACCATCGGGTCACCGACATGTGGGTGGTCGAGGCCGACCTCGAAGCGTTGACGTTTGTGTTCTCCGGATTCTGTGGTGGTACAGCCAGAGCCGATGAATTCTTCCGTCTCCGGATCCCAGGTTCCGCCACCGACAAGTGCCCATCCGTCGAGGAGGCCGGAGGCGGCGATCCCGTCGTTGGCGGCGGTGAGTATTTCTTCGCGGAGTTGTTGCCCGGTCTTCTGCGACCCGGAGTGGGTGGGGGCGGTCATGACGCATCCTCCAAGGGCGAGGGTAGTGGCGAGAGCAAAGAGCACGATGGTGCTGCGGGGAACGGCCTTCACGGGGTGATCCAGAAGTTCGAGGCATAGTGTGCGGCGTTCTTGTTGTGTTGGGCCGCCGCTGCCGCGGTGCCGGTCAACCCGCCGCTGACTTTGTCGGGCTGACCGGTTGTGGTCGCAGCGATGTTTCTGAGGGACTGGGTCCGTGGGTCGAAGTAGCCGTGCCCTTCGGAGGGCAGGGCATTGAGGAAACCGCTGTGGGTGGTCTTGCCCGTCTCGCCGATGGCGTTGTGTCCGTCAACGGGTTCGAGGTCTGAGCCATCGCCATCGGACGAGAACGACTCCGCGCCGCCGATGCTGTCACCCCTGTGGTCAGCGACAGAAGGGTTCGGTTCGGCGCGACTGGACACAAACGAGCCGAACGGAGCGAGCCGGTCCGGTGCGGCGGCCGTTGTGTAGATGTGGTCGACGCGCAGGTTCGACAGCGACGGCACCAGCGAAGTGTCGATTCCGGCGGAGGCGACCATCACGAACGCGTCGATCCGGAAGTGGGTGAGCGTGAGCGCGATGGACGCCATGGTCGTGCCGTACGAGTGTGCGGTGACGGTGACCGGCGCAGGGCCCGGACCGAACGTGGCGCGGGTGGCGGCGTTGCCGTCGAGTTCGGCCGCGAACCTAGGCGCCCCCTTCTTCGCGGATTCGCTGAAGTTCACTCCTGCCGCATCGGGGTTGTCGTACTCCAGGTACGCGACCACGCCCGGATGCTGAACGTTGAGGTCCTTTTGCGCGTTCCAGAGATTCTTGGCGGCATCAGACCATCCATCGAGCGAATCTTTCGCCCCCGACATCATCCCGCTCGCGCACCACGTCGTATTCTCGCAGGTGTCGAGGTTGCCGTAGCCAACCGCGACCCGGGGCGGGGCCATGAAAAGGTTCAAGGCCACCAACTGCACCGGAACCCCGTTGGCAGGTGTGGTGAGCGCCCGCTCCATCTTCTTCAACACGGCCTTCTGGTCGTCAGTGAGGTTCAGGTTCTTCATCGCCTTCGCGTAGCTGATCCGGTTCGCGATATCCCGGTCCTTGTAGGGGAGCCCCGGCAGATTGCCGAAGAGCCCGGGCGCGGTCTTCAGCAGTGCGCTGCGCGTCTCCGGTGCGAGCCGGCTCCACCAGCCCGCGACCTCCTCCGGGTCCGGCGGATGCTCCCAGAACTGCTGCAACAGGACCGGGTTCTCCCCGAGCAGGACCTTCAACTCGTCCGGCGTGAGGCGGCGCAGCACGGTCATGTTCCGCATGGCGACCGTGGGCTCGGACGCCTGGATCCGGCCGAGCTTGTCAACACCGGAGGTGAATGTGGTCAACTGCGCGGGGGTGGAGGCGGGAAGAGCACCCCGCGCGGTCGCCTCCAGACGGCGGATGAAGTCCGCCTCCGCCGACTCGTACTCGTGCTTTGCCCGCCGCCCCAGCGCGCGGGCGTCCTCCAGGCGCTGCTGGGCGTCCTCCAGGCGTCGCCCGGCCCGGAGCAGGTCCTCGCGCACCGACTCCGCACGCTGACGCGCGGCGTACAGTTCCGCATCCGCCGAGAAGCCAGCACCGGCCGCGCGCGACGTCAGCGCGTCCACTCCCTCCAGCAGTGCGGCGTGGTCTCCCGTCAGAGCGCCGACCGCCGCCTCCGCGACCGCGATGTCGTGCTGCGCCTCCTCTGCCTCCCGGAGCGCGCGATCGGCGTCGTACTGGGTGGCGGAGAGCGCCTCCGCCCACGACTGCGCCGCATCGCCCCCTCGCCGTGCCGGGTCGACGCGGTCTGCGCGGCGTCCCGGACCACGCGCAACCGTTCCCGGAACGCCTCCGCCGCCAGGCCCGACCAGTAGCGATCCGCGACCGACGCCAGCGCTTCGTTCGCAGCGTTGCCCCGCGAACGGTGGTGTTCCGCGTGCGCACGGAGGGTGGACATCCACGCCGCCACCGCGTCCACGTTCCCCGGCGTGGGGTCGGAGTCGAACGTCAACGGCGACCAGTCCTGGTACCTAGAACGCACGGAGGCTTCCGCCGAACGTCTGCGCGCTCTCCGCGTCCCGCCGCGTGGCGCCGTCGGCGGCCGAACGCAGCACGGTCACCAGTGCGTCTTCGCTCTGCGCGAGGGCCGAGCGCCCTGCGGACCAATATCGCTCGAACCCCGTGAAAGCCCAGTCCATCCGCGACGATCCGAGATCGCCGGCGTCGAAGCTCGCGTCGCGCACCTTCGCGCCCGTCTCCGCCAGCGCCGACGCCGCCGCCCGCAGACGTTCCGTGTCGACCGAGACCTTCGTGCTCATTACGCCCCCTTATAGCTCACATAGACATAACACATGGAGAACAGGAACCAGACATGTCACCGAGGGCGGAGGTGTGGCAGGGAAGCTGCCGAGCACCGACCTCATCGCGGGGCGCTGACGAATAGGATGGATCACATGGAGACAGGGGAGCGCTCGATCTTCTCGCGCATCATCGCGGGGAGATCCCGGCTGACGTCGTGTACGACAGCGAACGCATCATCGCGTTCCGCGACATCGCGCCCAAGGCGCCGGTCCACCTGCTGGTGGTCCCGAAGACCGAGCGGTACCGCGACGTCGTCGAGCTGGCCGCGGGCGACCCTGCGCTGCTCGCGGAACTGGTGGCGACCTCTAAGAGGCTCGCCGACGAGCACGCGGACGGCGACTTCCGTCTGATCTTCAACACCGGCGCCGGCGCGGGACAGACCGTGTTCCACGTCCACGCCCACGTTCTGGGCTCGCCCTCCGGCGGGCTCGAGGAAGGAACCCTTGGCGACGAGTGACCCGACGACCCCGGATGGAGCGACCACCCCTGGCGGGTCGGCGAACACGGGAGGTTCGGCCGAGGCGCGCCTGAGCGTCGACGGGATCCAGATGGTGCGGCTGCTCGGCCCGCAGGACCGCCTGCTGACGACGCTGGAGCGGCAATACCCGCTGGTCGACGTCCACGTGCGCGGCAACGAGATCAGCCTGACCGGCGACCCGGCGCAGGTCGCCGCGGCGCGCGCGCTGCTCGAGGAGCTGCTGCAGATGGTCCGCAACGGCCAGGATCTCGGCCCGGCCGAGGTCGCCAGCTCCGCGCGGATGATGCGCGGCGACCTGAACCTCAGCCCGTCCGACGTGCTGAGCCAGGCGATCCTGACCGCGCGCGGCAAGAGCATCCGGCCGAAGACGCTGGGCCAGAGTCAGTACGTCGACGCCATCGACCACAACACCATCGTGTTCGGCATCGGCCCCGCCGGAACCGGCAAGACCTACCTGGCGATGGCGAAGGCCGTCCAGTCGCTGCAGCGCAAGGAGGTCAGCCGCATCATCCTCACGCGCCCGGCGGTGGAGGCCGGCGAGCGGCTCGGCTATCTGCCCGGCACGCTCACCGACAAGATCGACCCGTACCTGCGCCCGCTGTACGACGCGCTCAACGAGATGCTCGACCCGGAGCTCGTGCCCAAGCTGCTCGCGGCCGGCACGATCGAAGTCGCCCCCTGGCGTACATGCGCGGCCGCACGCTGAACGACTCGTTCATCATCCTGGACGAGGCGCAGAACACGACGCCGGAGCAGATGAAGATGTTCCTCACCCGGCTCGGCTTCAACTCCAAAATGGTCGTCACCGGCGACATCACCCAGATCGACCTCCCGAACGCCGCGAGCGGACTCCGGCTGGTCACGCGCGTGCTGAACGACATCGACGACATCCACTTCTCCCGGCTGACCAGCGACGACGTCGTGCGGCACAGCCTGGTCGGCCGGATCGTCGACGCCTACACCGAGTACGACGCGAAGCTGCAGGCGCGGCAGTACGAGCGCGAGGAGGCCCGCGAGTTCGCCAACCGCGCCGAACGCCGCTCCGGCGGCCCGCGCGACCACCTCCCGAAACGACAGGGCCCGACACGATGAGCATCGAGATCAACAACGAGTCCGCCATCGAGGTGGACGAGTCCGCCCTGCAGCGCCTGGCGGGCTACGCGCTCGACATCATGCACGTGCACCCCGACGCCGAGCTCGCGATCGTCCTCGTGGACGAGGCGGCGATGGAGCAGCTCCACGTGCAGTGGATGGACGAGCCGGGCCCGACCGACGTCCTCAGCTTCCCGATGGACGAACTGCGCCCCGGCACTGAGGAGGAGCCGGCTCCGGCCGGGCTGCTCGGCGACGTAGTGCTCTGCCCGCAGGTCGCCCAGGTGCAGGCGGAGACCGCCGGCCACACCCTCATGGAGGAGCTGCTGCTGCTGACCACGCACGGCATCCTCCACCTGCTCGGCTTCGACCACGCCGAGCCGGCGGAGGAGCGGGAGATGTTCGGCATCCAGCGCGACATCCTGGTGGGCTTCTCCCGCTACGACCGACAGCGCTAGGCGCCGGATGCTCGCAACCCTGTTCTTCGTCGTCGCGTTCCTCCTGGTGACGTTCGGCGGGCTCATGGCGGCCGTGGACTCGGCGCTGGCGGTGCAGTCGCGCGGCGACATCGCCGACCTGGCCGAGACCTCGCGGGCGAGGGCGTCGCTGGCGGCGATCGCCGACGACCCCGGAGCGTACTTCAACGCGATCAACTTCAGCCGCATCATCGCGGAGACCACCGCAGCGGTGCTCGTGACCCTCGCGTTCGAGCAGATCTTCGCGGAGTGGTGGATCTCGCTGATCCTGTCGGCGGCGATCATGACCGGTGTCTCGTTCGTGCTGGTCGGCGCCAGCCCGCGCAGTGTGGGCCGTGCCAACTCGCGCATCCTGCTTCAGCTCACCGCGCCGCTCCTGCACGGGATCCGGGTCGTGCTCGGTCCCATCCCGGGCGGACTGGTCGCGCTCGGCAACCGGGTGACCCCTCCCGCGCCCGGTCGGCCCCGGTGACGAGCGAGGAGCAGTTGCTCAGCATCGTGGACGAGGCGACCGAGTTCGACGTGCTGGAGGAGGACGACCGAGAGCTCATCCACTCGATCTTCGAGTTCAGCGACACAGTCGTCCGCGAGGTGATGGTGCCGCGCACCGACATGATCACGATCGACAGCTCGGCCGGGCTCGGCACGGCGATGGGGATGTTCTTCTCCACCGGCGTCTCCCGCATGCCGGTGATCGACGGCGACCCGGACGAGGTGGCCGGCATCCTGTACCTGAAGGACGTCGCCAAGCTCAGCTACGAGAGCGCGCTCGGCGCCGACACGCTGACGATGAGCGAGTTGGCTCGGCCCGCGCTGTTCGTCCCGGAATCGCAGAAGGCCGACGCGCTGCTGCGGCAGATGCAGCTCGAGTCCAACCACCTGGCGATGGTGGTGGACGAGTACGGCGGCATCGCCGGCCTGGTCACGCTGGAGGACCTCATCGAGGAGCTCATCGGCGACATCTCCGACGAGTACGACCACGAGGTGGAGCTGGTGCAGCAGCTCGGGGAGGCCGCCTCCGGGTCGCGACCCGGCTGCCGATCGACGACCTCGGCGAGCTGTACGACATCGAGATCGAGGACGAGGACGTCGACAGCGTCGGCGGACTGGTCGCGAAGGCGCTCGGCAGGCTCCCGGAGGTCGGCTCCACGGTCGCCGTGCACGGCCTCCGCTTCACCGTCGACCGGATCGACGGCCGGCACAAGCACGTGAGCACAGTGCTCGTCGAGCGCGACACCGCGCTGCTGCCCGAACCGCACGAGGACGCGGAGCCCGAGCCGCACGAGAATCACGAGAAGCACGACCGGCGCGACAAGCCCGGCAAGTCCCCGAAACACCCGAAGTCCGACCGCCAGCACAAGGAGGCCCGCGCATGAGCGAGTACCACGCCGGATTCGTCTCGTTCGTCGGCCGCCCCAACGTGGGCAAGTCGACACTCACCAACGCCCTCGTCGGCGAGAAGGTGGCGATCACCAGCTCGAAGCCGCAGACCACGCGCCGCGCCATCCGGGGCATCGTGCACCAGCGCGACGGCCAGCTCATCCTGGTCGACACGCCGGGCATCCACCGGCCGCGGACACTTCTCGGCGAGCGGCTCAACACGCTCGTGCAGTCCACGCTGGGCGATGTGGACGTGATCGGCTTCTGCGTCCCCGCCGACGAGAAGATCGGCCCGGGCGACCGCTTCATCAACGACCAGCTGGACGACTACCCCACCGCGAAGAAGGTCGCGATCGTCACGAAGATCGACGTCGCGGGCAAGACCCAGGTCGCCGAGCAGCTCCTGGCGGTGTCCGCGCTGCGCGAGTGGGAGGCGATCATCCCGATCTCCGCGACCAGCAGCATCCAGCTCGACACGCTCACGTCCGAGCTGATGAAGCTGCTCCCGGAGTCGCCCGGCCCGCTCTACCCGGCGGACGCGATCACCGACGAGGGCCTCGAGGACCGCATCGCCGAGTACATCCGCGAGGCCGTGCTGGAGGGCGTGGAGGACGAACTGCCGCACTCGCTCGCGGTCACCATCGACGACATCATCGAGCGGGACGACAAAGACCTGGTAGAGGTCTACGCCAACCTGTTCGTGGAGCGCGACAGCCAGAAGGCGATCGTGATCGGCAAGGGCGGCGCCCGCATCCGCGACGTCGGCGCCGAGGCCAGGAAGCCGATCGAGGCGCTCCTCGGCCGCAAGGTGTTCCTGTCGCTGCGGGTGAAGGTGGCGAAGGACTGGCAGCGGGATCCGAAGCAGCTGGGGCGGCTCGGGTTCTAGGCGGCTGCGCTTCTAGACGGCTGCGTCCCAGGGCGCCCCGTCATACATCCGCAGGATGATTCCGCGCCGCGGATGCCTGCGCGGGCACCGCGGCCCCGTAACGTAGAGATATGCCAGATCGCACCCGCGTCCTGAGCGCGCTCGCGCCGCACCGTTGGGTGCTGGAGCCCGCGCTGGCCGTCGTGCTGTTCGGGGTGTGGCTGGTCATCGGCCTCCCGTTCGACCTGGCGGGCGCGCTGGCCGTGCTGCTGTACTGCGCGGCCGTCGCGCTCTCGCGGGTGCTGCCGGTCGTGGCGCTGGAGATCGCCTGGCTCGCGGTCGTCGCCGAGTTGAGCGAGGGCTCATCGCTCCCGTTGCCGCACCGGCTGATCTCCGCCGTCGCCGTCGTGATCGCGCTGTTCGGCATCGCGTCGCACGGCGGGAGGGCCGTGCGTTGGTTCGGGTTCGGCTCCGCCCTCCTGTGGGCGCCGGCGATGGCCTACCTCTTCACGGTGCGCGGCGACCTGAAGTTCCCGCAGTTCGGGCCGGTGATCGGCGGCTATTACACGAGCCAGGGTGTCGGGCTGCTGATGATGAGCCTGCTGCTGGCCGTCGTGTTCGTCAGCGCATGGCTTCTGGGCTTCCTCGTTGCGCGGCAGCGGGCCACCGCGCCCTCCGGGCCCGTCCCGTCGCTGCTGGTGTGGCTGGCGTCGCCGGGCGCGGGCGCGGCGGGGACGGAGGGCGCGGAGGCCGTGGAGGGCGACACCCCGCGGCTGGTGCGTCGCCTGACCCGGCCCCAGCTCACCTTCGACATCGCGGGCGCCGTCGCCTACGTCTTCTTCTGCCTGGTCACCGACTTCACCTCGAGCCTGGTGCCCGACGCCCTCGGCCGCTCGACGTTCCTCGTGTTGATCGTGTTCGCGGTCGCCGTGGCCCTGCGCAGGATGTCGCCCGCGGTGTCGCTCGCGATCGCGTGGCTCGCGGCCGCGGTGCAGATGACGACCGGGCACAACATCCTGGTCAGCGACATCGCCGCGCTCATCGTGCTCTACGCGACGGCGCTGTACGGCGACAAAGTCGTCCGGTACGCGGGGCTGATCTCGGCCGGGGTCGGCGCGCTGGTCGCCTCGCTCTACCTGACGCTGACCTCTGCGCTCGCGCAGGGCTACTTCGACCTGCTGTCGTCCCAGCTCACCGGGATGGCGCTCCAGTTCGCGTTCCTCTTCGTCGTCAGCGCGACCGTGCTCGGGCTGTCCTGGGTGCTCGGACTCCTGGTCCGCACCTGGCGGAACGCGCGGGCGTCCCGGCACGCCCAGATCGCGGCGGAGCTCGACCGCAACCGCGCCGAGGAGGTCGTGGTCGTCGAGCAGGAGCGCACCCGCATCGCGCGCGACATGCACGACGTCGTCGCCCACTCGCTGGCGGTCGTCATCGCGCAGGCGGACGGCGCCCGTTACGCCCGGCATGCCGACCCGGACGCCGTGGACACCGCGCTGGAGACCATCGCCGCGACCGCGCGGTCCGCGCTGGTCGATGTGCGGGTGCTGCTGGCCGAACTGCGGCAGAGCCAGCCCGAAGGCCCGCAACCGTCGCTCGCCGACGTCGACCAGACGGTCGAGCAGGTGCGCGCGGCCGGCCTCCCCGTCGTCATGGAGCGTCGCGGCGAGCTCGACGGGCTCGGCTCCGCGCAGCAGATCGCCGCGTACCGCATCGTGCAGGAGGCGCTCACCAACGCTCTCCGGCACGGAGACACCACCCGCCCGGTCTCCGTCGTGCTCGCCCAGACGGGCGGCGCCGACTCCGGCCCTGGCATCGTCATCACCGTGAGGAACAGCATGAAGACACCGACACCGGACCCCTTGGCCACCGGCGGCCTCCCGCGCATCGGGCACGGCCTGCCCGGGATGCGCGAGCGCGCGACCCTGGCGGGCGGCTCGCTGTCCGCAGGGCCGGCCGACGACGGCTTCGTGGTCACGGCGTTCCTGCCGGTGGTCTCGGGGGTGCGCGCGTGAGCGCCCCGATCACGGTCGCCCTCGTCGACGACCAGGCGCTGTTCCGCGCGGGCATCCGCATGCTGATCGGTTCGCAGCCCGACCTGGAGTTCGTGGGCGAGGCGTCCGACGGCCGGGAGGGCGTCGCGCTCGTGCGCGAGAAACGCCCCGACGTCGTGCTCATGGACATCCGGATGCCCGTCATGGACGGCATCGCCGCCACCGCCCGGATCGTGGAGGAGGCCGAGCGGGAGGGCCGTGCGCCGGCGCGGATCATCGTGCTCACCACCTTCGACCTGGACGAGGCCGCTGCCCGCGCGATCCGCAGCGGCGCCAGCGGCTTCGTGCTGAAGGACGCCGAGCCGGAGTTCCTGCTCGCCGCCATCCGCACCGTCCACGCCGGCAGCGCGGTCATCGCCGCCGGGGCGACCCGGGAGCTGTTCGAGTACTTCTCCGACAGCCAGCGGGCCAAGCAGGCGCCGGCCGCGTTCGCCACGCTCACCAGCCGCGAGCGGGAGATCTTCGTGCTCGCCTCACGCGGGCTCAGCAACTCGGAGATCGCCGGGTCGGAGTTCCTCAGCGAGGCGACGGTCAAGACGCACATCAGCCGCATCCTGGCCAAGCTCGGCCTGCGCGACCGCGTGCAGATGGTCGTCTACGCATTCGAGCACGGACTGACCGGGGGAGCGCCAGAGCGGGCGGAGTGACGGGCGACCGGCGAAGTTCACCCGTAGATCATCCTCTGGGCTGACCCCGTGTGGATCCACAGCCCGATCCGCGGCCGACGCCGGTTTCATAGCGTGGCGGCATGGACATTTCCGACAGCATGGTGGCGCGCGTCGACGGCGCGACGAAGACCTACGGCTCCGGCACCAACCGCGTCATCGCGCTCGACGACGTGACCGTCGGCATCCCGGCCGGCCTGTTCACCGCGATCATGGGGCCCAGCGGCTCCGGCAAGTCGACGCTCATGCACGTGATGGCCGGGCTGGACACCGTGACCGGCGGCCGCGTCTTCCTCGGGGACACCGAGATCAGCGGAATGGGCGACGGCGAGCTGACCGTCCTGCGCCGCCGCCGGGTCGGCTTCGTCTTCCAGTCGTTCAACCTCGTCCCGACACTCGACGTCCGGGCCAACATCCTCCTGCCGTTCGAGATCGACGGCCGCCGCCCGACGCTCGAGCAGCGCGAGTGGATCGACGGGCTGATCGACCTCCTGGGCCTGAAGGACCGGCTCACCCACCGTCCGCACGAGCTCTCCGGAGGCCAGCAGCAGCGCGTCGCGATCGTGCGCGCGCTCGCCACCCGCCCCGACCTGGTGTTCGCGGACGAGCCCACCGGCAACCTCGACTCGCGCACCGGCCGGGAGGTCCTCGGCGTGCTGCAGGAGGCTTCCCGCAGCTACGGCCAGAGCATCGCGATGGTCACGCACGACCCGGTCGCAGCGAGCTACGCCGACCGTATCGTGTTCCTCGCCGACGGGCGCGTCGTCGCCGAGCGTGAGCGCTCGAGCGCGGAGCAGATCTCCGCGTTCATGCTCGACATGGAGTCGCAGGGCCCGGAGGCCCAGCACCCGGCGGCGCAGGGAACGGAGGCGCGCGCGTGATCCGCGCGTTCCGGGCGAACGCGCGCGACCATCGCGCCAGCGTCCTCGTCTCGGCCCTCAGCGCCGCCTTCGGCGTGGCGCTGATGGCCTGCACCAACGTGCTCGGAGCGTACATCGCGGCGTCCCCGATGGGGGCGCACGGCTCGGCCCGGTTCGCCCTCGCGCTGGTCGCCGGCATCTTCTTCGTGATCGCCGTCTTCGTCGGCGCCATCGTCACCACGAACACGTTCGCCACCGTCATCGCCGGGCGCACCCGCACCATCGCCCTGATGCGGCTGCTCGGCTCGAGCTCGAAGGCGCAGCGTCGCTCCGTTGCGGGGGAGGGCCTCGCCGTCGGCGTGATCGGTGCGCTCACGGGCGGCGTCATCGCCGTGGTTCTCGCGCTCGTCGCCGTGCGCGCCTTCATCTGGTGGGGCGTCCTCCCGAACGTGCTGTACCCCGTCGTCACACCCTTGCTGATCGTGCCTCCCGCCGTGGTCGTGCTCACCACCTGGTCGGCGTCGTGGATCGGCAGCCGGCGCGTGCTGACGGTGGCGCCGGTGGAGGCGCTGGGCGCGGCGCAGGAGCGCCCGTCCGCCGCCGTGCGCAGCACCGGGCGCATCGCGGCCGCGGCGCTGCTCATCCTGCCGGGTGCCGCGCTGCTCGGCTTCGGGCTGATGCTCGGCCTCGGCGCGTTCGCGAAATCGGGGAACTCCGCGCTCGCGGAGTTCGGGCGCTTCGGCGTGCTGATCGCGATGCTCGGCGGCCTGCTCTCGTTCACCGGGGTCATCGTCGCCGCGCCGTTCTTCCTGCCCGCCGTGCTGCGCGGCGTCGGCCTGCTCTTCGGCGCGGGCGCCGCCGGACGACTCGCGGCGGCCAACGCCGTACGGAACCCGGAGCGCAGCTCGCGCACCGCGATCGGTCTCGTCATCGGCGTCACGCTGATCACCATGTTCGTCGTCGCGACGCAGACCTGGCTCACGATCATCCGCAGCGCGGCGGCGAAGGACCCGGAGCTGTATCAGGGCGCTGAGAGTGTGCTCACGGTCACCATGCTCGTTTTCAGCGGGCTGGTCGGCTTCTCCGCGGTGATCGCCGCCGTGGGCGTGGTCAACAGCCTGTCGCTGAGCGTCCTGCAGCGCCGGCGCGAACTCGGCCTGCTCCGGGCTCTCGGGCTGAGCGCCGCGCAGGTGCGCCGGATGATCCTGGCCGAGAGCGCGCAGCTCACGGTCGCCGCCGTGCTCTCGGGGCTGGTGCTCGGCACGCTGTACGGCTGGATCGGCGCGCAGACGCTGCTCGGTCAGCTCCCGGGCGGCGGCCTCATCCCGCCGGCGATCCCGTGGCTGTTCATCGGCCTGATCGTCGTGGCGGCGGCCGCCCTCGCCGTCGGCGCCTCGGTGGTGCCGACCCGCCGGGCCACCCGCGTCGCCCCAGTGGAGGCCCTCGCGGTCGAGTAGCGAGGCTCCAGGTTCCCTGGACGCTCATCAAGCCCCAGCTATCCGCAGGCTGGGTGTCCGATACTTATGGACTGGCGCACTCCGACCCGTGCCCACCATCCCGTGCCGGAGCGCCTCCTGCACCCGTGAGAGGACCCACCCCTGAACTGGCTCATGACCCTGAGGATCGACAAACCGCCGTTCCTCATCACGATCGACGTCGTCACCGCGCTCCTGGCGGTGTACCTGCTCGTGCGACCCACCTGGAAGCGCGCGCTCGCGGGGGCGATCGCTGCCGTCGGCGGCGGCCTGATCGGCTGGTTCCTGGTGTGGCTGACGGACGACGTCTTCAACCTGTTCGGCGTCGCGCTCACCCCGGCGACCACCACCTGGGTGGCCATCGGGTTCGCCGGTGTGAGCCTCGCCATCGCCAACTTCTTCCGGTCGCGCTGGTGGCGGAAGCTGATCGCAGCGGTCAGCATCCCGGTATTCCTGCTCGCGGCGTTCGCCGGTGTGAACGTCGACTTCGGCGCGTACCGCAACCTCAACGATGCCATCGGGGTCGTGCCGTACAAAGCGCTGAACCTGCACAACGAGCGCGGCGACATCATCAAGGGGACCGCCTGGTCTGCCTCGACGAACCAGGCCGACCCTCCCGCGAAGGGCGAGATCGGCACCGTCAAGATCCCCGCGACGCTGTCGAACTTCCCCGCGCGGGACGCCATCGTGTACCTGCCGCCGGTCGCCCTCGGTCCGAACCCGCCAGCGCTCCCGGTGCTCTACGCGCTCTCCGGCCAGCCCGGCGCCCCGGCGGACATGTTCACGGCAGGCCGGATCGGAACCTATCTCGACGCCTACGCGGCCAAGCACAACGGCTACGCGCCGATCGTCGTCGCGCCCGACCAGCTCGGCGGCCCCGGCCGCAACCCGATGTGCATCGACTCCCGGGCCTTCGGCGACTCGGCCACCTACCTGCTCAAGGACGTGCGCTCGTGGATCACCTCGCACCTGCGGGTGAGCAGCGACCCGTCGGCGTGGGGCGCGTTCGGCTACTCGCAGGGGGCCACGTGCGCTGCGCAGTTCGCCGCCAGCCGCCCGGACCTGTTCGGCTCGGCGCTGGCCTCCTCCAGCGAGCTGGGGCCGACGCTCGGCAACGTGCCCCTCACGATCGCGACCGGCTTCGCCGGGTCGCGGACCGCCTACCAGGACGCCCAGCTCGGGCCTACGATGAAAGCGCATGCTCCTTACACGAACACGCTGATCATCTTCGGCGCGGGTCAGAACGACGCCAAGTACACTGCTTTCGCGAAGACGCTGCATTCCGAGGCCGTCTCCGCCGGGATCCGCGGCGACCTCCTGATCTCGCCCGGGACGGCACACGATTGGAACACGGTGCGCTACACGCTGACGGACGGCTTCCCCGCGGTCGCCGCCCACATGGGGCTGGCTCCGTGACCGATGCCGTGACCGCTGGGGGCGGCGCGTCGGCGAACGGCGGCGCGCCGGAGGACGACGCGACCCGGGCCGGGGGGAACGGCCCTCGGGTCGCGGAGGAGACGGCCGCGCGCACGCAGGAGCCTCCCGCGCGCCCTCCCGGGCCTCCCGCACGGGCAGCCGGCTTCGGCGGCGCGGTGCGGCGGCTCGGCCGGCTGATCGCGACGCACCCCTTCACCACGGGCCTGACGGCGCTGATCCTCGTGCTCGCGCTGGCTACGGGCCCGATCCACGGCCCCCACCGCCCGCTGCGCGTGTGGCTCGGCGTCGGCCCGGACCAGCTCCTCGACGGCCACTGGTGGGCGCCGGTCACCGCCGTGCTGTTCACAGACAACCTCGCCGAGCTGATCGTGGTGCTCGTGCTCACGGCGCTGCTCGTCGGCGTCTCCGAGCGGCTGATGGGCGCGTGGCGGACGGCGCTGGCGTTCTTCGCGACATCCGTCGTGGGCATCGCCGCAGGCGTCGGCATCCAGCTCATCGGCTCGCAGACGGGGGAGATGTGGTCGCGCAGCGTCCACCACCTCGTCATCCTCGACGTGTTCACCGGCATCGCCGGCGCGATCATGACCGCGAGTGCGTTCGCGGGGGCCTTCTGGCGCCGCCGCATCCGCGTCCTCACCATGCTCATCGCGATCATGTACGTGCTGTACTCGGGCGACCCGTCCGACCTGTACCGGCTTCTCGCGGTCCTCGCCGGCTTGGGCCTCGGCGTGCTGCTGCGGCCGCACGAGCGCCTCCTCGGCTGGCGCCGCTCCTCCCATCACGAGGTCCGGGTGCTGCTCGCCTCCGCCGTGACGATCAGCGCGCTCGGCCCGGTCATCGGCCTGCTGACGCAGTCGCGGTACGGGATGCTGTCGCCGATCGGCCTGCTGTTCTCCAACGACGTGCCCGCCACCGGCAGCGTGCTGGAGCGCTGCCAGGCGTTCGCGGTCACCCGCGACTGCGTCCACGACCTCACACTGGAGCGGATCAACGGCCTCGGGCCCGTGCTCATCTCGGTGCTGCCGCTGCTCACGCTGCTGGTCGCCGCCTACGGCCTCCTCCGCGGGCGCCGCTTCGCCGTGTGGTTGGCCGTCTCGGTCAACGCGCTGCTCGCCGTGCTCTCCGGGCTGTACTTCGGCATCCTCCCGTTCGCCGACCCGCGGCCGACCGTGTCGTCGCGGTACTGGGAGGTCACCTTCATCCTGGCGCTGTCGGCGCTCGTCCCCCTCACGATGGCGATCCTGCTGGTCGCCTACCGCCGGCACTTCACCGTGCTCGCCACCGCACGGTCGGTGCGCCGCTACGTGCTCACCGTGGCGCTGACCGGCGTCGGCCTGATCGGGCTCTACGTGTTGGTCGGCTGGCTGCAGAAGGACACGGGTTTCACCCGGCCGATCGACATCACCGATCTCCTCAACGACGTGCTGGAGCGCTTCATCCCGGTGAGCTTCCTGCGCCGCGAGCCGCTGCAGTACCTGCCGACGACACCGCTGGCGACCGTGGTCTACCACAACATCGGCACCGTGTTCTGGCTGGTCGTCATCCTTGCCGCCGTCCCGTTCATGGTCGGCCGTGGAGCGTGGCGACGCTCGACCGGCGACGCGGGACGGGTCCGCACGCTGCTCGAACGCGGCGGCGGCGACGCCATCTCGTTCATGGCGACCTGGCCCGGCAACAGCTACTGGTTCGACTCCGCGACGGGCGGGGCCGTGGCCTACCGGGTCGTCGGGCGGGTGGCGCTCACGACCGGTGCGCCGTTCGGCGCGGACGAGTCCGTGCACGACGGCGTGATCGAGCGCTTCTCGCGGTTCTGCGACGACAGCGGATGGATCCCGGTCTTCTACAGCGTCGACGCCCAGTACCAGCCGATCTTCGACCGGATGGGCTGGTCGACCATGACGGTCGCCGAGGAGACGGTGATCCGCCCGCAGCAGTGGGCGACCACCGGCAAGAAGTGGCAGGACGTCCGCAGCTCGATCAACCGCGCTCAGCGGGCCGGCATCCGCGCGGAGTGGACCAGCTTCGGCGCGCTGCCGTTGAGCGCCGCCGTGCAGCTCTCGGACATCTCCGAGCAGTGGGTCGCCGAGAAGGACCTGCCCGAGATGGGCTTCACCCTCGGCGGCCTGGACGAACTCCGCGACCCGGCCGTGCGGCTGATGCTCGCGGTGGACGAGTCCGGTCGCATCGAGGGCGTGACCTCCTGGCTGCCGAGCTACCGGGACGGCCACGTCGTGGGCTGGACACTCGACTTCATGCGCCGCCGCCCGGGCAGCATCAACGGCGTCATGGAGTTCCTGATCGCCGAGGCGGCCACCCGGATGAAGGAGGACGGCGTCGAGTTCATGAGCCTCTCCGCGGCGCCGCTCGCACACACGGCCGGCACCCCGGACGACGCCAAGAGCGGGATGGACCGCGTGCTCGGCTACCTCAGCACGTCGCTCGAGCCGGTGTACGGGTTCCGCTCGCTGCTCAAGTTCAAGCAGAAGTTCCAGCCCGAGCTGCACCCGCTGATCATGGCCTACCCGGATCCGGTCGCCCTCCCGGCGATCGGCGTGGGGCTCGTGCGCGCGTACCTGCCCGACCTGTCGATGCGGCAGGCGGCTGCGCTGGCCGTGGGACGCGGCTGATGCGCCGCCGTGGTACCGTTGTTTCTGTGTACGGTCTGCTCCTTCTTAGCTGCCGCGACGAGTCCTAGTTCCGGGCCTCCCTCGTCGCGGAGTTCGTCGTTGGCTCTCCACACCACACCGCGAGGAGAAGACAGACCATGAAGAACAAGCAGGCGCCGAGCGCCATGCCGATCCACAAGTACCGGCCGTTCCACGAACAGATCCGCGTCGAGCTGCCCGACCGCACCTGGCCGTCGAAGCGCATCACGCAGGCGCCGCGCTGGTGCGCCGTGGACCTGCGCGACGGTAACCAGGCCCTCATCGACCCGATGAGCCCCGAGCGCAAGCGCATCATGTTCGACCTGCTGGTGCGGCTGGGCTACAAGGAGATCGAGGTCGGCTTCCCGTCGGCCAGCCAGACCGACTTCGACTTCGTCTGCAGCCTGATCGAAGAGGGCGCGATCCCCGATGACGTCACCATCCAGGTCCTGACCCAGTCGCGCGAGCACCTGATCAAGCGCACCTACGAGTCGCTGGTCGGCGCCAAGCAGGCGATCGTGCACCTCTACAACTCCACCAGCATCCTGCAGCGCGAGGTCGTGTTCCGGACCGACCAGCAGGGCATCGTCGACATCGCCCTGGCCGGCGCGCGACTGTGCCGCCGGTTCGAGTCGCTGGTCCCCGGCACCGAGATCTACTACGAGTACTCGCCGGAGTCGTACACCGGCACCGAGCTGGAGTTCGCCGCCGACATCTGCAACCAGGTGCTGGAGGTCTTCGAGCCGACACCGGAGCGCAAGGTCATCATCAACCTGCCCGCCACCGTCGAGATGGCGACGCCCAACGTCTACGCCGACTCGATCGAGTGGATGTCGCGCCACCTGAACCACCGCGAGAACGTCATCCTCTCGCTGCACCCGCACAACGACCGCGGCACCGCGGTCGCGGCGGCCGAGCTGGGCTACATGGCCGGCGCCGACCGCATCGAGGGCTGCCTGTTCGGCAACGGCGAGCGCACCGGCAACGTCGACCTGGTCACGCTGGGCGTCAACCTGTTCACCCAGGGCATCGACCCGCAGATCGACTTCAGCGACATCGACCAGATCAAGCGCACCGTCGAGCACTGCAACCAGCTCCCGGTCGGCGAGCGCAGCCCGTGGGGCGGCGACCTGGTCTTCACCGCGTTCAGCGGCTCGCACCAGGACGCGATCAAGAAGGGCTTCGAGGCGATGGCCGCGCGGGCCGAGCGCGAGGGCGTCTCGGTCGACGACCTGGTCTGGGCGGTTCCGTACCTGCCCGTCGACCCGAAGGACCTGGGCCGCAGCTACGAGGCGGTCATCCGGGTGAACTCGCAGTCCGGCAAGGGCGGCGTCGCGTACCTGCTGAAGACGGACCACGCCCTGGACCTGCCGCGCAAGCTGCAGATCGAGTTCTCCGGGGTCGTGCAGGCCAAGACCGACGCCGAGGGCGGCGAGGTGACGAGCGCGCAGATCTGGGACATCTTCCAGGACGAGTACCTGCCGGCCCCGGCCACGGACCCCGACGCCAAGTGGGGACGCTTCGAGCTGGGCTCCACGAGCACGACGAACGAGACCGGCGAGCACGTCACCCTCACGGTGGCGCTGCGCGACGGCGACACGGTCGCGAAGGCGACGGGGGAGGGCAACGGCCCGATCGCCGCGTTCTTCGACATCCTGAACGCCCGCGGGATCAACGTGCACCTGTACGACTACTCGCAGCACACGCTGTCGGCGAGCGAGTCGGCGCAGGCCGCCGCCTACGTGGAAGTGGACGTCGACGGCGTACGCCTGTGGGGCGTCGGCATCGACGGCGACACCACGACCGCGTCGTTCAAGGCCGTCGTGTCCGCTGTGAACCGCGCGGTGCGTGCGTCGGCCGGCCACGCCGCCGAGGCCGAGCTCGTCGGAGCCTGACCCCGACCCGTCACACCTGACCCGCAGACAACGGAGGAGATCCCGGTCCATTGCACCGGGATCTCCTCCGTTGACCTCGTTTCAGCCGGTCAGGCGCGCAGATCTCCTCCGTTGTCCGCAGGCCTATCCTCGATGCGATACCGCGGGATGGCACCCGTATCGGTCCGCTCGATCGTCCGTTCGGCGCTTGGGCGCCTCCCGAAGCCGAACGCCATCCAGCGGGCGCGCGCAGGCGACCGAGCTCGCGCTGCTCCGGCAGGCTCCAGCCGAACCGGACGGCGAGGAGGCGGATCACCAGCGTCACGATCACGCAGACCAGAACCGCGACGGCGAACGGCACCTTCAGATCGACCAGCACCACCAGCACGATCGTGCCGGCCCCGGCGGCGACCGCATAGAGCGAGCCCACATGCATCAGTGCGATGGGGAGGTTGAGCAGCACGTCGCGCAGAATCGACCCGCCCACCGCCGAGACCACGCCCACGAACACGGCGGGCACCTCCGGCAGCCCGAGCGCCAGCGCCTTCGTCGCACCGATCGCGCCGAACAGCCCGATCGTGAGCGCGTCCAGGAACGTGATGATCGGGTCCAGCCTCCGGAACAGCCGCACGAGCAGCATCCCGAGCAGCGCCGCGACGACCGTCGCCGGCAGGTACCAGTTGGACTGAAGCGCCACCGGCGTCACGTTGAGCAGCAGGTCGCGCAGGAGGCCGCCTCCGAGCCCGGTGGCGACGCCGATGATCGCGATGCCCAGCAGGTCGAGCCGGCGGTCGCGGAACCCGGACGCGAACATGGCACCCTGCAGGCTGCCGACGCCGACGGCGACCAGGTCGCCCCAGAGGGGGATCGTGAAGGCCGCGGATGTCACCAGTCACTTGTATCACGCGGGATACTGGAGTCGTGCCTGTCTACCGTGATGAAGCCGTCGTGCTGCGCACCCACAAGCTGGGTGAGGCCGACCGCATCGTCACCATGCTCAGCCGTCAGCACGGCAAGATCCGTGCGGTGGCGAAGGGCGTGCGGCGCACCGCCTCCAAGTTCGGGTCGCGGCTGGAGCCGTTCATGGTCGCCGATGTGCAGCTCTACGAGGGGCGCACGCTCGACGTGGTGACCCAGGCAGAGACGATCGGGGCGTACGGCGCGCTGATCGCGGACGACTACTCCAGTTACACCGCCGCCAACGCCATGGTGGAGGCCGCCGATCGGCTGACCGACGCCGAGGCCTCCCTGCAGCAATACCTCCTGCTCGTCGGCGCCCTTCGCTCGCTGTCGCGGCACGAACACGGTCCGCAGCTCACCCTCGACTCCTACCTGCTGCGCGCGCTGTCGCTCGCGGGCTGGGCGCCGAGCTTCCTCGACTGCTCGCGCTGCGGCGCACCGGGGCCGCACGACCATGTCGTGGTACAGCTCGGCGGCGTGGTGTGCGACGACTGCGCGCCGCAGGGGGCCCCACGGATCGACGCCGCGACCATCGCGCTCCTCGGCGCACTGCTCACCGGCGACTGGGAGACGGCCGACGCCGCCGACGACTCCACCCGCTCGAAGGCGAACGGGCTGGTCGCCGCGTACACGCAATGGCATCTCGAGCGCGGCCTGCGCTCCCTGCAGCACGTCCAGCACGATCAGAAGGCGAGCGGATGACGCCCAAGCCCTACACGCACAAGGACGCGGTCGCGTACCGTCCCGTCGACTGGACGGGTGTGTACCCGCCCGCCTTCCCGGCGAAGGCGGTGCCGGAGCACGTCGCCATCGTGATGGACGGCAACGGCCGCTGGGCGAACCGCCAGGGCCTCACCCGCATCGAGGGTCACCGTGCCGGGGAGGCCTCCCTGCTGGACGTCGTCGCCGGCGCGATCCAGGTCGGGGTCAAGCACCTCAGCGTGTACGCCTTCTCGACCGAGAACTGGAAGCGCTCACCCGACGAGGTCCGCTTCCTGATGGGATTCAACCGGGAGGTGCTGCACCGCAGGCGCGACCAGCTCAACGAGTGGGGCGTACGGGTGCGCTGGGCCGGCCGCACGCCCCGGCTGTGGTCGTCGGTCATCAAGGAGCTGCAGTACGCCGAGCGGCTGACGGCGGGCAACGACGTTCTGACGCTCACGATGTGCGTCAACTACGGCGGCCGCACCGAGATCGCGGACGCCGTGCGGTCGATCGCCGAGGAGGTCGCCGCCGGCCGGCTGAAGCCGTCGGCGGTGGGGGAGAAGACCATCCAGCGCCACCTCTACCTCCCGGACATGCCGGACGTCGACCTGTTCGTGCGCAGCTCGGGGGAGCAGCGGACGAGCAACTTCCTGCTCTGGCAGAGCGCCTACGCGGAGATGGTGTTCCTGGATACGCTGTGGCCGGACTTCTCGCGCACCGATCTGTGGAACGCGATCGACATCTTCGCCCGCCGCAACCGCCGGTTCGGGGGAGCGGTGGACACGCCGGACGACGTGGCGCTGTAGCCGACCGGAATAACTGCACGGCTGCAGCCTGTTGACCCCTGATGTGAGCGAACCCATCAAGATCGACATCTGGTCCGACATCGCGTGCCCCTGGTGCTACATCGGCAAGCGCAAGTTCGAGAACGGCAGCGCGACGTTCGCCGGCGCCGGCGAGGGCCGAGCAGTGGAGGTGGAGTATCACTCCTTCGAGCTGTCGCCGGACACCCCGGTGGACTTCGACGGCAGCGAGGTGGATTTCCTCGCCGGGCACAAGGGCATCCCCGCGGAGCAGGTGCACCAGATGCTCGATCGCGTGACCGGGATCGCCGCCTCTGTCGGCCTCGATTACGACTTCGACGCCCTCCAGCACACCAACACGGTGAAGGCGCACGAACTCCTGCATTTCGCCAAGGCGCAGGGCAAGCAGCTCGAGCTGGCCGAGCGACTCTTCCAGGCCTACTTCATCGAGGGCGGCCACGTCGGCCGCACCGACTCGCTCGCCGACCTGGCCGAGTCGGTCGGCCTCGACCGGGACGCAGCGCTGGCGGCCATGGAGTCGGGCGAGTACCTGGAGGCAGTGCGTGACGACCAGCGCACCGCGGGCGAATACGGCATCAACGGCGTCCCGTTCTTCGTCATCGACGGCAAGTACGGCGTCTCCGGCGCACAGGACGCGACGACGTTCGCGCAGGTGCTCGAGCAGGTCTGGACCGAGCGCGCCACCGCGCCCGCCGAGGCGAGCGCGTGAGCGCCGCGGACGGGAGCACGCCCGCGCCGCGCCCGCTGCTCACGCCACTCGGCGACCCGACGGCCGCCGCGTGCGACGGCGACTCCTGCGAGCTCCCGGCTTAACCAACGCACAGGGGTCGCAACACGCCGCTATGCCTGTGTCATAGCGGCGTGTTGCGACCCCTGTCGGCGAGCGCCGCGCGCACGCGTGCCACGGCGACGGCCGCGCCGTTGGAGAGGTGCGAGCGGTTGATGCGCACGATGCACCAGCCGGCGGCCTCGAGCGCCCAGATCCGGTCGACGTCGCCGAAATACTGGCGGGCGTCGGTGCGGTGCTGATCGCCGTCGTACTCGACGACGACCCGATGCTGCACGTACACGAGATCGCCGTGCAACTCGACGCCCGATCCGACCTGGATCGGGCGATTCACGACGGGCTCCGGAAGGCCGCCGTCGATCAGCGCGAGTCGGAGCAGCGTCTCCATCGGGGAGTCAGTATCCGCACGCACGTGCGCGATCGCAGCACGGAGCCTGGCTACGCCCGGTCGATTCCACGCCTCGAGTGCGGTGGCTCTCAGACGCGAAACGCTCGAGAGCGGGTCCTGTCGGCGCACGCAGGAGTCGCCGGCCATGATGAGTTCCTCGATGGTCAGCTCTGCGGCGAGTTGGCACAGCACCTCCTCGACCTCGGGCACCCGCAAGCCGAGGTGGATGCGGACGTGCTCGGCGGACAGCCTGGACTTGTGGCCCACTACTCCCTCGCCGCGTGGCGCCCGACGACCATCCAACGCGGCGACATGAAGGTCGGACGACTCGCGTATCCGCCGCGGGACCGTCAGCCCGTAGATCCTCGCCGCTGTTTCATGACTGAAGCACTGGGTGCGCGGCATGACTGCCCGATACGCGACGCACTGCGAACGGAATCCGCCGTCGAACTCGGCTCGCGGCACCCGCGCGCCGTGGAAGGGCGCGACCAGGTCCGACCGGCGCATACGCGCGGATGAGACGCCCGCTGCCGTCGCCGCCGACGCGGAGAACGCGGGCGAGCGCAGAATGGGTGGAAGCGGTTCAGGGCGTCGCATCCCCAAACCCTCCCAGAGGCTCCCGCTCGATCCCGCGTTATCCACAACCCGCGCGTGCGAGAGGGGCGCAACACGCCGCTTACCCTCCGGGTTAGCGGCGTGTTGCGACCCCTGTTCGGAGGGAAGGCCGCTATTCGGGGTCGGTGATGTCGGCGAGCGTGGCGGCGAAGCCGGAGAGAAGCGCGTCGGCGTCGACGAACAGCGAGTAGCCGTGCTCGCCTGCGCCCATCGAGACGGTGCGGCCCGCGATGGTGGTGTCGGCGACGACGGGCCACGCGGTCGTGCTGCCGAATGGCGTGATGGTCCCGCGCTCGTAGCCGGTCGCGGCGAACGCCACCGACGCGTCCGGGAGCTGCAGCTTGTTGACGTGGAGGACGGCGCGCAGCTTCGGCCAGGAGATCTTGCGGCCTCCCGGCACCAGCGCGAACACGAAGGTGTCGTCACTGCGCTTGACCACGAGCGACTTGACGATGTCGCCCGGCTCGATCCCGAGCAGCGACGCGGCCTCCTCCAGGCTCCGGGCAGCGGGCCGTTCGACGATCCGCACGGGGATGCCGCGAGCCCGGGCATCCTCCTCCACACGACGGCGTCCGCCGCCGGTTTCCACAGCTTCGGGGCTCTCGGCCATGTATCAGCACGCTTTCTGGGAGAATCGATGCAGATGTCTACTACCGCAACCCTAGCTCCCCGCACGGAGACGAGTCCCAGGCTGGCCATCGGCCCGCTGACGCTCGACGTGCCGGTCGTCCTCGCGCCCATGGCGGGGATCACGAACACCGCCTTCCGCCGGCTCTGCCGCGAGTTCGGCGCCGGGCTCTACGTGAGCGAGATGATCACCTCCCGGGCCCTGGTCGAGCGCACCCCCGAGTCGCTGCGCCTCATCACCCACCACGAGTCGGAGACGCCGCGCAGCATCCAGCTCTACGGCGTCGACCCCAAGACCGTCCGGGAGGCCGTCACGATGCTCGTCGCGGAGGATCGCGCCGACCACATCGACCTCAACTTCGGCTGCCCGGTGCCCAAGGTCACCCGCAAGGGCGGCGGCGCCGCGCTGCCGTGGAAGCTCCAGCACTTCCGGGAGATCGTGGAGGGCGCCGTCACGGCGGCCGGCGACATCCCGTTGACCGTCAAGATGCGCAAGGGCATCGACAGCGACCACCTCACCTACCTCGAGGCAGGCAAGGCCGCGGAGGGCGCCGGCGTCGCCTCGATCGCGCTGCACGCGCGCACAGCGGCGGAGTTCTACTCGGGTCACGCGGACTGGTCCGCGATCGCGAAGCTCAAGGAGACGATCACCGGCACGCCGGTCCTCGGCAACGGCGACATCTGGTCTGCCGCCGACGCGATCCGCATGGTGGATGAGACCGGCTGCGACGGCGTCGTGGTCGGCCGCGGCTGCCTCGGCCGGCCGTGGCTGTTCGGCGACCTGGCGGCGGCGTTCCGCGCCCGCGCAGGGGAGATCACCGCCGAGGAGGCTGCGCTCGCGCAGGCCCGCCCGACACTCGGCCAGGTGGCGGCGACGTTCCGCCGGCACGCCGAGCTGCTGGTCGAGTTCTTCGACAGCGAGGAGCGCGGCTGCCGCGACATCCGCAAGCACGTCGCCTGGTACTTCAAGGGCTACCCGGTCGGCGGCGACCTGCGCGCGAGCCTCGCGACCGTCGACACGCTCGCGCATCTCGACGACCTCCTGGCCACTCTCGACTGGAGCCAGGAATACCCGGGCGAGGCGGCGGAGGGCCAGCGCGGCCGTGCCGGCTCGCCCAAGCGTCCCGCGCTTCCCGAGGGCTGGCTCGACAGCCGCGAGCTGGCGGGCAGCGCGCGGGCGGAGGTCGCCGAGGCGGAGGTGCACAACAGTGGCGGATAGTGCGGCAACGACGCTCGACAGCGTCCCGGCCGACGGCTACAGCGAGCGCGACCGGGAGCGCTGGCTCCCCGAGCATCACTCGAGCCGTCGCAGCGACTTCGCGCGCGACCGGGCCCGTCTGCTGCACTCGAGCGCGCTGCGGCGGCTGGCGGCCAAGACTCAGGTGCTCAGCCCCACTGCCGGTCTCGACTTCGCGCGCAACCGGCTGACGCACTCCCTGGAGGTCGCCCAGGTGGGCCGCGAGCTCGCGGCGAGCCTCGGGCTCGACCCCGACATCGTCGACACCGCGTGCCTGGCGCACGACATCGGCCACCCGCCGTTCGGGCACAACGGCGAGCGCGCGCTCAACGCCTGGGCGGAGGACATCGGCGGATTCGAGGGCAACGCCCAGACGCTGCGGCTGCTCACCCGACTGGAGCCCAAGGTGTTCGGCCGCGACGGCCGCCCGTACGGACTGAACCTCACCCGCGCCAGCCTCGACGCGAGCTGCAAGTACCCGTGGCCGGAGACCAGCTCGGTCGCCGACCCGAGCGGGCGCGCCAAGTTCGGCTTCTACGCCGACGACCACGCGGTGTTCGAGTGGATGCGGGACGGCTCTCCCGAACGGCAGCGCTGCATCGAGGCGCAGGTGATGGACCTGTCCGACGACATCGCCTACTCCGTGCACGACTTCGAGGACGCCGTGGTCAACGGGTATATCGACGTCGCGGCGCTCGGCAGCCGCGTCGACCACGACGACCTGGTCCGGTCGATGTACGAGTGGGTGGGCGGCGAGTTCAGCCACGACGAGCTGATCGCGGCATTCGACCGGCTCGACAGTCTGGAGATCTGGCTCGACCGCTGGGACGGCTCCCGGCGCGCGCAGGCACACCTGAAGAACCTCACCAGCCAGCTCATCGGCAGGTTCGCCCATGCCGCGGTGCACGAGACGAAGCACCGCGCAGGCGGGGTCGAGCTGCGCCGGTTCGGCGCCGACGTCGTCGTGCCGGCCGCCATCCGCGCGGAGATCGCCGTGCTGAAGGGCATCGTGGCCACGTTCGTGATGTCGCGCAACACGCGCCAGCCGATCTACGCGCAGCAGCGCCAGGTGCTGATGGCGCTGGCCGACGTGCTGCTCTCCCGCGGGCCGGAGGAGCTGGACCCGGGATTCCAGGAGGACTGGCGCCTCGCGACCGGCGACGCGGAGCGCAAGCGCGTGGTCGTCGACCAGGTGGCCAGCCTGACCGACCAGTCGGCGCTGAGTTGGTTCGAGCGGCTCGTGCAGCACTGATCCGGCGCGCCGGGCACGGGCTTGAATCGTCGGCCCGTGTGCAGAATGCTTGAGGAACGGCGAAGGAGGAGACGCATGAGCAGCCCACAGCCCCCGGCGGACGGCGACCGGCCCACGGAGGCCGAGCCCGGCGCGGCGGAGCCGTCGAGCACTGCGGGGCCGTCGCGCGCGCCCGTGAAGCGCACGCCGTCCCCGCGCAAGCGCACCCCGAAGAGCACCTCGATCTCGCCGAACGGCGAGGCCCCGGAGATCCTCGACGCCATGCTCGGCAAGGCAGCGACCGAGGACACGGTCGAGGCCACGGCGCCCGCGAAACCGGCGACGCCCCGGCGTCGCACGGCCGCGTCGCGCAGCAAGGCGGCCACGGCGCCCGACACCTCCACCTCGCCGGCGGAGCCTCCCGTCGAGGCCGCGGCCGAACCGCCCGAGACGGAGCCCGCGACCGCGGTCCTCCCGACCGCGGACGACTTCTACCGCACGGGGACCGCCGAGACCGAGATCCTCAGTCCGGCCGAGGAACCGGCGCCCACGGGGCCGCGCACCACAGACTCCGAGACCACGGACTCCGAGACCACGGACTCCGAGACCACGGACTCCGACACCACCGAGATCCTGCCGGCGTCGCCCGCCGCCGAGCCGGTGCCCGTCGGCGCGGTCGCGGAGGACTTTCCGGTCGACGCCACCGCGGCGGCCACGGCCGCGTCCGGCATCGCGCACGCGAACGGCGCTCCCGCCGGCGAGGACGCCCCGCCGTCTCCGGCCGCCGGCCCGCACGCTCCGCGCCCCGGCCGCAGCGTGAACGCGCTCGCCGACCGCCTGGACGACTCGCGGTTCTTCTCGTCGCTGTTCGACTTCACCTTCACGAGCTACGTGACCCGCAGGCTCGCCGGTCCCGTCTACGTGGTCGGGCTCGTCCTGATCGGCCTCGGGATCGTCGTGGGCTTCGCCAACAGCCTCGGCATCGCGATCGCGACCCGGTCCCCGGCCGGCGCGTTCGTGTTCCTGCTGGGCATCCTGGTGACGCTCGTGGCCGCAATCCTGAGCGTGCTGCTGCTGCGGGTGACGATCGAGGTCTTCTGCGCGATCATCGAGATCGCCCAGAATACGCGGCGCCGGCGCCCCCGCGCGACTGACGTCGGCCGCGCTCACTAGAATCGACTGCATGGCAGGCCGGATTCGACAGAGCGACATCGAAGAGGTCAAGGCCCGCACCAACATCGCCGACATCATCGGCGACTACGTCAGCCTGAAACCGGGCGGCGTCGGCTCGCTCAAGGGCCTGTGCCCGTTCCACGACGAGAAGAGCCCCAGCTTCAACGTCCGTCCCGGTGTCGGCCGTTACCACTGCTTCGGCTGCGGCGAGGGCGGCGACGTGTACGCGTTCCTGGTGAAGCTCGACCACGTGTCCTTCACCGAGGCCGTCGAGCGGCTGGCCGGCAGGATCGGCTACCAGCTCCACTACGAGGAGGGCGGGGGAGGGCCGAGCGAGTCGAGTGGCAACCGTGCCAGGCTGCTGGCCGCGAACAACGCAGCCGAGGAGTTCTTCCGCGAGCGGCTGGCCGCGCCCGATGCGGATCCCGGCCGCCGGTTCCTTGGCGAGCGCGGCTTCGACGCCGCGTCTGCCGCTCACTTCGGCGTCGGCTTCGCCCCGAAGAGCTGGGACGAGCTCACCAAGCACCTGCGCGGCAAGGGCTTCACCCCCGACGAGCTTCTGGCCGCGGGTCTCGTGTCGCAGCGCGACCGTGGCGTCTACGACCGGTTCCGTGGCCGCCTGGTCTGGCCGATCCGCGACGTGACCGGGCAGACGATCGGCTTCGGCGCCCGGCGGCTGCTGGAGGACGACAACGGCCCGAAGTACCTGAACACCCCTGAGACCGCGGTCTACAGGAAGGCGCAGGTGCTGTACGGCCTCGACCTCGCCAAGCGGGACATCTCCCGCAGCGACCAGGTGGTGATCGTGGAGGGCTACACCGACGTGATGGCCTGCCATCTCGCGGGCATCACGACCGCGGTCGCCACGTGCGGCACGGCGTTCGGCGTCGACCACATCAAGGTCATCCGCCGCATCATGGGCGACGACAACAGCAGCGGCTCGGTCATCTTCACCTTCGACCCCGACGCGGCGGGTCAGAAGGCCGCCGCCCGGGCTTTCGGCGAGGAGCAGCGCTTCTCGGCCCAGACCTACGTGGCCGTCGGCCCGGACGGGCTCGACCCGTGCGACCTCCGGCTCTCCGGCGGCGACGAGGCGGTGCGCCGGATGATCGACGCCCGCAAGCCGATGTTCGAGTTCATGATCCGGCAGGTGGTCGAACGCTTCGACCTCGACACGGTGGAGGGCCGCACGGCCGCGCTCCGTGCCGGGGCGCCGATCGTGGCGACCATTCGCGATCCCGCGTCGCAGAACGGCTACACGCGCGAACTCGCCAGGCTCTCCGGCGCCGACCTGCAGGACACTCTGCGCGCCGTGCGGTCGGCCCCGCGCAGCACGCGTGGAGAGCAGCGCAGCGGACGCGGCGACGGCTCGAGGCAGAGCGCCCGCGACGGCGAGGCCCAGCAGTACCAGCAGCCCACTCCCGAGGCTCCCGCCCCCATCCGCGAGGTCGACCCCGGCGACCCGACCCAGCGCACCGAGCGCGAGAGCCTCATGGTCCTGCTCCAGTTCCCCGCCGAGGTCGGCGCCGAGCGCGCCGCCCGCGTCGTGCAGGTGCCGTTCGTGAACCCGACCCACGCGGTCGTCCGCGACGCCATCGCCGCCCAGCTCCCGTCCATCGCCGACCCGGGCTGGGTGGACCGCATCCTCGCCGAGGTGCCCCAGGTCTACGCGCCGACCGTGAACGCCCTCGCCGTCGGCGCCCTGCCGCAGACCGGGACCGACGTCGGCCGCTACGCCCGGTCCATCCTGGACGGCCTGATCGACCGCGACCTGCTGCGCGAGAAGGCCGAGCTGACCTCACGCCTGGCGCGCACCGACCCGCAGAACGCCGAGCTGCGGCGGTCGCTCCAGGTGGCTCTGGCGTCGATCGATCGCGAGCGGATGCGGCTGCGCGGCGAATAGCGCGGCACAATAGATCATGCCCACGTTCCAACGCTGGAATTCGTAGCAGTGTGCGCAAATGCGCGCGGAATTGTTGCGCCGATGTAAAGATTGCGCCGCGATCCGCGACAACATGCTCACTCGACGCGGCTTTCATGCTAGGACTGTGGCTACGCGATTCGACGACGAAGCGCTCGCGTGCGCTCCGCCGGATCAGTGACCCCCACCAAGGAAGAGGTAATCGGATATGAGATCCGTAAAGATCGGCGGACGGCGCCTGTTCGCCGTGTCGGCCGCATTCGCGGCCGCGGCGCTGGTGCTCGCGGGCTGCTCGGGGAGCAACAACAGCTCCGGTGGCGGCGGCGGAACGCTGACCATCGGCACGACCGACAAGATCACGTCGATCGACCCGGCCGGCTCCTACGACAACGGCTCGTTCGCCGTGATGAACCAGGTGTACCCGTTCCTGCTGAACTCGCCGTACGGCAGCCCGGACGTCAAGCCGGACATCGCCGCCAGCGCGGCCTTCACGTCGCCCACCGAGTACACCGTGAAGCTGAAGCCGAACCTGAAGTTCGCGAACGGTCACGCGCTGACCTCCGAGGACGTCAAGTTCACCTTCGACCGCCAGCTCAAGATCAACGACCCCAACGGTCCTGCGTCGCTGCTCGGCAACCTCGACAGCGTGAGCACCCCGGACAAGACGACCGCGGTCTTCAAGCTCAAGGTGCCGAACGACCAGACCTTCCCGCAGGTGCTCTCCAGCCCCGCCGGCCCGATCGTCGACCACCAGGTCTTCTCGGCCGACAAGGTCACCCCGGACAACACCATCGTCAAGGGTCACGCGTTCGCCGGTCAGTACGACATCACGAGCTACGACTTCAACAACCTCATCGCGTACAAGGCGAACCCGAACTACCAGGGGCTGCTCGGCAAGCCGGCCACGGACAAGGTCAACGTCAAGTACTACGCGGAGTCGTCGAACCTGAAGCTCGACATCCAGAAGGGCGCGATCGACGTCGCGTACCGCAGCCTGTCGGCGACCGACATCCAGAGCCTCGGCACGGACAAGAACGTCAAGGTCGTCAAGGGCCCGGGTGGTGAGATCCGCTACATCGTCTGGAACTTCAACACCCAGCCGTTCGGCGCGACGGCCCCGCAGGCCGACCCCAAGAAGGCCCTCGCCGTGCGCCAGGCCGCTGCCGACCTCGTCGACCGCGCGACCATCGCCAAGCAGGTCTACAAGGACACCTACACCCCGCTGTACTCGTACGTCCCGCAGGGCCTGACCGGCGCGACCACCGTGCTGAAGGACCTCTACGGCGACGGCAACGGCGGTCCGAGCCTCGACAAGGCGAAGGCTGCACTCCAGGCCGCCGGCGTGACCACCCCGGTCTCGCTCAACCTGCAGTACAACCCGGACCACTACGGCCCGTCCTCCGGCGACGAGTACGCGCTCGTCAAGGAGCAGCTCGAGAACGGCGGCCTGTTCAAGGTCAACCTGCAGTCCACCGAGTGGGTCCAGTACTCGAAGGACCGCGTCAAGGACCTGTACCCGGCCTACCAGCTCGGCTGGTTCCCGGACTACTCGGACGCGGACAACTACCTGTCGCCGTTCTTCAGCAAGGACAACTTCCTCGCGAACCACTACGACAACCCCGATGGTGCAGCAGCTCATCACGCAGCAGCTCGGCACGACCGACAAGGCCGCCCGCACCAAGCTCATCGAGCAGATCCAGGCCAAGGTGGGCGCCGACCTGTCCACCCTGCCCCTGCTCCAGGGCGCGCAGGTCGCCGTGGTGGGCAAGAACGTGAACGGCACCGACAAGACGCTCGACCCCTCGTTCAAGTTCCGCTACGCAGCCCTCTCGAAGGGCTAGGCCGCACCTCTAGGCCGAACGGGGGCGGCTCGCGTCGTGCGCGAGCCGCCCCCACCCACGAACCACCCACGATTGGCTCCTATGACAGCGACGGTCAGCGGACCCGCGGCGCCCACGGCGCCCGGCCCCGAACGAACCAAAGCGCGTCGGCGAACGGGAGGCGGCCTCGTCCGCTACATCGTCATCCGCGCGCTCCTCATCATCCCGACGATCTTCATCCTCGTCACAGTCGTCTTCTTCCTGATGCGGTCCACGGGCGACCCCATCACGGCAGCACTCGGCGGCAAGCTCCCTCCCGCACAGCTCCAGGAGCGGATCCACCAGGCCGGCTACGACCGGCCGCTGCTCGTGCAGTACTTCGATTACCTCGGGCACCTGCTCCGCGGCGACTTCGGCACGACGTTCACCGACAACCAGCCCGTGACGCAGGTGCTGATCCACTACGGCGCCGCGACGCTCGAACTCGCGTTCTACGCGCTGATCGTGGCGTTCATCGTCGGCATCCCGCTCGGACTGCTCGCGGCGTACTTCCGCGACCACTACGGAGACGCGGCACTGCGCGTGTTCGCCATCCTCTGCTACGCGACGCCGGTGTTCTTCGCCGGCATGGTCCTCAAGCTCGTCTTCTCGATCTGGCTGAACGTGCTCCCCGTCGCGGGCCGCGCCTCCACCAGCTCCGAGATCGAGATGCAGACCCTCCCGAACAAGACCGGCATCTACCTGATCGACGCGTTCCAGACCGGCGACCCGGCCGTGGTCGGCGACGTGCTGCTGCACGCGGTGCTGCCAGCCGTGACGCTCGGCCTGCTGACCGCCGGAATCTTCCTGCGGCTGGTGCGCACGAACGTGATCGGCACGCTCTCCACGGACTACGTGGATGCGGCCCGTTCGCGCGGCGTCAGCGAGAGCCGGCTCGTGCGCAAGCACGCCTACCGGCCGGCGCTGATCCCCATCATCACGGTCATCGGCCTCCAGATCGCGCTGCTGCTCGGCGGCGCGATCCTGACCGAGACGACCTTCGAGTGGAAGGGTCTGGGGTTCCAGCTCGAGCACTACCTGCAGTCGCGCGACTTCGTCGCCGTGCAGGGCATGGTCGTTCTGCTCGCCGTGATCGTCGCGGTCACGAACTTCATCGTCGACATCATCGCGGCGCTCATCGACCCGAGAGTGAGGTATTGAGATGGCCTCGCAGAAGGGCAGCTTCTGGAGCCGGCTTCCCGTCGTGCATCAGCTCCGCCAGTCCGTCGGACTGCAGCGCGGGATGCTCGTCGGCGGTCTCGTGCTCACCGGCCTGTTCATCCTGGTCGCAATCTTCGCCCCGGCGATCGCGCCGTACGGTTTCGCCCAGCTCAAGGACGCGAACGGCCAGTTCGGCTCCCAGATGCCGCCGAGCGCGGCGCACATCTGGGGGACGACCGTCGGCGGCTACGACGTGTTCTCCCGCGTGATCTGGGGCGCGCAGACCGCGATCCTCGTGATCGTCGTCGCCGTCATCCTCTCGATCTTCGCCGGTGTCGTGCTCGGCCTGGTGTCCGGCTACTTCGGCGGCTGGGTCGACCGGGTGGTCGTGGTGATCGCCGACGCGGTCTACGCGTTCCCGTCGCTGCTGCTGGCGATCGTCATGGCGATCGTCATCTCGGGCGGCCAGTCCAGCCTGTGGGGCGGCATCCTCGCCGCCGCCATCTCGATCACGGTGGTCTACATCCCGCAGTACTTCCGGGTGATCCGCTCGGAGGTCGTCCGGATCAAGGCGGAGGCCTACGTCGAGTCGGCGAAGGTCATCGGGGCCAGCAACGGCCGGATCATGTTCCGCCACGTGCTGCGCAACTCCACTCGCACGCTGCCGTTGATCTTCACGCTGAACTCCTCGGAGGCCATCCTGACGCTCGCGGCGCTGGGCTTCCTCGGCTTCGGCATCGAGCCGACCGCCGCCGCCGAGTGGGGCTACGACCTCAACAAGGCGCTGTCCGACGTCACCAGCGGCATCTGGTGGACCTCCATCTACCCGGGTCTGGCGATCGTGCTCGTCGTGCTCGGCATCACCCTGGTGGGCGAGAGCCTCAACGACCTCGCCGACCCGCGCCTGCGCGGCCGGCGCCGCGCCGCCGAGGCGTCGGGCCTGGTCGCCGAGACGTCCGTCGTCCCCGGCGGTCCGCTGGAGGCGGG
This sequence comes from Leifsonia sp. L25, assembly GCF_050632895.1. Next base: position 529,356 of record NZ_JBODRZ010000002.1, on the reverse strand, counting down.
CCCCGGCGGCATCGACGGCCTGGAGGGCGGAGAGTCGTTCGACGAGCACGGAATCGAGGTCAAGCCATGAGCGACGTCGTCACCATCGACAACCTGTCGGTCACGTTCGCAACCGACGCCGGCGCCGTCAAGGCCGTCGACGATGTCACCCTGCGGGTGTCGCCGGGAGAAGTCCTGGCGATCGTGGGGAGTCCGGTTCGGGCAAGACCGTCACCGCCAAGACCATCCTCGGCCTGCTGCCGGAGACCGCGACCGCCTCGGGCGCCGTGGTGCTGCGCAGCAAGGACGGCGCCACCGAGGCGGACATCGTCTCACTGAGCAAGAAGCAGCTCAGGGAGGTGCGCGGCACCGACGTGGCGATGGTCTTCCAGGAGCCGTCGACCGCGCTGAACCCCGTCTACCAGGTGGGCTGGCAGATCGCGGAGGGCCTGCGCGCGCACGGCAAGCTGTCCAAGAAGGACGCGCAGAAGCAGGCCGTCGACATCCTGCGCCGGGTCGGCATCCCGGAGCCGGAGAAGCGGGTGAAGTACTACCCGCACCAGTTCTCCGGCGGCCAGAAGCAGCGCATCGTGATCGCGATGGCGCTGGTGCTGAACCCCGGGCTGATCGTCGCCGACGAGCCGACCACCGCGCTGGACGTGACCGTGCAGGCCGAGATCCTCGACCTGCTGCGGCGCTGCCGCGACGAGTTCGGCGCGGCCATCGTGCTGATCACGCACAACATGGGCGTGGTCGCCGACCTGGCCGACCGGGTCGCGGTCATGTACCAGGGCAAGGTCGTGGAGGAGGCAGACGCGCGCACGCTGTTCGCCTCGCCGCAGGCCGAGTACACGCGCAAGCTCCTCGCCTCCGTGCCGCGCATCGGCCAGGGCGCCGCGGCGACGCAGGACCGGGCCATCGCCCGGGCCGAGCGCCCCGAGGAGGCTCCGGTGGTCGAGGCGCGCGACCTGCGCATCCAGTACCCCGGCCGCCTCGGCCGCCCCGGGTTCGTGGCGGTCGACGGGGTGAGCTTCGACATCCGCCCGGGGGAGGTGCTCGGCCTGGTGGGCGAGTCCGGATCCGGCAAGACCACAATCGGCCGCGCCATCGCCGGTCTCGGCAAGGTCACCGACGGCTCGCTGAAGGTGCTCGGGATCGAGATGAACGGGGTCAGGGAGCGGCAGTTCCGCAAGGTGCGCAGCGACATCGGCTTCGTGTTCCAGGACCCGGCGTCGAGCTTCAACCCGCTGCTCACGATCGCGGACTGCGTGGCAGAGCCGCTCGTCGTGCACGGCCGGGCGTCCTCGCCTGCCGCCGCGCGCGGCCGGGTGGACGAACTGCTGGAGGCCGTCCAGCTTCCGCGCAGCTACGGCGACCGGTTCCCGCACGAACTCTCCGGCGGCCAGCGGCAGCGGGCGAGCCTCGCGCGCGCCCTCGCCCTGGAGCCGACCCTGCTGATCGCCGACGAGCCGACCTCCGCGCTCGACGTGTCGGTTCAGGCCCGCGTGCTCGAGCTGTTCGCCGACCTGCAGCGGGAGTTCGGCTTCGCCGCGCTGTTCATCAGCCACGACCTGGCCGTCGTCGACCTGCTCGCCGACCGGATCGCGGTGCTGCACCGCGGCAAGCTGGTCGAGGAGGGCACGGGCGCCGAGGTGCTCGGCAACCCGCGAGACGCGTACACGCAGCGGCTGCTGGCCTCCCTGCCGGTGCCGGATCCGGTGGAACAGGCCGACCGGCGGGAGGCGCTGCGCGCTCTCCAAGCCGACAACGCCTAGGGTCGATCATGTGAGCTCCGAACCTGCCATCCTCGTCAGCGACCTGTCCGTCGAATATCCCGCCAGGGGCGTCAGCCCCTCGTGCGTCGCCCTCCGTGGGGTGAGCTTCCGCCTGGAGGCCGGACAATCGCTGGGGATCCTGGGCGAGACGGGTTCGGGAAAGAGCACGCTGGCCGCGGTGCTCGCCGGGCGGGGGCTTCCCCTCCGCTCCGGCGAGCCCGGCCCGCGGATCAGCGGCGGTGATGCGACCGTGCTCGGGCACTCGCTGCGGCACGCCCGCAAGCGCGACCTGGCCGAGGTGACCTTCCACGTCGGCTACCTGCCCCAGGAGGGTGCGGCGTCGCTGGAGCCGTCCCTGTCGGTGCAGGACAACGTCACCCTGCCGATCTTCGAGCGCGACGAGCACTACAACCGCCGGACGGCGGGGAGCGCGCCGCGCTCATGCTGGACACCGTGCACCTGCCGCTCAGCGTGCTCGGCAAGTACCCCTATCAGCTCAGCGCCGGTCAGCGTCAGCGGGTGGCGCTCGCCAAGGCGCTGGTGCTCGGCCCTCAGGTCCTGATCGTGGACGAGCCGACCGCCGGCATCGACGCGACGGTCCGCGACGCGGTGATCGACCTCCTGGCCCAGCTCCGCTCCCACGAGGATTTCACGGCTGTGATCGTCAGCCACGACCTGTCCGTGCTGCGCCGCGCGACGGACGCCTCGCTGGTGTTGCAGGGCGGCCGTCCCATCGCGTACGGGCCGATCGAGGAGGTGCTGGCCGACCCCACCCACCCGTTCGTGCGCGGCCTGGCGGACGCGTTGAAGCCGCCGCAGCGCCGGCGGGAGCGCCGACCGCAGACCGCCGCGAACTGACCGCCCGACAGGAGGAACCATGACCGAGTCCACCCCGCAGCACCGCGCCGTCCTCGCGCCGGGCGGCGTCCCGCTCGCGCCGGGTGAGCGCCCGGAGCCCGGACCCATCGCCGTGCTCCCGAGCGCCGAGCCGTCCTTCGTCGCCGCCGTGGAGGCCGCCGGCGGCACCGTCGAGCCGCTCTCCGACCGCACGCGCGGCGTCGTCTGGCTGTCCAACAAGGATGCCGCGGCCTTCCCGCCGATCCTGGAGGCGCACCCCGGCATCGGGTGGGTTCAGCTCCCGTTCGCGGGAGTGGACGCCTTCTCGGGCATCATCGCGTCCGAGGACCGCCCCGGCCTGATCTGGACCAGCGCGAAGGGCGTCTACGCCCAGCCGGTCGCCGAGCACGCGCTGGCGCTCACCCTGGCGCTGCTGCGCGTGCTGCCGAAGCGGGTGCGGGCGACGTCCTGGTCGACAGTCGAGGAGGGCCGCTCCCTCTACGGCCGGCATGTCGTGATCGTCGGCGCCGGCGGGATCGCGCTGGAGCTGATGGTGCTGCTCGCGCCGTTCGGCGCCCGCGTCACCATCGTGCGCCGCTCGCCGGAGCCCGTGGCCGGCGCCGAGCGAACGGTCGGCTCCGATCGGCTGCTCGACGTCCTCCCGGGCGCCGACGTCGTGGTCATCGCGGCTGCGCTGACCGGCGGGACCCACCACCTGTTCGGCGACGCCGAGTTCGCCGCCATGAAGAAGACCGCCTACCTGGTCAACATCGCACGCGGCGGCCTGGTCGACAGCGACGCGCTGCTGCGCGCCCTCCGCACCGGGGAGATCGCCGGGGCGGGCATCGACGTCACCGATCCGGAGCCGCTGCCCGACGGCCACCCGCTGTGGGACGAGGACGCCTGCCTGATCACGCCGCACCAGGCCGACACGTCCGAGATGGTGGCGCCGCTGCTCGCGGAGCGGGTCCGTGCGAACGTGCGCGCGTTCCTCGGCGACGGCGACTTCGTGGGCCGCGTGGACCCGGCGGCGGGGTACTGACGACGACGCGCGCGGGATGCGGAGCGGATTTCACTCGATGCGCGAAGTCTTGCTAGAGTAGCTTCGCTGATCAAGCATTCCTCGATAGCTCAATTGGCAGAGCAGCCGGCTGTTAACCGGCAGGTTCTTGGTTCGAGTCCAAGTCGGGGAGCGTAAACAGGCGAAGGCCCGGAGATGAAATTCTCCGGGCCTTCGGCGGTTCTCCCGGCCTTCGGTATTTCTCCGGGCGTTGACATGCTCCGAACGGAATACACCCCAATCCGGTCGCGGATCGCTACGATGCGGCCATGAAGCACAGGAAGCGGGACGAGCGGGGCTCCCGGGAGCCGGACGGCTCGGTCGAGGAGTACGAGAACGACGACGACGAACGGCGCGCGTCGCTGGAGCGTGAGGCCGGGTTGACGAGTTTCGGCGGCCCGGCCTTCGGACCGCTCTTCGGGCAGAGCCCCGGCGGCGAGGGGGAGATCTTCGACGCCGAGCACAATCCGTGATCGTTCGCGCGCACTCCCGCCGGAGTCTGCGTAATCCCGGGGAGTAGGGCACAGACTCCCCACGGGGCAGGCCACACCGACGTGCGCTGGCTAGCATGAGGAGATGCCCTGGAACCCGTCCGCCGACTCCCGTCCGAGCGGACCCGGCTGGGGTGACGGCCGCGGCTGGAGCGGTCGCCGACCGCGCGGGACGATCTGGTTCCCGGTGGTCCTGTCCGTCCTGCTGCAGCTCCCGGGCGTCCTCATCGCCGCGCACACTGCGGCGGCCGACCCGCTGACGCTGACGGCCGTCCTCGTCGCGTTCGCGGCGTCGTTCCTGCTGCTGCTCGCCCGGGCGTATCCGGGCCCTGTGCTCGTCGCCATCGCCGCGCTCTGCACTCCGGCCATCGCCCTCACGATGGGACCGCCGCTCGCCGCTGTGCCGCTGGCCTTCGCCGTCGTCGGCGCGGTGGTGCGCTCGGCGCGGGTGTGGGCCTGGTGGACCGTGGCGGGCGTCGCCGTCGTCGGCCCGCTCGGCGCGTACCTGCTGGTGGGACGGCCGGAGGCCGTGATCCGGCCTCTCGTCATCGCGCTGGTGCTCACGCTCCTGGTGGGCGTCGGCGAGGCGATCCGCGGGCGTCGTGAACGCTACCGGGAGGTCTCCCGCCAGATCGCCGCGCGCCGGGAGTCGGCCGCGGAGGCCGAGCGGCTGCGCATCGCGCGCGAACTGCACGACGTGCTCGCGCACTCGCTGTCCCAGATCAGCGTGCAGGCCGGTGTCGGCCTCCACCTGTTCGACAGCCGGCCCGACAAGGCACGGGAGAGCCTGGAAGCGATCAAGGCCGTGAGCAGCCAGGCGTTGGAGGAGGTGCGCGGAGTGCTCGGTTTCCTTCGCACCGAAGGGTACCCGGCCGCGCGGGCCCCGGAGCCGGACCTGGCCCGCATCCCGGTGCTGGTCGAGACCTACCGGCGCGCGGGGCTCGACGTGCGCTACGACGACGCGCTCACGTCGACGCCGTCCGCTGCCTCGCAGCTCGCGCTGTATCGGATCGTGCAGGAGTCCCTGACCAACATCGGCCGGCACGCGCAGGCGCGCACGGTCGACATCCGGCTCGCCGAGGACGGCGGCGAATTCGTGCTCACGATCGCGGATGATGGCCGAGGGCTGCCGGAGGGCGAGACGGACGGCAAGGGGATGATCGGGATGCGCGAGCGCGCCGAGCTGCTCGGCGGCCGGTTCGAGACCCGTGCGACGGAGGGCGGCGGACTGACGGTGGAGGCCCGTATCCCCCTGCGGAAGGCGGAGGACGCATGATCCGGGTGCTGCTGGCGGACGACCAGCGCCTCGTCCGTGCCGGCTTCCGCGCGCTGCTGGAGGCCGAGGACGACCTGGAGGTGGTGGGGGAGGCCGCGACCGGGCGTGAGGCCGTGGACCTCTCGCGGCGCACGCGCCCGGACGTCGTGCTGATGGACATCCGGATGCCGGACGGCGACGGTCTCTGGGCGACCGGCGAACTCACCGCCGACCCGGAGCTCGCGGGCACGCGCATCGTGATGGTGACCACGTTCGAGCTGGACGACTACGTCGCCCAGGCGATCGTCGCCGGCGCGAGCGGCTTCCTGGTGAAGGACACCGAACCGGTGGAGCTGTTGCGCGCGGTGCGCGTCGTGGCCGCGGGCGACGCGCTGCTCTCGCCCGGCGCGACGCGGCGGCTGATCGAGCGCGTGGCGGGCGGACTCCGGCCGGCGCCGGACGCGGAGGCGCTGCGCGAGCTCACCGAGCGCGAGCGGGAGGTGCTGGCGCTGGTGGGCCACGGACTGACCAACACCGAGATCGGCGAACGGCTGTTCCTCAGCCCGCTGACGGCGAAGACGCACGTCTCGCGGATCATGACCAAGCTGGCCGCGCGCGACCGCGTGCACCTCGTCGTGGTCGCCTATGAGACGGGACTGGTGCAACCGGGCCAGCGCTGAACGCCCTGCTCCCGGGGAGTAGGGCAAGTGTCTCCCGGCGGCGGATTCGCCCGAACGGCCGCACGGCGAGGCTGAGAGTGGTTCCGCGAAAGCCGCGGACAGCTCACCGATTGGATGCACCATGTTCAGTTCGCTCGCAGCCGCCGCACCCTGCGCCGTCGTCGCCTGGGGTGGCGGCCCCTGGTTCGGCTGGTGGTGGTTCCTGATCCCGCTCTTCTGGATCGGGATCTTCTTCCTCATCTTCGGCGTCTTCGGCCGTCGCTGGCGTCGGGCCGCCGTCGCGCGCGGAGGCTACGGCTGGGGGCCGAACGGCCCGCAGTCCGGCACGCGTGCCGCCGAGCGGACCCTCGCCGATCGCTACGCCAACGGCGACATCGACGAGAAGGAGTACCGCGCCCGCCTGGAGGTGCTGCGCGCCAACCGCGGCGACGGCTCCTAAGCGTCGCGGGGCCGGAGCGGCCTCCCGGATGCGCGGCCCGGATATGATCGTCCGGGCCGCGCACCAGGCCCGCTCCACCGGCCCGGAAGGACCAGCATGACCCCGCTCGCCACCACCCTCGCAGCCGCCGCACTGGCGGCCGCCGTCGTGTTCGCGGTGCTCTGGCTACTCGAACGGTCCCGCCGGCGCCGAGCGCAGAACGCGCGCGAGGAGCGCGAGTGGGACCGCATCGACCGCGAGCTGGAGCTGGCGGAGCAGGCCGGCCGGTTCCGGATCATCGGCGAACTCGGTGACGTCGCGGTCGCCGCCGTCTCCCGGCTCGTGTCGCAGGCCGAGGGGATGCGCTACGCGGCCGGCGCCGACCCCGAGGCGGCCTCCCGGTCCGCCGCCGCGATCGAGACCTCGGCGCGCGACGCGCTGGCCGACCTCCGCCGCCTCCAGAACGCCGTCGCCGACGGGAGCCGCGAGGTCCTGCCTGCGCCGGGCCTGCATTCCGCGCGCGACCTGTTCCGGGTGATGCGGGAGGCGGGCCTGGAGGTGACGTTCTCCGAGACCGGCGAGCGTTACGAGCTGCGCCAGGGCGCGGAACTCGTCGTCTTCCGCATCCTGCAGACCAGCCTCGGCAACGCGCTGGACCACGGCGGGCCCGGCACGACGGCCCTGGTGACGATGGCGTGGACGCCGGACGGCCTCCACATCACGGTCGACGACGACGGCATCCGCGCCGCCGCCCGGCGCCGCGGGCTCGACCGCGCCGGCGTCGACCAGGCGACCGCCTACAGCGCCGACGACGACCTGCGCGCGGTGACCGAGTTCGTGGAGGGCGCCGACCTCAACGAGCTGCGCGAACGTGCGGCGCTGTTCGGCGGCGTGCTGGACGCCAAGACCGTCCCCGGCGTCGGGTTCTCGCTGTCGGTGGTGTTCCCGGCACTGCGGCACCACAACGGCGTGCACGGGGTGCCGCTGCGCTGAGCGCGACAAGCGGGCAGGGGCCGCTCAGTCCTCCAGGTGATCCCGGCCCGGCAGCCAGCTCAGCCCCGGCACGCCCCACGAGTTCTTGCGCTGCGTCTTCAGCGCGGCCTTGCCGTACGGGTGGGTGAGCCGGTCGACGTAGAGCACGCCGTCCAGGTGGTCGTACTCGTGCTGGAAGATGCGCGCGAGCCAACCGTCGGCGCGGACCGTGAACGGCTCGCCCTCCAGGTCCGTGGCCTCCAGGATGACGCTCTCGGCGCGCCGCAGCGGGAAGCGCTCGCCCGGGAAGGACAGGCATCCCTCCGACTCCGCGTCCTCGTCCGGCTCGCCGACGGCCAGGGGGCTGAGCCACAGCACCGGGTTGATCGCGACGCCGCGCTGCAGGACGTCGTCGTCGTCCGTCCAGCCGTAGACGAACAGTCGTAGGGGCACGCCGACCTGCGGGCCGGCGAGGCCGACGCCGGGCGCCTGGTCCATCGTCTCGAACATGTCGGCGACGAGCGTGCGGAGGTCGTCGTCGAACACCGTCACCTCCGCCGCGCGGGTGTGCAGGACGGGGTCTCCGGTGATCCGGATGGGAAGCACGGCCATTCGGCAAGACTATCGGGATCATGTTGGGTAGGGTCGTGGCGTGGCTACGGAACTGATGGACGCGCTCGAGCTGGCATACCAGCCGAGTCAGCTCCTGGGCATCCCGGTCGCCCTGGTCGGCGCAGTCTTCCTGTCGATCGGCGCCCAGCTGCAGCACCACGGCGTCGCGAAGGTGGAGGCCCAGACGCAGAACGCGAAGGCCGGGCTCAGCGCCCGGCAGCTCGGGCTGCTGCTCGCGCGGCCCTCCTGGGTGATCGGCACGCTGCTGCTCGGACTCGCGGTCGTCTTCCAGCTCGTCAGCCTGAAGCTCTCGCCGATCATCCTGGTGCAGCCGCTCGGCGTGGTCGGCCTCGTCATCACCAGCGTCCTCAACGCGCGGGTGAGCGGCGTGAAGCTCAACCGCCAGTCCGTCGTCGCCATCTCGCTGTGCGTCGGCGGCGTCGGAGCGTTCGTGATCATCGCCGCGATCTTCGCGCGCGACGAACCGGTGACGACCCGGGCGCTCGTGGTCATCCTGATCATCCTCGCCGTCGTCCTCATCGTGTTCGCGCTGCTGTTCTGGTTCCTGCGGCACAAGTTCAAGGCGATCATGTACATCGTCGGCGCCGGCGTCCTCTACGGTTTCGTCGCCACGCTCGCGAAGGTGGTGATCGACCGGACCTCGAACCAGGAGTGGGACTGGTTGCTGGTGCTGTGCATCGTCGCGCTCCTCGCGGCAGCCGGGCTCGGCGCCTACTTCGTCCAGAACGCCTACTCGTCCGGGCCGCCGGATCTGGTCATCGCGGGCCTGACGGTGATCGACCCGCTCGTCGCCGTGACGATCGGCATCGTCGTCCTCAACGAGGCGGCGGGGGCTCCCTGGTGGGCGATGCTCGGCTTCGCGATCACCGGCGCGGTGGCGATCTACGGGGTGTTCCAGCTCGCCAAACACCACCCGCAATCGAACCTCGACGCGCCACTCACCGAGAGGCTTGCCGACCCCGTACGGGAATCCGGCCTAGACTGAAGCGATGAATCGCCGGTCCGACCCGTCCGGCGCGCTCAGACCGTCGCCGGGCGAACAGCCCCGGCCGAAGACCGTGAGGGACTCACCACGTGCCTGATACGAGCGGAACGAACGACATCCCGCCCGCCCCGGCCGCGCATAGGCCGATGACCATCCTCATGGGCTGCGACACCTTCCCGCCGGACGTCAACGGCGCCGCCCGCTTCGCCGAGCGCCTCGCCGCCGGCCTGGTGGAGCGCGGCCACGACATGCACGTCGTCGCGCCCTCGGCGAGCCGCAAGCACGGCACCTGGGTCGAGGAGCACGAGGGCCAGAGGATGACGGCCCACCGCCTGCGGAGCTGGCGCTGGTACCCGCACGACTGGCTGCGCTTCGCGCTGCCGTGGATGAGCAAGGCGAACGCCCGCCGGGTGCTCGACGACGTCAAGCCGGACGTCGTGCACATCCAATCGCACATCGTGGTCGGCCGCGGCCTGGCGTACGAGGCGGAGAAGCGCGGCATCCGCGTGATCGCGACCAACCACGTCATGCCCGAGAACATGATCGAGTTCACGCTGCTGCCGAAGTTCCTGCAGAAGACGTTCATCTCGATCGCCTGGCGCGACGCCCGCAAAAGCTTCGACCGCGCCGAGGCCGTCACCACGCCGACCCGCAAGGCCGCCCAGTTCCTGGAGCGCGCGACCGGTCTGCGCGGCGTCCACGCGATCTCCTGCGGCATCGACGCGCACAACTACACGCCCGACTTCACGCCGCGCAGCGGCAACCGCATCCTCTTCGTCGGCCGGGTGACCGGCGAGAAGCAGATCGACGTCCTGCTGAACGCGATCAAGCTGCTCCCGGAGTCGCTGGACGCCCAGCTCGAGATCGTGGGCGGCGGAGACCAGTTCCGGAACCTGCAGTCCCTCGCCGAGACGCTGGGGATCGCGAACCGGGTGAAGTTCCTCGGCTACGTCACCGACGACGAACTTCGCCAGGCGTACACCCGCGCCTCGGTCTTCGCGATGCCGTCGATCGCCGAGCTGCAGTCCATCGCCACGATGGAGGCGATGGCCTCCGCGCTCCCCGTGGTCGCGGCCGACGCGATGGCTCTCCCGCACCTGGTGCACGACGGCGAGAACGGCCACCTGTTCCGCCCGGGCGACGCGCAGGACCTCGCGGACAAGCTGGAGAGCGTGCTCACCCTCCCGCAGGAGGAGCTCGACGTCCTCAAGAACGCGTCGCTGCGGATTGTGGCGACGCACGACATCCAGACCACGATCAGCACCTTCGAGAGCCTGTATCGTGGGGAGCCGGTGGCCGACCCGGTGACGGCGGCGGCCCCCAGCGTGCCCACCCCGGAGTAGACCGGGGAGGACGCACGGGGCGGTAGCTCAGCTGGTTAGAGCATCGGACTCATAATCCGCCGGTCACGGGTTCAAGTCCCGTCCGCCCTACCGTGGATCAGCCGATCCAGCTCATCGTGTTCCAGCCGGAGCCGACCTGGACCGGGTTGCCCCATCCCGTGTTCCCTGTCGTGGGATACAGGACGAACGCGCCGCTCGATGTCCGGGCCAGGATGTCGTCGTGGCCGTCGCCGTTGAAGTCGCCGACCGAGGCGATGGCCGTCATGATGTTCCAGCCGGAGCCGACGACGATGGGCGCCTTCCAGCCGGAGAAGGTGTGGTCGTAGAGCCAGAGTCGCCCGGTGGAGTCCCTGGCCAGGAGGCCGGGGTTGCCGTCGCCGGTGAAGTTGCGGATGCCGACGATCGCCGTCATGCCGCTCCAGCCCGAGCCGATCGCCTGGCGCGCGAGCCAGCCGCCGTGGCCGTCGCCCGGGTACAGCCAGAGCACGCCGGAGCCGTCGACCGCGAGGATGTCGGGGTTGCCGTCGCCGTTGAAGTCGTGCGCGGCGATGATCCTGGTCATGATGTTCCAGCCGGAGCCGACCACGCGGGGAGTGCCCCAGCCGCTGGCGCCGTTGCCTGGATACAGCCAGAGCGTCCCGGCGGAGTCGCGGGCGAGGACGTCGTTGTGACCGTCACCGTCGAAATCGCCCGGGGAGACCATCGCGGACATTCCGTTCCATCCGGACCCGACCTGGACTCCGGGAGGGCTGAGCCAGCCGCCCGAGCCGTTGCCGCGGTAGAGGTACAGGAATCCGCCGCTGTCGCGGGAGAGTACGTCGGCATGGCCGTCCGAGTTGAAGTCGCCCAGGGTCGGCGGCGTCCAGGGCGTCTGCGGCGCGGCGAGCGCAGCGACCCCGCGGGGGTCCCCAGGCCGGTCGGACCGTCGTAGCCGCCGCTTGCCGTGCAGAGGTACGAAGGGGTGCAGCTCCCGGTGCTCCCGGAGGTCACGTCGTTCAGGGCGGACCTCTGGGCGTAGGGGTAGGAGGCGGGGTAGGTGCCGGCCGCCGGGGTCCCCGCGAGGGCGTACATCGCGGCGATGAGCGGAGAGGCGACGCTCGTCCCTCCGAAGACCTGCCAGGCGGACGTGTACGGGGACGTGCTCGTCGGGGCGAATCCGGCGACGCCGGTCGACGGGTCGGCGACAGCGGAGATGTCGGAGACGGTGCGGGTGCTGCAGCCGGTGTCGCTCTGCCAGGACGGTTTCGGACTGTAGGTGCTGCAGCCGCTGCCGGCGCCGGCCCAGGCGGTCTCGGACCAGCCGCGCGCGGTTCCGGAGGCGGGAGTCAGGCTGGTGCCCCCGACCGCGGCGACGTAGCGCGAGCTCGCGGGGAACTGCGGGTAGCCCGGGCCGTAGCCCGCGTCACCGCTGGCCGCGGTGACGACGACACCGGGATGGTTGTAGTCCGGCTCCCACGGACTGAAGTCGTCGCCGGCGCCGGCCTGCGCTCCGTAGGAGTTGGAGATGAACTGGGCTCCGAGCGACACCGCCGTGTCGACGGCGGGGCCCATGTTGTCGAGGCTGGCGTCATCGGACTCGACCAGCAGGATGCGGCAGGCCGGACACGCGGCGCTCACCATGTCCAGGTCGATGGCGGTCTCCTGATCCCAGCCGTGCGACGGGTCGACACCGGGGTAGTTCGTCCCACCGCGCTGGTCGACCTTGCGGAAGCACCCGTTCGCGGTCGTGCACGCGGGCAGCCCGAACTGCGAGCGATAGGTGGCCAGGTCGGCCTCGGCCGTCGGAGAGTCGAACGCGTCGACGACGGCCACGGTGGCGGCGGCTCCGCCGGTGGAGGGCAGCCCGTACGCGGCGCGGAGGTCGGCGGGCGCGTAGCCGGGCGGGGCGGTGGCCGTCGTCACCGACGGCTGGGCGATGCCGTTGACCGTCTCGGCCAGGCAGGCCACGTGCTTCGGGGCCGGGTCCGCGCAACTGCGCTTGTGCCCGCGACTCGCGAAGTCGGCCGAGGGCGGCTTCGCCGTCGTGGCGTGGGAGGAGCTCGGCGCCGGACTCGGCGAAGGCGCCGGCGTCGCGCTCGTGCGCGCAGTGGACGGAGAGGGAGACCAGCCGCCGTCGCCGCGTCGGGTGCGGTCCCGAGCGAGACTCCGACGACGGCCACCGCGGCGGCTACGGCCAACCGGGCCCAATGTGTGCGCACGCGCTCCTCCTTCTGTGCAGGCATCTCTTGCGAACCGCGCATCGAGTGCGGTCGGCTGCCCGAAGCTACACCTTTATTGGGGCGATACTCTCGCGCGGTGCGAGGGTAACATGGCGGTGGCGCGCGCCCTGACCGACCCCGGGGCTGATAGAAGCATTCGCGCCGGGAGCCCATCATGCGAAACGAACGACCGCTTTCTGTCACTCTAGTCACACTGGCCACTCTGGCCACGGTGGCCGCTCTGGTCATGCCCGCCGGCGCCCCTGCGGGTGCGGCGACGCTCCGTGGCGCCGCCGCGCCGACCGCGGCCCCCGTCCAGACCGCGACGCCCACACCGACGCCCACACCGGCTCCCACCGCGACCGGTTCGGCCGCGACTCCGAGCGCGGATCCCGACCTCTCGACGATGAACCGGGCCCACAACCACACGATGGGCTCCACGATCCGGCAGTACGACCCGGCGGCGGCGACCGCGGCCCCGAACACTTCCACCTCCCCGAAGACCGCCTCGCCGAACGCGACGGTCACGCCGAACACGGTTCCGCCCGGGTTGCCCGGTCTCGACGTCAGCGGCTGGCAGACCGGCATCAACTGGAGCCAGGTGGCTGCCAACGGCGCGAAGTTCGTCTACATCAAGGCTTCGGAGAGCACCGACTACACCTCCAGCCAGTTCGCGACCCAGTACAACGGCTCCTACGCGGCGGGTCTGACCCGCGGCGCCTATCACTTCGCCGTCCCCAACGTGAGCTCCGGAGCCACTCAGGCCCGGTACTTCGTCGCCAACGGCGGCGGCTGGAGCGCGGACGGCCGGACGCTGCCGCCGCTGCTGGACATCGAGTACGACCCCTACCCGTCCACCGACGGCACGAACACCTGCTACGGCCTCAGCCAGCCGGCGATGGTGAGCTGGATCGCCGACTTCTCGCGGACCGTCCAGGCACTCACGGGTGCGCTCCCCGCGATCTACTCGACCACGAACTGGTGGGTCACCTGCACGGGGAACACCGCGGCGTTCAGCGCGAATCCGCTGTTCATCGCGCGGTACCCGAACTCCGTGTCCGACGGAGCGGGAACGCTGCCCGCCGGATGGACCGCCTACACGATGTGGCAGTGGGCGGACAGCGGCATCTTCCCCGGCGACCAGGATGTCTTCAACGGCAACGCCGCGGCGCTGTACAAGCTCGCCACCACGGGGGTCCCGGTCAGCTCGATCGTTCCGATGGCGCAGCCGATCATCGGGTTCGGCGACCTGAACGGTGACGGGAAACCGGACGTGCTGGCGCGCAAACCCGACGGGACCCTCTGGTTCTATGCGGGGACGGGGGCGTCCGGATCGGGCGCCTTTGCCGCCGGCGTGCAGATCGGCTCGGGCTGGGGTGTCTTCGACTCGATCATCGCCGCGGGCGACGTGAACGGCGACGGCAAGCCCGACCTCCTCGCCCGCAAACCAGACGGGACGCTCTGGCTCTATCCGGGCACCGGCGCCGTCGGCACTCTGAGCGCGTCGAATCCGGGCCTGGGGACGGGGATCCAGATCGGCGCCGGTTGGGACGCCTTCACCGACATCATCGCCGCGGGCGACGTCAACGGCGACCACAAGCCCGACCTCCTCGGTCGCAAGCCCGACGGGACGCTCTGGCTGTACGCCGGGACGGGCCACGTCGACGGCACGAGCAACGGCTACCAGTCCGGAGTGCTCTACAACGGCGGCTGGAACGCCTTCACCCAGGTCGTCGGCATCGGCGACCTGAACGGAGACGGCTGGGACGACCTGCTGGCCGCCAAGAGCGATGGATCGCTGTGGTACTACCGCGGATCGGCGACCGGCTATCAGGCCGGCTCGCAGATCACCACACCCGGCTACAGCCCGGGTGACCTGCTGGTCGCGCCCGGCGACATCAACGGGGACGGCAAGCCGGACCTCCTGGCGCGGGCCGCGAACGGCATGCTGAACTTCTATTCCGGAAGCAGCCTCGCTCAAGCCGCGTACGGCGCCGCGCAGGTCGTCGGATCGGGATGGAACATCTTCAATCGCGTGATCGGCGCCGGTGATGTCAACAGCGACGGCAAGCCGGATATCCTCGCCACGACGCCCGACGGCACGCTGTACTTCTACGCGGGCAACGGGTCGACCAACGGCGTGAACCGCAGTTACCAGAACGGCGTGAAGATCGGCTGGGGCTGGGACATCTTCAGCAAGGTGATCAACAGGGGCGACTTCACCGGCGACGGCAAGTCGGATCTCGTCGCGGTGCGCAACGACGGCACCCTCTGGCTGTATCCGAGCACGGGCGTGGTCAACCCGACGACGCCATCGTCCTACCTCCCGGGCATCCTGATCGGCAGCGGCGGCTGGAGCGCCTTCTCGCAGATCGTCTCTGGCGACTTCAACGGCGACGGCGTGCAGGACATCCTGGCCACACGTCCCGACGGGACCATGCTCCTGTACCCGGGCGTCCGGCAGACGCCGTCGTCGACCTCGTGGTTCGGCACGCCGACGGTGGTCGGCAGCGGATGGAACCAGTTCACCGCCATCGACTCCACCGGGGACTCCAACGCCGACGGCAAGGCCGACGTGGTCGCCCAGAAGCCCGATGGCACCCTCTGGTTCTACGCGGGCAACGGAGCGATGGGCCCGGGCAACGCCGGGCTGGGAAACCCCAGCCCCGTCGGGTCCGGCTGGACGATCTTCAGCTCGGTCACGGGCACGGGAGACACGGCCACCGCTCGCACCGGCGACCTGCTCGGGGTGCGCACGGACGGCACGCTGGTCTACTACCCGGGCACCGGCCTCGCCGGTATCCCGACCCCGGGCTACGCGCCGGCGGTCGCCTCGGGCGGAGGGTGGAACATCTTCGGCTAGCCCGCCGACGCTCGCCCGGCTGCTCGGGGCGGCCCGAGAGCCCGGGGCGCCGGGTCGTGCCCAGGATGCAGCTTCACCCACCGGAACCTGCGTCGGCGGCGACTGCACCTACCGCCCCCGACCGCAAGGCCCTTCCGGCGCCCCGTGCCGCGCGTACCATGCCACGGCATGAACGCAATCGGATGGATCGTGCTGATCGTCGTCGTCGTGGTCGTCGTCGTGGGAATCGTCATCGTCGTCTCCACGGTGGGCCGACGGCGCAAGCTGGAGGCCGACCGGCAGCGGGCGACCGAGCTGCGGGAGGCCGCCTCCCGCGACGAGCTGGCCGCGCGGGAGCGGGAGGCGAAGTCCGCCCGGGCCGCCGCGGACGCCCAGCAGGCCGAGGTCGAGGCCGAACGGCTGCGACGCGAGGCCGAGGAGCGCGAGCGCGCCGCCGCGGCCGCCCGCGACGAGCAGCAGGCCAAGCTGAGCCGCGCCGACGAGGTCGACCCGGACGTGACGACGGACCGGCACGGCAATCGTGTGGTCGCCGGCGACGACGCGGACGACGCCCATCGTGACGACGCCCGCCGCGACGACGTGCCGCCGCCCCGCCCGGCCACCGAGTCCGCCACGGCGGCTCCGACGACCGCGGCGCCCGCGCACGACGCCCCGCGCATCGACGGCATCACCGGCCAGGAGCGGCGCCCGGAGGACCGGCCCTAGCGCAGGACCGGCCCTAGCCCAGGACCGGCCCTAGCCCAGGACCGAGCCGCACGGTCAGTCGCTGAGCGACGGCAGCCGCGTCTCGCGCAGCCACCCGTCGAAGAACTCCTTCAGCGGCTCGTCGGAGAATCCGGCCGCGAACGATTCGAAGTCCGCCGTCGACGCCGTCCCGAAACGGTGGGCGGCCGACCAGCCGCGCAGCAGGCCGAAGAACGTCTCGTCGCCCAGCCTCCGGCGGAGCGCGTGGAGGAGGCACGCCCCACGCTTGTAGACCCGGTCGTCGAACATGCTCTCGACGCCAGGGTCCGCGAGCACGAGGTCCTTCGGCTTCACGCGCAGGACGGCGTGGTGGGTGCGTGCGAGCGTGCTCGCCGAGGGGCCGCCGGAGTACTCCGACCAGATCCACTCGGCGTAGCAGGCGAATCCTTCGTTCAGCCAGATGTCCGCCCAGCCGGCCACGCCGACGCTGTTGCCGAACCACTGGTGGGCGAGTTCGTGCGCGATCAGGCGCTCCGAGCCGCCGCGGCCGTCGACGTGCGTCGAACCGAAGGTGGCCATGCCCTGCGACTCGAGCGGGATCTCCAGCGGGTCCTCGGTCACCACAACGGTGTACGACGGGAACGGGTACGGGCCGAAGCGCTCCTGGAAGCACTCGATCATCCGCGCGACCGGCGCGAAGTCGGCCAGCACGCGGCGCGCGAGGCGCCGGGGGATAGGCGATCACCCATTCCACCCCGCCGGTGCGCCGGGGCTCCAGCACGTAGCGGCCGATCTGCACCGCGGCGAGGTAGGTCGCCGTCGGCTCCGTACGCTCGAAGGTCCAGGTGCCGCGACCTCCGCTGACGCTGTGGTCGACCAGCTCGCCGGTCGCGAGCACGGTGTACGGCTGCTCGGTGGTGATGGTGATGCGGTACGCAGCCTTGTCGGACGGGCGGTCGTTGCACGGGAACCAGGTCGGCGCCCCGGAAGGCTGGGCGGCGACGATCACCCCGTCGCTCAACTCCTCCCAGCCGAGGGTGCCCCAGCGGGTCCGCCGCGGCGCGGGGGAGCCGTCGTAGGCGATCTCGAGCGTGAACTCGGCGCCTGCGGCGATGGGCCGCGTCGGCACGACGCGCAGGTGGGTGGGGGACTGGGTGAAGCGGGTGCGCTTGTCACCGTCCAGCTTGACCCGCTTGGCGCGCAGATGGACGAGATCGAGGGAGATCGCGGTGAGCTGGACGTTCGCTCTGGCCTGGATCACAGCGGTCGCGTCGAGACGGTTGGTCGCCACCTTGTACGACAGGTCGAGGTCGTAGGAGAGCACCGAGAAGTCGACGCTGCCGGAGCGCGGAAGGTAGACGTGGGCGGCGGCCGGAAGGGCGGCCTCTGCGTCGAAGGGGACGGTGCTCATCGCACCGCACGGTACTCGCGTACCACCACGTCCCGCCACGGGCCGATCGGGTTCCCACTCCACCGGCTGCGGTCGGGCACGGTCTCGCCGCGCATGACCAGGGAGGCCGGCCCGACCGTCGCGTCGGAGCCGATCGCGGCTGCGGGCAGGATCACGCTGTGCGGGCCGAGCGTCCCGCCGCGTTCGATGATCACCTGGTCCATGCTCATGATTCGATCATGGAACAGGTGCGTCTGCACGACGCAGCCCCGGTTGACCGTGGATGCGTCGCCCAGCTCGACCAGGTCGGCCTCCGGGAGCCAGTAGCTGTCGATCCAGACGCCGTGCCCGATGCGGGCGCCGAGACTGCGCAGCCACCAGACCAGCGCGGGCGTGCCTGCGGCGGCCCAGGCGAACCAGGGCGCCGCGACCATCTCGGTGAAGGTGTCCGAGACTTCGCTGCGCCAGATGAACGACGACCAGAGTGGGTGCTCGCCCGGCTTCAGCCGTCCGAGCAGCGCCCACTTCGCCGCGGTGCTGACGGCGGCCGCGACCGCGCCGGTGACCAGAAGGACCGTGCCGCTGAGGACGATCGCCCAGCCCACCCCCCACGCGTCTGAGAGCGCGGCGAGGGCCAGCAGCGCCGTGAGGCCGATGGCGCAGGTGACGAACACCGGGACGATGCGCAACAGCTCCCAGGCCGTGCGGGCGACGCGCAGGGACGCCTTCGGCTCGAAGGTGCGGGAGAGGTCGGCGTCCTGCGCGCGCCGTCGAAGCTTCACCGGGGGCGAGCCCAGCCAGGAGGTCCCCGCCTTGGCCTTGCGCGGAGCGACCGAGAGCACCGCCACCAGGCCGTCCCGCGGCACCCGGTTGCCGCCGCCGGCCATCCCTGAGTTTCCGAGGAACGCGCGCGTGCCGATCTCCGCCTCCGCGATGCGCACATAACCGCCGCCGAGCTCGTAGGCGGCGACCAGCGTGTCGTCGGCGAGGAACGCGCCGTCGCGGATCTTGGTCATCGCGGGCAGCAGGAGCACGGTCGAGGCCTCCACGTCGCGCCCCACGCGCGCGCCGAGCATGCGCAACCAGACCGGCGTGAACAGGCTGGAGTAGAGCGGGAACAGCAGTGTCCTGGCCATGTCGAGCAGTCGCTCGGCCGACCACACCTGCCAGCCGGCGCGGCTGCGCACCGGGTGGACGCCCTCCCGCAGCCCGAGGCCGAGCAGGCGGACCAGCACCACGACGACACCCGCGAGCACCACGCCCGCCGCCAGCGTCGCGGGGACGAGCGCGGCGGCGGCCCCGGGGATCGCACCGGCGATCGTAGTCGCGCCGCGCGTGAACGCCGCAACGATCAGCCCTCCGACGCCGAGCGCGACCACCGGGACCAACGAGACGACGAGGGAGGCCGCGGCGTAGGCGGCGACCCAGCGGGTGCGGCGCAGCGGCCGCTCGCCCGGCCACCACACGCGCGCCTTGCCCACCCGCACGGCGGGGAGCCCGCCCAGTTCTGCCCGGCGGGCACCCGGCCGAAGACCGCGGATCCCGGCGCGACGGTCGCGTCGCGGCCGATCTTCGCACCCGGCATGAGCGAGCTGCGGGCGCCGACCGAGCTCCCGGCCCCGATGCGGATCTCGCCGATGCGCACCAGGTCGCCGTCGATCCAGTACCCGGCGAGGTCCACCTCCGGCTCGATGGAGGCGCCCGCGCCGATCCGCAGCATCCCCGTCACCGGAGGCAGCGCATGCAGGTCCACACCGCGGTCGATCGTGGCGCCGAGCGCCCGCGCGTAGTAGCTGATCCAGGGAGCTCCGGCGAGGCTGGCCGCGCCGATCTGGTGGGCGACCTGCTCGGCGAGCCACAGCCGCAGGTGCACGCCGCCGCCGCGCGGGTAGTCGCCGGCCATGACCCCGAGCAGCAGGAGCCGCGCGGCGGCCACGGCGATGGCCATCCGGCCCCACGGCGTGACGAAGACGATCAGCCCCGCGATCAGCCAGACCAGGTCCACCTCGGGCAGGAACCCGAACCCGCCGAATGGCCGCAGGACGGCCGCGGCGGTCAGCAGGTAGAGCAGCCAGCGGATGCCGTTGAGGATGAACAACGGAACCCCGAGCACCGTCTGGAGAACCTGCATCCGCCGCGGCGTCGGCGGGACGACGTGCGTGGAGGCAGCGGACGCGGATGGCGAGCTCTCCGCGAGCGCGGAGGCGAGCGAGCCGAAGCGCGGGTGCGCGTAGATGTCGGCGACGGTGATGTCCGGGTGCCGCCTGCGCACGAGCGAGACGAGCTGCGCGGCGGCGAGCGAGCCGCCGCCGAGGTCGAAGAAGTTGTCGTCGGGTCCGCTCACCGGCAGGCCGAGAACGCTGCGCCAGTCGGCCGCGAGGAGCTCGGAGACCGGGTCGAGGACCGGCGCGTCCTCGTCGGCCTCCTCCAGCGGCCAGGGGAGCGCGGCCCGGTCGACCTTGCCGGACGTGCGGACCGGGAGGTCGTCCACCACCGCCAGCAGCGGCACGAGCGCGGCGGGCAGCTCCTCGCGCAGCTCCGCCAAGGCGGCGCGCCGGTCGAAGGCCGCGCGTTCCGGGACGGCAAGGTAGCCGACCAGCACGTCGTTCCCCGCCGCACTCTTCCGCACCGCGGCGGCGGCTCCGGACACTCCGGGGAGCTGCTGGAGTGCGGCCTCCACTTCGCCGAGCTCGATCCGCCGGCCGCCGACCTTGACCTGGTCGTCGGCCCGGCCCAGGTAGAACAGGCCGGCCGGGTCGAAGCGGACCAGGTCGCCGCTGCGGTACGCGCGCTGCCAGCCGAGCGAGGGGAGCGGCGCGTACTTCTCGGCGTCCTTCACCGGGTCGAGGTAGCGGGCGAGACCGACGCCGCCGATGATGAGCTCTCCACTCTCGCCGTTCGCGACCGGGGTGCCGTCCGGGCCGACGACCGCGAGGTCCCAGCCGTCGAGGGGAAGGCCGATCCGCACCGGCTCGCCCGCGGTGAGCGGGCTCGCACAGGCGACGACGGTCGCCTCGGTGGGTCCGTAGGTGTTCCAGACCTCGCGGCCCTCCACAGCGAGCCGGTTGACCAGCTCCGGAGGGCAGGACTCGCCCCCGAAGATCAGCAACCGCACGGTATCGAGCGCGTCGGTCGGCCAGAGCGCCGCGAGGGTCGGGACGGTCGAGACGACGGTGATGCGGCGGGCGGCCAGCCACGGGCCGAGGTCCATGCCGGTGCGCACCAGCGAGCGCGGCGCAGGCACGAGGCACGCGCCGTGGCCCCAGGCCAGCCACATCTCCTCGCAAGAGGCGTCGAACGCCACCGAGAGCCCAGCGAGCACCCGGTCGCCCGGGCCGATCGGCTCGTCCTGCAGGAACAGCCGCGACTCGGCGTCCACGAACGCGGCGGCGGAGCGGTGCCGCACGGCGACACCCTTCGGCGTTCCGGTCGAGCCGGAGGTGAAGATGATCCACGCGTCGTCCTCAGGCGTCGGCGGGTCGACGACCGGAAGGCCCGAGGTGCTCGGGTGCGGCTCCAGCCCCCGCACCACGAGCGGTCCGGCGGCGGCCACCGCGTCCACCGCGACGGCGTCCGCGTCTCCGCCCTCGGACAGCGCGGCGAGGTAGCCGTCGTCCGTGATGACCCCGCGCACGTCCGCCTCGCCGAACACCAGGTCGGCGCGCTCCTGCGGGTCGTCGGCGTCCACCGGCACGTACGCGGCGCCGGCGGCGAGCACGCCGAGGATCGCCAGGTAGAGGTCCCGGCTGCCGGAGGTCATCCGCACACCGACGCGGTCGCCGCGGCGCACCCCGGCCTCACGCAGTCGCGCCGCGGTGGCGAGCACTCGCGCGAGCAGCTCGCGGTAGCTGAGCGCGCCGCGGGCGTCCTCGATCGCCGAGCCCTGCGGGTTGGCCGCGGCGGACTCCCGCAGGACATCGATCAGCGTCCGCGGCGCAGGCGCGCGGCCCAGCGCCGAGAGGATCGCGGGCTCGGCGGTGGTGTCAGTCACGGCGGCAACCGTAGAAGCAGCCGGTTACCGGCCGGTGAACATCAGCCCTCGCCGAGCGCATGCAGGAGCTGCGCCTTGTTCATGCGCGAGTAGCCCTGGATGCCCTGTGCCTTCGCCCGGTCGCGCAGGTCGCGGAACGTCGGGATGCCGGTGCTCGCCGCAGGCGCCGAGGCGGCCGCCCGTGCCTGCGCTCTGGCGGCCTGGGCCTTCTCCTTGGCGTCCTTCGCCGCCGCCGCCGCGGTCTTGCCGGCGCGCTGCGAGGCCTTCTTCGCATCCTTCGCGGCCTGTTCGAGCGCGGCCTCGAGCTCGTCGGCCTCCTTGCGGGTCTTCTTGTCGAGCTTCTTGACCAGCCGCTGCGCTTCGTCCACAGCGGCTCGTGCGGTGATCAGGGCCTTTTCGGCGTCCTTCTCCGCCTTCTTCTTCGCCACCTGCTCCTCCTTCGTCCCGTCCGGCACGTGCAGCCAACGATACGTCCGCAGGGGTGCCGTGCGCGCTAGTCGGATCCGGATCCGCCGAGTTGACGCTGGAGCGCGTCCAGAATGGGCCGCTGCCCTTTCGCGAGCTTCGCGTACGCCTCGCCGATGGGATGCCAGCCGGCGTCGTCCACCTCGGGGAACGTCCGGAACACGCCGGAACGCGGCGGCCACTCCAGCTCGAACTCGTTGCTGACCAGCTCGATGGGGCCGAAATCGGCGTCCGCCGCGAACACCACGAAGGTCTTGCCGGAGGCGCGGAACTCGCCGAGCGGGACGTACACCGCGTCGGGGGAGGGTGCCCCCATCTCCTCGGCGAACTCCCGCCGGGCCGCGGCGAGCTCGTCCACGTCGTCCTCCTCGACCAGTCCCTTGGGCAGCGTCCAGGCGCCCTCGTCCTTGCGCGCCCAGAACGGACCCCCCATGTGCGCGATCCACACCTCCCGGCCGGACGCACCGAGGCGGTGCAGCAGGATCGCCGCGCTGCGCACCGGCATCAGGCGGACCTCTGCTCGAGCAGGGCCTTCAGTTCGGCCACCTGACCGGACAGTTCGCGGATCTGCCCGCGGGTGGCCGCACGCATGTCGATCTCGGTCTGCGCGACCCGCTCGACGATCCAGGAGGCCAGGGTCGCCGTCACGATGCCGAGGGTCGCGATGCCGCCGATCATCAGGCCGACCGCGACCAGCTTGCCCACCTCTGTGACCGGGACGTAGTCGCCGTAGCCGACCGTCGAGATGGTCTCGAACGCCCACCAGATGGCCTGCGGGAAGGTCTGGATGCGTGCGTGCGGCACCCCGCGTTCTGCATCCAGCGCCGCCAGCGCGGCCGTGAACACCAGGAGGCTGCCGGCCCCGGCGACGTAGACGAGCACCCGTCCGCGGAACGCCGCGCCGGCGCTCCGTTGCAGAATGGCGAGGATCGTCACCAGCCGCAGCAGCCGCAAGGGCCGGAGCATCGGCAGCACGACGATGGCCAGGTCGAACAGGTGCGTGTAGAACCAGCGCCAGCGCTGCGGCGCGAGGATCAGGCAGACGAAGTAGTCCAGCAGGAAGATGGCCCAGGTGATCCAGATCACCGTCTCCGCGACGATGAGCTCTGGCCCGCGGAGGTCGCCGATGACCTCCCAGGCGTAGGCGACGAGGAACACCGCAGCGGCCGCGGTGAGGGGCCACTCGGTGAGGTGGCGCCAGCGTTGGAGTGTCATGTCCACACAGTAGGACCCTCCTGCGAGAACCGTCACGCGGCGTCACCGGCTTCGGCCGGGCGGCTAACGTGGAGACGTGAACTCCGGCGACGCATGGGTGGAAGGTCCGAACGGCGAACGCTTCTGGGGCCGCTTCGGCGCCGCGGGCCTGCTCGTCCACGACCTGCGGCGCGGCGTGCTGCTTCAGCACCGCGCCGACTGGAGCCACTTCGGCGGCACCTGGGGTCTCCCGGGCGGCGCCAGGCACGAAGGCGAGACCGCGGTGGAGGGCGCGCTGCGGGAGGCCGCGGAGGAGGCGGCGGTGCCTGCGGACGCCGTGCACGTGCTGTTCGAGAGCGTGCTCGACCTCGGCTTCTGGTCGTACACCACGGTCGTCGCTCAGGCGGTGCGCGTGTTCGAGCCGCACATGGCCGACATCGAGAGCATCGAGCTGCGCTGGGTGTCGGTGCCGGAGGTCGCGGACCTGCCGCTTCATCCCGGGTTCGGCGCGTCCTGGCCCGAACTGCGGTCGCGGCTCGCGGCGCTGGCGGGCTGAGGGCTCAGGAGGCGATACGCGGCCAGAGCAGCGCGGGCGCCACGTCCTCGCAGCCGTCGGGCAGCCCGACGTACGGTCCGGCGCCCGGATAGGGTGCCTGACCCGGGTAGCCCGGCGCTCCCGGGTAGCCCGGGTTGCCGCGGTAGGGGTGGTCGTCGTCCACGTAGAGCCTGTCGCCGTGGACCGTTCCGAGGTAGGAGCCGCCGGGGGTCACGGCGATGTCGTCCGACCAGGGGAACCAGCCGATCCAGTCGCCCTCGGAGTTGAACAGCCAGCGTGATTGCGGATCGGGACGGTACGCGATCCACACTCCCTGGGAGTCGTGCAGGTACTCTGTCATCGTCGCTCGCCTTTCGGGTCGGCATCGCTTAAAGTGACGTTTCCTCACTATAGCCGGAAGTGTCCTCCGTCGCATGCAGAATTGAGGCGTGCAGCTCCTTCTCGACCGCGTCGCTCCCGGGCGCATCGCGGTGATCCGCCCGGACGGCGACGACGCCGGGCGCACCGAGCTCGCCGAGGCCGACCTGCCGGAATACGTCCGGCGCGAGGAGGCGACGTCGCGTCCGCGCTGGGTGTGGGACGACACCCGGGGCTGGTACCCGCGGCTGCTGCAGTCCGGCGTCCGGGTCGAGCGCTGCGTGGATCTGCGGCTCAGCCACGCGATCCTGCGCGCTTCCACACTGAGCGCAGGGTCCGCGCTGGCCGCGGCCCCGCTCGGCCCGTGGGACGCCGCCCGCGCACTGGACGACGAGCCCGAACCGTCCGCGAGCGCTGCGACGCTCTTCGACCTCGACCATCCCGCGGAGACCGCACGGCCCTCCATCGAGCAGGAGTACGCCGCCCAGCAGGAGGCCGTCGCGAGCAGCGCCGAGCCCGGCCGGCTCCGCCTCCTGCTCGCCGCCGAGTCCGCCGGCGCGCTGATCGCGACCGAGATGCAGCACGCGGGCCTGCCGTACAGCGTCGACCGGCACGATGAGCTGCTGCGCGCCGTCCTCGGCCCGCGCCCGCGTTACGGGCGGCCGGAGGTGCTGGAGACCCTCGCGGCGGAGATCCGCGCCGGCCTGGAGGCACCCGACCTCAACCCCGACAGCCCGCCCGAGCTGCTGAAGGCGCTGCAACGCGCGGGGTTGATGGTGACCTCGACGCGCTTGTGGGAGCTGCGCGAACTCGATCACCCCGCGATCCCGGCGGTCCTGAAGTACAAGAAGCTCGCCCGGCTGCACGCGGCGAACGGCTGGAGCTGGCTCGATGCCTGGGTGCGCGACGGGCGGTTCCGGCCCGACTACATCCCGGGCGGCGTCGTCACCGGACGCTGGGCCACGCGCGGGGGCGGAGCACTCCAGCTCCCCAAGGAGGTGCGCGGCGCGGTCGTCGCCGACCCGGGCTGGAAGCTCGTGGTCGCGGACGCCGCCCAGCTCGAGCCGCGGATCCTCACCGGCCTCGCCGGCGACACTGCGATGGCCGAGGCCGGACGCGGTCGTGACCTCTACGCCGGCATCGTGGCGAGCGGGGCGGTGGAGGAGCGCGCCCAGGCCAAGGTCGCCATGCTCGGCGCCATGTACGGCGCGACGACGGGCGACAGCGGCCGGTTGATGCCGCGGCTCGCGCGCGCCTACCCGCGGGCCGTGCGGCTCGTGGAGGACGCGGCGCGCACCGGGGAGCGCGGCGACATCGTGACCTCCCGGCTCGGCCGCAGCTCCCCGCGTCCGGGCGGGAGCTGGCAGGCCACCCAGTCGGCGGCCTCCGGAGCCGAGTCCACACCGGCCGAGGAGCGCAGGGCGCGCAGCCAGGCGCGTGACTGGGGTCGCTTCACGCGCAACTTCGTCGTGCAGGCTAGCGCCGCCGAGTGGGCGCTGTGCTGGATGGCCGAGCTGCGCAACCGGCTCGCCCGGCTGACGCCGGAGGGCGCGGCCTTCACCGCAGGCCCGCACCTGGTCTACTTCCTCCACGACGAGGTCATCGTCCACACGCCCGCGGAGTCTGCTGAGGCTGTCGCCGCCGAGGTCCGGGCGTCGGCCGAGGCTGCCGGGCGCCTGCTGTTCGGCGGATTCCCGGTCGACTTCCCGGTCACCGCCGCGGTGGTCGACAGCTACGGCGACGCCAAGTGACCCCGTGGGTGCGCCGGCGCGCACCACGGGAATGGGGGAGTGTCGCGCTTGGTTGCACCCACCGACCTGACAGAGGATGGAGACCATGACCGACACCACCGCCCCCGCCGAGCCCGACGCCGTCCTCGACCGGTACCACGCCCGCCGCGCGCAGGCCGTCACCGCCCCGCAGGGCAACCTGGCGCTCGTGAACACGCAGTGGATCACCGGGGAGCCGGGCTCCGGGCAGCCGGTCTGGGGCGTCCCGGGCCTCTGGTCGCCGCTTCCCGCCGGCCAGTCGGGCCTCACGGTCACGGCCGCCGCCACCGACAACGTCTTCGTCGACGACGTGCTGGTCGACGGCTCCGCGATCGTGCGCGGCAAGGACGACCCGAACCCGGGCGCCGTCCGCTTCAGCGACACCGTCACCGGCTTCGTCATCGCGAACGAGCAGGGCGAGTACGCGCTGCGGGTCTGGGACGCGCAGTCGGAGGACATCCAGAAGTTCGGCTCGATCGACGCCTTCCCGTTCAACCCCGAGTGGATCATCACAGCGACGTTCTCGCCGATCGAGGGCGGCAAGACGGTCGGTTTCGAGCACCTCAAGGACGACGGCGCGACCCGGGACATGGTCATCCCGGGCGAGATCACGTTCACGAAGGACGGCGTCGACTACAACCTCGCCGCGTTCAAGGCGGGCCGCGCGCTGCAGCTCGTCTTCTCGGACACCACGAACGGCGAGAGCACCTACTCGGTCGGCCGGTTCCTGTTCGTCGTCCCCAACGAGGACGGCACCGTTACGCTGGACTTCAACCTCGCCGTCCTGCCGCCCTGCGCCTTCAGCTACAACTTCAACTGCCCGCTGCCGCCCGCCCAGAACCGCTTCGCGGTGCCGATCGAGGCCGGCGAGAAGAACGTCCTCGACAAGGACGGCAACCTCCTGCACTGACGCCCCTCGGCGCTGGCGGAGGTCAGTCGACGGCCGCCGCCGGTTTGCGGCCGCGGCGCGGGCGCTCGGGGCAGCGCGGCTGCGCGAGCGCTCCCGGGTGCGCGGCGAGGGCCTTGGCCACCTCGTCCAGCCACTCGATCGCAGCGCGGGCGCCGAGTTCAGCGGCCCGGTTCGCCGCCAGCACCGCACGCGAGTCCGCGTCGTGCGTCAGCTCCCGGATGCGCTCGGCGAACGCGGCGCGGTAGTCGGCGACGACCGCCGCGGCGTCCGCCCCGTCGAGCGAAGCGGCCACCAGCACCTGGTCCTGCATCTCGTCCCAGTCCGGGCGGGCGTCCCGCGGGCCGGAGGTCAGCCAGGAGGTCGCCTCCTCCGTCCCGGTGTCCGTGAGCCGGTACAGCGGCAGGCCGTCCTCGGTCTCACCGGCCGACTCGATCAGACCCTGCTCGGTCATCCGGTCGAGCGTGGAGTACACCTGCCCGGCGTTGAGCTGGCGGCGGTTGGCCGCCCGCAGAAGGAACTCGTTCTGGAGCTGCGAGCCGTAGGCGGGGCCTTGGGTCAGCACCGCGAGGAAACCATACTGGACCGACATACCCGGTATGCTATTCCGCCTGCGACGCGCCGGCACGCATGAATCGCCGAATCACAATCTTGTAACTCGGGCGCGTTCTCCGGCATAATCGCCGTAGTCAACTTCATAGAAGTCATGGCACTCGTTCGCGGTCGTAGGGGAAGACGTACCGACGAAGGAGGAAAACCATGACGGCTCACGCAGCCCGAGGAGTGCTCTACGTGCACTCCTCTCCCAGCGCGCTCTGCCCGCACATCGAGTGGGCGGCAGGACGCGCACTCGGTCGCGCCGTCAACTTCACGTGGGAGACGCAGCCGGTGCTGAAAGGCGCCCAGCGCACCGAGTTCTTCTGGGACGGCCCGCAGGGTACCGGGGCGCGTCTCGCGACCGCACTGCGCGGCTGGGAGCATCTGCGTTATGAGGTGACGGAGGACGCCGGCCTCGGCACCGACGGCGGCCGCTGGATGCACACCCCCGACCTCGGCATCTTCTTCGTCCAGACCGACACCGCGGGCAACACGGTCGTACCCGAGGACCGCATCCGCTACGCGATGGAGGTCGCCGGCTCCAACCCGCTCGAACTGCACCGCGAACTGCGGCTGGCCCTCGGCCAGGCCTGGGACGACGAGCTGGAGCCGTTCCGCCGCGCGCACGACGACACCTCGGTCATCTGGCTGCACAAGGTCGGCTGAACCGCCGCACCACCGACTCCCGCGACGGGCCCGGCCCAGCCGTCCGAACGCGGTGAACAGAAGAAGGCCCCGGTCGGATGACCGGGGCCTTCTTCGACGTCTCTGGGCGATCAGACCGAGCGGATCGCGACGACGGCGTTGTGGCCGCCGAAGCCGAACGAGTTGCTGATCGCGAGCTGCGGGCCGTCGCCGAGCGGCTGCGGCTCGCCGGAGACCTTCAGCGGGATCGCCGGGTCCATCTCGGTGATGTTGATGGTCGGCGGGGCGACGCGGTCGCGCAGCGCGAAGATCGTGAACACGGCCTCCAGGGCGCCGGTGCCGCCGAGCAGGTGGCCGGTCGAGGCCTTCGTGGCCGACACCGGGATGTCGTGCACCCGCTCGCCGAACACCTCGCGCAGCGCGACGTACTCGGACGGGTCGCCGACCGGGGTGCTGGTGGCGTGCGCGTTGATGTGGGTGACCTCGTCGGGGGAGACGCCGGCCTGCTCGAGCGCCATGCGCACAGCACGGCTCGCGCCGCGGCCCTCCGGGTCGTTCGCGGTGATGTGGTACGAGTCGGCCGTGACGCCGCCGCCGACGATCTCCGCGTAGATGTGCGCGCCGCGGGTGAGCGCGTGCTCCTCGGTCTCCAGCACCAGGCTCGCGGCGCCCTCGCCCATGACGAAGCCGTCGCGGTCGATGCTGTACGGGCGGGAGGCGGAGGCCGGGTCGTCGTTGCGGCGGGACAGTGCCTGCATCGACGCGAACGACGCGATCGTGATCGGGTGGATGGCGGACTCGGTGCCGCCGGCGATGACGACGTCGGCGAGGCCGGCCTGGAGGTGCTCGTACGCGTTGACGAGCGACTCGGTGCTCGACGCGCAGGCGGAGGCGACGGTGCGCGCGAACGCGCGGGCCTCGAAGTGCATGGACACCGCTGCGGAAGCGGCGTTGGGCATCAGCATGGGGACCGTCATCGGCAGGACGCGGCGGGGTCCGCGCTCGCGCAGGGTGTCCCACGCGTCGAGGAGGGTCCAGACGCCGCCGATGCCGGTGGCGTAGTCGACGCCGAGCCGCTCGGGAGCGACCTCGGGGGAGCCGGCGTCGGCCCAGGCCTCCATCGCAGAGACCAGCGCGAACTGACTGGACGGGTCGAGGCGCTTGGCGGTCGGCCGGTCGAGGATGGTGTCGGGCCGCACGAGCGCCTCGGCGGCGAACGTGACGGGCAGCTCCAGCTCGGCCACCCAGTCGTGGGTGAGGCTGCGCGCGCCAGACCGGCCGGCCAGCAGCCCGGCCCAGCTCTCGGGGGCGGTGCCACCGAGCGGGGAGGATGCGCCCACGCCCGTGACGACGATCTTCTTGGTCATAACGGCAACTCCGTGTAGTAGGAACAACGCGACAGAGCGCCGAGCGCCGCCGCCCGCGCGGGCGGGACCTCGCCGAGGACCCGCCCGCGCGTAGGAAGTTTCTTCGTGCGGTGCTTAGGCGTCCTGCGCCTTGACGATGAACTCGACCGCGTCACCGACGGTCTTCAGGTTCTTGACCTCTTCGTCCGGGATCTTCACGTCGAACTTGTCCTCGGCGTTGACCACGATGGTCATCATCGAGATCGAGTCGATGTCGAGGTCGTCGGTGAACGACTTGTCCAGCTCAACCGTGTCGGTCGCGATGCCGGTCTCGTCGTTGATGAGCTCGGCCAGGCCGGCAAGAACTTCTTCGGTGGACAATGCCATTGTTTTCTCCTTGAGGGGTGTCGTTTTGACCGTTGATCAGTCTAGGGCAGGCCCTAGGGGAGCACGACGACCTGCGCGCCGAAGACCAGACCGGCGCCGAAGCCGATCTGCAACGCGAGGCCGCCGGACAGTTCGGGGTGCTCCTGCAGGAGCCGGTGCGTGGCGAGCGGGATCGAGGCGGCCGACGTGTTGCCCGTCGTCTCGATGTCGCGCGCGATCGTCACCGTCTCCGGCAGCTTGAGCTGCTTGGCGAACTCGTCCACGATGCGCATGTTCGCCTGGTGCGGGATGAAGGCCGCGAGCTGGTCCGGTGTGACACCGGCGGCGTCGAGGGCCTGCTTGGCGACCTTCGCCATCTCCCAGACCGCCCAGCGGAAGACCGTCTGGCCGTCCTGGCGCAGGGTCGGCCACGGCGCCTCGCCGTCGCGGAACTCGATGAGCGTGCTGTCCATCCCGACCGCGCCCGCCTTGGAGCCGTCCGAGCCCCACACCGTCTTGGCGATGCCGGGGTACTCGCTCGGGCCGATGACCACCGCGCCCGCGCCGTCGCCGAGCAGGAACGAGATGGTGCGGTCGGTCGGGTCGACGACGTCGGAGAGCTTCTCGGCGCCGACGACGAGCGCGTAGTGCGCCTGGCCGGTGCGGATCAGCGCGTCGGCCTGGGCGACCGCGTAGGCGTAGCCGGCACAGGCGGCGTTCATGTCATAGGCGGCGGCCGGGTTCGCACCGACGTTGTCGGCGAGCACTGCGGCCAGCGACGGCGTCTGCCGCGGGTTCGAGATGGTCGCCACGATCACTGCGTCGATCAGCTTCGGGTCCACGCCGGACTTCTCGATGGCCTCCTTCGACGCCGCGGTGGCGAGGTCGACGGCGCCCACGTCGTGGCTGGCCCGGGTGCGGGTGATGATGCCGGTGCGCTGGCGGATCCACTCGTCGGACGAGTCGATCGGGCCGACCAGGTCGTCGTTCGGGACCACGAGGTCGCCGCGGGCCGCGCCGATCGAGAGGATGCGGGTGTACTGCGGGCCGTGGGACTGCTGCAGGGTGGGGTGGGTCATGGCTGCGGTCCTCCTAGGCGGCCTGGTCGATGAGGTCGAACGCGGCGGGCAGGTCGTCGGGGGTCTTCACCGCGACGGCGGGCACGCCCTTCAGGCCGCGCTTGGCGAGGCCGACGAGAGCGCCGGCCGGTGCGACCTCGATGATGCCGGTGACGCCGGCGTCCTGGAAGGCGGCCATGTCGAGGTCCCAGCGCACGGGCGAGGAGACCTGGCCGACGAGCAGGCGCACGAACTCGGCGCCGTCGGTGACCTCGGAGCCGTCCTTGTTTGTCCAGAGCCGCAGCGTCGGGTCGTTCGTGGTGAGCGTCCCGGCGAACGCCTCCAGCGCCGGGACAGCGGAGGCCATGTAGCGCGTGTGGAACGCGCCCGCGACCTGCAGCGGGATGACGCGGGCGCGGGCCGGCGGCTCCTCGGCGAGCGTCGCCAGGGCGTCGAGGTCGCCCGCGACGACGATCTGGCCGCCGCCGTTGTAGTTGGCGGGGGAGAGGCCGAGCGCGTCCAGCTTCGCGAGCAGTTCGTCCTCGTCGGCGCCGATCACGGCGCTCATACCCGTGCGTGCCTCCGCGGCGGCGCGTGCCATCGCGGCGCCGCGCTCCCGGACGAACGCGACCGCGTCGGTCTCGGACAGCACACCGGCGCCCGCCGCTGCGGTCAGCTCGCCGACCGAGTGGCCGGCGATACCGCCGATCTTCTCGCGGCGGCCGTCGGCGAGCAGCGCCGAGAGCGTCAGCAGTCCGGCCGACACGATCAGCGGCTGGGCCACCGCGGTGTCGCGGATAGTGTCCGCGTCGCTCACCGTGCCGTGCGCGACGAGGTCGATGCCGACCGCGTCGGAGAGGCGGGTGAGCTGGTCACGGAACGACGGTTCGGTGAGCCACGGGTCGAGGAAGCCGGGGGTCTGGGAACCCTGTCCCGGGCACGCGATGACGATCACGGGTTCAAGTCTGCCAATCTTCCGCCGAGCGGATGTGTCGGATGTATATGAACTATGAGCCGGAGCTTTGTGGATGTCTACAGAGCGGGCGGGTGTCAGTGCCGCCGCGGCGCGTCCGGTTCGTTGATCGATCCCACGATCAACGCGGCCTGCAGGATGAGCGCCTCGCGGGCGCCGGTGGCGTCCCAGCCGATGACCTCGGAGACGCGCTTCAGCCGGTAGCGCACGGTGTTCGGGTGCACGAACAGCTCGCGCGCGGTGGCCTCCAGCGACCGGCCGTTGTCCAGGTAGCACCAGAGCGTCGTGAGGAGCTCGGTGGAGTACGCCTGCAGCGGCCGGTAGATGCGGCTGATCAGCGTGGCCCGCGCCAGCCCGTCGCCCGCGAGCGCACGCTCCGGCAGCAGATCGTCGGCGTGCACCGGACGCGGGCAATTGCGCCAGGCCTTGGCGACGGCGAAGCCAGCGAGGGCCGCCTTGGCGCTCTTGGAGGCGTCCACCAGGCTGGCGACCTCGTGGCCGAGTACGAGGTGCCCGGGCCCGAAGCCCGGTTCGAGCTGCTGTGCGATCTCCAGGAAGCTGACGGCCGGCGCCGCGCCGATGGACTCCTCGTTCGCGGCGTCCGCCGGGACCGCGCGGCCGATGACGAGTACCAGCCGGCTGCCCTGCACCCCGATCAGCACGTCCGCGGACATATGCCGGGCGGTGCGCCGGAGCTGGTCCACGTCGAGCATCTTGGGGGCGGTGCCCACCAGGACACTCACCTCGCCGTGGCCGTGCCAGCCGAGCGCGGCGATCCGGCTGGGCAGCTCGTCGTCGTACTCGCCGGTGAGGATGCTGTCGACCACCAGGGCCTCCAGCCGCGCGTCCCAGAGGCCGCGGGCCTCTGCGGCGCGGGCGTACACGTCGGCCGCCGCGAAGGCGATCTCGCGCGAGTACAGGAGGATGGCCTCCTTGAGCGCCTCGTTGCCGCCGCTCTTCACGCGCTCCTCGACCACCTCCACGGTGATCTTGATGAGCTGGAGGGTCTGCTGCAGGCTGACGCTCCGGAGCAGCTCACGCGGAGCCGCCCCGAAGACGTCGGCCGCGATCCACGGCGTCGACCGCGGGTCGTCGAACCACGAGATGAAGGACGAGATGCCCGCCTGTGCGACCAGCCCGACCGCGCTGCGGCGGCCGGGGGCATGTCCCGGTACCAGGGGAGCGTGTCCTCCAGCCGCTTCAGCGTGGTCGTGGCGAGTTCGCCCGAGATCTTGCGCAACCACGCAAGCGTCTCGGACTTCGTCCGCTCCGGTGTCGTCGGCACGGGCCCGCGGTCTAGGACTCGCCGCCCGCGGTGCCGGTGGTACCGGCGTTCACGTCGTGCAGCAGGTACTTCTCGATCGCCCAGGCCGGAGCGTTCGGGTCCACCTTGCCCTGCGCCGCGAGCAGCTCCAGGGTGCGGACCACGATCGACGGGCCGTCGATCTTGAAGAACCGGCGCGCGGCGGCGCGGGTGTCGGAGAAGCCGAAGTCGTCGGCGCCGAGCGTGGCGTACTCACCGGGCACGAATTGACGGATTTGGTCCGGCACCGCGTGCATGTAGTCGGTCGCAGCGACGAACGGCCCTTCGGCGCCCTGCAGCTTGCGGGTGACGTACGGCACCTGCTTCTCCTGCTGCGGGTAGAGGAAGTTGTGCTCCTCCGCCGCCAGGCCGTCGCGGCGCAGCTCGCCCCACGAGGTGACGCTCCACACGTCGGCGGACACGCCCCAGTCCTGCGCGAGAAGGTGCTGGGCCTCGAGCGCCCACGGCACCGAGACGCCGGACGCGAGGAGCTGCGCCTTCGGGCCGCCCTCGCCGCCGTCGCGGAGCTTGTGGATGCCGCGGACGATGCCGTCCACGTCCACGCCCTCGGGCTCGGCCGGCTGCACGATCGGCTCGTTGTAGACCGTCAGGTAGTACATGACGTTCGGGTTCGGGTGCGACTCGCCGTACATCCGCTCCAGGCCCGAGCGGACGATGTGCCCGATCTCATAGCCGTAGGCCGGGTCGTACGCGACGACGGCCGGGTTGGTCGACGCGAGCAGCAGCGAGTGGCCGTCGGCGTGCTGCAGGCCCTCGCCGGTCAGCGTGGTGCGGCCGGCGGTCGCGCCGATCATGAAGCCGCGTGCCATCTGGTCGCCCGCGGCCCACATGGCGTCGCCGGTACGCTGGAAGCCGAACATCGAATAGAAGACGTAGACAGGGATGAGGGGCTCGCCCTGCGTCGAGTACGACGTTCCCACGTTGGTGAACGCCGCAAGGGCGCCCGCCTCGTTGATGCCGACGTGGATGATCTGGCCCTGCGGGCTCTCCTTGTAGGCCAGGAGCAGCTCGCGGTCGACCGAGGTGTAGTGCTGGCCGTTCGGGTTGTAGATCTTCGCGTTCGGGAAGAACGCGTCCATGCCGAAGGTGCGCGCCTCGTCCGGGATGATCGGGACGATTCGGTGGCCGAAGTCCTTCGCCCGCAGCAGGTCCTTGAGCAGACGCACGAACGCCATCGTGGTGGCGATCTCCTGCGTGCCGGAGCCCTTCTTGGCGATGGCGTAGGCCGAGTCGTCCGGAAGGTTCAGCGGCGTGTACTTGACGCGACGCTCCGGGACGTAGCCGCCGAGCGCGCGCCGGCGGTCGTGCAGGTACTGGATGGCCTCGTCGTCCGGCCCGGGGTTGTAGTACGGCGGCAGGTACGGGTTCTCCTCGAGCTGCGCGTCCGTGACCGGGATGCGCATGGCGTCGCGGAACGTCTTGAGGTTGTCCAGCGTCATCTTCTTCATCTGGTGGGTCGCGTTGCGGCCCTCGAACGACGGACCGAGGCCGTAGCCCTTGATGGTCTTGGCGATGATGACGGTGGGCTGGCCCTTGTGCTCGACGGCCGCCTTGAAGGCCGCGTAGACCTTGCGGTAGTCGTGACCGCCGCGCTTGAGGCCCCAGACCTCGTCGTCGGTGTAGTCCTTGACGAGCTCCAGCGTGCGCGGGTCGCGGCCGAAGAAGTTCTCGCGCACGTAGGCGCCGTTCTCGGTCTTGTAGGTCTGGTAGTCGCCGTCCGGCGTCTGGTTCATCAGGTTGACCAACGCGCCGTCGGTGTCGCGGGCGAGCAGGTCGTCCCACTCCCGGCCCCAGATCACCTTGATGACGTTCCAGCCGGCGCCGCGGAAGTAGCTCTCCAGCTCCTGGATGATCTTGCCGTTGCCGCGCACCGGGCCGTCGAGGCGCTGGAGGTTCGCGTTGATGACGAAGGTCAGGTTGTCGAGCTTCTCGTTCGCTGCGACCTGGAGCTGGCCGCGCGACTCCACCTCGTCCATCTCGCCGTCGCCGAGGAACGCCCAGACGTGCTGGTCGGAGGCGTCCTTGATGCCGCGGTTGGTGAGGTACTTGTTGAGCTGCGCCTGGTAGATCGCGTTGATCGGGCCGAGACCCATCGACACCGTGGGGAACTGCCAGAACTCGGGCATCAGCCGCGGGTGCGGGTACGACGACAGCCCGCCGCCGGCGTGCGACTTCTCCTGGCGGAAGCCGTCGAGCTGGTCAGCGCTCAGCCGGCCCTCGAGGAAAGCGCGTGCGTAGGTGCCGGGGGAGGCGTGGCCCTGGACGAAGATCTGGTCGCCGCCGCCCGGGTGGTCCTGGCCGCGGAAGAAGTGGTTGAAGCCGACCTCGTAGAGGGCGGCGCTCGACGCGTAGGTCGAGATGTGGCCGCCGACGGCGATGCCGGGACGCTGAGCGCGGTGCACGAGGATGGCCGCGTTCCAGCGGATCCACGCGCGGTAGCGGCGCTCGATCTCCTCGTCGCCGGGGAAGTCCGGCTCGTTCTCGGGGGAGATGGTGTTGATGTAGTCGGTGGTCGGCACCATCGGCACGCCGAGGTGCAGTTCCTTCGAGCGCTTCAGCAGGCTCAGCATGATCTCGCGAGCGCGCTCATGGCCGTGTGCCGCAACCAGTGCGTCGAGGGACTCACGCCATTCGGCGGTCTCCTCGGGGTCCGAGTCGATGTTGTTCACCGAGTACGGGTCCTGGTCGTTTACAGTCACCCTCGACCTCTTTCTTGTGTCGGATGGATCGTGGAAGGCGCGCATCCGCTTGTCGGGTCACGACAAATCCGCGGGCACCATCGTTCAGCCTAGCCGCAACTCAGGGCCACCGGTGACCGGTCGCGGGTTGGCGCATCCTGCCACCGGGTCTATGCTGTGTCCTCGTGCGCCGACCGGGTGGAATCGTCCCCGGGGCGCGTGAAAGGACACGTCACATGGCTCTGGAGAACGACACCCAGGCTCCCGACTTCGAACTGCTCGACCAGCACGGCCGCTCGGTCCGGCTGAGCGATTTCCGCGGCTCGAAGGCTGTCGCGCTCGTCTTCTTCCCGCTGGCGTTCTCCGGCACCTGCACGGGTGAGCTGTGCGCGCTGCGCGACAACCTGGCGATGTTCCAGGACCACCGCGTCGAGCTGCTGGCGATCTCCGTGGACTCCAAGTACACGCTGCGCGCCTGGGCCGAGCAGGAGAGCTACGACTTCAGCCTGCTGGCCGACTTCTGGCCGCACGGCGAGACCGCGAAGGAGTACGGCGTGTTCCTGCCGGAGAAGGGCTTCGCCAACCGCGCGACGTTCCTGATCGACGAGGCCGGGATCATCCGCGCGTCGTTCATCACGGCGCCGGGGAGGCCCGCTCGATCGAGGCGTACAAGGCGGCGCTGGAGCTGCTGCCGGCGCACGTGTGACCCTTCCGCCCCGCTAGGCTGGGACGCGTCCAGGGCCTTTAGCTCAGCTGGTAGAGCGCCACGTTTACACCGTGGATGTCGTCGGTTCGATCCCGGCAGGGCCCACTTCCTCCGCACGCACGTCGTAGGTCCGATGGGCTGCGTCGTGCCACGGCACCCTCGCCGCCGGCGGCCCGCGACCCTAAGGTGTGTCCAGGAGCCGCGCGCGCGGCCGTGGAGGGGAGCGCCTCATGGACGCCGATGGCCGGTATCCGCAGGGTTTCGAGGTCTATTCGAGTGATGACTCCATCGAGGAGAGCCCCGAAACGGAAGGCACGAACGCCTCGCGGTTCGCGATTGCGGGGGCGCTCGGCGCGACCACGCTCCGCGGTGCGTCTCTCGACGTGATCGAACCGGACATGCTGAGCATGTTCGGCTTCCGGGATGACGTCGCGGAGCGCCTCGATCGCGCAGGACGCACGGTCGAGAACGTCCTTTACGGGGAGGGCGAGCTCCTCCAGGGGACGGCGCGTTCGGGATGGAACCCTCGAGCCACTCGTCGCGAGGCCTGGCAGCGGCTGAACGACGGCAGCGCAAGCTATCGGCTCACGCTGCTGGCGGCCGGGCTGTGCAGTGCGCTCGAGCGCGAGAGCGTCGCCGCCGCGGTCGCCGTGCTCAACGCGCTCCCGACGCCCCTCGTGTTGGACCTCCTGGGGATCGACGCGGACGATCTTCTCTATCCGTCCGTCCTGGCCGTGCCCGATCCTCTGGCTGATCGTCCCCTCTGGCGGGGCGATCAATGGGCCGCGGCCTCCGCGGAGCAACTGAGCGCTTCGGCCGAGAGCGAGAGTGCGAGAAGCTTCGTCCGCCGGCTTCTGCTCCTCGCGCTCGAGCGGATCCGCACGGCGCTCCGGTCGTCGGACGAGGTGGTGCGCGAGCTGGCGGCTGTGACGTGGCTTCGAGCGATCGCCTTGGACGACCGATCCGACCAAGCGGACGACGGTACCGAGACGGAAGACGGTACCGGGACGGAAGCGGATGACGAGCGCACAGGAGGCGGTCAGCGGACCGCAGGCGACTCTCCCGAAGCGGAACCGCCGGCGGCCGAAAGGCTCAGCACACTCATCCACGGGACGTGGGCGTGGCAGGCGGACTGGTGGTACCCGGGCGGTGACTTCCACTCCCACGTTCTCGGCGGCCTGCGCCCTTCCTTGTATCGGGCAGGCATGCCCTTTTCCTGGTCGGGCGACCTCAGCGCACACCATCGGGTGATCGCCGGAAAGCGGCTCCAGGAGTGGCTCGCGTCCGCGACCGGCAGCAGCGGAGTCGGCACCATCTTCGCGCACAGCTACGGCGGCGAGGTGGCTGCGCGAGCCGCTAACAACGGCTGCCCGATCCCGCAGCTCGTCCTGCTGAGCGCCCCGATCCAGCGGCACCACATTCGTGCGCTGCCGCTCATCCCGGACGTGGTGGACATCCGACTCCGGTTCGATCTGGTCCTGACCGGAGCGCTGGCGAAGCAGCGCCTCC
Organism: Leifsonia sp. L25; assembly: GCF_050632895.1. Next base: position 491,352 of record NZ_JBODRZ010000002.1, on the reverse strand, counting down.
GCCATCCGAACGTGCGGAGTCGAATCATCTCGAAGGCCTTCTGGCAGCACGGTGTGACACACGATCCGTCGTTGTGGTTCGGCGAGGGTCTCGACGCGTTCGTCGGGAGCTAGACTCCCACGCATGCCGCCCGGCCCGTATCGCTGGCTCGTCGTCGCCGAGCTCGTCCTGGCGGCCGTGACCTTCGTCGCCCTGCTCTTCGTCGTCGCGCCCTACGGCGGACGCCACGGTCGCCCCGGCTGGGGGCCCGCCGTCCCCGCCCGCGTCGGCTGGATCGTGATGGAGGCTCCCGCGAGCCTCGCCTTCCTGGGCTTCTACCTGCTCGGCGCCCACCGGGCCGACCTCGTGCCGCTGCTCTTCCTGCTGCTCTGGCAGGCGCACTACGTCCAGCGCGCCTTCGTCTACCCGCTGCTCATGCGCTCCGGCTCACGCATGCCGGTGCTCGTGATGCTGCTGGCCGTTCTCTTCAACCTGCTCAACGCGTGGGTCAACGCGCGCTGGATCTCCGAGTACGGCGACTACCCGGCGTCGTGGCTGCGCGATCCGCGGTTCTGGATCGGCGTCGTCTTGTTCGCCGCCGGGTACGCGCTCAACATCGGGTCCGACCGGATCCTGCGGCGGCTGCGCCGGACGGAAGACGGCTACCGCATCCCGCACGGCGGCGGGTTCCGCTTCGTCTCGAGCCCGAACTATCTCGGCGAGATCGTGGAGTGGACAGGCTGGGCGATCGCCACCTGGTCTCTCGCGGGGCTCGCGTTCGCCCTTTACACCGTCGCCAACCTCGCGCCTCGGGCGATGGCGAACCACCGCTGGTACCGCGAGACGTTTCCGGATTACCCGACCACCCGTCGTGCGCTGCTGCCGTTCGTGCTGTGCACCCGCGCTGTCGGGGGCCCGCCGTACCGTTGCGGTGTGAAAGGGAGGGTGATGTGACCGAGAACGTCGCGCAATGGTGGGCGCGCCGGCAGTGGTCCAAAGGCCTCCCGGTGCCGTACGCCGTCGGCACCTACCGCGCCGACTGGCAGCGCTACCCGACCGTGGTGCGCCAGTTCCACCCCGAGCTCAACGCCGGGATCGTGCTCAGCCAGATCCCGCCCGCCGCAGATGTCTACGTGCAGTGGGAGTGCGACGCGGGCCACCGCTTCATCGCCACGCCGGAGGAGCAGCGTTCCCGTCCGGGCGGAACCCGGCGACGCTCGGCCTGGTGCCCGTGGTGCAGCGAGGAGGCCGTCCCGCGCCGCGTCCGCACCGTCGAACCGGACGCGGGGCTGCACGTCTGCGGCCATGCGCGCGACCTGCGCCGCATCGAGAACGACCCGGACGACGACCGCTGCTACCTCTGCAGGAGACTCGACCGCACCACCATGACGCGGGAGGAGCTGATCGCGCTGGCTGCGCCCGGCTCGCGCGCCGCCCTTTCGCACGAGAACGGCACCGCCACGCGCTACTCGTGGCAGTGCCGGAACGGGCATCCCACCTACTCCGCCACCGTCGAGCGCATCCTCGGCGGCCGCCGCTGCCCGGTCTGCCGGAACGCCCGCCGCGGCGCCGACCGGGTGCCGGTCGGGGAGGCCTTCCTCAGCGAGCTGGCCCCGCGCCCGGCGTCCGCGGCCGAGCCGGAGCTCAAGCGGCGTCTGGCCGCCCGGCTCGCGGTCGACCTGAGCCTCAACGCCGTGCGGGTCGCCCGGCCGTTCTACCACCAGCTCGAAGTGTGGCCGGACATCGTCGTCCCCGAACTGCGCGTCGCCATCGAGTACGACACCATCGGCCGGCACGGGCTGGAGCACGTCGGCCCGCGGGAGGCCTCCGACCGCCGAAAGGACCGGCTGCTGCGCGCCGCCGGTTGGGAGGTCGTCCGGGTGCGCTGCGCGCCGCTCGCGCCGATCGGGCCCTACGACGTCGTCGCTTCCGGGGTCACGGACGCGGTGGTCGAGCGGGTCCTGGCCGCTCTCGGCGTGATCCGCGGCGAGCTGATCGTCGCCGCCTACCTCGCCTGACGCAGCGTACGAGCCGCCCGCTGCGCACGAGCCGCCCCGCCCGCTGCGTATGAGCCGCACACGCTGCGACCTTCCCGCGCGCGCAGCCCACTCACTAACCTGAACAGTGCGCGCGCACCGTGCGCGCGCACGAAGGAGACTCCACGATGCCGTCGATCCTGAACCCCTACCTCAACTTCCGCACGCAGGCCCGCGAAGCGATGGACTTCTACCAGTCGGTCTTCGGCGGCACGCTCCAGCAGAGCACCTTCGCCGAGTTCGGGATGAGCCAGGACCCGGACGACGCGAACCTGATCATGCACTCGCAGCTCACCACCGACGCCGGTTTCACCCTCATGGCGGCCGACGTCCCCGCCCACATGGAGCTCAGGGAGGGCTCGCAGATCTCGGTGTCGCTCAGCGGCGACGACGAGGCCCAGCTCTCCGGCTACTACGACAAGCTGACCGCTGGCGGCACGGTCGTCGAGCCGCTCTCGAAGGCGCCCTGGGGCGACAGCTTCGGGATGCTGGTCGACCGGTTCGGCGTGCAGTGGCTGGTGAACATCGCGGGCTCAGCGCCCACGGCCTGAGGCTGCGGCGGGTCCGATGACCGAACAGCCGGGGAACGGCCCCGTGATCGTCGGCGTGCATCCACGCCAGGCCGCCGCCGTGACACGGGAGGCCGCCCGCCTCGCGGTCGCTCTCGACCGCGACCTGGTCTGCGCCTACGTGACGGAGGACAGCTACCTCACCGAATGGGACCGCGCGGAGGTGCGCGACGAGGCGTCACTCCACCCCGGCGACGTGGCGGCCGACGACGAGCGGGTCGCGCTCGAGCTGGCGGCCGCGATCGGCGCTGTACTCGACGGGGACGAGCGGGCGGGAGCGGTGACCCCCGACTGGAGGCTGCGCATCCTCGCGGGCGACGCCGCCAAGGCGCTCGGCCGGCTCGCCGGAGAGCTGGACGCGCGGCTCATCGTGGTCGGCACACGCGGGCGGGGCGTGGAGCACGCGCTGGAGGAATGGCTCGGCGGGTCCGTCGCCGCTCACCTCGCACACGAGGGGTCCCGGGCGGTGCTCATCGTCCCCGTTCATGCCGAGGGCGGGGACGTGCTCGCACCGCCCGGCTGAGCCCGCCCGCGCGGGCGACCACGCACCGGCGGTCATGCGGCCAGCGCGTTCAGCCAGGGCAGCGGGTCGATCGGGGCCCCGCCGCCCGGCCGGACCTCGAAGTGGAGGTGCGCTCCCGTCGAGACCCCGGTGTCACCGACGGCCCCGATCGCCTCGCCCGCGACGACACGCTGACCCGCGCGCACACCCACCGAACCCTCCGTGAGGTGGCAGTAGACGGTCGTGACCGCCTGCCCCCGCACGGTGTGGTCGATGGCGAGGTGGACACCGCAGCCGCCGCGGTCCACCGCGATCACGCGGCTCACGACACCGGACGCGACAGCGTGGACCGGGACGCCGGTGCGCGCGGCGAAGTCGATGCCGGGGTGCTCGGTGGACGCCCCCTCGGCCGGGGCATCGCGGTGACCGAACCCGTCGGAGATGACGGCACCGCCCTGAACGGGCCAGACGAGCGCGGGCGCGACGTGCACGGCCGGCGCCTCGCGGGCGACCCCGAAGGAGTCTGAGCCGGAGACCGCCGGCACCGCCAGGTTCTGCGCGGGCGCGAGGTCGTCCGCCCGGGTGCCGGCCGTCGCCGGAGCCGCGCTCACCATGAGGGACGATGTGGCTGCGAGGCCGACGGTGAGCCCGGCGGCGATCAGGGTATGGGACAGGGGGCGGAACGGGGACACGGGGCACCTCATTCGGTCGGGGCGGGAGTGCGGGCACGGGTCGGGTATTCCGTACCTCCAGTGTGACATATCGCTATGAGTGACGGCTGTGAGTCGGCTCATCGCCCATTCCCGGGGGAGGGCCGGCGGCGCTATGGTGCTCGCGGGTCGAGCCGGTCGGCCCGGGAGGGAAGACGTCATGTGCCGTTGGCTCGCGTACTCGGGGGAGGCGCTCAAACCCGCCTCACTCATCCTGGACGCGCAACACTCGCTGGTCGCGCAATCGCTGAACTCGCCGCTCGGCGCGGAGACCGTGAACGGGGACGGTTTCGGCTTCGGCTGGTATCCCGAAGGCTCCGTCGCGGGGAGCAAGCCCGCGCTGTTCCACTCCACGGAGCCCGCCTGGAACGACGAGAACCTGCGCGAACTCACCAATTCGATCGCCAGCCCGCTGTTCTTCGGGCACGTGCGCGCGGCGGCCGGGCCGCCCATCCAGCAGACGAACTGCCACCCCTTCCGCTACGAGAACTGGCTGTTCATGCACAACGGGTTCCTCGGCGGGTTCGCGGAGATGAAGCGGGATCTGACGTTCTCGGTCGACCCGTCGCTGTACCCGCTCATCCACGGCACCACGGACTCCGAGGTCATGTTCTACCTGGCCCTGACCCTCGGCCTGCAGGACGACCCGATCGGGGCGATGACGAAGACGGTCCAGCGGATCGAGGAGGTGGGTGAGGCGAAGGGCGTCCGCTTCCCGATGCAGGGGACGATCGCTATCTCCGACGGCGCGACACTGTGGGCGTTCCGCCACTCCACCTCGGGGCGCAGCCGGAGCCTGTATCACTCCGTCGCCATCCCTGAGCTGCGCGAGATGTATCCGGACGCCGCCCGCCTCGAGATCTTCGGCGACAAGGCGAAAGTCGTGGTGTCCGAGCCGCTCAACGACCTCCCCGGCGCGTTCCTGGAGGTGGGGGAGTCCACCGTCGCGATCCTGACGGACGAGGGCTACCACCACGAGCCGTTCATGGCACGCGCCGACGCCTGACCTACCGGCGCCTGACCTAGCGGCGCCTGAGCACCGCCGAAGGCGGGGACGACCTCCGTCGTCCCCGCCTTCGGCGCCTCCCGATCAGGCCCGGCGTCGCCGCAGGATGCGGAATCCGATCGCGCCCCCGCCGAGAGCGATGAGGATCGCGCCCACCCAGACGAGCGTGCCCACGTCCAGACCGGTCGAGGCGAGGCCGCCGAGCGCGGCCCGGGCCGTCGACGGCGGCGAGGAGACCCGTCCGGAGCCGGCGACGCCGTCCGCGACCGCCGTGTTGGTCAGGGTTCCCGCCCGCCGATCCGCCTCGGTGAGCGTGTACGTCGCCGTGCAGACGATCGTCGAGCCGGGGGCGAGCGAGGCCGCCCCGTCCGGGCAGTCGATGCCCGGGAAGCCGCCGGTGCCGGTGAAGTCGCCCTCCGCGATGGAGACGCCGGTGACCGTCACGTTCCCGGTGTTCGTCACCGTGAAGCGGTAATCGATCGTCGTGGCGTTCACAGTCGCGCTCTTCACCAGCTCGAGCGCGGGCGCGCTGTCGTGCGGCAGCGTGACCGTGGACGGCTCGCTCACGACCGGCTCGCCGCCGGCGGGCGGGACACCGCTCGCCGTCGCCGTGTTGGTGATGCCGCCGGCGTCGGCGTCCGCCTGCGTGACGGTGTACGTCGCCGTGCAGGTCAGCTCCGCGTCCGGAGCGAGGGAGGTCGGCGCACCCGAGCAGTCCGGCACCGGCGCGGGACCGGTGCCCGTGAAGCCCGAGTCGGCCACGCGGATGTCGGTCAGGGTCACGTTGCCGGTGTTGGTCACGACGAAGCCGTACGTGATCACCGCCCCGGTCACGAACGACGCGGCGTCGGACGGCGTGCCCGATTTGACGATCGTCAGCGCCGGCTGGGCCGGTGCGCCGAACGTGCTCCCGGCCGGCCCGAAGCTCATCGGCACGCCCGGGGCCGACGGGATCGTGCCCTGCGCGGTCGCCGTATTGTCGACGGTCCCCGCGTCCACGTCCGCCTGCGTGGCGATGTAGGTCGCCGTGCAGGTCACGGTGTCGCCGGGGGCGAGGACGATCGGCGCCGCCGGGCACTGCACGTCCGGCGCGGCGCCGGTTCCGGTGAAGGTCCCTTCGATCACGTCGACCTCGGACATGGTCACGTTGCCGGTGTTCGTCACCACGAAGCTGTAGGTCACGGTCTGCCCCGCCCGTGTGATGGTGGCCGGGTCGGCCGTCTTGGTGATGGTCAGGTCCGGTGAGGCGGTGGCGCTGAAAGTCGTGGACGATGGCGGGGAGTCCACCGCCGCGCCACCGCCGATCGGCGTCCCGCTCGCGGTCGCCGTGTTGGTCACGGTGCCGGTGTCGACGTCGGCCTGGGTCGGCGTGTACGACGCCGTGCAGGTGACGGTCGCGCCCGGGGCGAGCGCCGCCGCACCGGCCGGGCAGCTCGGCGCCGGTGTGGCGCCGCTGCCGGTGAAGTCGCCCTCAGCCACTGCGACGTCCGTCAGCGTCACGTTGCCGGTGTTGGTCACCAGGTAGGAGTACGTGACCGGCTGTCCTGCCGTGGTGATCGCGGTCGGGTCGACCGTCTTCTCCGTCGTCAGCGCCGGCGCCGGGTCGGCCGTGATGTCGACCTCCGACGGGGGAGCGGTGATCGTGGCCCCGCCCGGCGTCTGGAGCGTCGCCACGGCGCTGTTGGTGATCCCGCCCTTGTCGATGTCGGCCTGCGTCGTGACGTAGTCGGCCGTGCAGGTCACGGCCTCGCCGGGCGCCAGGGAGGTGACCCCGGCCGGGCACACCGGATCCAGCACGGCGAACCCGCTGAAGCGGGCCTCCACGACCTGAGGGCTCTGCAGCGTCACGTTGCCGGTGTTGGTGACCACGAACTCGTAGGTGACCGTCTGGCCTGCGGCCGTCACACTCCGGATGGACGCGGTCTTCTGCAGCGTGACGCCCGGGTCCGGCGCGATCGGCACGACCGTCTGCGCGTCGTCCGACGTGACGGCGGCGCCGCTACCCGTCGTGCCCGTCGCAGTGGCGGTGTTGTCGATGCCGCCGGCGTTCGCGTCCGCCAGCGTGACGGTGTAGGTCGCCGTACACGTCACGGTCGCACCGGGCGCGAGGGACGCCGCGCCCGCCGGGCAGCTCGCCGACGGCGCCGGGCCGGAGCCGGAGAACGCGCCCTCGGCGATCCCGATGCCGTTCACCGTCGTGTCGCCGGTGTTGGTCACCGCGAACGAGTAGGTGATCGTGTCACCCGCGGCCGTCGCGTGCAGAGGGCTCGCGGTCTTCACCAGAGTGAGCGCCGGGTTCTCGGCGACCGCGACGGTCGCCGTGGACGGCGCGCTCGTCACCGGACCGCCCGCCGAGGCCGGCGGGGTGCCGGTCGCGGTGGCGGTGTTGACGAGCTGGGACTGGTCGGCATCCGTCTGGGTCAGCGTGTAGGCGGCGGTGCAGACCACCCGGGCACCGGGGAGCATCGTGGCTGCCTCCGCGGGGCAGGTGACGACGGGGGTGCCGCCGCTGCCCGAGAAGGCTGTCTCGTCGACGGTCACGTCCTTCAAGGTCACGTTCCCGCTGTTGGTGACGGCGAACCGGTAGCTCACGGCATCGCCCGCAGCCGCGACCGTCGTGGGCGTCGCGGTCTTCTCGACGGTGATGGCCGGCGCCGGATTGCCCGGAGCGCTGATCGTGTCCGGCGCCGAACTCACGGCCGGTCCGGTCGGCGGGGTGCCGTGCGCGGTCGCCGTGTTCGTCACGTCGCCCTGGTCGATGTCGGCCTGCGTCAGCGTGTAGGTCGCCGTGCAGGTCACCTGGCCGCCCGGCGGGATCGGCGCGGCGGCCGGACACGCCGGGTTCACCGCGCCTCCCGTGCCGGTGAAGCCCTGCTCGTCGATGCCGACATCCGTCAGCGTCACGTTGCCGGTGTTGGTGGCGACGAAGGAGTAGGTGAGCTCCTGACCGACGACGAACGACGCGGCGTCGTCGGGCGACGCCGACTTCTCGAGCGTGATCGCGGGCGTGGCGGCCGAGGTGACCGTCGCCGACGAGCCGGGGGAGTCGACGGTGCCGCTCTCCGGGTCGGTCGCCGTCGCGTGCGCGGTGTTCGTCACCGAGCCGGCGTCCACGTCCGCCTGGGTCACGGTGTAGGCGGCAGTGCAGACCGTCGACGTGCCGGGGGCGAGCGCCGTCACCGGGCAGACCGGCGCCGGGCCGGTCCCGCTGCCGGAGAAGGAGCTCTCCACGATCGCGAGGGCGTGGACATCCACGTTGCCCGTGTTGGTCACGCTGTAGTCGTAGGTCACCGTTGTTCCGGCGACCGCCGCCGTCGTCGGGGCGACGGTCTTGCTGAGCGTCAGCGCGGCGTTCGCCGCCTCCAGCGTCGTGGTGGTCGCGGAGGTGTTGGAGCGGATGACGGTCGGACCCCCGAGCACGTCGCCCTGAGCAGTCGCGGTGTTCGTGAAGGCGCCGGAGGCGACGTCCGCGGCCGTGACGGTGTAGAGCGTGTCCGCGGTGCAGCGCGTCGTGTCGCCAGGGGCGAGCGTGGTCGCCGGACACGTCACCGCTCCCACTGCGGGGTCGTCGACCACGAGGTTCTCGACGGTCACCTGGCCGGTGTTCGTCACGGTGAAGGAGTAGGGGATGGTGTCGCCGGCGTCGCGGACGCCGTTGCCGTTGACGTCGTTCACCGGTCCCGCCTCCTTCTGGAGCAGGAGGTTGCCGGAGAGCGCCGTGTTGGTGATGGTGCAGTCGACCAGGTCTCCGATCGCGAGCGCGACGTCGGCGGAGGGACCGGCGGCGCCCGACGGGAGGGAGGGATCGGTCGCCCCGTTCCTTGTGCACGACCAGGACTGCGCATACGCGCCGATGGGCGTCGTGCCGGTCGCGGTCTCCGCGAGCGTGAACGGGGACGTGGCGGCCGCGCCGATGGTCTCGACCTCGCCGGTGGTGGCGGTGGTCGCGGTCCCGGTGTTCGCGCCGGCGAGCTGGATGCCGCCCGGGGCGGTGACGCTGAGCCCGAACGAGTCGGACGGGCTCACCCGGCTGGCCACGTTCTTGGACAGGACGACCTTCGACAGCAGGATTCCGAACGCGACGCCCTGGCGCCGGTTCGTGTTCAGGTCGATCGACGCGGCGACCGGAGCGTCGGCCGCGACCATCGCCGTACCGTTCCTGGTGACGCTCTGGCTGCTGGAGCACGTCACCGAGTTGGTGCCGACCCCCGTGAACCCGGCCTCGCACGCGTTCCCCAGCGGCGCGATCTGCCGGAGCGACTGATCGGCCGTGAACCGCAGCGACTCGCCCTGATCGGTGGACTCGGCGTCCGCCATGACGATCGAGAACGCTTGGACGGGGTTGCCGTCGGCATCTTTGACCGTGACGCCGGTCATGGTCACGGACGAGTTCCCGCCCGTCGTGCCCGCCTGGTACAGCGCGGGCAGGCCCGCCACACCCCGGTACCCGCCGTTGTTGCGGCCGAGGTAGGCGCTCGCATACGTCGGGAACGCCGCGGGCACCACCGCGCGCCCGATCGCGGTCACCGTGTATTCGAGCGTGTAGCCGCCGGGCAGCGCGACCTTCATCGGCTGGCCGCCGGGGGTGGAGGCCGCCGCCTGGTCGTATCCGCTCTGATCCAGCCAGCAGAGTGTGCGCGCGTACGTCCCCGTCCCGGCATCCGCGTACGAGCACTGCTGGTCGGTGGGCGCCGCCGCCGCGACCTGGGTGCCGACGATCACCCCTGCCACCGCCAGCAGCGCGCTCACGAGCGCCGCCACCACCTTCGAACGTCTGCGAGTGAAGAACGTCATCGATACCCTCCGCGGCCCTGAAATGTCCGTCGAAAGTACCGGCCCCGCTCGTCGCGCCGGGCGCTCCACCCCGGGGGTTCCGCGGCGAGCGAGGCGTCCTTCCGTCCAGCGGAAGGCGAGTTTAACGACGGTCTTCACCCTGTGTTCATGCACCCATATCGGTATATGATCGGACGCATGGCACGGGCAGCGACGACCTCGGACGTCTTCAACGCCGTCGCGGAACCGCGCCGCCGCGACATCCTGGTGCTGCTGCGGTCCGGCGAGCGGCCGGTGAACGAGGTGGCCGCGGCGCTCGGGATTCCGCAGCCCGGCGCGTCCAAGCACCTGCGGGTGCTCAAGGAAGTCGGGCTCGTACAGGACCGCCGAGCAGGCAAGCAGCGGGTCTACGGCCTCGACGCCGGCGGCCTGCGGACGATCCACGAGTGGACGGGCGGCTTCGAGCAGTTCTGGAACGAGAGCTTCGACCGCCTCGATGCGTACGTGCAGGAGCTCACAGCGCAGAGGGCAGGGGAGTAGCCGGTGCAGGAACCAGAGACAGCGGAGTCGCCGGCAGCCGATCGCGAGATCGTCGTCTCGCGCCTGATCGACGCTCCGCCCGAGCTGGTGTTCGAGGCGTTCACGGAGGTCAGGCACCTCTCGCGGTGGTGGGGTCCGGCGGGGTTCAGCACGACCACCCGGTCCTTCGACTTCCGGGTGGGCGGGGTGTGGGCCTTCACGATGCGCGGCCCGGACGGCACGGCCTATCCCGAGTGGATCACCTGGACGGCCATCGTCCCGCCCGAGCGCATCGAGCTGCTCCACGGCGAGCACCGCGACGATCCGGACACGTTCGCTTCGGTGCTGACCTTCACCCCGGTAGGCGCCGCGACGCGCATCGAGCTGCGAACGGTGTTCCCGACCGTGGAACTGCGCGACCAGGCGCTCGAACGCTCCCACGCCGCCGAGGGCGGCAGGCAGACGCTGGCCAAGCTGGCCGGCTACGTCGAGACGACGATGAGGAATGACCCACGATGAGGAATGAGAAGAGGAACTGATGGCTGGGAAGGTGTTCTTCAGCGTCTCGATGTCGCTGGACGGGTTCATGGCGCCGGACTCCCCGGAGGAGTTGATGGGCACGCAGTGGATGGAGCTGCAGCACTGGGTCTTCCCGACCCGGTTCTTCCGCGGGAACCTCGCTCTCGGCCCGGGCGGCGAGGAGGGCCTGGACGACGACATCGCCCGCCGCACCTTCGAGCGCACCGGCGCCAGCGTGATGGGAAAGCGGATGTTCGAGGCCGGCGAGCACGCCTGGCCGGAGGACGCGCCGTTCCACACGGACGTGTTCGTCGTCACGCACGAGCGCCGCGACCCGTGGGTGCGCCTCGGCGGGACCACCTTCCACTTTGTGGACGACCTGTGGGTCGCGCTCGACCGGGCGCGCGAGGTCGCGGGGGAGCGCGACGTCCGGATCGCCGGGGGCGGCGCCACGATCGTGGAGTACCTGAACGCGGGCCTGGTCGACGAATTCTCGATCGCCCTCTCGCCTGTGCTGTTCGGGAAGGGCATCCGTCTGTTCGACTCCGTGGACGACTCCCGCATCAAGCTGGAGCAGACCGGCTCGGAGGCGTCGCCGCGCGCGACGCACCTCACCTACTCGGTGCACGAACGCTCATGACAGGCCGCCCACCGCGCCCCGTCGACGCGTCCAGGTGAGCGCGCCGCCGACGTCGCGGGTCAGGGGATGGGCGACCCGGTGAAACTTCGCTCCCGTTGACGCTGCAGGCGGCCCCACTGCGGGGAGAGCATCCGGGCCGCCGCTAGCGTGGCCATCGCCGTGCCCTCTCTAGAGAAAGGAACGACATGGCCAACGACGCTTTCGCCGGACCCGTGGACTATCTGGTGTTCGCCTTCCCCGAGGACGCCTCCGTCAGCGCGGGCCTCGCCGCGGTGCTGCACCGGGTCGACGAGGGGATCATCGAGGTGCTCGACCTCGAACTGATCCGTGTCGACGACACCGGGGCGCCGGTCCGTCGGCCGCTCGACCAGTTCCCGGTATCTGGCGGCTCCGACGGCTTCGACGGCGCGTATTCGGGCATCCTCGACGCGAAGGACGTCCAGCGGGTCGCCGACGCGCTGGAGCCCGGCGCCTTCGCCATCGCGCTCGTCTACGAGGACCGCTCCCTGGCTCCCGCGGCCGACGCGTGGATCACAGCGGGCGGCGCGGAGCTGTTCGCCGGGGAGTCGACATCATCGACCTCGCCGACGCCCTCGAAGTGGAAGGAACCGACCGATGAGCCTTCTGCGCACCGCCGCGCGCGCCTCCGTCGCGACACGCGTCATCGGAAGCACCCACCGACGCCAGCAGCAGCGCTGGGCGGCTCAGGACGCCGCGGCCGGGCAGCGCCGGCCCGGTGGCGACGAGACGCCGGCCGGGGTCCCTGCGCCCACGCCGCTCGATCAGCTCGCACAGCTCGGTGAGCTGCGAGCCGCCGGGGTGCTCACCGAGGCCGAGTTCGAGGCGCAGAAGGCCCGCCTCCTGAGCGCGTAGCCGATTCCGGTTGGGGAGCGCCCCACGTGATAGCGCGACGATCCTGCGCTCACTGGACGATGTGGCCAGGTCGTGTACGAGGTGGGCCCGTGATGTGGGTGGTGAGGGTGCGTATTGACGAGCGGCGTATTCGTTCCAGGCCTACTGGTTTTCCAGCTATTAGTCACCGGGCCGTTCTTGGTGTTAGCGCGCGGTCCAAATACGCACACACAGATAGAGCGCTGCGGTTGAGTGAGCGATAGAGTGCGGGCCATGACACCCGAGGCAGGCTCGATCCCGATTCCGCTGCCGGTGGACACGGGATCCTCGCTGACGGATTGGCTCATGGTCGTCGTGAGCCTGCTCGGCGTTCTAGTGTCTGGCGCGATCGCATATCTCGCGTACCGGGCGAACGTGGCATCGGGGGCAGCGCAGGTTGCAGCCACCGAGGCATTGGCGAAGGCCGCAAACGCCAGTGAAGCTGCCACGAAGTCACAGCTAGCGTTGCTTGAGCGCAGCGCGCATGCGTCAACGGGAGCGACCTGGGGAGATGCTCCGGCCGCAGCGAGCGAAGGAGATGCTGCCACAAAAGCCGTTCATTGGGAGGTCAGACGGATCGGGAAGTTCCCGGGTCTGCTTCGGAGCGACGACGGTTACGAGCTGCGAAACGAAGGTGGCGCCACTGCTCGCGACGTCCGCATCGAGGGTCTAACCGATTTGGATAAGGCTGACGTATCGGTCTCGAAAGTGGAGCCCATTGGTCCCGGCGAATCGGCAGAAGTGCGCGTGCACAGGGGCGTCGCCAGCCCTCCGGCTGCGGTGGTCGTCGTTGAGTGGTGGGAGGACAACCAGTTGCAACGGCAGCGTGAGATCCTTGTCCTTCTTGCCTGAAGCCCTGAGTGAGGCGATGGAACGTGAACAAACGAGTGGTGAGGATGCGTACCCGTTAGCGGGGTATTCAGCGGGGACTGGGTGCCGTATGCGTACACCCGCATGGAGCGCCCGGCGCCCTGAGCGAGGCCGGTACTTTTCGACGGATATTTCAGAGCCGCGGGGGCATCGATGACGTTCTTCACTCGCAGACGTTCGAAGGTGGTGGCGGCGCTCGTGAGCGCGCTGGTGCGGTCAACCGATGAAGGTCGCGTTGCCCAGCGGCTACACGCTCGAATGCACGGTGACCGCGCTGGTAGGCGAGAGCGCGTCTTCGAGCTGACATAATGTGCATTATCAGCGTTACAAGGATGCGTCAGGCGCGCCGGTCGACGGCGTCCCGCTCGCGGGCATCCGAGCGTGGATTTCCTGCGTCAGCGTGTGGATCGTGCGCGTGAGCTCCGTGTTCTCCTCCAGCAGCTTCTGCTGGGCGATGTAGTCGTGGTCCGCCTTCGCTTGCTGGAAGGCCGCCTGGCGGTTCTGCCCGATCATGACGAACGTCGACAGGAAGATCGCCTCGAGAGACACGATGAGGGTCAGGGTCGGCCAGGGGCTCTTCTCGAACACGAGCATCCACACCGCGAAGAGCACGACGTGCAGATAGACGAACATCATCGACCCGGCGAATGCCGTGATCGCGTCGGCGATCCGGAGCTGGACGCTCGAGGCCCGGCGCTCGGCTTCGGCGAGCACTGCGGGATGCAGCCTCTCGTGCGGGGCGTTGGCGAGCAGGCGGCTGGGCCGGAGGAAAGGGTGCCGGTGCTCGGGCGCCGGCGCGGTGGCAGTGGATGTTCCGCCGGAGTTCCGAGGGGTCGGGGCTCCGGATGCTCCGGTGGGGAAAGACGGCTGTGACATCGCTCTGCTCCAGGCTCGCGGCGAGTCCCTCCCGCCGATGAGGTGAGCGTACTGCGCGGCTCCGACGGGCGCCGGATCTCAGCACTGTTTCGTCGCGCGGCACGGCGAGCAGTTGTAGCGTGACCCCATGAGCTCCTCGGGAACCGATTTCAGCGATCTGCGCGCGCTCTACATCAACACCACCCTCACCCGCTCCCCCGGCCGCAGCCACACCCAGTCGCTGATCGACGTGAGCGCGTCGATCATGTCCGCCCAGGGCGTGCAGGTCGACCAGTTCCGCGCCGTCGACCACGCGATCGCCACGGGTGTCTACCCCGACATGCGCGAGCACGGCTGGGACGCTGATGCCTGGCCGGAGCTCTTCCCGCGGGTGCTCGCTGCCGACATCCTCGTGATCGCCGGCCCGATCTGGCTCGGCGACAACAGCAGCGAGACGAAGAAGATCATCGAGCGGCTCTACGCGCATTCGGGCGAGCTGAACGAGAAAGGCCAGTGGCTCTACTACGGCCGGACCGGCGGGTGCCTCATCACCGGCAACGAGGACGGCATCAAGCACTGCGCGTCCAACGTTCTCTACAGCCTGCAGCACATCGGCTACTCCATCCCTCCGCAGGCGGACGCCGGATGGATCGGCGAGGCCGGACCCGGCCCCAGTTACGGCGACGACCTGGGCGACGGCCGGCGCGTGGGGTTCGACAACGACTTCACCAACCGGAACACGACGTTCCTGACTTGGAACCTCCTCCACCTCGCGCGGCTGCTGAAGGACGCGGGCGGCTTCCCCGACTACGGCAACCAGCGCCGGGAGTGGGACGCCGGGACCCGGTTCGACTTCCCGAACCCGGAGTACCGCTCATAGCGGGAGCGTGAAGGCGAACCGGTCCTCGGCCGTGTACCGGTACTCGTCGTCACAGCGGTAGCCACGCAGCCACTGCACGCCATCGACCACGCGCAGGTAGAAGCCCTTCGGGAACTCCACGTCGTCGCTCAGCGGCGCGCTCGCGACCTTGAGCGCGCCCGCCGGCGAGCGTCCGGCGGACAGCACCGAGTCCGGGGCGTTCGGCTGCGACCGCAGCGCGAGCCGGAGGTACGGGCCGGTGTCGGGCGGGCACAGCGACAGCCCCTGCTCCCGGGCCGCGGCGAAGACCTCCGGCAGCGTCGCGCCGGCAGCGAGGCCCAGCTCGCCCACGCCGCGCGCGACGACAGTGAGCACTACCGGATCCCGCAACGCGAACGCCTCGTGATCGAGCAGCGTCTCGGCGTACGCATTCAGGAGGACACCGCCCGACCGCAGCTCCGTGCGCAGGGACGTCCGGGAGGATCCGCCGACGCTCAGGCGCAGGATGTTCTTGGCTCGTTCCATCCCTCCAGGCTATCCACTCGCCACTGCCCGGGCCCTCACGGCCGCACCGCCTACCCGTCCATCGTCACCGTCGAACGGAGCCCCCTGTTCACGCTGGTGCGCGCATCCTGCGGCACAGCTCGCGATTCCACCGGCCGAACGTAGGATGAGGCGGTGAAGAACCGCCGATCGCCCGCGAGCCCGGACGGGCTGTCGCGCCGCGGGTGGCTCATCCTCGTCAGCGCGACCGGCGCCGCCGCGGTCGCCCTCCTCTCCGTCGCCGCCTTCGCCATCGCCGCCCCCGCCGGAGACGCCCGTGCTGACATAACGGCAACGGTTCCGACCGCTCCTCCGCACCCCCGGAGCCGGGCCCGGCACCGCTCAGCCTGCCGCCGCGGGCGACTCCCACGCCGCCCGTCGCCACGGTTCCCGCGCAGCCGGTGGCCGGGATCGCCACCGGCTCCTGCCTCCAGGTCTTCCCGTCGCCGTGGGCGAACGCCTACCCCGTCGTCGACTGCGCGTCGCCGCACATCGCCCAGGTGCTCTCGAAGGGTGCGCTCCCCCAGGCTCCACGCGCACCGTTCCCCGGCACACAGGCCCTGAACTCCCAGGTCGGCGACCTCTGCACGGCGCCCGGACTCCTGGACTGGAACTGGGTCGCGGTGTGGAACGAGGACGTGCAGGTCGAGCTGCGCTACCCGAACACCGAGACGCAGTGGACGTCAGGAGACCGCGCCTACGAATGCTTCGTCGACACCTACTCGCGCCACGAGCTCACCGGGAACGCGGTGGCGGCCCACTAGGACGTCACGCCCCCACGTACTCCGCCAGATGCTGCGCGGTCAGCGTCGCCCGCGACGCCACCAGGTCGGCGGGCGTGCCCTCGAACACGACGCGTCCGCCGTCGTGCCCCGCGCCGGGGCCGAGGTCCACGATCCAGTCGGCGTGCGCCATGACGGCCTGGTGGTGCTCGATGACGATCACCGACTTGCCGGAGTCGACCAGCCGGTCGAGGAGGCCGAGGAGCTGCTCGACGTCGGCCAGGTGCAGACCGGTGGTCGGTTCGTCCAGCACGTAGACGCCGCCCTTCTCCGCCATGTGCGTCGCGAGTTTCAGCCGCTGGCGCTCGCCGCCGGACAGCGTCGTGAGCGGCTGGCCGATGGTCAGGTAGCCGAGGCCGACGTCGGCCAGGCGCTGCAGGATCGCGTGGGCGGCCGGGATGCGCGACTCGCCGCTCGCGAAGAACGTCTCGGCGTCCTCCACCGACAGCGCCAGCACCTCGCTGATGTCGAGGCCGCCGAAGCGGTACTCCAGCACGGACGCGTCGAAGCGCTTGCCTTCGCACACCTCGCACACGGTCGAGACGCCGGCCATCACCCCGAGGTCGGTGTAGATGACGCCGGCGCCGTTGCAGTTCGGGCAGGCGCCCTCGGAGTTCGCGCTGAACAGCGCTGGCTTGACGCCGTTCGCCTTGGCGAACGCCTTGCGGATCGGTTCCAGCAGGCCGGTGTAGGTGGCCGGGTTGCTGCGCCGCGAGCCGCGGATGGCGCCCTGATCCACGGAGACGACGCCCTCGCGCGGCGACACCGAGCCGTGGATGAGCGAGCTCTTGCCGGATCCGGCCACGCCGGTCACCACGACCAGCACGCCGAGCGGGAGGTCCACATCGACGTTCTGCAGGTTGTGCGACGTCGCTCCGCGCACCTCCAGGACGCCGGACGGCGTCCGCACCGACTCCTTGACCTGCGCCCGGTCGTCCAGGTGCCGCCCGGTCAGCGTGCCGCTCCCCGCAGCCCGTCGATGGTCCCCTCGTAGACGATCTCTCCCCCGGCCGTGCCCGCGCGCGGACCGAGGTCGACCACGTGGTCGGCGATGACGATCATCTCCGGCTTGTGCTCCACCACCAGGACCGTGTTGCCCTTGTCGCGGAGCTGCACGAGCAGCTCGTTCATCCGGCGCATGTCGTGCGGGTGCAGTCCGACCGACGGCTCGTCGAACACGTAGGTGATGTCGGTGAGCGAGGACCCCAGGTGGCGGATCATCTTGGTGCGCTGCGCTTCGCCGCCCGACAGCGTTCCGGAGGGCCGGTCGAGAGAGAGGTAGCCGAGGCCGATGTCCACGAACGAGTCGAGCGTGCCCTGCAGGTTCTCCAGGAGCGGCGCTACAGACGGCTCGTCCAGCCCCCGCACCCACTCGGCGAGGTCGCTGAGCTGCATCGCGCACACGTCGGCGATGCTGACCCCGCGGATGAGCGACGACCGCGCCCCCTCGTTCAGGCGTGTCCCTCCGCACTCGGGGCACGGCGCGAAGGTGACGGCGCGTTCCACGAAGGCGCGGATGTGCGGCTGCATCGCATCGACGTCCTTGGACAGCATCGACTTCTGGACCCGCGGCACCAGGCCCTCGTAGGTGAGGTTGATGCCGTTGATCTTGACCTTCACCGGCTCCTTGTAGAGGAAGTCGTGCAGCTCGGTGTCCGAGAAATCCCGGATCGGCTTGGCCGCGTCGAAGAAGCCGGACTCGCTGAACATCCGCACCGACCAGCCGTCGGCCGTGTAGCCGGGCACGGTGATCGCTCCGCCGGAGAGCGACTTGGTCTCGTCGTAGAGCTGGGTCAGGTCGATCTCGGAGGCGGTGCCCATCCCCTCGCAGCGCGGGCACATCCCACCGGTCTGCTCGAAGCTGCGCTTCACCGTCCCCTTGCCCTCGATGGAAATCGCGCCGGCGCCGCGCACGGTCGGGATGTTGAACGAGAAGGCCTGCGGGGAGCCGATGTGCGGCTGCCCGAGGCGGCTGAACAGGATCCGGAGCATGGCGTTCGCGTCGGTGACCGTGCCGACCGTGGACCGCGCGTTGGCGCCCATCCGTTCCTGGTCGACGAGGATGGCCGTCGTCAGGCCCTCGAGCACGTCGACGTCGGGCCGCGCGAGCGACGGCATGAAGCCCTGCACGAAGGCACTGTACGTCTCGTTGATGAGACGCTGCGACTCGGCCGCGATAGTCCCGAAGACGAGTGAGCTCTTGCCGGAGCCGGACACGCCGGTGAACACCGTCAGCCGGCGCTTCGGCAGGTCGACGCTGACGTCCTTGAGATTGTTCTCACGCGCGCCGCGGACCCGGATGACGTCGTGGGAGTCCGCCCGCTCCGGTCCGTCCGCGTTGGTGGCCGTGGTCATCGTTGCACTCCGTCCATTCGGTGTCCTCTCCGATCTAACCAGGTGCCGCAGACCCACCTCCCCTCCCCCGCACTCGCGACGTCGAGAGAATGGGTCTGATCTGCACAGCGAATCTTCAGTATTCTGCGCGTAAGCGGCCACCCGACACCGTGGCCGACCGACAGAAAGGTGCGTGCGATGTCCTCCACCGATCCTCTCGACTCCGCCGTCCGCGACCTCTCGCTGGACGCGTCGGAGATGACCCGCTCCGCCATCAACGGGATCCGCGCCGTCCTCGGAGTCAGCGGCGCCGTCGCGGTGATCCTCGGCGTCGTGCTGCTCTTCTGGCCCGCCAAGACCATCGCCGTCCTGGCGGTCTTCCTCGGGATCTACTTCCTCGTCTCCGGCATCATGCGGCTGGGCGTCGGGATCTTCGCCCGCGGCATCGGCGGCGGGATCCGGACGCTCAACATCATCCTCGGGGTCCTGCTGGTCTTCCTGGCCATCGTGACCCTGAAGAACGTGTCGACCGCCGCGACCGTCCTGGTGATCTTCGCCCTCGCCTTCATCGGCGTCGGCTGGATCATCGAGGGCATCATGGCGCTCGTGGAGGCGGGACGCGCCCGCTCCGCCGGATGGGCGATCGCCTACGGCATCCTGAGCATCATCGCGGGCCTCGTGGTGCTGTTCCTGCCGGCGTCGTCGGCCGTGTTCCTGATCCTGTTCGCCGCGATCGCGCTGATCGTGCTCGGCATCATCGGCGTCGTCCGCGCGTTCACATTCGGGCGAGAGGTGCTGAAGACGACTGCGGCACCCGCGGCACCCGCCGCCGCCTAGCGGCGCGGCTTCACCGGCAGGTGCCGGTCCCACCAGTCCAGGATGATCTCGAACCGCTCGCGACGGTGCCGCGGGCGGCCGCTGCGGCTCAGCTCGTGGTCCTCCCCCGGGAAGATCACGAGCTCGGCCTCGACACCGCCGCGCTTCAGCGCCGCGTAGTACCGCTCGGCCTGCCCGAGCGGGCAGCGCAGGTCGTTCGACGAGTGCAGCACGAGCGTGGGCGTCCGGACGCGGTCGACCACGGCCTGCGGGCTCTGCGCGGCGATCCCGGACGGATCGGTGCCGGTGTACTCGTCGCTGAAGAAGCTGCCGATGTCGCTCGTGCCGATGAAGGCGGCCGGGTCGAGATAGCCGCGCTCCACGATCGCCGCGGCGAAGCGGTGGTCGTGCGCGATCGTCCACGCGGTCAGGTAGCCGCCGTAGGACCCTCCCATCACGCCGACGCGTTCGGCGTCGAGGTCCGGGGTCGCCGCGATGGCGCCGTCCAGGAAGTCGAGAACGTCGGCGAGGTCGACGGTGCCCATCCGCTGCCGGATGACGCGACCGTGCTCCTGGCCGTAGCCGGCCGACCCGCGTGGATTGCACATCACCACGGCGTAGCCTGCCGCCGCGTAGACCTGCGCTTCGTCGAAGAGCGCAGCGGTGTAGGCCGCGAACGGTCCGCCGTGGATGGTGAGGAGCACGGGATGCGGTCCGCTGCCCTCGGGCGCCACGACCCAGCCGTGGATCGGGTACCCGTCGCGGCCCGTCACCGTGAGCTCGCGGGGCGCGATCACGCCGGCTGCGCGGAGGTCATGGGAGAAGTCGGTGAGCCGCCGGAGGCTATCGCCGTCGATCACGGCGACGTCGCCCGCCGTGCCGGCGTCGGAGACGCTCGCCACGATGGTCCCGCCCGCCGTGCCGACGCCGCTCACCACCGTCAGATCGTCGGTGAGCCGACGTGCGGCGCCGTCCGCCTCCACTTCGGTGAGGACGAGCGCGCCGCGGCGGCGGTCGCACACCAGCACGCTGTCGTCGCGGAAAGCGACGATCTCCGACTCGGTGAGGTCGACCGTCTCCGGCTCGGTGAGCCTGCGCGGCGCGGCGCCCGGGTGATCGAGCACGAAGAGCGCGGTGTTCTTCGCCACGAAGTCCCGGCCGCCCTGACCCACGTCCTGCGCGCTGAAGTAGAGCGCGCCGTTGAGGCCGTACGTGACCGCGACGACCGAGAAGCTGCCGTGCTCCCCCGTCGCGTCGGAGGGCTCCCGGCCGCCGTCGACCGGCACCAGGAACACGTTCGAGCGGAGGTCGTCGTCCCGGCCCGCGTGCCGGGCCGAGACGAACGCGAGCGTCGATCCGTCCGGCGAGAATGCGATCGCCGAGTCGTCCCAGTCCCCGCTCGTCAGCGCGCGCGGTGTCGCGACCGCCGGAGCCGGCCGCGTCGAGCCGTCGGCCTCCGCGATCGGCGACACGGGCGGCTCCGCCCAGACATCCGGCGCCGGCACCAGGTAGACGTGCGAACGCCGGTCGGTGATGTACCCCAGCCCGTTGGCTTGATATTTCAGTGTGTCGATCCGCCGGGCCCGCTCCCCGTTCGGCTCGATGCCTTCGACCGTGCCGTAGCGCCCCTGCTCGGGATCGCGGCTGACGAAAGCCAGCGAGCGGCCGTCCGGAGACCAGGCGAACTCGGTCACGCCCAGCTTGCGGTCGGTGACGACGACGGGCTCTCCGCCCGCGGCGTCCACCACCATCAGCTGCGACGGGGACTTCGGGCCGCCGCGCAGGAACGCGATCAGCCGCCCGTCCGGCGAGAACTTCGGGGCGCTGTCGCGGAAGCCGCGAGTGAGCCGCCTCGGCGCGGCGTGCCCGGACAGCGGGACGTTCCAGAGCTGGCCGACCGTCGCGTCCGCGGCGAAGGAGGGATGCGTGACCGAGACGACGGCACGTCCGCCTGCCGGGTGGACGGTGGGACGGGAGACCCCGGTCAGGAGCTCCAGGTCGGCGGGCCTCATTCGCTGATCGGCTCGAAGCTGGAGACGTCGCCGACGAGGCGGGTGTGGTCGGCCGGAACCGGGTCGACGACCGCCGAAGCGACCTCGGCGGCGAACTCGCCGACGTTGTAGAGGCGGCCGGCGGCCTCCTTGCGGGCGTCGATCGCACCCGGGTTGAGCCGGTTGAGCAGCGTCGCGGTGATGGTGCCCTCGATCATGTCGCCGGAGACCACGACGAACTCGACGCCCTTCGCGTCCAGTTCCGGGAGCAGCTTCCGCAGCGCGTCCTCGCCCGCCCGCTTGCTGAGCGCGACCGCCTCGTACTCCGGCATGGTCGGGGTGGAGCGGATGAAGTGCGCCTGGTGGCTCGTGACGAACACGACACGGGAGCCGGCGGCCATGAGCGGCAATGCCGACGTCAGCACGTTGACCTGGGCGTCGCGGTTGAGCCGCATGGCGTAGTCCTCGGCCATCCCGGACTCCATGCCGCCGGAGGCGTTGAGGACCAGGATGTCGAGGCCGCCCCACTCCGCGTCGACGGCCGCGAACAGCGCGGCGACCGACGTGGGGTCGGTCAGGTCCGCGCCCACGGTGATCGCGGTGCCGCCCTGCGCGCGGATCGCGTCGGCCAGCTTGACCGCGCGCGCTTCTTTGTTGCGGTAGTTGATCGCGACCGCGGCGCCGGCGTCGGCCAGGTACTGCACGGTGTCGGCGCCGATACCGCGCGACGAACCGGTGACGAGGGCGCGTTTGCCGGCGAGGCTGCCCGGCTCGAGCGGGCTGGCGGACGCGGAAGCGTTGGACACGGGTACTCCTAGAGCGTTGGACGACACGGCTTTCTGAGACTACCAAGTGCGTTCCGTCCAGTGGGCCGCGGGAATGCTAGCGTTCTAGCAAGTACATAGTGATGTGTAGAGAGGGGCGGCTCATGGACATCACATCCTTCGCCTGGATCGCCTGGCTCGTCCTCATCCTCGTGTTCGTGATCATCGAGATGCTGACGCTCGACTTCGTCTTCCTCATGATCGCGATCGGCAGCCTGGGCGGCCTGATCTCCGGCCTGCTCGGTGCGCCGTGGTGGCTTCAGCTGATCATCGCGGCCGCGCTCTCGGTGGTCCTGGTGTTCTTCATCCGGCCGCCGCTGCTGCACCGGCTCAAGCGCGGCGGCGACCCCGCCAAGAGCAACGTGGACGCGCTGATCGGCATGACCGGCGTCGTCGTCTCCACCGTCTCGCGCACTGCGGGACTGGTCAAGCTGTCCGTCGGGGAGACCTGGACCGCGCGGCTCTCGCCCGCTCAGTCCGGCCCCGCGGAACTGGTGCCGGGTGAGCACGTCATCGTCCTGAGCATCGAGGGCGCGACAGCCGTCGTCGCCCCGTCACCGGTGTCGGCGGGAGCCGGCGACCTCACCGAGAGGAGCGTCACGTGACCGCAGTCACCCAGCTCGTCGTGACCATCGTGGTCTCGGTCATCATCCTGGTGATCGCGATCTTCGTGCTGGTCACGCTGTTCCGCGCCATCCGGATCATCCCGCAGGCGCGGGCCGGAGTGGTGGAGCGTCTGGGCCGGTACCACAAGACGCTCACCCCCGGTCTCAACGTCGTCGTCCCGTTCATCGACAAGGTGCGGCCGCTCATCGACCTGCGCGAGCAGGTCGTGTCCTTCCCGCCGCAGCCGGTCATCACCGAGGACAACCTGGTCGTCTCGATCGACACGGTCGTGTACTTCCAGGTCACCGACGCGCGCGCGGCGACCTACGAGATCGCCAACTACCTCGGCGCCGTCGAGCAGCTCACCACCACCACGCTCCGTAACGTGGTCGGCGGCCTGAACCTCGAGGCCGCGCTGACCAGCCGCGACAACATCAACGGCCAGCTCCGCCTGGTGCTCGACGAGGCCACCGGCAAGTGGGGGATCCGAGTATCCCGCGTGGAGCTCAAGGCGATCGACCCGCCCGTGTCCATCCAGGACTCGATGGAGAAGCAGATGCGCGCCGAGCGCGATCGTCGTGCGCTGATCCTGACGGCCGAGGGCACCAAGCAGTCCGAGATCCTCAACGCGGAGGGAATGCGCCAAGCGTCCATCCTCAAGGCGGAGGGCGACGCGAAGGCGGCCGTGCTGCGCGCGGAGGGCGAGGCGAAGGCGATCACCACGGTCTTCGGCGCCATCCACGCCGGCAACCCGGACAACCTGCTGCTCGCCTACCAGTACCTGCAGACCCTGCCGAAGCTCGCCGAAGGCACCGCGAACAAGCTCTGGGTCATCCCGAGCGAGCTCACGGAGGCGTTGAAGGGCATCGGTCAGGCGTTCGGGCCGAAGGGCGCGGCCGCAGCCGGGCTCGGCGTGGTCCCGGCCGGCACACAGGCCGCGCCGTCGGTGGAGGCGGCAGGCGCCGCCCCCGCGACCGGCGCGACTCCGCCGCCCACTCCCGCGCCCGCTCCCCCGGCGTGACCTTCCTCGACGGGCCGCGGCCGCGCATCATCGCGCACCGCGGCCTGGCGCTGGACGCGCCGGAGAACACGCTGCTCGCGTTCCTGAAGGCTCTGAGCGCCGGCGCGACGCACCTGGAGACCGACGTGCACGCCTCGGCCGACGGCGTGGCGGTGGTCAGCCACGACCCCGACCTGACCCGGGTGGCCGGCCGCGACGTGCGCGTCGACCAGCTCACCCTGGCCGAGCTGCGGCGCATCCCGCTCGGCGACGGCCAGTCGTTCTGCTCGCTGGCGGAGGCGCTCGACGCGTTCCCCGCGGCGCGCTTCAACATCGACATCAAGGACGAGCGCGCCGCGGCCCCGGCCGCCGCGGCGATCGTGAAGACGCGCGCGGCCGAGCGGGTCCTCCTGACGAGCTTCTCGGGAGCGCGCAGGAGGGCGGCGACGTCCGCGCTGCCGGACGTCGCGGTGTCGCCCTCCGTCTGGGAGTTCGTGCCCGCCCTACTCGGCTCGAAACTCGGCGTGCGCCCCCTCGCGCGGCGGGCGCTGCGCGGGTTCGCGGCCGTGCAGATCCCGGAGCGTCGCGGCCCGGTGCGCCTGGTCACCGGCCGCACGGTCCGCGCGATCCAGGCCGCAGGAGCCGAGGTGCACGTCTGGACGGTCGACGACGTCGACGACATGACCCGGCTGCTGGATCTGGGCGTCGACGGCATCGTGACCAATCGCTGCGACCTCCTGAAAAGCCTGGTCGGCGCGCGAAACTGAGCCCCTGCTCCTTTATCGACGCTGTGAGCCCACTGAGAGAAGGAGGCGTCCGGAAAGAGAATCCCCAGCTTGCTGGTTTATAACTGTGAGGATTCGCGCGAAGAGGAGACCACACGATGGCAGATCGCAGTTTGCGCGGAATGAGGCTTGGCGCCCAGAGCTTACAAAGCGAAGAAGGCGTCGTCTACTCTCCGCGTTCCCGTTACACCTACCTGTGCCCCGACTGCGGCAAGGAGACCGAAATGGTCTTCTCCGCCGAGGCCGAGCCTCCCAGTGCCTGGGAGTGCAAGCACTGCGGCCACGAGGCCCGCTTGCTGGTCGACGACAAGCCCGTCGAGATCGACCACTCGGACGTCAAGACGCCGCGCAGCCACTGGGACATGCTCCTGGAGCGTCGCAGCCGCGCCGAGCTCGAAGAGCTCCTCGAGGAGCGACTCCAGTACCTGCGCGCACGCCGCGGGACGACCGAGCACAAGCACACCGCCTGACGGTCGCACCCCCTTCAGCCGCTCTCACCGTTCCGGTGGGAGCGGCTTTCTCGTGGCCGGCAGCGGCTGCTTCCGGGAGAACGACGCCACCAGGAGGCCGAAGAGACCGAGACCGGCGACGAGGAACTCGATGCCGCGGCTCATCAGCGTCGACGGCGTGGTCGTCGTTCCGAGCGGCACGTCCGCGACCATGTGCCCGGGCGCGAACGGGGCGATCTCGGTGATCGTCCTCCCGTCCGGCGCGATGATCTGGCTGCTGCCGACCGTGGAGATGTTCACCAGGGCGCGGCCGGACTCGATCGCGCGCAACCGGGCGATCGCGAGCTGCTGCTGGTTCTCGTCGGTCTGGCCGAAGTCGGCGTTGTTGGTCTGGGCCAGGATGACCTGCGCGCCGTCGTTCATCATGTCGGTGAGGAGCTGGTCGTCCACGATGTCGAAGCAGATCGAGATGCCCGCCCGGACGCCGCGGACGTCGAACACGTTGTCGCGCGTCCCCGGCGTGTAGTCCCGGCCGATGAGGTCGATGAGCTGGGGGGCGAACGGACGCCAGAACGACCGATCCGGGACGTACTCGCCGAACGGCACAGGGTGCTTCTTGTCGTAATAGTCGACCGCGCCCTTCCCGGCCTCCCACTGCAGCGATGTGTTGAAGTACTGACCGTCGCGGTAGGTGATGGTCCCGACGATCATCGGCGCGCCGAACCGCCGGGCCTGCTCGTCGAGGGCCGCGGCGCTCGCGGGATCGCGCGTCGGGTCGGGCTGTGCCGCTCCCTCCGGCCAGACCACCATGTCGACGGCGTTCTTGCCGGTCAC
Source organism: Leifsonia sp. L25 (assembly GCF_050632895.1). Next base: position 465,660 of record NZ_JBODRZ010000002.1, on the reverse strand, counting down.
CTCGGCGTCGGGGATGGCGTTGGACGCGTCCACCTGCGAGTTGAGGACGGAGTACTCGGTCGCCCGTTTGTCGAAGTACCCGGCGGGTCCGTTCCCCTGCACCGCGGCGATCCGGGTGGTGCCGTGCGTCGTCGCCGGCCACGACGGAACGGCCAGCACCAGCGCGATCGCGCCGAGGGCGACGGCGCCGCGCACGAGCGCGCGCACGTCCGCTGCGAAGAACAGCTCGATGAGGAGCGCGACCAGCCAGACCATGACGAAGCCGAGCCCGGAGATGCCGAGCCACGCGACGAGCGGCGCGTACGGGCTCAGCGACTGCGACTCGGCGACGCGTCCCCAGGAGAACCCGCCGTACGGCCAGTTGCCGGTCACGTACTCCCGCAGCACCCAGAGCCCGGCGACGATCACCGGGACCAGCCCCAGACGGGCCCCGATGCCCGGCCAGGCTCGCGGCACCCACCGGTAGGCGAGGGTGATCAGGACACCGCCCGCGCCCCAGAACAGCGCTTCGAGCGTAGAGAGGGCGATCCACGGCACCGGCCCCAAGTAGAGCGAGGTCCACGACACGTGCAGCAGATAGAACGCCTCACCCGCCAGCCAGCCGACAGCGAACGCGGAGCCCGCGGTCCGGCCGCGCTGCGCGACCAGCACCATCCCGATGCCGACGAACGTCAGCGGCCAGACGTCATGGCCCGGGAAGCCGGCGGCGAGGATCGGGCCGGAGCTGAGGGCGAGGAGCAGAGCACCCCAGAGCGGCAACGGAGCGAGCGGCAGTGCTGCACGGCGCTGTCTGCGGGCGCGCGGCGATCGGGTCACGAAGGGAGAGCCTAAGGCATCGCGCTCTGCGTCCCGCACAGCCACGGGACCGGAACCCTCAGGCAACGGCGGAGTAGGCGACGATGCCGCGGCGGATCGACTCCAGCGCCTGCCGTGCCGTGCGTCCGACGTTGCCCTGCGCGACCAAGGAGAGCTGGTCGAGCAGGTCGATCGTCTGCTTCGCCCAGCGGACGAAGTCGCCGGCGGCCATGTCGGCCTCGCGCAGCACGACGTCCAGCGCGGCGCCGCGCGCCCACTGGTGCATCGCCAGCGCCAGCGCCGTGGAGACGGGCTCGCTGCCCGGGAGGCGGTTGTCGCGCTCGAGGTCGTCCAGCCGGGCCCAGAGGTCGGTCGTGCGCTCCAGCGCCGGGCGGAACGCGCCGCGCGGGAGGTTCCGGTCGTGCGCCAGGCCGTCGTCGCGGCGCGGCTCGAAGACGAGCGCGCACGCCATCGCGGCGAGGCCCGCGGCGTCGAGTTCCTTCCAGTACCCGCGCCGCAGGCACTCGGCGACGAGGAGATCGCGCTCGCCGTAGATGCGCTTGAGGGTGCGGCCGTGGACGGTCAGCGCCGTCTCGCCGTCCTCCTCGGTCAGGTAGCCGAGCTCCAGCAGCACGTCCGACACCCGGTCGAAGACCTTGGCGACCGCTCCGGTGCGTGACTGGATCTGCGCGCTCAGCCGATCGGTGTCGCGCTTGAGCTTCCACCAGCGCTCCGACCAGCGGGCGTGCTGCTCGCGGTCCGGGCAGCGGTGGCACGGGTGCTCCCGCATCCGCTTCCGCAGCGCGGCGAGCTGCCGCTGGCGCCGCTCGCGCTCGGCTTTGGAGGCGTTCTCGATGCGCTGACCCTTCTTCTCCAGGTCGCTGAGCTCACGGCGGATTCGCGAGTACTCGCGGAAGTCGCCGAGGTGGCACTCCATCGCCTTCTCGTAGCCGGCGAGGGACTCCTCCTGCTGCCGCACTTTGCGGGCGAGGTCGACCACCGCGCGGTCGGCCTGGAACTGCGCGAACGACGACTCGAGGATCTCGCGGGTGCGCACCCGGCCGAACTGGTCGATGAGGTTGACGGCCATGTTGTAGGTGGGCCGGAAGCTGGAGTTGAGGGGATAGCTGCGCCGGGAGGCCAGCGACGCGACCGACTGCGGGTCGAGGCCGTCCTCCCACTGGATCACGGAGTGGCCCTCGACGTCGATGCCGCGGCGGCCGGCGCGACCGGTGAGCTGGGTGTACTCCCCGGCGTGATCGGCACGCGCGCCTCGCCGTTGAACTTCTCCAGCTTCTCCAGCACCACGGTGCGGGCCGGCATGTTGATACCGAGTGCCAGCGTCTCGGTCGCGAAGACGACCTTGACCAGCTTGCGGCGGAAGAGCTCCTCCACGACCTCCTTGAAGGCCGGCAGCATCCCGGCGTGGTGGGCCGCGACGCCGCGCTCCAGGCCCTCCAGCCACTCCCAGTAGCCGAGCACCGCGAGGTCTTCGTCCAGCAGGGTGCGGCAGCGCTCCTCGACGATGGCGCGGATCTCGTCGCGCTCGCGCTGCTCCGTGAGGCGCACGCCCTCGCGCAGCGTCTGCCGGACGGCGGCGTCGCAGCCGTTGCGGCTGAAGATGAAGAAGATCGCGGGCAGGAGGTTGTGCTCGTTCAGCATCCGGACGAAGTCCGCGCGGTTCATCCGGAACGTGTCGGGGCGCCCGCCGCGGGAATGATAGCGCCCGACATCGCGCGCCTGCCGCCCGGAGAGCACCCGGCCGCCGTAGCGCGCCATCTGCACGAGTTCCGGGTTCACCCGGTTGGTCGCCGCCAGCCCTGACGAGTCGAACAGGTCGATCAGCTTGGTGCGCATCAGGATGTGCTGCTCCAGGGGTACCGGGCGCTCCTCGGACACCACCACGTCCGTGTCGCCGCGCACGGCCTGCAGCCAGTCGCCGAACTCCTCGGCGTTGGAGACGGTGGCACTGAGCGACACCATGCGCACCGCCTGCGGAAGATGGATGATGACCTCCTCCCACACGGCCCCGCGGAAGCGGTCGGCCAGGTAATGCACCTCGTCCATCACGACGTACGCCAGGTCGCCGAGGAGGTCGGAATCCGCATACAGCATGTTGCGGAGAACCTCGGTCGTCATCACCACGATGCGGGCGTGCGAATTGATGTTGGTGTCGCCGGTGAGGAGGCCCACCGCCTCGGGCCCGTAGGCTTCGACGAACTCCTGGAACTTCTGGTTGCTGAGGGCCTTCATCGGCGTGGTATAGAACACCTTCGAATTCGCCTCGCGCATCGCGAGGAACACCGCGAACTCGGCGACGATCGTCTTGCCCGCGCCGGTCGGCGCGGCGACCAGCACGCTGCGCCCGTTCTCCAGGCTGGCGCACGCCTCGCGCTGGAAGGGGTCGAGGTCGAAGCGCAGCCCTTCCCGGAAGGACTCCAGCAGGGGCTGCTGCGCCGCTGCCGCGAGGCGGCGAAGCGTTCGGCCGGGGAGAGCTGCTGCTGGTCGGTCACGCGCCCAGCCTATGCCGCGAGCTCGGCCTCCAGCCGCATCGCCGCCTTGGCCGCGCGGCGGTCGTGGATCCACGCGACCCCGTAGGCGCCGAAGTAGAGCACCACCATCGGCACGGCGAGCAGGAACATCGAGAGCACGTCGGCCGCGGGCGTCGCGATCGCGGTGAAGAGCGCGATCGCGATGATCGCCCAACGCCACGAGCCGATGATCGACTTGGCGCTCAGCACCCCGACGAAGTTGAGCAGCACCAGGAACACCGGCAGGACGAAGGCGACGCCGACCGCGAGGACCAGCTTGGTGACGAAGTCGATGTAGGTCTTCGCGTCGATGATGGCCGCGTCCTGTTCGGGCGCGAAGCTGGTCAGGAGGCTGACCATGTGCGGGACGAGCATCCAGCCGGCCACACCGCCGGCGATGAACAGCGGCACCGCGGTGAAGAAGAAGCCGAAAGCGTACTTGAGCTCTTTGCGCGTCAAGGCCGGCACGAAGAACGCCCAGATCTGCCAGAGCCAGACCGGGCTCGAGACGATGATGCCGATGGTGATCGCCATCTGCATCTTCAGGTCGAAGGCGCCGGTGATGCTCCCGTAGTTGAGCAACGCCTCCCGGCCCTGCTGCTTGGCGATCTCGGTGATCGGTGCGCGCAATGCGTCCATCACGGGACCGGCGAGGATCCAGCCCACGATCGCGCCGACCAGGAGGCCGAGGGCGGCACGGAAGAGACGTTTGCGAAGCTCGACGAAATGCTCGGCCAGCGACATCCGGCCTTCGCGGTTCTTGCCTCGCTTGGTGGAGGCCACGCAGCTACTGCTTCGGCTTGGACTCGGTCGAGTCGGCGGTCGGCACGGCGGTGGTCGGCGCGGCGGTAGTGGGCGCAGAGGTGGTGGGAGCGGTGGTCGACGCATCGGTGGTCGCGCTGTCGTCCTTGCCGTCCTTCTTCATCTCGTCGACCTCGCCCTTGAAGATCCGCATGGACTGGCCGATGCTCTTCGCGAGCGCGGGGAGCTTGGGAGCACCGAACAGAAGGAGGATGACCGCGAGAATGATGAGCAGGTGCCATCCGGTGAGGCCGCCGAGCATGATTACGTCCTTCTGTTCAAGTACGAGTAACGGAACGGATCCGCATTGACGAGTATTTTACCGCGGTTGACTCGCCGATCTCTGCGAGCTTGCCGTGCGACCTGCCGGTCGGCGACGGCCTGCTCGCGTTCGGCGCGGAGTACGTCCGCGTCGGCGAAGACCGCGCTGTGAAACTCAGCGTACCGCATGCCAGCCGAGCGTTGCCTGAGGATATCCGCCTTTTCGATCAGCGCCCCGGCCTCGCGCCCGGCGGCCATCGCCTTGCGGAACAGCCACCAGGCGAAGAACGCGAGCATGCCGAGCAGTCCGAGCACGAGAGCGACCCAGATGACGACCCACGACCACCACGGCATGCAGGGAGCCTAACGGTAGCGGTCGGCGCCCGCACGCGCCCAGTCCGCGACGAGCCGGCGAGCCTCCGGCGGGTCGAGCACGGTGAGCACCCCGGCGAGGCCGGCGACCAGGCGCTTGAGGCCGTGGAAGTGGGCCACGCGCACGCTCGTGCGGATCACCCCGTCGCGCTCCTGGCGCGACGCGCCCTCCGGAATGTAGTCCTCGATGAGCGGGATCGCGGACGCGGACACCTCGACGGTGACGAGCTGGTCCTCCGGCGTGCCCTCGAAGAGCGTCTCAGGCAGCTTGAGGTCGCCCGGCCGGTAGGTGATCGGTTCGGCCGTGGCCACCAGACCGTCGATGCGGTCGAGCCGGAAGGTGCGGATCGCGGTGCGCAGGTGGTCCCAACCGCGCAGGTACCAGTCCTGGTCGACGGACTCGACACGCAACGGGTCGACCCGGCGGCGCTCCCGCTCCCCGCGGGAGTTCAGGTAGTCGAACTCGAGCTGCGTTCCGGCGATGACGGCGTCGCGGATGGTGGCGAGCGCCTCGTCGGACTCGGACCGGGCCACCGCTACCTGGCTGGGCGCGGCCGACGCGCCGCGGGCGAGCTTGGCCATCAGCGAGCCGATCACGTCGCGATCGGCGTTCTCCGGCAGCGCCGTGAGGTACTGCAGGCCGGCGATGAGCGCCGCGGCCTCCCGGGCCGAGAACCGCGGCGAGTCGTCGATCGCCACCTGGTGGGTGAGGACGATGCGGTCGTTCTCCTCGAAGTCGTCCCACGAGATGTCGAACAGGTCGCCGGGCTGGTACGCGTTCGTCTCGCCGGGGATGCCGGAGACGGCGATGAGCCGCACGGCGTCGCGCATGCTCTCCTCGTCGACGCCGAAGTGCTCGGCGGCCTCGGCGACGGTGACCCGGTCGCGGTCCATCAGGTACGGGACCAGCGCGAGCAGGAACGCAAGCTTGTCCTGCGCCTGCATCGGGCGCCTGCGCTCAGCCACGGCCCTGCTCCTCCCCGCGCCCGCGGCGCCCTCGTGGGCCTCGGCGACCGCCACCAGCCGCTCGACCACCTTGTCGCGCAGCTCGTCCGGAGCGAGCACCAGCACCTCCGGGCCGAAGGCGGCGAGCTGGTCGGCGAGGATGTTGATGTCCGAGAAGTTCACCGTGAGCCGGAAGGCCGCGCCCTCGTGCTCGGCCGGAACGGCGTCGCCGTAGCGCTTGCGCAGCCGGGTCGCGGCGTCGGTGCCGGCGGTCACCTCGATCTCGGCGACGTTCGCCGCCCAGATCCGCTCCAGGTCCTCCAGCGCCCGCTCGGCGAAGTCGCCGCCCTCCGGCGTGAACGTGCGGTTGGTGACCTTGACCGGCCCGACCATGCGCGAGAGCAGGAAGGTGCGCGAGCCGCCGGCCTCCTGGTCGATGCCCTGCAGGTGCCAGCGGCCCTGGTGCTGCACCAGCGCGAGCGGCGCGACGGTGCGGACCCGCGACGCGCTCTCGCCTGGCTTGAGGTAGGGGAACTGGACGATCGCGTTCCGCTCCAGCGCCTGGCTCAGCGGTTCGAAGGCGCTCTCACGGGCGCGCAGGCGCGGAGCGTAGCCGACGACCGGCTCGTCGGCCTCCACGCCGAGCGAGCGCAGCTTCATCAGCGCGCGGCGCGACTCCCCGACAGCGAGCCCTCGCGCCACACCGTGGCGGCGAGGCCGAGCAGGGTGATCTCCTCCGGGGAGAACACCACGTCCGCCGGGAGGTCGTACGCCCCCTTCGGGATGCGGTAGCGCAGCAGCTGGTTGTTGCCGGCGGCCTCCGGCGACTCGACGGTCTCCAGGGGGACGCCGAGTTCGCGGATGTCGTCCTTGTCGCGCTCGAACTGGCGCTCCAGGCTGCTGTTGTCGCCGTGAGCCTCGAAGCGCTGGCGGTAGCCCTGGACGGTCGAGAGGATCTCGTTCTTCGTCAGGCCGTTCTCCGTCGCGAGCAGCGCCAGCACGAGGCTGAAGAGACGCTCCTCGACCGGGACGCGCGCGGGCGAAGACGAGGATCGGGGCACCCGACCATCCTAGTCGGGACTCAGCGGATCCCGAGGATGTCGACCACCCAGGCGGAGGCGGGGACGTTGCCGTTGGCGGGGGCCTCGATGACGAGCTGCGAGCCGACCTTCTGGCCGATCAGCGGCTTCAGGACCTCCTGGGGCAGCGCCTGGTTGAGCGCGCTCTGGCCGGTGCTCATCGACACGATGTCGGGCGACTTGCTCTGCCAGCTGCTCATCACCACGTTCTTCTGGTCCCAACCGACCGCGGTGTAGTGGAGGACGACCTGCGAGGTGGCCTTGACCTCCTCGCCGTCGCCCTCCTTGAGGGTCTCGGAGCGGACGGTCTTGGGAGCGCCGCCGGAGGACGGGATCGTGATGCCGGGCTGGCCGGTCGGCGCGAGCACGACGGTCGGGAAGCCGGAGACCGAGGGGCGGACGGCACCGTTGGCCGCCGGAAGGTAGGCGTGGACGATGTCGGCGACGAGGATGCTCGTGTTGCCCGAGCCGGCGCCGCCGGAGTCCTTCGGCGAGATCGCGACGGCGACCCGGGAGCCGACCGGCGCGCAGAGCAGGCCTTTGCTGATCGCGGCGTTGGAGTTGCCGATCGTGATCGGGGTGGTGTCCCCGCCGTAGCTGCCCTTCTCCCCCACCTGGCCGGTCTGGCCGTCGACCAGCGTGTACTGGATCTCCACCATCTGGCCGTTGACGACCGGGGCGCCGGTGCCCGTGCTGATGATCGTGCGCTCGGAGGTCGTGGTGTCCACCGGCGTCGGGAAGGAGATTTTGGGCTCCTTGCCGATCGGGCCCGTGGCCGTCACCAGATCCGACGCCTGCCCGCTCTTCAGGGCGGAGCCGCAGTCGGCGTTCGGGTTGGACGAACATCCGGTCAGCGCCGCGGCGGCGATGCCGACGACGAGGAGGGCGACGGACGATCTTCCGAGTGCGGTAGCTCTGCGCACGGGTCCTCTTTCGATGCGAGCGGGGGGTTGTCGTGTCAGGCGGCGCGCCACACGACCTCAACCATGCTAGTCGACGTGCGGGTCGCGCTCGTCACCGGGCGAGCCGGCGCCGGCCGAGCCGTCCGCGCCACCCTCACGCGCGAGGAGCGCGCTCGCCTCGGCCTCCCGCATCCGCTTGCGCAGGCTCTTCGGGCTGGACTGCCGCTCGCCGAGGGCGCCGGGCGTCCAGGCCTCCACGTCGGCGTCGTCGTAGTCGCTCTTCGAGGGGCGGCGCTTGAGCTCCGGAAGGACGGTGTCCGGGGCCAAGCGGCGCGCGGTGATCAGGAAGCCGGTGTGCGCGATCATCCGGTGGTCGGGGCGCACCGCGAGGCCCTCCACGTGCCAGCCGCGGACCATCGTCTCGCTGGACTGCGGGTGCGTGTAGTGGCCGGTCGCGCGGATCGCCTCAGCGACCCGGGAGAGCTGCGTGACGGTCGCGACGTAGCAGAGCACAACGCCGCCGGGCTTGAGCGCGGCGGTGACGGCGTCCAACGTCTCCCAGGGCGCGAGCATGTCGAGCACGACCCGGTCGACGCTCGCGGGCTCGACGGCGGCGGTCAGCTCCTCCTGGAGGTCGCCGACGGTGACGCTCCAGTTCTCCGGGTCGCTGCCGAGGAAGGTCGCGGCGTTGGCGCGGGCCACGTCGGCGAACTCGTCGCGGCGCTCGAACGACAGCAGCCGGCCCTCCGGCCCGATCGCGCGCAGCAGCCAGAGCGACAGGGCGCCGGAGCCGACACCGGCCTCCACGACCGTCGCGCCGGGGAAGATGTCGGCCAGCGCGAGGATCTGCGCGGCGTCCTTCGGATAGATGATCGCGGCGCCTCGGGGCATCGACATGACGAAGTCGTTGAGCAGCGGGCGGAGCGCCAGGTGCTCGACGCCGGCGTTGTTGACGACCACGGAGCCGTCCGGCAAGCCGATGATGGAGTCGTGCGCGAGCACGCCGCGGTGGCTGTGGAAGAGCTTGCCCGGCTCCAGGGTGATGGTGTTCATCCGGCCCTTGGGTCCGGTCAGCTGGACGCGGTCCCCCACCCGGAACGGGCCGGAGTTCCGGCGGCCCTCGCTCATCGTGTGCTCGGCAGTCATCGGGCGTCCTCCTGATCGGTGGCGGCGGAGCGCCGCCCGGCGGCCACGGCCGCGATGTCGTCGGCCGTGCGGCCCTCCAGCGTCTGCCACAGCGTGTGCTCGTCCGACTCGGGCAGCGGCACGATGTGCGGCACGCCGATCGTCGCCGCGCCGGAGGCCACGGCGGAGGACAGCCCGACCAGGGAGTCCTCGATCGCGACCGCGTCGCCGGGCGCGACGCCCAGCAGCTCGGCGGCGCGCAGATACGGCGCCGGGTGGGGCTTGGGGTCGCTGACCTCGTCGCCGCTGACGATGATGTCGAACGCGTCGAACGGGATGGCCGAGACGATCTGCTCCGCCATGCTGCGGACCGACATGGTGACCAGCGCCGTGCGCACGCCCTGGTCGCGCAGCGAGCGGAGCAGCTCCCGCGCGCCCGGACGCCAGGGGACGCCCTGCTCGGTGAGCCGCTGCCGCACGCGCTCGGTCAGCCAGTGCACGATCTCGTCCGCCTCCATCGCCACGCCCCGCGAGCGCAGGATCTCGGCCGAGTTCCACAGCCCGAGGCCGACCAGCAGCAACCCGTCGTCGTGCGTCCAGATGCCGCCGAACGAGCCGACGAGCTCCTGCTCGGAGGCCATCCAGTACGGTTCGGTGTCGACGAGGGTGCCGTCCATGTCCCAGAAGACGGCGGCCGGCAGAGGGTGTGCGGTCAGATCGGTCACGACCGGCAAGTCTATCGCGGCGGGGTCGGGGCCTATCCTGGTGGGAACGGCGGCCGAGCGGACCGTCGACGAGAGGATGAGTAGGCCACGTGACTGACGCGAAGAACATCCTCGGCGGGCGCATCCTGGTGGTGGCCTTCGAAGGATGGAACGACGCAGGCGAAGCAGCCAGCGGCGCCGTGAAGACGCTCAAGGAGCAGCTCGACGTCGTCCCGATCGCCGAGGTGGACCCCGAACTCTACTTCGACTTCCAATTCAATCGTCCGGTCGTCACCGACGACGACGGCCGTCGCCGCCTCGTCTGGCCGTCCGCGGTCGTGATGGGTCCGGCGCGCCCCGGGCGGGTGGGCGACGCGCTCGCCGGCGACGCCGAGCTGGACGTGACCGGCGACAACTCCGGCAACATCTTCCTGCTGCTCGGCACCGAGCCGTCGCGGAGTTGGCGCAGTTTCACCGCCGAGATCATGGATGCCGCCCTCGCCGAGGACATCGGCGTCATCGTCTTCCTCGGCGCGATGCTCGCCGATGTCCCGCACACCCGCCCGATCTCGGTCTTCGCCACCAGCGAGTCGGCCGCGGTCCGCGCCGAGCTGGGGATCGAGCGCTCGACCTACGAGGGACCGGTCGGCATCCTCAGCGCGCTCGCCGAGGGCGCGGAGGACGTCGGCATCCCCACCATCTCGATCTGGGCGTCCGTGCCGCACTACGTGCACAACGCGCCCAGCCCGAAGGCCGTGCTCGCCCTGATCGACAAGCTGGAGGAGTTGGTCGATGTGACCATCCCGCGCGGGACGCTGGTCGAGGAGGCCGCCGCTTGGGAGGCCGGGATCGACGCGCTCGCCTCCGACGACGAGGAGATGGCCGCCTACATCCAGCAGCTCGAGCAGGCGCGCGACACCGTCGACTCCCCGGAGGCGAGCGGCGAGGCGATCGCGCAGGAGTTCGAGCGCTACCTCCGCCGCCGCGGCGACGGCCGGGACGGGCGCGACGGCAGAGCGGGCGACGACCCGCGCCGGGGCTGAATCCCGCGCGATTTCACCCGGGAGCGGCACGCACCCGCGCGTGTCGCGGGCCGGTCAGGCTTCCAGGACGCCCGTCCCGAGCAGGACCATCAGCAGTCCGCCGAGCCCGATGCGGTAGATGACGAACGGCAGGAAGCTGCGCCGCGAGATGTAGCCCATGAAGAAGGCGATCACGACCAGCCCGACCACGAACGCGACGATCGTCGCGGCCGCCGTCTCGACGGGACCGAAGACCTCCGGCGTGCACGTGCCCGCCGCCTGGAGCGCCGCCGTGCAGGGCTCCTTGAACGCCTTGTAGAGCTGGTACAGACCGCTCCCGAAGACCGCGGGGATCGCGAGCAGGAACGAGTAGCGGGCGGCGGCGCGGCGCTGGTAGCCCATGAACAGCCCGGCCGTGATCGTGCCTCCCGAACGTGAGACTCCCGGGATGAGGGCGAGCGCCTGGGCGAAGCCGAAGATGATCCCGTGACCCCACGTGAGCTCGCGCAGGCGGCGGGTCTTCGCGCCCACCCGGTCGGCGATCCCGAGCAGGACGCCGAAGACGATGAGCGTCGTCGCCACGATCCAGAGCGACCGGAAGGTGGTCTCGATCGCGTCCTGGAAGAGCAGGCCGAGCACGACGATCGGGACGCTGCCGAGGATGACCAGCCATCCCATCCGGGCGTCGGGGTCGTTGCGTGGGATGCGGCCGAGCAGCGCCTGGAACCAGTGGGTGACGATGCGGGCGATGTCGCGCCAGAAGTACAGCAGCACGGCGGCCTCGGTGCCGAGCTGGATGATCGCGGTGAAGCGGGCGCCGGGGTCGGCGCCGGTTCCCAGCAGCGTCCCGACGATGCGGATGTGGGCGCTGGAGGAGATCGGCAGGAACTCGGTGAGTCCCTGGACGACACCCAGGATGAGGGCGTTGAGGAATTCCACGAAGGCTCTTTCAGTAGCTGCGCAGGAGGTCGCGCAGGACGGACCTGCCGAACACTAGTGCCTCCAGCGGCACCCGCTCGTCGACGCCGTGGAACATCCCCGGGAAGTCGAGGTCGCTCGGCAGGCGCAGCGGCGCGAAGCCGTAGCCGGTGATCCCGAGAAGGCTCAGCGCTTTGTTGTCCGTGCCTCCGGAGAGCAGGTAGGGCAGCACCGGGGCGCCCGGATCGTGCCGCTCGAGGGTGCCGGTGATCGCGTCGACCAGCTCGCCGCCGAACTCCGCCTCCAGGCCGATGTCGCGGTGCATGACCTGGATCTCCACGTCGTCGCCGATCAGCTCGCGCACCTCCGCGAGCACGCGGTCCTCGTCGCCGGGCAGCGTGCGGATGTCGATGAGCGCCTCCGCTGTGTCCGGGATCACGTTGTGCTTGTAGCCGGCCTCCAGCAGCGTCGGGTTGCTGGTCGCCCGCAGCGTCGCCAGGATGAAGCCCGCCGCGGTGCCGGTGCGCAGCACGACCTCGTCGGGGCCGACCTGCTCGGGATCGACGTCGAGCAGCCGGCCGAGCTCCGCGATCAGCCGGGTCGTCGTGTCGGTGAGCTGGATCGGCCACTCGCGCCTGCCGATCGCGACGACCGCCTCGGCGAGCTTGGTGATCGCGTTGTCCTTGATGAGCCGGGAGCCGTGCGCGGCCCGGCCGCGGGCGATGAGCTTGATCCAGACCAGCGACTTCTCCCCCGTCTGCAGCAGGTACGCGCGCCGGCCGCCGAGGTAGATGGAGTAGCCGCCGACCTCGCTGATGGCCTCCGTGGCGCCGGCGAAGAGCTGCGGCTGCGTGTCCACCAGGAAGTGCGAGCCGCGCCGGCCGCCGTCCTCCTCGTCGGCGAAGAAGGCGAGTACCAGGTCGCGCTCGGGCTGCTCCCCCGCGCCGAGGATGTCGCCGACCGCGGTCAGGATCATCGCGTCCATGTTCTTCATGTCGACCGCGCCGCGGCCCCAGAGCAGGCCGTCCTTCACCACGCCGCCGAACGGGTCCACCGACCAGTTGCGCGGGTCGGCGGGGACGACGTCCAGGTGGCCGTGCACCACGAGGGCGGGCTTGGCGCTGTTGCGTCCCTCCACCCGGGCGACGACGCTCGTGCGCCCGGGATCGGACTCGAAGAGCTGCGGCGCGAGCCCCAGCGCGCTCAGCCGCGCCTCCACGTACTCGGCCGCTTCCGTCTCACCGTTGGACCGGCCCTCGCCGAAGTTGGTGGTGTCGAAGCGGATGAGGTCGCGCGCGATGATCGCAGTCTCGTCCAGCTCGATCTCGTCAGGCCCGATCTCGTCAGGCCCGATCGCGGCGGTGTCGGTGGAGTCGCTCATCCCTCCACGCTACCGGCGCCCCGTCCCGCCACGCCCGAGGTGCGCGACGATGTCAGAGCGACAGTGGGTTTCGTGCTAATGTCTTTCTTCGGCAGCCGGAAGCTTCGGCGGCCGGAAAACACCCGTCCGGGTGGCGGAAATGGCAGACGCGCTAGCTTGAGGTGCTAGTGCCCGTATAGGGCGTGGGGGTTCAAGTCCCCCTCGGACACCGGCGAAGGCCCCGATCGAGAGATCGGGGCCTTCTGTGTTTGCACGTCACGATTCTTCAGGTCCTGCCTTCCCCTGCCGTGGTGAGTCGCCTGCCGTGGTGCTTCGCCGGCCGTGGTGGTCGTACTGTGGCGGGCATGGCGAATCCGAAGCGCTCGAAACAGAGTCTGTTCACGGTCCTGTTCGCGCTCGGCGCGAACATCCTCGTCGCGCTCGCGAAGACGATCGCGGCGGTGCTCACGGGCTCCGCGTCGATGGTCGCGGAGGCGGCGCACTCCTGGGCGGACTCCGGGAACGAAATCTTCCTGCTGCAGGCCGAGCGGCGCGCGCGCCGACCGCAGGACGACCTCCACCCCAGCGGCTACGGCCGCGAGGCGTACGTCTGGTCGCTGTTCGCGGCCGTGGGCCTGTTCACCGCCGGCGCCGTCGTCTCGATCCTGCACGGCCTCTCCCAGCTCGGGACCGGCGAGCCGGACACGAACTACCTGATCAACTACCTCGTGCTCGCCGTCGCCTTCGTGTTCGAGGGCTTCTCGTTCGTGCAGTCGTTCGGCCAGGCCAGGTCGATGGCGGCCGAACGCGACACCGGGACGCTGGAGCACATCCTCAGCACCTCCAATCCGACGCTGCGCGCGGTCGTCGCGGAGGACGCCGCCGCGCTGATCGGACTGGTCATCGCGTTCCTCGGGGTGCTCCTCCACGAGCTCACAGGCAACAGCGTCTACGACGCGGTCGGCTCCATCCTCGTCGGCATCCTGCTCGCGGTCGTAGCGGTGGTGCTGATCGACCGCAACAGGCGCTTCCTGCTCGGCGAGCCTGCCCCGGACCGGGTCAACCAGGCGGCCCTCGTTTCACTCCTGCAGCATCCCCAGGTCGAGCGCGTCACCTACCTGCACCTGGAGTACGTGGGGCCGGAGCGGGTGTTCCTCGTCGCGGCGGTCGACCTGATCGGCAATGCCCCGGAGTCCGATGTCGCGGACGACCTCTATGCCGTGGAGCAGGAGATCGAACGCAACGAGCACATTGCCGAGGCGGTGCTCACGCTGTCGCGGCGCGGGGCACGGTCTCTGCTGCCGCACGATCCGGACGCGCTGCAGGAGCGATAGCGGCCACATCCCGACCGGAAGACGCGGCACACTGGGGGCATGGCCAGCACTGGCTCCCGCACCCTCCAGCTCCTGTCGCTCCTGCAGACGCACCGGTACTGGCCGGGTCAGGAGCTCGCCGACCGGCTGGACGTGTCGCCCCGCACGCTCCGGCGCGACGTCGAACGGCTGCGCGACCTCGGCTATCCCGTCGACGCCACGCGCGGGGTCGCCGGCGGCTATCAACTCGCCGCCGGTGCGTCGCTGCCGCCGCTCGTCGTGGACGACGAGGAGGCCGTGGCGCTCGCCGTCGGCCTGCGCACCGCTGCACAGAGCGGCGTCGCCGGAGTCGCGGACGCGTCCGTCCGGGCGCTCGCCAAGGTGGTGCAGGTGATGCCGCCCCGTCTGCGCCGCCGGGTGGACGCCCTCCGCGTGGCCACGCTCGCCTCCGAGCTGCGACCGGGTCCGGTGGTCGACGCGGAGCTCCTGACCGTCGTCGCGCAGGCCTGCCGGGACGAGGAGCGCCTGGTGTTCTCCTACGTGCGCCGCGACGGGGAGGCGTCCGAGCGCACGGTGGAGCCGCACCGGCTGGTCTCGGTCGGGCGCCGCTGGTACCTCGTCGCGTACGACATCGGCCGATTCGACTGGCGGAGTTTCCGGCTGGACCGGATGGCCGCGCCGCAGCCCACCGGGGCCCGCTTCCGCCCGCGGACGCTGCCCGCGGCCGACGCCGCCGAGTACGTGCGGGAGTCGCTCGCCGGAGCGGTGGAGTCCCTCGTCGTGGACGCGCTGATCGCGGCTCCGCTCGCCGACGTGGAGCAGGCCATCGGGCGTTGGGCGGAGGCCGCAGCAGAGGCTCCAGCGGCGGACGGGACGGCGCGCACCCGGGTGCGGATCACGGCGGACTCGCCCGAGTGGGCGCTGTTCGGCCTCGCCGCGGTCGCCGCGCCGTTCACGATCGAAGGGCCGGCCGAGGTGCGCGAGCTGGCCGCCGTCTGGGGCGACCGTTTCGCCGCCGCCGGTAGACTCGTCACCCGATGAGCACCCCCGAGCCCTCCCCGTCCCGCGCACCCCGACGCACGCCGACATCAAACGCTGGCGCCAGTACCTGGCGGACGAGCGCGCCGAAGCCGCCGTCTACCGCGACCTCGCCGGCCGCCGGGAGGGCGAGGAGCGCGAGATCCTGCTCGAGCTGGCCGAGGCCGAGCGCCGCCACGAGCAGCACTGGCTCGACCTCCTGGGCGACCAGGTCGGCCGCCCGCTGCGCGGCGACATCCGTACCCGGATGCTCGGCTTCCTTGCCCGCCGGTTCGGCTCGGTGTTCGTGCTCGCGCTCGCGCAGCGGGCGGAGGCGCGGTCGCCGTACGCGGACGACGCCGACGCCACGCCGCAGATGGCGGCGGACGAGCAGGTGCACGAGGAGGTCGTGCGCGCGCTCGCCGCCCGTGGCCGGCAACGGCTCTCCGGGACGTTCCGCGCGGCCGTGTTCGGCGCCAACGACGGCCTGGTCAGCAACCTGGCACTCGTGCTCGGTGTGGCCGCGAGCGGCGTGCCGAGCCACGTCGTGCTTCTCACGGGCGTCTCCGGCCTCCTCGCCGGTGCGTTGTCGATGGGCGCCGGCGAGTACGTCTCGGTGCGGTCGCAGCGCGAGCTGCTGGAGGCCTCCAGCCCCAACCCGGCGACCAGCTCGGCGCTCTCGCACCTGGATGTGGACGCGAACGAGCTCACGCTCGTCTACCGGGCCCGCGGCATGGACCAGACGGAGGCGCAGGCACACGCCCACGAGGTGCTGACGACGCTCGGCGCCTACACCTCACCGGTCGCAGTGCCCGGGGCCGTGGAGGACGAGCACGAGGCCGTCGGCAACGGCTGGAGCGCCGCGCTGTCGAGCTTCTGCTTCTTCGCCTCCGGCGCGCTCATCCCGATCCTGCCGTTCATCTTCGGGCTCACCGGCACCGCCGCGATCGTGGTCGCCGCCGTGCTCGTCGGCCTCGTGCTGCTCGGGACCGGCGCGATCGTCGGCCTGCTGTCGGGCGCGTCGCCGCTCAAGCGGGCGCTGCGGCAGCTCGCGATCGGGTACGGCGCGGCGGCCGCGACGTACCTGCTCGGACTGCTGTTCGGGGCGACGGTCGGCTGACGCCTAGCGTCGCCGGCGGTCTCCCCGTCGACGCCGTAGACCAGCGCGCCGGCGAGCGGGATGAGCAGGAACCAGAGCCAGCTGTACGCGTAGCCCCACGCCATCCCGGTCAGGAAGAACAGGATGACCGCGACGAACGGCATGATCGAGACGACGAGCAGCCCCCAGCGGGTGACGGGCCGGCCGTGCTCGCCCGGCGCCGGCGGGTAGCCCCACGGGCTCGGGCCGGGCTGCGACGCCTGCCACGCCGCGGCGGCGGGACTGCTCGGCCCGGCGTCCGGGCCCGTGGCGCCGTCCAGGTGCAGTACGCCGGGCAAGTCGGCGAACAGTGGCTGGAGGTCGCCGCGCGTGACGGCCGACCGCGCGGCCGCGACGCGCGACTGCAGCTCGGCGTCGCTCAGCCTCCCCTGCGTGGCATGCGACTGGAGCGCGGCGACGGCGCGCTCCCGTTCGTCGTTGCTGAGGCGCAGCGACGCGTTCGACGGGTCCCGGAAGTCTGTCATGCGGTCAGTATGGCAGGCGGACGATACGCGCGGGTGCGCGCTGTCGGAGTCCAGGTTTACACTTGCATTTCGAACATACGTTCGAGTGAAAGGAGCACCCGCTCATGACCGACATCGACGAGGCGGTGGCCGTGTGGACCACCGAGGACGGCATCCCGACCCGCCTGGTCTGGCGCTCGACGCGCTACCGGGTGAGCGACACCCCGACGGTGTGGGCGGAGATCTGCGCGTGGTGGCGGCCGTTCGGCGAGCACCGGTACGGCGTCGGCGCGCTGCCGCGGGAGATCGGGGGCTGGCGGTTCCAGGCGACCAGCGACGGCGGGGTGGCGCACGTGTTCGACGTGCGGCACGACGCCGACGACCGGAGCTGGCGGCTGGTGCGGATCTTCGACTGACCGGCCCGGGCTGGGCATCCCGCCCTCCCGCGGGGAGCCTCCGCCACCGCGCCCCGCCGATCCCCTAGCCTCTCTGAACGTGATGGACGACGACCGCTACGGATCCGATGTGCTGGCGAGCGACTGGAAGAACGCCGGCCGTAAGGCGGTGCCGACCGTCGAGGCTGTGCGCGACCTGGTGGTCGAGGAGGCCGGCACCGGGTTCTGCGGCGCGATCGTCCGACTGGAGGCGCAGACCGTCGAGCTGGAGGACTACTTCGGGGCGAAGCGCGTGTTCCCGCTGGGGGCGTCCTTCCTGATCGACGGGGAGCCCGTGAAGCTCGTCGTGCCGAGCCGCGCCCCGGCCGGTCGTGGCCGCACCGCCTCCGGGTCCTTCGCGGTCGGCGAGCAGAAGGCGCGCGTCGCCCGCGCCAGCCGCATCTTCGTGGAGGGCCGTCACGACGCCGAGCTGGTGGAGCGCGTGTGGGGCGACGACCTCCGGGTGGAGGGCGTCGTCGTGGAGTATCTGGAGGGCGTGGACGACCTGGACGCGATCGTGCGCGAGTTCGCGCCCGACCGGAGCCGCCGCGTGGGCGTGCTGGTCGACCACCTGGTACCGGGGTCCAAGGAGAGCAGGATCGCCGAAAAGGTCGCCCGCGGCCCGTACGGCGCGCACGTGCTCGTGGTCGGCCACCCCTACATCGACATCTGGCAGGCCGTGAAGCCCGCGCGGGTCGGGCTGGAGACCTGGCCGTCGATCCCGCGCTCCATCGAGTGGAAGCACGGCATCTGCACGGCGCTCGGACTGCCGCACGAGACGCAGGCGGACATCGCCCGGGCCTGGAAGCTCATCCTGTCCCGCGTGCGCACCTACAGCGACCTGGAGCCGGAGCTCCTCGGCCGAGTCGAGCAACTGATCGACTTCGTGACAGAACCGGCGGGTCGGCCGTAGCCGCAGGAGTTTCCTCCGCGACACGCGCCTGAACGCCTGCGGAACAGCGTCGTGAAGGAGTTTCGGAGCGTTTCTCCTGTTGTCGCATCCGCGCGCTTTCGCACCAGAATACATTTGCGGTATTCGAACATGTGTTCGAAAATAGGTGTATGTCCCTCGCCGTCGCACGCACCTTCCCCGACCCGGTCGCCGACCGGGCGCAGGTGCACGAGCTGCAGTCGCGCATCCGGCAGATGCAGGCGACGAAGCTCGACGCGCGGCGGCTGGAGACGCATCCCGCGCTCGCCGCGCTGCTGCCCGGCGGCGCACTCAAGGCCGGCGCCGCCTACACGGTGCACGGCTCCACCACGCTCCTGATGGCGATGCTCGCCGGGCCGAGCGCCGCGGGCGCCTGGTGCGGGGTGGTCGGGATGCCCGACTTCGGGGCGGAGGCCGCCGGGCGGTTCGGCATCGACCTGGAACGGCTCGTGCTGGTGCCGCATCCCGGGCCGCAGTGGCTGACCGTCACTGCCGCGATGGCCGACGTGCTCGGCGTGATCGCCGTCGCGCCCCCGGAGCGGCCGAAGAGCGGCGACGTCGCGCGGTTGACCGCGCGGCTGCGGCAGCGGGAGGCCACGCTCGTCGTCGCCGGCGACTGGCCGCAGGCGGAGGCGGCGCTCTCCGTGGTCCGCAGCGGCTGGGACGGCCTGGGGGCCGGCGCCGGTTACCTCTCCTCCCGGCGGGTGACGGTGGAGGCCGCGCCCCGCGGCGGGGCCGGGCCGCGGCGCCGGGCCGAGCTCTGGCTGCCGGCGATGGACGAGACGTTCCGCGCCTCCGCGCCGACGCGCCTGGAGGCGGTGAGCTAGCCATGTCTCCGATGCGGCAGGTCACCCGCGCGATCGTGCTCTGGTGCCCCGACTGGCCGGTCATCGCCGCCCGGCAGCGCCTGGAGCTTCCGGCGGACGTGCCGCTGGCGCTGGTCGAGAAGGGGATGGTGTTCGCCTGCTCCTCGCACGCCCGCGCCGACGGCGTCACCCGCGGGCTCCGGGTCCGGGAGGCGCAATCGCGCTGCCCTGAGCTGGAGGTCGTCCTCTACGACCCCGTGCTGGACGCGCGCGCCTTCGAGCCGGTGCTGACCGCGATCGAGGAGATCACGCCGGGCGTCCAGGCGGTGCGGCCGGGAACCTGCGTGCTGCGGGCGCGCGGACCGGCGCGCTACTACGGTGGCGAGGAGGCCGCGGCCGCGGAGCTGCTGCGCTGCCTGGAGGGGCTGGAGGACGTGACCGGGCTCGCGCTCGACGATGTGCGGGTCGGGATCGCCGACGGGCCATTCGCCGCCGAGCAGGCCGCCCGCTCCACCGGGGCGGCCCCCTCCATGGGAATGGCGCAGACCGCGCCCCGCGTCCGCGTCGTCCCACCGGGCGGCTCCCCCGCCTTCCTCGCCCCGCTGCCGGTCGCCCAGCTCGGCCTGACCGAGCTCACCCCGCTTCTGCGCCGGCTGGGCCTGCGCACCCTCGGCGACCTGGCGCGGCTCGACCGGCTGGACGTCCGCGAACGGTTCGGGGAGCGCGGCGAGCACGCCCACGACCTGGCCAGCGGGATGGACGGCGCCGCCGTGGTGCCGCGCACCCCGCCGAAGATGCTCGACCGGGCGATCGAGTTCGAACCTCCCCTCGACCGGGTCGACCAGGTGACCTTCGCGTTCCGCGGCACGGCCGAGCAGTTCGTGGCCGGGCTCACCAAAGCCGGGCTGGTGTGCACGTCGCTGCGCATCGAGGTGACCGACGAGCGCGGGAGGCTGAGCGAGCGGAGCTGGCAGCATCCCCGGCTGTTCTCGGCCTCCGACGTGGTCGACCGGGTGCGCTGGCAGCTCCAGGGCGCGGGTTCCATCGACTCCGGGCTCGCCTCCCCGATCGCCAAGGTCGCCGTCGCCCCGGAGGCCGTGGACGACATCGGCCACCACGAGGACGGCCTGTGGGGCGGCGGCGCGGACGAGCGCATCCACCACGGGCTCACCCGCGTGCAGGGCATGCTCGGTCACGACGCGGTCGTCACCGCGACGATCGGCGGTGGCCGGGCGCTGTCCGACCGGCAGGTGCTCGTGCCGTGGGGCGACCGGCCGGTGGGCGTCGCCCGCTCCGACCGGCCCTGGCCCGGGTCGCTGCCGGCGCCCGCGCCCTCCACGGTGTTCGAGGTGCCGCGGCCGGTGGCGGTGCTGAGCGCGTCCGGCGAGCCGGTGGAGGTCACCGACCGCGGCGACGTCACCGCGCCGATCGTGTCGTTCTCCCCACCGGCGCGGCGCGCGACGCCCGGCCGGTCGACTCCTGGGCGGGCCCGTGGCCGGTGCGCGAGCGCTGGTGGGACGCGACGCTCGCCCGCGCCATGCACCGCTTCCAGCTCGTCGACGCCGACGGCACCGCCTGGCTGCTCGCCCTCACCGGCGCCGCCTGGTTCGCCGAGGCCCGCTATGACTAGCCCGCACCGCCTCCCGCCCACCGCCCACCGGCGGACAGGGGTCGCAACACGCCGCTTCGCCCGGCGGGTAACGGCGTGTTGCGACCCCTCTGGCGGGTCGCAGGAAGGAGTGCGCGATGGGGTGGAATAACCCGCCGATCCCGTGGTCCGAGTTCGAGCGGCGGCTGAGCGGGCGGCGCGTCAGCGAGCAGGAGCAGCCGGAGCGGCCCTCGTCGCGCAAGCGGCAGAAGTACGTCGCGCAGGCGATGCCGGACGAACCGGACGAAGGCCACGTCCGCTACGCCGAGCTGCACGCGCACAGCACCTTCAGCTTCCTCGACGGCGCCAGCGCACCCGAGGAGCTGCTCGAGGAGGCCACCCGGCTGCGCCTGCACGGCCTCGCCCTGACCGACCACGACGGCCTGTACGGCGTGGTCCGGCTCGCCGAGGCGGCGGAGGCCTACGAACGCGTCAAGACCGTGTTCGGCGCCGAACTGTCGCTCTCGCTCAGCCGGCCGCAGAACGGGGAGGCCGACCCGGAGGGCAGTCACCTCGTGCTGCTCGCCCGCCAGCAGGCCGGCTACCACCGGCTGGCCGCCGCCATCACCGCCGGCCAGCTCGCCGGCGAGGAGAAGGGCCGGCCGATGTACGGCCTCCCGGAGCTCGCCGAGCAGTCCGGCGGCGAGTGGATGGTGCTCACCGGTTGCCGCAAGGGCGACGTGCGTCTCGCGCTGGCCGAGCACGGCGAGCGGGCCGCCGAACGGGAGGTCGCCCGCCTCGCCGAGCTGTTCGGCCACGACAACGTGCTGGTGGAGCTGATCGACCAGGGTGGCCCGCGCGACACCACCGACAACGACGTGCTCGCCCGGATCGCCGGCCGGCTCGGCCTCCCGGTCGTCGCCACCAACAACGTCCACTACGCCACGCCCGCGCAGTACCCGCTCGCGACAGCGGTCTCCGCGGTGCGCGCCCGACGGAGCCTGGACGAGATGGACGGCTGGCTGCCCGCTTCCGCCGCCGCGCACCTGCGCAGCGGCCGGGAGATGGCAACGAGGTTCGCCCGCTATCCCGGCGCCGTCGAGCGCACCGCCGACATCGCGGACGACCTGGCGTTCCGGCTGCGCAGCGCCCGGCCGAAGCTGCCCAAACAGGAGGTCCCGGACGGGCACACCCCGATGAGCTGGCTGCGCGAGCTCACCTGGCGCGGCGCCGCAGAGCGCTACCCCGACCTCGACCGCAACCCGGCCAAGCGGGAGCGCATCGAGCGCGAGCTCGACGTGATCGAGGCGAAGGACTTCCCCGGCTACTTCCTCATCGTCCACGACATCGTGCGGTTCGCCCGTGAGCGCGGCATCCTCTGCCAGGGCCGCGGCTCCGCGGCGAACTCGGCGGTGGTCTACCTGCTCGGGATCACGGCGGTGGACTCGATCAAGTACGACCTGCCGTTCGAGCGCTTCCTCTCCTCCATGCGTGAGGAGGAGCCGGACATCGACGTCGACTTCGACTCCGACCGGCGCGAGGAGGTCATCCAGTACGTCTACGCCAAGTACGGCAGGCACAACGCCGCCCAGGTCGCCAACGTGATCACCTACCGACCCAAGAACGCCGTGCGCGACATGGCGAAGGCGCTCGGCCACTCCACCGGGCAGCAGGACGCCTGGAGCAAGCAGATCGACTCGTGGAGCCGGGTGACCACGACCGACGAGCACGACATCCCGGAGGCCGTCGTCGATCTCGCCCAGCAGGTGCTGAAGTTCCCGCGGCACCTCGGCATCCACTCCGGCGGAATGGTGCTCACCGACCGGCCCGTCGGCGAGGTCTGCCCGATCGAGCACGCCCGCATGGAGAACCGCACCGTGCTGCAGTGGGACAAGGACGACTGCGCCTGGATGGGCCTGGTCAAGTTCGACCTGCTCGGGCTCGGGATGCTCTCCGCGCTCGACTACTCGATGCGCACCATCGAGGCGTCCCTCGGCGAGGTGTGGACGCTGGACAGCATCCCGAAGGAGGAGGCCGGCGTCTACGACATGCTCTGCCGCGCCGACTCGATCGGGGTGTTCCAGGTGGAGAGCCGCGCCCAGATCGGCACGCTGCCGCGCCTGCAGCCGCGCAGCTTCTACGACCTCGTGATCGAGATCGCGCTGATCCGCCCCGGGCCCATCCAGGGCGGCGCGGTGCATCCGTACATCCGCCGCAAGCTCGGCAAGGAGCCGGTCACCTACCTGCACCCCGCTCTGGTGCCGGTGCTGGAGCGGACGATGGGCGTCCCGCTGTTCCAGGAGCAGCTCATGCAGATGGCCGTCGCCGTGGGCGACTGCACCGCCGAGGACGCCGACCTGCTCCGCCGGGCGATGGGCTCCAAGCGCGGCGTGGAGAAGATCGGCGCGCTGCGGGCGAAGCTCTACGAGGGGATGGCGCACAACGGGATCGTCGGGGCCGACGCCGACGCGATCTACGAGAAGATCGAGGCCTTCGCCAACTTCGGCTTCGCCGAGAGCCACGCGATCAGCTTCGCGCTGCTGGTGTACGTGAGCTCGTGGATGAAGCTGCACTACCCCGGAGCGTTCCTCGCGGCGCTGCTGCGCGCGCAGCCGATGGGGTTCTACTCGCCGCGCACGCTCACTGCCGACGCCCGGCGGCACGGCGTGGTGGTGCGCCGGCCGGACATCCAGCTCTCCGGGGTGTTCCCCCTGCTGGAGGCCATCGACCCGGCGCGTCAGGGGCCGACAGGGACCGACCCGTGCCTGGAGCCCGACCAGCCCCCGGTCGGCGGCTTCGACCGCACCGTTCCGCTCGACTTCGCCGCCCACCGCCGCGATGCCGGGCACGCGGTGCGACTGGGGCTGGCGGGCGTCACCTCCATCGGCGAGACGCTCGCCGGGCGGATCGTGGCCGAGCGCGAGGCGTCGGGGCCCTACCGCGACCTGAGCGACCTCTCCCGCCGGGTCGGGCTGACGGTGGCGCAGCTCGAGGCGCTCGCCGCGGCCGGCGCCTTCGAGGGGTTCGGGCTGTCCCCGCGGCAGGCGATCTGGGAGGCCGGCAACGCCGCCCAGGAGCGGCCCGAGTACCTGGTGGGCACCGCGATCACCGTGCAGCCGCCGCTGCTGCCGATGCTCTCCCCGCCGAGCAGCTCGCGAGCGACCTGTGGGCCACCGGGATCTCCACCGACGACCACCCCATCCGCTTCCTGCGCCCGGCGCTGACGGCGCGCGGGGTGCGGGCGGCCGACACGCTGGCGGTCGCGGAGTCCGGGCGCCGCATCGAGGTGGGCGGCGTGGTCACGCACCGCCAGCGGCCGGCGACCGCGGCGGGGGTGACCTTCCTCAACCTGGAGGACGAGACCGGCCTGGTGAACATCATCTGCCCGGTCGGGGTGTGGAACCGCTACCGCCGGGTGGCCAGGCAGGCGCCGGCGATGATCGTGCGCGGCATCCTGGAGCGCAGCGAGGAGGGCGTGGTCAACGTGATCGCCGACCGCCTCGAGCCTCTCGACACCGCCATCCGCACCGCCTCCCGCGACTTCCGCTGACCCACCACGCCGCAGCCCGCGCAGGCAGCCGTCGAGTACGCGACGAGTCATGCGAAAACCGCCGAGCACGCGGACTATTCGCGTACTCGGCGGTTTGCGACCGGGAGGGTCAGGCCTGGAGGACGGCCTGGAGCTCGAGGGTGATGGTGACGTCGTCGCCGAGCAGCATGCCGCCGGTCTCGAGCGCCGCGTTGTAGGTGAGGCCGAAGTCCTCGCGGTTGATCTTGGTCTTCGCGGTCGCGCCGGCCTTGTAGTTGCCGTACGGGTCCTGGCCGAAGCCGCCGAAGTCGAACTCGAAAGTGACCGGCTTGGTCACGCCCTTGATGGTGAGGTCGCCGTCGACGAGGAACTCGCCGTCCTCGTGACGAACACCGGTGGAGACGAAGTCGATGGTCGGGAACTCCTCGGCGAGGAAGAAGTCGCCGGTGCGCAGGTGCGCGTCGCGGTCGGAGTTCTTGGTGTTGATGGAGGTCACGTGGGCCGTGGCGGAGACGGTCGACTCCAGCGGGTTCTCGGCGGTGACGAAGGAGGCGTCGAAGTTCTCGAAGACGCCCTTCACCTTGCTGATCATGAGGTGACGGATGCTGAAGCCGACCTCGCTGTGCACGGGGTCGATGGTCCAGGTGCCGGCCTTGTATCCGGGGATGTCGATGCTCATTCGGTTCTCCTTGAGTCGGTTGGGACGCGATCGGACGCTGTCAGATGCATGCAACCGCATGGATAACGCGGCTATTCCGGATCCGGCGAAAAAAGTTGACACGACACCATCGGGCGTTCGTCAGCCGTGCACGGCGAGCGACCGCCGCAGCACCAGGAGCGCCCGGGCGTCCGCATCCACCTGCCGCAGCGGGATGCGCCCGTCCTGCACGGCGGCCACCACCGCGCCGATGAGAGCGTCCGGATCCTCGGCGCCCTGGATCATCAGCACCATCGTGTTGCCCGCCGCGATCGCGGCCACCGCGTTCGCGCCCGCGTCCTGGTACTGCGGCAGCCCGGTGTCCTGCAGCATCCGGAGGTCGTCGGTGATGGTCACCCCGTGGAAGCCGAGCTCGTCGGTGAGGATGCGGTGCCAGGCCGGCGAGAGCGATGCGGGCGCGGCGTCCACTCCGCTGTAGGCGAGGTGGCCGAACATCACGACCTCTGCGCCCGCCTGGATGCCCGCCCGGAACGTCGGCGCGTCCTGTGCGGCCCAGCGGGCGTGGTCGACGGCGGCGGTCGGGACGGTGTGGTGCGAGTCGGCCTCCGTCTCGCCGTGGCCGGGGAAATGTTTGAGCGTGCTGAGCACAGTGCCGTGCTCCCCCGTCACCGACGCGGCGACGCGGGCGGCGGCGGAGGCCGGGTCGGTCCCGAGGATGCGGTCGGCGATGAACGAGCGCGGGTCGGCCGTCACGTCGGCGATGGTCCCGAAGTTGAGGTTCACGCCGGCCTGCTTCAGCAGCGCGGCGCGCTGCGCGAAGGCCTGCTGTGTCGCCGCCGGCGGGAGCGTGCGCAACGCCTCCGCGCCCGGGAGGCGGTCCCACGACAGCCGGGTGACGTCCCCGCCCTCCTCGTCGATCCCGACCAGCGGAGGCAGCCCGGGGTCGGAGGCGCGGGTCGCCGCGGTCTCCGCCGCGAGGGCTTGCGGCGTCGCCGGGATGTTGTCCGGCATCAGGATGACGCCGCCCAGGCCGTAACGGTCGACGAACCCGCGGAGCGCGGCCGGATCCGTGCCCGCCGCGTGCAGCATGAACAGGCTCGCCACCTTCTGGCGGAGGGTCAGGTTCCGCAGCCGCTCGTCCGCGTAGCCCTGAACCGGATCCGGCGCGGGAGTCGCTGCCCGCTGCGTCGCAGACGGGCTCGGGGCGGCCGCCCGCGGGTGCGTCGAACCGCTGGCCGCGCACCCGCCCAGTGTCGTCGCGATCACCAGGAGGGCAGCGGCCGTCGTCCATCGGGGGCGGCGCATCGTCCGATGGTAACCCGTGGCCCTTGGCGGCGCCTCCGCACGCCGGCCGTCCCGGTTCGCGCCGCGCCGTCGCCCTCCCCGCCGCTGCCGCCCTACGATGGCGGGATGGCGTCCAAGCCGATCTCCCTGCTGCTCGCCAGCCACCCGGGGCCCACCGCCGTGGTCACGGTCGTGGCGACCGGTCTCGGGATCGGCCTCGGCTACCCTCCCGGCCGGCTCGTGGTCCTGGCGGTCGCGATCCTGCTCGGGCAGCTCTCGATCGGCTGGTCCAACGACTGGCTGGATGCCGCCCGGGACCGGGAGGTCGCCCGTGCGGACAAGCCCGCCGCCCGTGGCGAGATCCCGCTCGCCCTCGTCCGCGCGTCCGCGTTCGTCGCTCTCGTCTCCTCGCTGGCCGTCACCGCGTTCCTCGGCGTCGGCGCGCTGATCGCCCACGGGGTCGCGATCGCGGGCGGCTGGGCGTACAACCTGGGGCTCAAGTCGACCGCCGCGTCCTTCGTCCCCTTCGCGGTGAGCTTCGGCCTCCTCCCCGCGATCGCGACACTCGGTCAGGTGCACCCGGCGTGGCCGGCGCCGTGGGTCCTCGCGGCCGGCGCGCTGCTCGGCGTCGCCGCGCACGTCACCAACGTGCTGCCCGACCTCGCCGACGACGCCCGCACCGGTGTCAGCGGCCTCCCGCATCGCCTCGGCGCGCGCGCCAGCGGGCTGCTCGCCTTCGGCTGCCTCGCCGTGGCGACCGTGCTGATCACGGTCGGGCCCGGGCTCCCGGTGCGTCCGCTGCTCCTCGTCGGCCTGGTGATCGGGCTGGCGGCGGTGGTCGCGGGCGTCGTCCTGCTGCTGCGGCGCAGCCCGACCCGGCTGCTCATGCAGCTCATCATGACCTGCGCGCTCGTCGACGTGGCGATGCTGGCGCTGGCCGGGCAGTCGATCACGGCCGCCTGAACGCTACTCGACCGCCGTCGTGATCGGCTCGGCGGCCGGCTCGTGGTTGCGGATGCCGATGGCCGACACCACGCCGCCGACGATGAGCAGTGCCGCCGTCGCGAGCATCGCCCGGTGCATCCCGGCCACGTCCAGCTTCTGCCCGATCACGATGCCGGCCATCGCGACGGTGAGCAGCCCGGCGATGCGGGCGACCGCGTTGTTCACCGCGGAGCCGATGCCCGCCTGACCCGGGTGGATCGAGCCGAGGATCGCGCTGGTCAGCGGCGCGACGGTCATCGAGAGGCCCACACCGAAGAGCAGTACCGCGGGCAGCAACTCGAACCAGTAGTCGACCCCCTGCCCGATCATCAGCAGCCAGAGGAAGCCGGCAGACGCGACGAACGGTCCGACCGCCATGAAGAACCGGGGGCCGTACCGGCCGGCCAGGCCGCCGAAGTAGCTGGACAGCAGCAGCATGCACAGCGTCGAGGGGATGAACACGAAGCCCGCGACGAACGCCGAGAACCCGAGGACCTGCTGCAGGAACAGCGTCACCATCAGGGGCCCGAACGACAGTGCGCCGTAGACGAACGCCGTGGCGAGGTTGCCGACCCAGAAGTTGTGCACGGAGAACAGGCCGAGCGGCAGCATCGGCTGCTTGACCCGCGTCTCGGCGAAGAAGAACCCGATCAACGACAGCACGCCGACGACGAAGGGGATCCAGACCCGCGGGCTCCCCCAGCCGTAGGCGCCCTGCTCGATGAGCGCGAACACCGTGCCGGCCAGGCCGACCGACCCGAGCACCGCGCCGAGGATGTCGACGCGGCCGCCCATCCCCGTGTCGGTGTCGCCGAGAGTCCACATCAGGACGAGTGTCACCGCGATGGGGACCACGTTGATCACGAACACCCAGCGCCACGAGAGCGCGTCCACGAAGAACCCGCCGACGACGGGGCCCGCGATCATGGCGATGCCGGTCCAGGCCGTCCAGCGCCCGATCGCCTTGGCCTGCGCCGGACCCTCGAACCGGGAGATGATGATCGCCAGCGACGACGGCACCAGCAGCGCTCCGGCAACACCCTGGAGGGCGCGGGACAGCACCAGGAAGACCCCGCTCGGTGCGAACGCGCACAGCAGCGAGGTGATCCCGAACCCGACCAGCCCGACGTACAGGATGCGCTTGCGCCCGAACACGTCCGAGAGCGAGCCGGCGATCAGGATCAGTGAGCCGAGCGTCACCAGATAGGCGTCGACCACCCACTGCTGCAGCGGCAGGCCGCCGCCGAGCTCCCGGTCGATCGCGGGCAGCGCCACGTTGATGACGGCGCCGTCGAGGAACGCCACGAAGCTGGCCAGGATCGCGATCAGCAGGACGCGCAATTGCAGGGACGTCATCTTCTCGGTGGCCATGTGCTCATTCAACGTCCCGGCGAGCTGATCGCGCAAGCACGCGCGTCGGGCGTACGGTGTGGCTCGTGTCAGAGCTGTCGCACTCCGAGCGATCCTCCGGCCGGCGCCGACCGACCCCGGCCACGATCACGCGGGCCGGCTGGATCGGCGTGCTCGTGATCACGGCCGTCTTCCACGCCGCCCGCGGCGCACCGGTGGACGCCGCGATCTACGTCGTGGGGGCCGTGGTGCTCACGCTCGACGCGCTCGGTTGGCTGCGCGTCCCGCTCCGGATGCCCGCCGACCGTGACACCGTCTCCCGCCGCGTCATCGCCGGGACGCTCATCGTCGTCGCCTCCCTGACGCTCGGCTTCACGCCGCTGTACGGCCCCGCGGACGCGGCGATCGTGGTCGGGCTGGGCATGCTGCTGCTGCCGGTGGCCTGGGCCGACCGCTCCCGCGCGGACGCCGTGGCGCCAGGATCGGCTGTGCGCCGCTCCGCGATCCTGTGGTCGGTCGTCCTCGTCGCGGGCTGCCTCTGGGAGATCGGCGTCTTCTTCCTCGGCCGTGACCTCACCGGCAGCGAGAACGCATTCCCTGCGCTCTCGGATCTGATCGATCCGCTGCTGGCCTGGCCGCCGGCGCGGGTGCTGCTCGTCGCGTGCTGGCTTCTCGGCGGCTACGCGCTGCTGCGGCGCGGGAGGTCGACATGAAGGGGAGATTCGCATGAGGTGGGTCACGATCGGCGGCTTCGTGCTCTGCGGCGTCCTGATCGTGGCGCTCGTCGTCCAGTCGCGTCGGCGTCCCGACCGGATCGCCCCGCTCAGCAGCCTCCTCGACCGGGTGATGGCCGAGCGCGCGGCCCGGGTCGCCATCCTGCTGTTCTGGTGGTGGATCGGCTGGCATTTCCTCGTGACACCGCCGACCGTGTGAGACTGCAGGCGGTCAGTTGTTGCCCTTGGTGCAGGTCTGCTGCGCGGCCGTCTGGCCCGTGACGGTGGACGGCAGATCGACCGCGCCGGACGAGCCGGTCGGCGCGGGAGTGCCCGTGCCGGTCGGGCTCGCGGGCGCCGTCGCGGTCTCGCTCGGCGAGGAGGTGGGGGTCGGCGTCGCCGTCGCGCCCGGGTCCTCCGCAGCGCGGCCGGTCGTGCCGGTGAGCGCGACGGGCTGGTCGTTCACCAGCGCGTCGTTCACCGCGGTCGACGCCTCCTCGTCGGGGATGACGCGATTGATGTTGTCCGGGTCCGCCACCGCCGGGTACTGCAGGAAGACCATGTTCTGCAGCCCGGTGTCCTTGAGCGCGAGGGCGATCTCCACCAGCGTCGTCGGATTGGTAAGCGTCTGCGACGGCGTGACGTTCTGCACGGTCGCCTTCGCGAGCGCGTAGAGCTGCACCGGATTGCCGAGCACTCCGCCGCTGACGACCTTGCGCGCGAGCGCGGACAGGAACACCTGCTGGTTGGAGATGCGGCCGAGGTCGCTGCCGTCGCCGACGCCGTGCCGGCTGCGCAGGAACGAGAGCGCCTGGTCCCCGACGAGCGTGTTCTCACCTGCAGGGAGGTCGAGCGGCGGGTTGGTGTAGTCGTCCTTCACTTTCGACGCCAGGCAGACCGTCACGCCGCCGACGGCGGTGGACATCGCGCTCACCCTGTTGAAGTTGATGACCGCGCCGAACGGGATCGTCACGCCGGTGAGCTTCTCGACCGTCAGCACGACGCAGGCGAGACCACCGCGCGAGAGCGCCGTGTTGAACTGCGCGGAGGACGACCCGCTCACCGTGTCCTTGCCGTCGGGCGTCGGGCAGGTCGGGATGGGGACCATGAGGTCGCGCGGGAAGCTCACCACCATCATGCTCTTGTGGTCCTGCGCGATGTGCAGCAGCATCGTGACGTCGTTGTTGCCCTCGCCCGTGCTGGCATCCTGCTCCGCGGCCGAGTTGTACACGCCGCCGAGCCCGCTGCGGCTGTCCGTGCCGGCCAGCAGCAGGTTGACGCCGCCCGGGATGGCTCCGACGTCCGGGATGTCCTGCGGGACGGGCGTGTGGCCCGGCAGCGTCACCAGGGTGACGCCGTGCTTCACCGAGCGCGCCACATCCCACACCGCGAACGCGGCCACGGAGACACTGGTGACCACGGCGATCGCGACGACGCCCGCCAGCAGCTTGAGAACGGCCGCGAGCAGCCTTCGCTGCGGCAGCCGGCCGTGCCGCACCGGCGCGGGCCCGCGCGCACGCTGCTGACGGCGAGGCAGGTCGGTCATGCGGATCCCCCGGGCGGTTCGAAATACGGACTGCGTGAATCCTAAGCGATGGCCGCTTTCGGGTGGAGGTCGCCTCGCCGCCGGACAGGGCAGGGTGAAAGCCCAGACGATTCTGCGGCCGCGGGAGCCGGCCGGGGCTGCGCGGCCCGCGAAGTATCCCGTATTTCCGCGCCGGAGCAGCGAAATGACGCGGTGCTACCGTCACGTCCCTGACGACGGCCGAGGCCGTTGCGAGACACCAAGGGAGAGCAATGACGCAGGAAGCCGCCGCGCCCGAGAAGCGCGGAACGTCCAGGAGGACCAAGGCGGTGATCGGCCTCGGCGCCGTCGTCGCGATCGCGGCAGGGGTCACCGCCGCCGCCTTCACCGATTTCGCGAACCTCAACCTCGGGGCCAACGGGATCGGCGCCGATCAGTACAACATCCAGGTGGTCGACACCGACCCCGTCACCGGCGCGCAGATCCCCGGTTCGTGGCAGGAGGCCGACACCCCGGCGGGCGCGCCGATCGAGATCGTCGGAGCGAACACGATCTTCCCGGGCAGCGCACCGATCTCGGTCGACATCCCGGTCAGGAACGCGTCCGCGACGCTGAACTCGACTCTTTCGCTGGGACTCGTGCAGCTCCCGGACAGCGGAGCCGACGTCACCGACCCGGATTACCTGTCCAGCCTGAGGTTCTCGGTCTCGATGCCGGCGACCTCCCTCGGCGCGACGCCGATCAGCGTCACCGACCTGACCTTCGCCCAGCTCAGCGCGCTGACGCTCAACGACC
This sequence comes from Leifsonia sp. L25, assembly GCF_050632895.1. The sequence goes on along the minus strand of NZ_JBODRZ010000002.1, from coordinate 434,316 downwards.
TCGCGGCCGGCGACGTGTCCGACGTGACGATCTCGGTGCGGCTGCTCACCCAGGCGGAGTCCGGGTCCACCTTCACCGACAACGACCTGAACGGCATGAAGGCGTTCATCCAGGCGCAGTTCAACGGTACGTCGACTCCCTGATCCGATGACCTCGAGCCCCTTGCGCACACGTCGGCGGTGGCGTCGGCCCGCACTGTCCGCCGCGGGAGTCTGCGTCGCGTCCGCGATCGCCTTCACCGCCGCCAGCACAGTGAACTGGGCCGACGTCATCCTGGCGCTGGACGGCCGCGACAACACCTTCGACCTCCAGGTCGCCGGTAGCGATGTCCCCGGCTGGCAGCCGACCGCCGCCGAGTGGCAGCAAGGCCGCCCGGACCCGCTCGTGGTGGCCCTTCCGGCCACCGTGCTCGAGCCGGGCACCTCGGTGCAGGCCCGCGTCGCCGTGCGCAACAACAGCCCGAGACTGGCCGGAGCGATCAGCGTCCACCTGATCGATCCGGCCACCCCGAACCCCCTCTTCCCCGAGCTGCGCTTCACCATCTCCGAAGGAGGCCACGTGTACGCGGCCGCAGTACCGCCCTCCGGCGCGGTGGACATCCCGCTCACCGGGACCACGGCTCCGGGGGCCGCCCGGGTGCTGGACGTCGAGGTCGCCCTGCCGGCCGATGCTCCGGCGTCGGCCAACGGGACGACGACACCTGTCCAGCTCATGTTCACCGGAGTCAGCCTGTGACCGCGCGACGGGACCGGTTCCCCGGGAGGCCGCGCAGCCGCGGCGCGCTGGCGGCGACCGTACTCCTGGGCCTCAGCGTCGTCCTCGGCGTCTCCGCGGTCGGGACCACCTCGGCCGCCTTCACCGACCAGTCCGCGCCGGGCCTCGGGACGAACGGCGCCATCGGCGGCGGTTACAACATCGCGTTCCTCGACTCGGGAGGAGCCGTGCAGGAGGGCAACCCCACCCCGTTCGCCCTCGACAGCTCCGGAAGCGGCGCCATCACGTTCGACGCCTCCGCCGCAGTCGACATGCGCGTCGTCACCACGACGCCCGCCACCGGCCCCGTGCAGCTCGCCCTCTACAACGCCTACCCCGGCAGCCGACCGCCCGACCCCGGAGCCGCAGGCCCCGGCGCCGACCCGTACGACTACGCCCTCTTCACGATCACGGTCGACGGGACCGCCGTCGTCACCGCGTCCACCGCGGCGGCGCTCGACGCGACCCCGCCCGTCATCACGGGCTGGACGCAGTCCGTACCGAAGACCGTCGAGGTCCACGTGACTCTGCCGCACGCGGTCGGGAACCCCTACATCTTCAACCGGAGCCTCGTGCTCGGCGTCCGGTTCGACGGGAGCACCTCGTGAGGAGAGCCGCCATCGCCGCAGCCGCCGTGCTGCTCGCGCTCGCCGGAGTCGAGCCGGCCGCCGCAGCAGGACCCGCCCAGGTCGTGACCGTGCAGTTGCCGGGGCCGGGCCACCAGACTCCCTGGTCCGCCACCGTGCAGAATCCGGCCTCCTCCGTCTCGACGGTCTACCTCGACGTGCTGGACGTCTCCGGCGCCGCGGCCGCGATCGACGACGCGCTCCAGGTGCGCGTGCAGGTGGACGGTGCGACCGTCGTCCCGCAGACCCCGTTGCGTCGGCTGATCGGGGGTGCCCCGGTACGGCTGGGCACGGTCGCCGGCGGTGGTGCGAAGTCCGTCTCCGGCGACGTCGTCCTCACCGCGGCGGCCGGGAACGAGTACCAGGGGCGGAGCGCGCAGCTCACCATCCGGCTCAGCTCGCTGGCGTCCGCGCCGCCTCCCCTGCCGCCGCTCGCCGACACCGGCCTCACGCTGATCGGCGTCGGCGTCCCCGTCGCCCTCCTCGGCGTCGGCGTCCTGCTCCGTCTCCGACGACGAAAGCCGAGTGAACAGCGATGACGCGTCGATCACCGAACCGGACAGCCCAGCGCGTCGGCGCCGCGTTCGCCCTCGTGGCCGTGGCGTTCGCGCCCCTGGCCGCCGTGCCGGCCACCACCGCCGCCTACACGGACACCGCCCAGGCGGAGACCTCCCCGACCGACAGCCCGCTGCTCACCCAGTCGACGCGGCTGGTCCCGACGGACACCTACCTGGCCAACACAGCGACCGCGCTGCAGGACGACGGGACGCTGTGGGTGTGGGGCTACCGCGGCAACGGACTGGCCGGGACCGGCACACTGACCGTCCCGTCGAACGCGCCGCCGACGCCCGTCATCCTCCCGAACGACGGCTACCCCGGCCCGAACCACCGGTACATCGTGAAGGTCGCCGGCACCAGCCTCGACAACTACTACCCCACGAACATCAGCTACACCGGGCTGGCGGCGCTGTCCGACGACGGACAGGTCTACACCTGGGGCGGCAACAGCTCGAACAACGTGATGGGACGGCCGGGCACGCCGATCCCGTACACGCAGCCGGGGCCGGTCTCCATCCCTGGAACCGTCGTGGACCTCCGCTCGTCGTCCGGGGTCTTCATGGCCCTGACCAGCACCGGAGACCTCTACACCTGGGGCAACCCGCAGGGTCGCGGGATCACCGGCCAGGGCACGGCGAGCGCGTCCTCGGCGACGCCATCGCTGATCATGTCAGGCGTGCACAGCATCGGCGCCGGGATGTGGAACGGCTGGGCCATCCGAGGGAACTTCGATTCCAACGACCAGACCACCGGCGTGTTCTGGTGGGGCTGGGCGAACTCCGGGTCGTCTTACGCGTCCGATCCGTCCGGCGACAACCTGGGCACGAACCGGTACGCCCCGTTCCGGTCGACCTTCCTGTCGCCGTTCGCGCAGTCCGGGTGCGACAGCGTCGGCGTCGTCATGGGCTCCCCGGCGACACCTGCACGATCACGTCGCTGACCGGCCATTACTTCGGCAACCAGCTCGTCTTCGACGGCGGCCACCTGGTGACCTGGGGCGACGCGTCCAACTACGGCACCGGCCGCGCCTACGTGTCCGGCGTCGTCAGCGCCACACCGATGGCGCTGGCGCTCCCGAACGACGATCCCGTCAAGGCGGTCGCGCCCAGCCAGGACTACGTCGTGCTGCTCGGCGAGTCCGGCCAGGTCTACGTCTACGGCCGCTACTCGTTCGGCCGTGGACCGGACCCCGCACTCGGCACGCCGTCGACGACGAACCAGGTCACTCCCGCGCAGCTCGCTCCGCTCGGCAGCAGCGTGACCGCCATCGGCGCTTTCGGCTACTCCGGGACGGCGCTGAACGCCGACGGCTCATTCGTGAACTGGGGAGGCGGCACCGCGGGCGGCAACAACAATTCGTACTACTCGATCATCAACGGCTGGGCGAACAACACCGTCCCGACGAACGCCGTCCAGGGCCTGACCACGATGACTCCGCCGGGGTCGTGATGAAGCACCGGAAGACACCTCGCAGGCGGATCGCCCTCGCCGCCGTGGCCGTCGGCACGCTCGTGCTCTCCGCCTCGCTCTTCACGGTCGGCGCGACCATGAGCGCGTTCACCGACCAGGCCGGGCTGAACGTCGGACCGGACGGTGTCGGGGGCGCGGCTTTCGACATCGTCTCCGTCCTCCCGGACGGGAACGTCGCGCAGGCGTTGCCCGGGCAGGCCGTCACGGTGCCGATCGCCGGCGACGACGGCTTCGTCCCCGGCCGTTCGGTGACGGTGGACCTCGGCGTCGCCAACAACTCCCCGCAGCTCGCCGCCGCGCTCACCGTGACCGTCAGACCGTCCGACGTGACGGTCGTCGACACGACGACCGGGACGCTCCTGGTCGGGGGCAGCGCCACCGACCCCAGTCAGGGCGCCACGGTCGCGGCCGCGACGGGGGTGCTCGGACGCCTGCCCGCCCGCGGGGCGCCGGCGCTGTCCGACGGAGCCGCTTGGGTGGACGGCAGCGCCGGCAGCCGCCATGACCTCAGTATCACCCTGTTCTATGTCGACACCCCGGAGACCGCCGCCTACAACGGAGGCCAGACCGCCCTGGAGGTGGAGTTCGATGGCTCCTCGACGCCCTGACCGCCCTCGACGTTCCCTGTGGCAGTGGCTCGGCTCGGCCCTGCTGTCGTTCTCGGCCGTCCTGGGCGTGATCGCGATCGCGGCCGTCGCCGTCTGCGCGGTGTTCGGCCTGCGTCCGGTCATCGTGATCTCCGGCTCGATGGAGCCCACACTGCCCGTGGGGTCGCTGATCCTCTACCGCACGGTCCCCGCGTCGGAGGTCGTGGCGGGCGACATCGTGACGGTCCCCCGCCAGGACGGCGGCACGGGACTCATCACCCACCGGGTCAGGGAGGTCACCACGAAGGGCGACGTGACCACGCTGCGCTTGAAAGGCGACGCGAACGCGACGGAGGACCCGTTGCCGTACGTGGTCTCGTCGGTGGGCGCCTTCGTCGGCGTCATCCCCGTCGCCGGCACGATCGCCCTCGCGGCCCGGACGCCACTGGGCATCGCTGCGGTGGCGGCGTATGTGGCGGCGCTGGTCGCTGTGATCGTGTTCGGGCGGCGACAAAGCCCTAATCGCCGCGCGTCCAGCCGCGGACGGAGAGCCCAGCTCTCCTGAACCGCACCCAGTAGAGCACGTTGATGACGACGGCGATCGGCAGACCGATGCCGATCGCCCACAGCGACATCGTCCGCGGAATCAGGAGCACGCTCGCGAGCGTCGCGACCAGGACGTAGGCGAAGGCGGCGAGGAGGGCGACTCCAGCCCGAAGGTCTCGACGCCGGCTCTCCTCGTCGGTGTCCGCCACTGTGAAGCGCACAAGGAACGCCACGACGCGCGGCCGGAACACCAGCGCCGCGGTTGCGAGCACAGCGATCCAGACGCCGCCGACGATCATGCCACCGTCGTTCATTTCCGCGTACTCGGTCACAGTCAGTGACCTTACCGACTCACCCGCGTCCGCCGCCTCCACCCGTTCGGAGGTCATCGCGAACGACCACGCACACGAGAAAAGGCCGGCTTCCGAAGAAGCCGGCCTTTCGTTCCCAGTGGATCTGAGGGGACTCGAACCCCTGACCCCCTGCATGCCATGCAGGTGCGCTACCAGCTGCGCCACAGACCCGTATTCAGTTTCTCGTGCGTTGACCGGGCTCCCCGGGCAACTCATCAAGCGTACTACACGCGGGCGGCGCATCGTAAATCGGCCGTGCAGCCCGGGCGTGTGCGCGCGAGCCGCTACTCCGCCGTGTGGACGGGCAGTTCGAGCGGCAGGACCGGGCAGTCCTTCCAGAGGCGCTCGAGGGCGTAGTACATGCGGTCTTCCTCGTGGAAGACGTGCACCACCAGGTCGCCGAAGTCGAGGAGGATCCAGCGGCCCTCCGACTTGCCTTCGCGGCGCAGCGTGCGGATGCCCGCGTCGTTCAGGCGGTCCTCCACCTCGGAGGCGATCGCGATCACGTTGCGCTCGACCGAGCCGGACACCAGGAGGAACGCGTCCGTCAACGGCAGCGGGCCGGAGACGTCGAGCGCCACCAGATCGGTGCCGCCCTTCGAGTCGGCGGCGGCGGCCGCGAGCTGGAGGATGTCCCGGGCGTGCGGGGATGCGGTCACAGAGAGTCCTTCGGGAGAGTGCGGGTCGAGAGGAGGCGTTCGCAGGTCATCAGAAGACGTGGAGCACGTACGCCGCGATCAGCAGGCCGATCACGCCGACGGCGAGCACGCCCGCGGTCACCATGAGCACGACCGGGAGGGCGTTGCCGCGCTTCTTCGGCGGGGCGATCACGCCGCGCGTCGACGTGTGCGTGCTGATCGCGCGCGACGCGCGCACCGGCGCGACCTCGGAGGTGTTGAACTCGTTCTCCTCGCTGTCCAGCAGCCGGTCGATGTCCGAGGAGTCGATGCGGTCGTGCGCGCCGGTGGCTCCCAGCGTGCGCGGGAGGTCGATCGAACCGGTGACGAGGATCTCGCCGGTGCTCGTCAACGGGCCCGTGGCGTCCGCCTGCGGCAGCGACGGGAGGATGAGTGCGTTGGTCGTGGTGGCCGCGGTCGAGTGGCCGACGTTGCGCGAGGTGATCGGCTCGGAGCCGTCCTCGAGCTCGGCTGCCATCGACCAGTGGCCGGTCGGCGGCGTGAAGGGGCGGCGCTCCTGGGCCGAGGTGTCCTCCTCCGCCTCGGCGGGTGCAGCAGCAGCGGCTGCGGCCGGCGCCGCCGGCGCGGCAGCAGCCTGCGACCCGAAGGCGGTGAAGGCGGAGGCCGGCGAGGACGTCACCGGGGTGTCGGCCTGCTGCGCCGCGGGCGCCCCTCGTCGGTGAACGTGACGGGAACGATCGGCTCGGCGATGGCCGGCGAGTGGTTCGCCTGGTTCGCCGCCTGTGCCTGAAGCATGGCCCGAAGCTCGCGGCGGGTGAGCGTGCGCTCGCCGGTCGGATCGGACTCGTCGTCCGACGCCGCCGACGGAGCCGTGGTGGTCTGCGGGGAGGCCGCGCGGACGGGAGTCGCCGCCGACCCCGGGAGCACGGACATCGGCTGCGTCACCGGCTCCGGCTTGGACTGGTCCGGCGCCTGCCGGAAGAGGTCGAACGACGCGGCGTCGGCGCTGGGGTCGGCGGCCGGGCGCTTCGGAGCGCTGAAGAGGAGGTTGTCGAAGCTGCCGCCCGACGAGACGCCGGGCTCGGCGAACGCGGAGGCGGGGATGGCGGGAGCCTGCTCCTCGACCGAGGAGTGAGCGTCGGCTCCGGGGGTCGACGACGTCTTGGGGATCTCTCCCGCCGGGGTCGCCTCGGAGGTGCCCGCACGGCGCGACGCTTGACGAGCCGCCGTACGCTCACTCTCTCTGGCCTGTCGCCGTGTCTGCGGCGGCTGGCTCGCTTCCGCTGGCTGTTCAGGCCATGACGTCATTCCACGCTCCGATACAAGTGATGTTTGGAGATGTACTGGACCACCCCGTCGGGGACGAGGTACCAGACGGGGAATCCCCTGCTCACCCGGCTCCGGCAGTCGGTGGACGAGATCGCCAGGGCCGGAACTTCCAACAAGCTTACGTCTTGTTTCGGCAATCCAGAAATATTGAGGTCGTGTCCCGGGCGACTCACAGCAACGAAGTGCGCGAGCTTCCACAGCTCGTCGATATCGCGCCAGCTCAGGATCTGAGCGATGGCGTCGGCGCCGGTGATGAAGAAGAGCTCCGCGTCCGGTCGCTCCTCGCGCAGATCCCGGAGGGTGTCGATCGTGTACGTGGGACCGACGCGGTCGACATCGACCCGGCTGACCGTGAAGCGCGGGTTGGATGCCGTGGCGATCACCGTCATCAGATAGCGGTGCTCGGCCGACGTGACCTCGCCCTTCTGCCAAGGTCGGCCGGTGGGCACGAAGACCACCTCGTCGAGGTCGAACGACTGTGCGACCTCGCTGGCGGCGACGAGGTGACCGTGATGGATCGGATCGAAGGTCCCGCCCATCACGCCGATGCGTGGGCGGCTCTTCTCGGTCAGCTCCATGTGGCGGGGCGGTGCGGGAAGCCTCAGTGCCCCTGGGTGGGGTGACCGGTGCCGTGGTGGGTGGCGCCCGGGGCGCCGGCGTGCGACGCGGCGTCGCTCGCCGAGCGGTGGCTGTGACGGTTGGCGACGTCGCGGAAGCTGAACATGACACCGAGCAGGCAGAGGAAGACGACGATCGCGATCGTGCCGTAGGCCCAGGTGGGCATGGGCAGCTCGACGTGGGTCTCCGCCGCGGCGGCGGCGATGATGGTGGTCAACTGGGACATCGGTGGTGTTCCTTTCGGGGCGTTGCGGCGCGAGGCCGTTTCTCAGTCTAGTGGTCGCTCACGCCCGGATCTGGCCGGACCCGCGGACGATCCACTTGGTGCTGGTCAGCTCGGGCAGCCCCATCGGGCCGCGCGCGTGCAGTTTCTGCGTGGAGATGCCGACCTCCGCGCCGAAGCCGAACTCGCCGCCGTCGGTGAACCGGGTGGAGGCGTTGACCATGACGACAGCCGAGTCGACCTCCGCGAGGAAGCGCTCGGCGTTGCCGAGGTCGTTCGTGACGATCGCCTCGGTGTGCTGGGTGGAGTAACGGCGGATGTGCGCGATCGCGGCGTCCAGGTCATCGACGACCCGCACCGAGATGTCGAGGCTCATGTGCTCGGTCGCGAAGTCCTCGTCGGTGACGGGGACGCCGCCCGGCGCGTACGGCAGCGCGGTCTCGTCGGCGTGGATGGTGACCCCCGCCTCCGCGAGCGAGCCGAGTACGGCGGGCAGCAGACGCTCGGCGGCGTTCCGGTGCACCAGAAGGGTCTCGACGGCGTTGCAGACGCTCGGACGCTGGACCTTGGCGTTGCGGACGATGTCGACCGCCCATTCCTCGCGCGCGCTCTCATCCAGCACGATGTGGACGACGCCGGCGCCGGTCTCGATCACCGGCACGCTCGACTGGATGACGACGGACTGGATGAGGTCCGCGCTCCCCCGCGGGATCAGCACGTCGACCAGTCCGCGGGCGCGCATCAGCTCGTTCGCGCCGTCGCGGCCGAACCGGTCGATGGTCTGGGCGGCGTCGGCGGGGAGGCCGGCGCTCGCGAGCGCTCCGCGGACCACCTCCACCAGCACCGCGTTGGTGTTGAGCGCCGCGGTGCCCCCGCGCAGGACGACCGCGTTGCCGCTCTTGATCGCGAGTGACGCGATGTCGATGGTGACGTTCGGCCGGGCCTCGTAGATCGCGCCGACCACGCCGAACGGCACGCGGGTCTGGGCGATCTTGACGCCGTTCGGGAGGTCGCTGCCGCGCACCACCTGGCCGACCGGGTCGGTGAGGCCGACGACCTCCAGGACCGCGTCGGCGAGGCTCTGCAGCCGCGCCGGGGTCAGCGAGAGGCGGTCGAGCAGGCCGGCGGAGAGCCCGTTCTCACGGCCGTTGGCGAGGTCCAGCTCGTTGGCGGCGAGGATGCGCTGCTCCGCTGCGAGGACGCCCTCGGCGATCGCGCGCAGCGCCGCGTTCTTCTGCTCGGTCGTCGCGGTGGCCAGCGGGAGCGACGCTGCCTTGGCCGCGCTCAGCCGATCGGCCAGGCTCCGATCAGCAGAGGAGGTGGGGGCGGCGACGGTCGAGGACATGCGTCCAGTCTAGGCCGTGGCGGCCCTCGCGGCCTCGGCGTCGCCCGCCCGCGCAGGGGCCGCGACGGCGTCCGAGCTCGGCGCGGGCGCGAACCACGTGCCCACCGTCTCGCCGCGCAGCGCCTCGGCCACGAGAGTCGTCGCGGTGAGGATGACGGCGGTCCCGCGCTCCGCGGCCTGACGTGCGGCCGACACCTTGGTCAGCGCTCCCCCGGTGCCGACGCCGGACAGCCCGGTCGACCCGATCTCGACGCCCGCGAGCTCGTCCTGCCAGCCGACGTGCCCGATGGGCTCGGCTCCGGGCTCCTGCGGGGGCTTCGTGTAGAGGGCGTCCACGTCCGAGAGCAGGACGAGGAGGTCGGCCTCCACCAGCAGCGCCACCAGCGCGGCCAGCCGGTCGTTGTCGCCGAACCGGATCTCATGGGTCGCGACGGTGTCGTTCTCGTTGACGATGGGGAGGATGCGCAGGTCCAGCAGCCGCTCCATCGCGCGCTTGGCGTTGCTGCGGTGGGTCGGGTTCTCCATGTCCCCCGCGGTGAGCAGGACCTGCCCGGCTACGATCTCGTAGCGGTCGAGACTGTCCTGGTACCGGTAGATCAGCACGTTCTGGCCGACCGCGGCGGCCGCCTGCTGCGTCGCCAGATCTGTCGGGCGCCCGTCGAGCGACAGGTACGGGAGGCCGGTGGCGATCGCGCCGGAGGACACCAGGATGACCTGCGAGCCGCGGCCGTGCGCCTCGGCGAGGGCGTCCACGAGCGGGCCGATCTGACCCGCGTTCTCGCCGCTGATCGACGAGGATCCGACCTTGACGACGATCCGTCGGGCGGCGGGGACCTGGGCGCGCTCGTCGATCGTCATTCCCTGCCCGTCTCCTCGCTCGCCGCTGTCCGGGAACCGGAGTCCTGGCCGTCGTAGTCGTCGTAGTCGTCGTCCTGCCAGAGCCCGGCCTCCTTCTCGCGGAGGAGCTCGGCGCGGGCCTCGGCCTTGCCGTCCATCCGGTCGAAGTAGTCCTCGCGGCGTTGCGCGCGGGTGGGACGCGCATTCTGGTCGATGCGCGCGTCCGTGCCGCGCGGCGCCGTGATCAGCTCGGCCGTGGAGGTCAGCGTGGGCTCCCAGTCGAACACCACGCCGTTGTTCCGTCCGATGACGACCGTGGAGCCGGCGACGGCGCCCGCGGTGAACAGGCGCTCTTCCACGCCGAGCTTGGCGAGCCGGTCGGCGAGGTAGCCGACCGCCTCGTCGTTGGCGAAGTCCGTCTGCGCGACCCAGCGCTCGGGCTTCGCGCCCAGGATGCGGTAGACGGGGCCGTCCGAGCCGCCCTCGACCTTGACCGTGAAGCCGGCGTCGTCCACGGCCTTGGGCCGGATCACGATGCGCGGACGGATCTCCGCCTCGGCGGCCTCGGCCTTCCTGGCCTCCTCGACCAGCTCGGCCAGCGCGAACGACAGCGCGCGCAGGCCCTCGTGGCTGACCGTGGAGATCTCGAACACGCGGTAGCCGCGGGCCTCCAGGTCGGGACGGACGAAGTCCGCCAGCTCGCGGGCGTCCGGGACGTCGATCTTGTTGAGCGCGATGAGCTGGGGGCGCTCCAGCAGCGGCACCTGTCCCTCAGGCACAGGGTAAGCGGCCAGCTCGCCGCGGATGACCTCGAGGTCGCTCAGCGGGTCTCGGCCGGGCTCCAGGGTGGCGCAGTCGAGCACGTGCAGCAGGGCGGAGCAGCGCTCGACGTGGCGCAGGAACTCCAGCCCCAGGCCGCGGCCCTCGCTCGCGCCCTCGATGAGGCCGGGGACGTCGGCGACGGTGTAGCGCACGTCGCCCGCCTGCACGACGCCGAGGTTGGGGTGCAGCGTGGTGAAAGGGTAGTCCGCGATCTTCGGCTTGGCCGCCGAGAGCGCGGCGATCAGGCTCGACTTGCCGGCGGACGGGTAACCCACGAGCGCGACGTCGGCGACGGTCTTCAGCTCGAGGAGGATATCGCCCTCCCAGCCGGGTGTCCCGAGCAGCGCGAACCCGGGCGCCTTGCGCTTCTGGGTGGCGAGGGCGGCGTTGCCGAGCCCGCCGAGACCCCCGGCGGCCGCGACGAACCGCATGCCGGGCTCGGTCAGGTCGACGAGCTCCTCGCCGTCGGCCGACTTGACCACGGTGCCGACCGGGACCGGGAGTTCCAGCTCTTCGCCGGTGTGGCCGCTGCGGTGGTCGCCCATCCCGAAGCCGCCGTTGTCGCTCGAGCGGTGCGGGTGCCGGTGATAGCCCAGCAGTGTGGTGACCTGGGGGTCGGCGACGAGCACGATGTCGCCGCCGTTGCCGCCGTTGCCGCCGTCAGGGCCGGCGAGCGGCTTGAACTTCTCGCGACGGACCGAGACGCACCCGTTCCCGCCGTTGCCCGCGCGCAGATGCAGTGTCACGCGATCCACGAACGTGGCCATGATGGGTGCTCCTCAGATCTGGGTATAACGACGGATGGGCGGGCCGAAGCCCGCCCATCCGTGAAGTGCTGTCGTGGGGGTGAGGCTCAGGCCTCGACGGCCACGATGTTGACGACCTTGCGGCCGCCCTTGGTGCCGAACTCGACCGCGCCCGCTTCGAGGGCGAACAGCGTGTCGTCGCCACCGCGGCCGACGTTGGCGCCCGGGTGGAAGTGCGTGCCGCGCTGGCGGACCAGGATCTCGCCGGCGTTGACGGTCTGGCCGCCGAAGCGCTTCACGCCGAGACGCTGCGCGTTGGAGTCACGACCGTTGCGAGTGGAGCTCGCGCCCTTTTTGTGTGCCATGTCTTCTTCTCCTCGAGAGGTTCTGTCGGCTACTTGATGCCGGTGATCTTGACGCGCGTGAGCTCCTGACGGTGGCCCTGGCGCTTCTTGTAGCCGGTCTTGTTCTTGAACTTCTGGATGACGATCTTCGGCCCGCGCAGGTCGTTCAGGACCTCGGCGGTCACCTTCACCTTGGCGAGGGACTTCGCGTCGGAGGTGATCTTGTCACCATCGACGAGCAGGACGGCGGCCAGCTCGACGTTGCCGTCCTTGTCGGCCTTGATGCGGTCCATCGTCACGATGGTGCCGACCTCGACCTTCTCCTGCCGGCCACCGGCGCGCACAACTGCGTAAACCACTTTCACGTACCTTTTCGTCGGGGATCAGTTCCCGACCGATGCCGTGGACCTGTCCTGCTCTTGTTTGTTCAGGGAGTTACTGGTGAGCTCGCGCCCGCCGATGGCGGCGGGTGGCTCTCAGAAAACCGTGCGCGTGCACCAGCCTACCGGCACACACCAACGGTCAACTTTACCCGACGCCGCACGACCCGTCAATTCAACGAGGGAGCCTCGGGACCGACCGGAACCCTGGACGGGACCGGTTCCTACAATCATTGTATGACGGTCCTGATCGATCCCCCGGCATGGCCCGCCCACGGCATGTTGTGGTCGCATCTCGTCAGCGACTCGTCGCTGGACGAGCTGCACGCCTTCGCGGCCGCGGCGGACGTGCCCGCTCGGGCGTTCGACCTCGACCACTACGACGCGCCCGACCGCCGCTATGACGAACTCGTGACGGCGGGGGCGGTCGCGGTCAGCGGCAAAGAGCTCGTCTCCCGGCTGATCGCCAGCGGCCTGCGCGTGCGGGCGCGCGACCGCGTGCGCCGCCACTGACCCTGGGTCAGCGGCGGCGCACGGCAGGCGGCTCAGTCCTCGCGCTGCTCGGCAGCGGGCTGTGCGCCCGGAATCTGCCCGCCGGTGATGACGGCCGTGCTGGCGCGACGGCCGCGGCTGCGGCCCTGACCCGGCGCCTTCGGCTGCGGGAGGGAGTCCAGCACGGAGTCGAGGAGCAGTTCGGTCTCCACCGCCGTCGCGACCGGAGCGTGCGCCGCCGGTGCGGTCGGCTCGGGCAGCTCGATCATCGGGAAGTCCAGGTGCGGGTGCTCGTCGGCGGCCGGAGCGGCGGGAGCGGACTCCTGCGCTGCGGCGGGCTCGGTGGGTGCCTCCGCGGCCGCGGTCTCGGGCTGGCGCTGCTCGTCGCGCGCGCCCTTGCCCTTGCGGCGGCGCTTCTTGGGCGCTGCGTCCGTTGCCGGCGCCTCGGTGGCCTGCGCAGCCGGAGCCGTCTCGTCCGCCGGTGCGCCCTCCCCCTCGTGATGCGGATGGATGGTCGAGGCCGCGATCTGCGCGAGACCCTTCTTGGCGTCGTCCGTGAGCGCGTGCGTGCCGTTGGTGTGCGGCGCGCTGGAGGGCTGCTGAACGCCCCCGTTGCCGTTGCCGGTGCCACCACGGCCGCGACGGCGCTCGCTCTGCGGCTGCTGCTGCGGCTGGCGGTGCTTCACGACGGGGTCGTGGTGCACGATCACGCCGCGGCCGGCGCAGACCTCGCACGCCTCGCTGAAGGTCTCCAGGAGGCCGAGGCCGAGCTTCTTGCGGGTCATCTGGACGAGGCCGAGCGAGGTGACCTCTGCCACCTGGTGCTTGGTCCGGTCGCGGCTCAGGCACTCGATCAGGCGGCGCAGCACGAGGTCGCGGTTGGATTCGAGCACCATGTCGATGAAGTCCACGACGATGATGCCGCCGATGTCGCGCAGCCGGAGCTGGCGGACGATCTCCTCCGCGGCCTCCAGGTTGTTCTTGGTGACGGTCTCCTCGAGGTTGCCGCCCGAGCCGACGAACTTGCCCGTGTTGACGTCGACCACGGTCATGGCCTCGGTGCGGTCGATGACCAGCGAGCCGCCGGACGGCAGCCAGACCTTGCGCTCCAGCGCCTTCTCGATCTGCTCGGTGATGCGGTACTCGTCGAACGCGTCGCGGTCGCCGGTGTAGGCCTCCACGCGGTCGATCAGGTCGGGCGCCACCTGGCGCAGGTAGCTCTCGATCGTCTGGCGCGCGTCGTCGCCGGCGATGACCAGCTTCTGGAAGTCCTCGTTGAAGACGTCGCGGATGATCTTGATCAGGAGGTCGGGCTCGCTGTGCAGCAGCGCGGGCGCCGACTGCGTCTCGACCTGACGGCTGATGTCCGCCCACTGCGCGGTGAGGCGGGTGACATCGAGGGTGAGCTGCTCCTCGGTGGCGCCCTCGGCCGCCGTGCGCACGATGACGCCGGCGTTCTCCGGGAGGACCTCCTTGAGGATCTTCTTGAGGCGCGAGCGCTCGGTGTCGGGCAGCTTGCGGCTGATCCCGTTCATGGAGCCGTTCGGCACGTAGACCAGGTAGCGGCCCGGCAGCGAGATCTGGCTGGTGAGCCGGGCGCCCTTGTGGCCGACCGGGTCCTTCGTGACCTGGACGAGCACGCGGTCGCCCGCCTTGAGGGCGAGCTCGATGCGGCGGGGCTGGTTGCCGGTCTCCACGGCGTCCCAGTCGACCTCGCCGGAGTAGAGCACGGCGTTGCGGCCGCGGCCGATATCGACGAAGGCCGCCTCCATGCTCGGCAGCACGTTCTGCACGCGGCCGAGGTAGACGTTGCCGATGAGCGAAGCCTCCTGCGATCGGGCCACGTAGTGCTCGACCAGGACCTTGTCCTCGAGGACGCCGATCTGGATGCGGCCGCCCTTCGAGCGGACGACCATCTGCCGGTCGACGGACTCGCGGCGCGCGAGGAACTCGGCCTCGGTGATGACCGGACGGCGGCGGCCGGCGTCGCGGCCGTCGCGGCGGCGCTGCTTCTTCGCCTCCAGTCGGGTCGAGCCCTTGACCTTCTGGGGCTCGGTGATCAGCTCGGGCTCGCGCGGCGTGCGGACCTTGACGACGGTGTTCGTCGGGTCGTTCGCCTCGTTGCGTCCGTTCTCACCGGCGCGGCGGCGCGAGCGGCGGCGCACGGTGCCGGTCGGCTCCTCGTCCGGCAGCGCGGGCAGCGGAAGGATGTCCGGGGCCTGGAACAGCAGTGTGGTCGGCGGCAGGCCGGGATGACGGCGCCCGCCGCCTCCGGCTCGTCGCCGTGGCGTTCGGGCAGGGCGGGCGGCTCGTGGCCGTCGGCGGCGAGCGTGGCCACGTCGACGGCGCACTCCGCGGTCTCCTCGGTGACGGCGACGGTCACGTCGGTCGTCTCCACGGGCGCCGCTGCCGGCTCCGGCGCCGCGGGCTCCTGCGCGGCGGCCTCCGGCTGCGCCGCGACGACCTCCTGCGCTGCGATCTCGCGCTCACCGGCGAACACCGGCGTATCGGCGGTCCCGGCAGGACGGGTCACCCGTCTGCTGCCGAAGATGCCACGGCGCCTGCGCCCTCCCGTTCCCTGATCGTTGCTGTTCGTGCTGTCGATATTCTCGTTTTCCACCATCGCTGGTGCACTCCTCGACCGGTGGCGGCAACCCGCTCACCGGGTACTCTCCGTCGGAGGCGCCGCTCGCGGCGCCTGCCGTAATCCTGGCTCGGACTGCCGGTGCTCGTGGCACCTGCGTCCGGCTCTCCGTTGTCTTGTGCCGGCCTGCGCGGCCGGCTGTTCATTCGGGCGCACCTGGCGCCCTCAAGCCTTCTGTTCGAGTCGGCCGGCGTACTGCCGGGACGACTTATCCAATGATTATCGCATGTCGGAGGCCGGGAACCGGCGCAACCCGCCTTCACAGAAGGGGCGCGCCGCGTCGTGCCATAATCCGACTGTGCCTGCCTCGACGACCGCGACCGCCGCCCCGACGACCGACGCTGCTCCAGCGGGGTACCGCCGCCCGACCGCCCTGGCGATCTTCCTGATCGTCGCCGGGGTCATCGGCTTCTGGGCGGCGTTCATGCTCACCGTGGACAAATTCCACCTGCTCGCGGACTCGCACGCCCAGCTCTCCTGCAACTTCAACGTCCTCGTCGGCTGCAGCAAGAACCTCAACTCGTGGCAGGGCTCGCTGCTCGGCTTCCCGAACCCGCTTCTCGGCTTGGCCGGCTGGACGGCGACCATCGCGGTCGGCGTCGGCCTGTTCGCCGCAGGACGATTCGCGCGCTGGTACTGGATCGCCTTCAATGTCGGCGTCGTGCTCGCGCTGGCGCTGGTGATCTTCCTCATCACCGAGTCGCTGACCGTGCTCAACGTGCTCTGCCCCTGGTGCATGGTCACCTGGACGGTCACCATCCCGACGTTCTGGGCGGTCACCCTCTACAACCTCAAGGAGGGGCACATCCCCACGCCGGAGCGCGCACGCCGGCTCTTCGGAACGCTCTACGGCTGGGTACCGCTCATCACCATCGTCAGCTACGCGATCGTCGCGGTGCTGGCGCAGATCCAGCTCGACTGGATCCACCGCGCGTTCGCCTGATCCGCTCGTACGCAGAACGGCTCCCGACCATGCGGTCGGGAGCCGTTCTCGTTCGGCCGGAGCTCAGCCGAACCAGAGCGCGAGCTCGCGCTGCGCCGACTCGGGCGAGTCGGAGCCGTGCACCAGGTTCTGCTGCACCTTGAGGCCCCAGTCGCGGGCCAGGTCGCCGCGGATGGTGCCCGGCAGCGCGGTGGTCGGGTCGGTCGCACCGGCCAGCGAGCGGAAGCCCTCGATCACGCGGTTGCCGGCGACCCGCAGGGCGACGACGGGGCCGGACTCCATGAACTCCACGAGCGGCTCGTAGAACGGCTTGCCCTCGTGCTCGGCGTAGTGCTTCGCGAGAAGCTCGCGGTCGGCCTGCAGCATGCGGATGTCGACGAGCGAGTAGCCCTTGGCCTCGATGCGGCGCAGGATCTCGCCCGTGAGGTTGCGGGCGACTCCGTCGGGCTTGAC
This sequence comes from Leifsonia sp. L25, assembly GCF_050632895.1. The sequence continues at coordinate 417,609 of NZ_JBODRZ010000002.1, read as the reverse complement.
GAGGACGAGGGTCTCTTCGACGGCGGTGGTCATCTGGTCTCCGTTCGGTTGTTCCGGTCGATGGTGTTCCGGTCTAGGCGGGAGGCGACGATCATGCAGTAGGTCCACATGGCCGTGAAGATCGCCCCCACGATGAAGAAGGCGGGCTGCAGGAAGCCGGCGGCGACCACGAGGAGCTGCACGATCCAGCCCAGCACGACGCCGATCCGGTTGCGCATCAGCCCGATCGCCGCGATCATCAGCAGCACCACCAGCGCTCCCCGCCGAGCGCCGCCCAAGCGGGCAGGGCGTTCAGCCCGAAGAGCACGAGCGCGCCGAGGAAGACGACGATCAGCTCGAAGCCGAGCACGATCGAGCCGAGGCTCTCGCGCAGGGAGCGTTGCCGGCGTGCGCGCGGCTGCTTGGCGCTCACGCGGTCGCGTCCTTCCAGCCCTGCTCGTCGGCGTACGCCATCGCGGCGCCGACCAGCACGATGGAGCCGGTGACGACCACGGCGCGGCGCGGCTCCTCGCCGGCCCACTCGTGGGCGGCCTCCAGGGCGTCGAGCGCGTCGGTGTAGACGATCGTCGCCTCGTCGCCGGCCTCCTCGCGCACGATGTCGCCGAGGTCGTCGGCGGCCAGCGCACGGTCGGACGCCGGCTCGGTCACGAAGAACTGGGTGGCCACGGGGGTGAGCGCGCGGATGACGCCGCGAGCGTCCTTGTCGCCCAGGCTGCCGATCACGAAGGTGAGCTCGTCGAAGTCGAAGTACCGGCGCACGGCGTCGGCGAGCGTCTCCGCGCCGGCCGGATTGTGCGCGGCGTCGACCAGGACGGTCGGTTCCACCCCGATGAGCTGGAGGCGGCCGGGCGAGGTCGCGGTCGCGAAGCCCTCCTCGACCAGGTCGGACTTGAGCGGCTGGGTACCGCGGCCGAGGAAGGTCTCGACGGCCGCGATCGCCACGGCGGCGTTCTGCGCCTGGTGATCCCCGTAGAGCGGCAGGAAGACGTCCTCGTACGTGGCAGCGCGGCCGCGCACGGTGACGAGCTGACCACCCACGGCGACCTGGGTGGTCACCACGTCGAACGCCTGCGGCTGGGCCGCGAGGGTCGACTCGGTGAGCCGGGCGGCCTCCTCGAGCTCGGTCATGGCCTCCGGAACCTGCGCCGAGGTCACGACGTCGGCGGACGGCTTGATGATGCCGGACTTGGTGCGCGCGATCTCGCGGACGGTGCCGCCGAGCTGCTTGGTGTGGTCGAGCGAGATGGGGGTGAAGACCGCCACCTGGCCGTCGCCGACATTGGTGGAGTCCCATTCGCCGCCCATGCCGACCTCGATCACGGCGACGTCGACCGGGGCGTCGGCGAACGCGGCGAAGGCCAGCGCGGTCAGCGCCTCGAAGAAGGTCAGCGGCGCCTTACCCTGCTCCTCCAGTTCGGCGTCCACGATCTCCAGGTACGGGCGGATGTCCTCCCAGTTGCTCACCAGGGCTTCGTCGGAGATCGGCTCGCCGTCGATCATGATGCGCTCGTTGAAGCGCACCAGATGCGGGCTGGTCAGCAGCCCGGTGCGCAGGCCGTAGGCGCGCAGGATGCTCTCGGCGATACGGCTGGTCGAGGTCTTCCCGTTCGTGCCGGTGATGTGGATGATCGGGTACGCCCGCTGCGGGTCGCCCAGCAGCTCCACGGCGCGACGGGTGGCGTCGAGCCGGCGCTCGGGAGCGCCCTCCCCGACGCGGGCGAGGAGCGCCTGGTAGACGGCCTCGGCCTCCTCGCGCAGCTCGTCGTCGTCGGTCATCGGGTGGCCTCCACCTTCGTCACGCCCACCGTGAACCGGCCCGCGTTCGCGTACAGTCCGGCGGCGAAGTCCTTGCTGAAGTCGTCGCGGCCGTCGCCGGAACGGTCGGCCGCCGACACGAACTCGAACGCCAACGCCAACGTCTCGCCCGCGATGTCGACGGCCTCGCCCGCCAGCGCGATCGCGGCGACATCGTCCTCGTGCTCGAACGCGACGCTCAGCTCGATCCGGTCGCTCACGTCGAGCCCGGCCGCCTTGCGGGTGTCCTGCACGGCGCGGATAACGTCGCGAGCCAGGCCCTCGGCCTCCAGCTCCGGCGTCGTGGCCGTGTCGAGCAGGACGAAGCCGCCGCCGGGCAGCAGCGCCAGCGCCGAAGTCGCCTCCTCGTCGGTCTGCGCGGTCTCCAGGACCAGCTCGTACTCGCCCTCGACCAGCTCCACGCCGCCCACGGTAACGACTCCGTCGTGCTCGGACCAGTCGCCGGCACGTGCGGCCTGGATGACCTGCTGCACCTGCTTGCCGAGCCGGGGCCCCGCGGCGCGGGCGTTCACGGTCAGCTTGCTGGTGATGCCGTACGACGTGGCGCTGTCGTCGGCGAGCTCGACCAGCTCGACCGCCTTGACGTTCAGCTCGTCGCGCAGGATGCCCTCGAACGGCCGCAGGGCGTCGGCGTCGGCCGCGACCACGGTCAGCGACGCGAGCGGGAGCCGCACCCGGCGGCCGGACTGCTTGCGCAGCGAGAGCGCCGTCGAGCTGATCGCCCGGATGCGGTCCATCGCGTCGACCAGGGCGCCCTCGGCGGGTAACTCCGCCGCGTCCGGCCAGTCGGTGAGATGCACGCTGCGGCCTCCGGTGAGGTCTTTCCAGATGCGCTCGCTGACCAGCGGAAGCAGCGGCGCCGCGACCCGGGTCAGCGTCTCCAGCACCGTGTACAGGGTGTCGAACGCCTCGGCGCCCGAGCCGTCCTCGGCGACGCCGGTCCAGAACCGGTCGCGCGAGCGGCGCACGTACCAGTTGGTGAGCACGTCGGCGAAGTCGCGCAGCTTGGCAGCGGCGAGCGTCGAGTCGAGCCCCTCCAGGTCGGCGGTCACGGCCTCCACGAGGTCGCGCGTCTTGGCGAGCAGGTAACGGTCGAGCACGTCGCTGGACGCGGTCGAGCGCTTGGCCTCGTAGCCGGTCGCGTTCGCATACAGCGAGAAGAAGTACCAGGTGCTCCAGAGCGGCAGCAGCACCTGGCGGACGCCCTCGCGGATGCCCTCCTCGGTGACGATGAGGTTGCCGCCGCGCAGCACGGGGCTCGACATCAGGAACCAGCGCATCGCGTCGGAGCCGTCGCGGTCGAAGACCTCGTTGACGTCCGGGTAGTTGCGCAGCGACTTCGACATCTTCTGGCCGTCGCTGCCGAGCACGATGCCGTGCGAGATCACGTTCGTGAACGCGGGCCGGTCGAACAGCGCGGTGCCGAGCGCGTGCAGCAGGTAGAACCAGCCGCGGGTCTGCCCGATGTACTCCACGATGAAGTCGGCCGGGTTGTGGCTGTCGAACCAGTCGTGGTTCTCGAACGGGTAGTGCACCTGGGCGAACGGCATCGAGCCGGAGTCGAACCAGACGTCGAGGACGTCCGGGATGCGGCGCATGGTCGAGCGGCCGGTCGGATCGTCCGGGTTCGGCCGGGTCAGCTCGTCGATGAACGGCCGGTGGAGGTCGGGCTCGCCCGCCGCGTTGACCGGCAGCCTCCCGAAGTCGCGCTCCAGCTCCTCCAGCGAGCCGTAGACGTCGATGCGCGGGAACTCCGGGTCGTCGCTCTTCCACACCGGGATGGGCGAGCCGAAGTAGCGGTTGCGCGACACCGACCAGTCCCTGGCGCCGGCGAGCCACTTGCCGAACTGGCCGTCCTTGACGTTCTCCGGCACCCAGTTGATGCCCTGGTTGAGTTCGACCATCCGGTCGCGGAACTCCGTCACGCGCACGAACCAGCTCGACACCGCCTTGTAGATCAGCGGGTTGCGGCAGCGCCAGCAGTGCGGGTACGAGTGCTCGTAGCTGGCCTGGCGCAGCAGCCGGCCGTTCTCGCGCAGCAGCGTCGTGAGCGGCTTGTTCGCCTCGAAGACCTGGAGGCCTGCGACGTCCTGGACCTCGGCGAGGAAGCGCGCGCCGTCGTCCACCGAGATGATGACCGGGATGCCCGCGGCCTCGCAGACGCGCTGGTCGTCCTCACCGTAGGCCGGAGCCTGGTGGACGATGCCGGTGCCGTCCTCGGTGGTCACATAGTCGTCGACGAGGATCCGCCAGGCGTTCTGCGTGCCGTACTTCTCGGTGTCGGCGTAGTAGTCCCACAGCCGGTCGTAGGTGACCCCGGCGAGCTCGCTGCCGCGGACCGTGCGGCTGACCGCGTCGCGCGCGGCCTCCGGCGAGCCGTAGCCGAGCTCCTTGGCATAGTTGCCGACCAGGTCGACGGCCAGCAGGTACTCGCCGCTCAGCGACTCCTCGTGGAGGGTGGTGCTGTGCCGGCCGCCGTCGCGTCCGTGCACGTCGGCCGCGCCGTTGGGACCTGCGGGAACGACCGCGTACTCGATGTCGGGGCCGACCACCAGCGCGAGGTTGGTCGGCAGCGTCCACGGCGTCGTCGTCCACGCGAGAGCGCGCACTCCGGTGAGGCCGAGGGCCTCCGCCTTCGCGCCGGTGAGCGGGAAGGTGACGGTGACCGTCTGGTCCTGACGCATCTTGTAGACGTCGTCGTCCATGCGCAGCTCGTGGTTGGACAGCGGGGTCTGGTCGCGCCAGCAGTACGGGAGGACGCGGTGGCCCTCGTAGGCCAGGCCCTTCTCGTGGAGCTGCTTGAACGCCCAGATCACCGACTCCATATAGGAGGTGTCGAGCGTCTTGTAGTCGTTGTCGAAGTCGACCCAGCGCGCCTGGCGGGTGACGTACTCCTGCCACTCGCGTGTGTAGCGCAGCACGGAGTCCTTCGCTGCCTGGTTGAAGGCGGCGAGGCCCATCTCCTCGATCTGGCTCTTGTCGGTGATCCCGAGCTGCCGCTCGGCCTCCAGCTCGGCGGGAAGGCCGTGCGTGTCCCAGCCGAACCGGCGCTCGACCTTCTTGCCGCGCATGGTCTGGAAGCGCGGGAAGACGTCCTTGGCGTAGCCGGTCAGCAGGTGGCCGTAGTGCGGGAGGCCGTTGGCGAACGGGGGCCCGTCGTAGAAGACCCACTCGGGCGCGCCCTCGCGGTGATCCACCGAGGCGCGGAAGGTGCCGTCCTGCGCCCAGAAGGCGAGGACGTCGGTCTCGATCTCCGGGAAGACCGGGGACGGTGTGACCCCCTGGGGCTCGCGACCCGAGGACTCGGGCGCTCCATCCGGTGCGGACTTGGGGTACGGCATCTCTCTCCTGGCAGTCGTGATCTGCACGAGGACGCCGGACGCTCGCACGCCCGTCGCGGTACCACCCCGCTTGCCCCATCCGCCTCCGGCGCCGGATGAAGCCTCTCGTTCTGCGGCTGTGACGGGCCTGCCCCGTTCGGTTCTAGTGAGCGGGCGAGTGCCCGCCGTTCTTCCGAAGACTCGCCGGTGATGGCCGGGTCGACGTCGTTCGCACCATTCTATCCGGTCCGCAAGGCCGTCGCGTAGCCGGCGCACACCGGCTCCACCGCCGCGCGCACGAGCGGCGCCAGCGGGCCGCGCCGCACGCCGGCCCGGGCCCAGCCCCCGGCCGCGGTCACCGCGGCTCCCACGACCGCGGTCGCTGCGGCGCGCGGGAGCAGCCCATCCGGGTCCGCTCCGGCCCGGCGCGCGATCGCCGCGGCCACCTGCCGCACGACCGAGAGGAAGCGCGGCAGCGCGGAGGCCTGCAGCTCGGCATCGGTGCCCATCAGCTCGACCTGGGTGACCGCGAGCGGCAGCCGGTCGGGGCCGAAGCCCTCGGCGAGCCGGACGACGGCCTCCAGGACCGCGGCCATCGGCTCCACGTCATCGTCGGCCGCCGCCAGCATCGCCGGGAACGCCGCGAGCGACTCGTCCACCTCCAGCCAGAGCAGGTCGCTCTTGGCGGCGAAGTAGTTGAAGAACGTGGCCCGGCTGACCCCCGCACGCCGCGCGATGTCGTCGACGGTGGTGCCGGCATAGGTCTGCTCCAGGAAGAGCTCGCCGGCGGCCTCCGCGAGCATGCCGCGCGACGAGGCGCGCGGCCGTCCGGACCCGCCGTGGCCGTGGCCGCCTGGCGGCGTCGACCCGCCGGGCCGCACGCCGGACTGTGCCGCCTGGTTGGAATGGCGCGGTGTCACGATGCGTTGTCTCCTCACGCCTAATATTGGACCCGGTTCAAATACCCCTGTCAGAAGGACACCCGTGACCTCCACCCCCACGCTCGCGGTCAGCGAGACCGATCGCCCGGGCATCACGCCGGGCACCGCTCGCCGCGTCGCCATCGCATCGTTCGTCGGGACCTCCCTCGAATCGTACGACTTCTACCTCTACGCGTACTTCGCCGCGTTCTTCGTCGGCCCGCTGTTCTTCACCCCGCTCGGCGCGTTCGGCGGCGTGCTCGCCGGATTCCTCGCGATCGCGGCCGGCTTCGTCATCCGCCCGGTCGGCGCCGTGGTCTTCGGCCACCTGGGCGACCGGATCGGCCGCCGCCCCGTCCTGCTGATGACGATCCTGCTCATGGGGATCAGCACCGGCCTCGTCGGCGTGCTGCCGACCTACGCGGCCGCGGGCTGGTTCGGCGGCGTCGTGCTCGTGCTGTTGCGCCTGGTGCAGGGCCTGTCGCTCGGCGGCGAGTGGGGAGGCTCGATCCTGCTGGCGACCGAGTACGCCAACCCGAAGCGCCGCGGCTTCTACGCCGCCCTCCCCCAGCTCGGCTCGCCGGTCGGCTCGATCCTCAGCGCCGTCGTCTTCATCGCCCTGACGCTGACCATGTCGCCGGCCGACATCGCCTCGTGGGGCTGGCGCATCCCGTTCCTCACCGCGTTCCCGCTGCTGCTGGTGTCGCTCTACCTGCGCTGGTCGATCGACGAGACCCCGGTGTTCCGCAAGCTCGTGGAGACCGGCCGCCGCGACCGCTTCCCAGTCCTCGACGTCTTCACCAAGGCGCCGACGGCGTTCATCATCGCGATCGGCGCCGCCGTCCTCGGCATCGGCTCCTACTCGCTGATGAACACGTACATGGTCGACTACGGCACCGCCGTGCTGGGCTTCAAGTTCCAGGACCTGCTCGTCGCGACCACGATCGGCGGCCTGCTCCAGCTCGTCACGATCCCGCTGTTCGGGCTGTGGGCGGCGAAAATCGGCTCCGCGCGCGTCGTCGCCATCGGCGCGATCGGGACGCTGGTCGTCGCGTTCCCGATGTACTTCCTGCTGCAGAGCGCGTCGTTCGGCGTGCTCGTCGCCAGCATGATCATCGGCGGCATCCTGCCCACGCTGTCCTGGGCGGGCCTCGGCGGGCTGATGTCCGACCTGTTCCCGAGCCCGATCCGCTACAGCGCGCTCTCGGTCGCGTACAGCGTGGCGGCGCTGCTGACCTCGTTCGTGCCGGCGCTGACGCTGGTGTTCGGGCAGTCGGTGCACAACGCGTGGTGGCACCCCGGAGTGGTGCTGGCGGTCATGTCGGCGATCACGCTCGTCGCGGCGTGGGCGGCGGCGCGACGGAAGCCGGTGCTGGACGAGGTTGCGGACGCGGAGGTCGAGGCGGCGCCCGCGATCGTCTGACTGCGTGCTGGTCCCTGGCTCGAGCTGCGTGCTCCAGCCAGGGACCTGCGGCCACCTCGGCTAGTCGAAAAAGCGGTCGTCGGGAGCGGGCAACGCATCTTCGACCCGGCGCCCTTCATCGGTGATCTCGAACATGCACGCCCATCCCCAGTCCTTGTCGTCTCGACCGTCGGGCATGTACACACCGCTGAGCCGCTCGATGCTCCTATGTTCGTCAAGTGCCGATTTGGGGCAGGTTGGCGTAGATCTCTCGAGCGATGTATCGCTTCAGGCAGCGGATGATTTCGCGTTTGGTGCGACCCTCGGCGCTGCGGCGTTCGACGTAGGCGAGCGTGGGTTCGTGTCGGCGCATTCGGACGATCGCGACGATGTAGAGGGCGCTGTTCGCGGCGCGGTCTCCGCTGCGGGAGAGCCGGTGTCGTCCGGTGGTTCGGCCGCTGGAGGCGGGTTGTGGGGCGACGCCGCAGAGCTTGGCGAAGGCTGCCTCGTTCTTGATGCGGTTGGCGTTGTCGCCGGCGGTGACTAAGAACTGGGCGGCGACTTCGACGCCGACTCCGTGTAAGGCGACGAGGTCGGGAGCGGTCTGGTTGACGAGGTCCGCGATCTGTGTGCTGAGCCGTTTGGCCTCGTCGTCCAGGGTCTTCCAGCGTCGTGCGAGGTCGCGGAGGGCGAGCTTCGTGCCGGCCAGGTGCAGACGAGCAGGATCCGACAACAGCGAGAGAAGATTCTCTGTCTCAGGTCGTAGGTGGAGGCATCGGTTCACCAGTGTGCGCTTGGTCAGATCGACGAGCTCGTCGCGCAGCTGCGAGGGCGCGCCGATCATCACGCCGAACAGGGCGTTGAAGGCCTGGGTGCGTGCCTTGACCGCGCCAGAGCGCGCGACCCGCAGGGTGCGGATCACCTCGATCGCGCCGGACTTGCTCTTGGGAACAGCGGTGGAGGTCTCGCCGAGCACTGCGCGGGCGATCTGCTCGGCGTCCAGGCGATCGGACTTGCCGTCCATCCGCCTTGCGATCCGGTTGGGCCGGTTCACTTCGATGACGTGTTCACCGCTTCTCGTCAGCTCGCGGGCGAGCGCGGCGCCGAACGAGCCGGTGCTTTCCACCCCGATAGAGGCGAGGCTGCCGTAGCTGCGCATCCAGGACCGAAGAGCGTCGTAGCCGGGTCCGGTGGCGGGGAACTCGTGGTGGCCGAGCAGCCGACCATGATCATCGATGGCGGCGGCGTAGTGGGTGTGCTTGTGAGTGTCGACTCCGCCGATGACCGTGACATCGGTCAATTCAATTGTCATGCTGGAGGTGCTCCTTCCGTGCGCGCTGGTTGAACGGACGGGGCGAGCCGGTCGGGCGGGTCGACAGAACTGTGATGGGGCTTCTAGTCCAAGCTCCTATCAGGTCAGATCCGGTCGGCCGGCGCGCTCCTGGATACTGCGCCGGCCCCGGTCGACAAATCGAACGAAGGACACCATGGTCAGTTCTTGGCCTGAGTCAGACCGAGACCGTCGCAGCACCATGACAAGTCTTCACAGATCTTCTCGTCCAAGGTCCCCGGCCACTCGAAGAAGTCGATCAGTGTGCGCTCCGGCTCCACGTACTCGACGGAACCGATCCTCAGATAACCGGCTTCCGCGAGCGAACGCATGGTGGCGATGACGAGCATTTTCCGCTCCAAGTCGTTCGTTTCGAAGTCTTTCGCGTGCGCGTTCGCGTCGTCTATGTCGACCCAGTCGCCGCTAGCCATGTTCAAATACACGTGCGCCAGACTGTCCAGTTGAATGTTCATTTTCCGAATCCTTTTGGCAGATGCACTTTGGTCTTCCTGAGGCCGTCCGGGGATTTGATGTCGATGGTGTCGCCGCCGGAACTACTCTCCCTACGCAGTCCGACCGTGGTCCCATCGGGAAGCCTGTACACCTCACCCTTGTAGTCGCCCCACGAATCATCCTTTTCGCCGCCTTGGGTGATCTCTTCTGCGATCTTCGCGAGATCCTCGGGCGTGTCGACTTCGCGAACACCCCCGCTCTTTGCTTTCCGTGAGTTCTCCTTCACTATCGCGTCCACATCCTCGTAGCTTTTCGCGTCGTTGAACCACTGCGCCCGGGCGCCGACCGGCGTGCCGCCGATATGGACCTTGACCGTGCCGTCGAGGTTGTGGGTGAGGGCGTAGATCCGTAGGCGCGCCCGCTGAATCCGCTCCTCCGGCGTGTAGAACCGCGACCCGCTCGTGGAGCCCGTGCCCACACCCCCGATGACCACGAGCGCGACCGCCGCCATGACAACGCCGGCACCGCACACGGCGATCAGCTTCTCGACGCTGTACGCCCCGCTGATCAGCCACCGAGCGATCTGCTGCACGCTCGCTCCCGGCACAGGGAGCGCCGTCGACGCGGGGCGGATCGTCACCCCGGATTCGCCCGGTCGTACCGGGCGAGAGTGGTGAGTGCGGAGAGGAACTCGGCGCCGAGCTCCGGCGTCGCGGCGCGGCTGAGTGCGCCGTCCAAAGTCGATTCCAGGCGGCGGGCGAAGGCCCGCTCCTCCGAGTCGTAGTCGTCCTTGGCGCGCCGCGCTCGTGCCGTGGCCTCGTCCAGTCGCTGCTGCGCGTCATCGAGGCGGTTTCGTGCGCCGATGAGTTCGGCCAGGACGGTCTGCTCGTCGTGGCGCACCGACGACGCTGCATCCACGGTCGCCAACGCAGCCACCAGGGCTGTGTGCTCGACGGAGAGCACACCCGCCAACGCCTGCGCCCGCTCCAGGTCGTCCTGCGCCTCTTCCGCCTCCCGCCGCGCCCGGTCCGCCTCGTATTGCGTCTCCGCGAGCGAGTGCGCCCACACACGCGCCGCCGCGGCCGCCTCATCGTGCTGCCGGGTAGCGGTCTTCGCCGCCGCGAGGACGGTTCCCAGCGTTTCCGCGAAGACCTCGGACGCGATCCCTGTCCACGCGGGCGGCTCGAGCACCGTCAGCGTCCGCCGCATGGCCTCCGACTGGTGCCACAGCCACTCGGTCTGTTCGCCCAGATCGCGCGCCCACGCTTCGACCGCCTCCACCTCGCCGGGCGTGGGATCGGCGTCGAAGCCGACGACCGACCAGTCCTCTCCGCTAGATCGCACGGATGCCGTCCTCGAACATCCCCGCGTCCGCCGCGTCACGCTGCTCGTACCCGTCGGCCAGCGAGAGCAGGGCCGTGCTCAGCGCCTCAGCACTGTCCGTCACCAGCGAACGAGGAGTGGACCAGTACCGTTCGAACCGCTCGAACGCCGCGGCCGAGACCCGCGAACCGAGCTCTGCTCCCGCGACCATCGAGGGATGCCTTCGTTCGGCAGCCTGCGACAACGTCGCCGCACCCTCTCGCAATCGTTCCGTCTCAACAGCAACCGCACCCGCCATAACGCCTCACTCACATTGACATACGGCGTTCAGCATATGGGGCGACCCGAGTTCAGCCGAGGCGGCCGCCAGTCTGTAAACTTGACGGGTATCCCACACTCAGGCACCCCGCTGACACGGTGCCGCACATATCGAATCGGAGAGCCATGACCGCCGCGAACCCCGTGCCCGACAAGCCAGCACTCGAAGGCCTGGAGGCCGTCTGGGGCGGTCGCTGGCAGCAGGACGGCACCTTCGAATTCGATCGGGACGGCGCCATCGCCGCCGGCCGCGCCGCGATCTACTCGATCGACACCCCGCCGCCCACGGCCTCCGGCTCCCTCCACATCGGGCACGTGTTCAGCTACACGCACACCGACATCGTGGCGCGCTACCAGCGCATGCGCGGCAAGCGCGTCTTCTACCCGATGGGCTGGGACGACAACGGCCTGCCCACCGAGCGCCGCGTGCAGAACTACTACGGCGTCCGCTGCGACCCGTCCCTCCCCTACGAGGCCGGTTTCGTCCCGCCGTTCGAGGGCGGCGACAACAAGAGCTCCAAGGCCGCCGACCAGAAGCCGATCTCGCGCCGCAACTTCATCGAGCTCTGCGAGCGGCTGACCGTGGAGGACGAGAAGCAGTTCGAGGCGCTCTGGCGCACGCTCGGGCTCTCCGTCGACTGGTCGCAGACCTACCGGACCATCGGCCGGGAGGCGCTGCACACCTCGCAGCTCGCCTTCATCCGCAACGTCGCCCGCGGCGAGGCCTACCAGGCCCTCGCCCCGACGCTGTGGGACATCACCTTCCGCACGGCCGTCGCCCAGGCCGAGCTGGAGGACCGCGAGCAGCCGAGCGACTACCACCGCGTCGGCTTCCACGGTGCAGACGGTCCCGTGTACATCGAGACCACACGCCCCGAGCTGCTCCCCGCGTGCGTGGCGCTCGTGGCGCACCCGGACGACGAGCGCTACCAGCCGCTCTTCGGAACGACCGTGCGCACGCCGGTGTTCGGCGTGGACGTGCCCGTGGTCGCCCACCACCTCGCGCAGCCCGACAAGGGCACCGGCATCGCCATGATCTGCACCTTCGGCGACATCACCGACGTCACCTGGTGGCGCGAGCTCGACCTCCCGAACCGCGCGATCATCGGCTTCGACGGCCGCATCCAGACCGAGCCGCCCGCGGCGATCGAGAGCGCGGAGGGCCGCGAGGCGTACGCCCAGCTCGCCGGCAAGACGGTGTTCTCGGCCAAGCAAGCCGTGGTGGAGCTGCTGCGCGCCTCCGGCGACCTGGTCGGCGAGCCGAAGCCCATCCAGCACCCGGTCAAGTTCTTCGAGAAGGGCGACAAGCCGCTCGAGATCGTCTCGACCCGCCAGTGGTACGTCAAGAACGGCGCCCGCGACGAGAAGCTGCGCGAGCGGCTCATCGAGCTCGGCCGCAGCCTCGGCTGGCACCCCGACTTCATGCGTGTGCGCTACGAGAACTGGGTCAACGGCCTCACCGGCGACTGGCTGATCTCGCGCCAGCGCTTCTTCGGCGTCCCGATCCCGGTCTGGTACCCGCTGGACGGCGTGGGCAACCCGCTGTTCGACCAGCCGATCCTGCCGGACGAGCACAACCTCCCGGTCGACCCGTCGTCCGACCCGGCGCCCGGGTTCCAGGAGTCGCAGCGCGGCCAGGCCGGCGGCTTCGTCGGCGAGCACGACGTGATGGACACCTGGATGACCTCCTCGCTGACCCCGCAGCTCGCAGGCGGCTGGGTGGACGACCCCGAGCTGTTCCAGGCGGTGTACCCGTTCGACCTGCGCCCGCAGGGCCAGGACATCATCCGCACCTGGCTCTTCTCGACCATGCTGCGCTCGCAGCTCGAGCACGGCGTCGCCCCGTGGTCCAACGCCGCGATCTCCGGCTTCATCGTGGACCCCGACCGCAAGAAGATGTCGAAGTCCAAGGGCAACGTCGTGACGCCCGCGGACATCCTGGAGCGGCACGGCTCGGACGCCGTGCGCTATTGGGCGGCCTCGTCCCGCCTCGGCACCGACGCGTCGTTCGACCCGCAGAACCCGACCCAGATCAAGATCGGCCGCCGCCTAGCGATCAAGCTGCTCAACGCGGCGAAGTTCATCCACGGCTTCGACGCGCCGGACTCGCTCGACCTCGCCCAGGTGACCGCACCGCTCGACCGCAGCATGCTGCAGCAGCTCGCCGACGTCGTGACCGACGCCACCGCCGCGCTGGAGGGCTACGACCACGCCCGCGCGCTGGAGACGGCCGAGACGTTCTTCTGGACGTTCTGCGACGACTACCTGGAGCTGGTCAAGGAGCGCGCCTACGGCGAGCACAACGCCGGCCAGGTCTCCGCGGTGGTCGCCCTCCGCACGGCCCTCTCGGCATTCCTGCGCCTGTTCGCGCCGGTGCTGCCGTTCGCGTCCGAGGAGGCGTGGAGCTGGTCGGAGACCGGGTCCGTCCACCTCGCCGCGTGGCCGGAGGCGGCTGACGTCGCAGCGGCGGACTGGGACGACGCCCGCTCCGTCCTCACCGTCGTCGGGCGAGCCCTGACCGGCATCCGCGGCGCCAAGACGGCCGCCAAGGCCTCCCAGCGCACGCCCGTCGACTCGGCCGTGATCGGCGCTCCCGCCGACGAGCTGGCGGCTGTCGAGTCCGCCTCCACCGACCTCGCTTCGGTGGGCAGAATCGCAGAACTGCGTTTCGTAGCCGCCGACACGCTCGAAGTGACCGATATCCTCCTTGCGCAGACGCTGAGCGAGGAGGAACGATGACGGCTGACGTCCGGCGCGTGGAGGACAACGAGTTCTTCACCTGGCTCGACCTCTACGCCGGGTACGGCGAGTTCTACGAGACGCCCGTGACGGACGAGAAGGCCCTCCTCGTGTGGAGCTGGATCACCGACCCCGAGAACAGTCTCGAGGCGTACTTCGCGGTCGACGCGGAGGGCACCCCGATCGGCCTGGCGCACGTACGGGAGTTCGCGCGCCCGCTCGACGGCAGCACCGGCCTCTACCTGGACGACCTGTTCGTCCTCCCGGATGCGCGCGGCGAAGGGGCGGGCACTGCCCTCCTCGAGAAGCTCCGCAGCGTGGCCCAGGAGCGCGGCCTTTCTGTGGTCCGCTGGATCACCGCGAAGGACAACGAGACGGCCCGCCGGCTCTACGACCGGGTGGCCGAGAAGACGAAGTGGGTCACCTACGACCTCGTTCCCTGAACGGGTCCGCGATAGGGTCGATACGACTCCCGGACTCCTGAGCCGGGGAGCAAGGCGAACGGAGGGGCTGATGTCGACAGTAGTTCGGCCGGTCAAGGATGGCGACTTCTTCGCCTGGTTGGACCTGTACGCGAAGTACGCGGAGTTCTACGACACCGAGCTGACCGACCAGAGGGCGCTCGTCCTGTGGTCCTGGCTCACCGATCCCGACCACGAGGAGCAGGGTTTCGTCGCCGTCGACGGCGACCGGATCGTCGGCCTCGCCAACGTCCGCGAGTTCGCCCGGCCGCTCGAAGGCGACCGCGGGCTCTTCCTGGACGACCTCTACGTGCTGGAGGACGAGCGCAGCAAGGGCGTCGGCCACCAGCTCATCGCCGCCGTCCGTGCCCTCGCCGAGGAGCGCCACCTCGGCGTCGTACAGTGGATCACCGCGAACGACAACGCCGACGCCCAGCGCGTCTACGACTCCGTCGCGAACAAGACCGCCTGGGTCACCTACGAGATCGACCTCGCTGCCGCCCAGAACGCCGAGACCGCCTGATGCAGCTCGGAACCCGCTGGGCCGTGGGCGGGACGCCTCCGGCGAACCTCCCCGAGGTCGTGACCTACGCCGTCTCCACCGTCGAGGAGGAGCTGACGGCGACCGACATCGAGACAGCGGGCTGGCGCTGGACGCTGACGTGGCTGGAGGGCAACCCGGTCGTCGAGCTGGACGACGGCACGATCATCCGCTACAACGCACACGAGGACTCGGCCACGATCACCCAGGTGGTCGAGACCGAGCCCTCGGACTACGACGAGGCGTAGCGGGCCGGCTGGTCAGCGTGGCAGCTGCGGCAGCGTCCGCGCGGCCCGATCGCGGGTCTGCTCGACGGTCGCGACGAGTTCGGCGTGACGGTTCCGGCGCGCGGGCTGGCGCATTCCCCACGCGGTGAGGGCGCGACCGATCCGGAGTGCTGTGCGCTGACTGAGCGGCCGCTGCACGGGCACGGTGATGGCGGTCATGATGCGGTTCCTTCCGGGATGGTCTGGACTTCTGGTGACGGGTTCGAGGGAATCTCGTCGGTGACGGGCCGGCCGTAGTGGCCGGCGCTCAGCAGGAGGCGCGTCGCGATCAGCGCGAGCGCCACCACGATCGCGCCCCCGATGAGGAACGGCAGGCGGAGTTCGATGCGGGCGACGAACCCGCCGAGCACGGTGGCGATCGGTGTGAGGCCCCAGCCGATGGTCCGGACGATCCCCATCGCCCGGCCGAGGATGGCGCCCGGAACGATCGCCTGCCGCAGCGCGCCCCACGGGACGTTCCACACGGCGACGCCGAAGGCGCCGAGGGCGTAGGCGAGGATGCCGGCCACCACGTTGCCGGTGAGCCCGACGCCGAGGATGCCGAGGCCGCTGACCAGCATGGCGGCGTACATCACACGTCCGCGGCCGAACCGGCCCACGAACACGCTGGCGCTCAGCGCGCCGACGAGCGCGCCGGCGCCGATCACCGCGGTGACGACTCCGACGAGCGACGGCGGCAACGAGTAGGTCTGCAGGAGCAGCAGCACGACGCTGCCCTGCGCGAACGCGAGCGCGGACGCGGTGATCGAGGTCAGGACGATCATTCCTCGCAGGAACCGGTCGTCCCAGAGGAACCGGACGACGGCGCCCATCCTCGGGCGGGCCATGGTCTCTCCGCCGTCCGCGCCGAGCTGGTGCGCCCGGGCCGCCGCCACCGGGATGGTGAGGACGAGCAGCACGGAGAGGAGGAAGCCGGCGCCGGTCAGCCAGAGCGGCAACGCGATCGCGGCCGCGAACAGGAAGCCCGCGATCGGGGTCGCGATGAAGTTCTGCACGACGATCTCGGCCGACTGCATCCGGCCGTTCGCCCGGTCGAGCTGATCGCGGGCCACCAGGCTGGGCGTGACCGTCGTGGTCGCGTTGTCGAACACCGTCTCACCGAGGCCGAAAGCCAGCACGCACGCGTACAGGCTCCAGATGGTCAGCGTGTCGGTGGCGATCAACAGGGCGACCACCGCTGCCACGGCGAAGCGGAGGCCGTTGGCGACGGCCATGGCCACCCGCCGGTCCACGCGGTCGAGCAGTATCCCGGCCGGGATGCCGAACAGCAGCCAGGGCAGGAAGGTCACGGCGGTCAGCCCGGCGATGAGCGCGGGGTCGTGGGTCAGCGTGGTGGCGATCAGCGGGACCGCGGTGCGGCCGATGCCGTCGGCCAGGTTGCTCGCGATGGCGGCGCTCCACAGCCGGCCGAAGCCGACGCCGAGGCGCGTCTTCGCCGTCGCCGGCGCAGTCATGGCCGCTCCTGCGCCCGCTGGTCCTGCTCCACGAGCGGGAATGCGTTGAACTGGGCCTGGATGCGCTTGCGGTCGCCCGCCGGCTCCGTCTTCCACTTCTCCTTGAGCCGGTTGAGCATCGTGTAGTACTCGCTGGCGAGCTCGGCGAGCTGGTCGCGGGAGACCTCCAGGTGCGAGGTCGACAACGCGGAAGCCTCCACCCACTCCGGCCCGAAGGTGTCGAGCCCGCGGCGCAGGTAGGCGTTGAGCCGGCGTTCGTTGTTCTGCTGCCAGCTCAGCGAGATCTGTTCGGTGACTTCCCGGCCGGCCGGGGTCTCCAGCGTCTCCAGGCCGCCGATGGTGACGCCGCCCGGCGCCATCCTCCACCAGCGCTCCCGGCCGCTGCCGCGCTCGGTGTCCTCGAGGATGATGTGGTGCTTGGCGAGCTGCCGGAGGTGGTAGCTGGTCGCCCCGCTCGACTCCCCCAGCCGCTCCGCCAGCATGGAGGCCGTGGCCGGCCCGAAGTCGGACAGCTCATTCATGATCTCCACGCGCAGCGGGTGCGCGAGGGCACGCAGGGCGGGCATGCCGAGGGACTCGAAGTGCGGGACGTACTCGTCGGCAGCGGAGGCGTCATCGGTGGACATGCCATCAGACTAGCTATCCAAAGACTTCTTTGCAAGCACTTCTTTGCAACTATTAATTTGCAACCGATTCTTTGCAAGAGAAGCGTGCGTCCCCCTGCGACGAGAGTCGCCGTCGAGGTCAGCCGCGCGCGACGATCTCCCCGTGCGGCATCCCGTACCATCCGGACGCATCCGCGGCCCACTCCAGCCACGCGCGCGAGACCGTGGCGAGGGTGGCGGCGTCAGCCACGCCGGCCTCCCGCGCCTGCGCACCCCAGTCGGACTCCGTCACCCGCTCGCTCCACAGCTCGCCCCACCAGCGCCGCTCCTCATCGGACGCGAAGCACCACACCGAGGCGGAGCTCGTCACGTCGACGAACCCGGCCTCGAGCGCCCACGTCCGCAGGTACCGGCCGGCGAACGGCTCGCCGCCGTTGCCGCGCTGCACCTCCATCGTGATCCGCATCCACTCGGCGAGTCCGGGAAGCTGCGGCGCCCACATCGTGCCTCCCCAGTCCACGTCCCGCGCGACGACGAAGCCACCCGGACGCAGGACGCGGCGGAACTCCCGCAGCACCGCCACGGGGTCCGAGACGTGCTGCAGCACCTGATGCGCGTGGACCACGTCGAAGGAGTCGTCAGGGAAATCCAGGGCGTACGCGTCACCCACCGCGAACGACACCCCGGTCGCCCCGCGCCGCGCCGCGGCCTCTCGCGCGTGCGCCACGATGTCGGCGCTCCGGTCGACGCCGACCACGGTACCCGGCGCCACGCGCCCCGCGATGTCGAACGTGAGAGTGCCCGGGCCGCTGCCGACGTCGAGCACAGTCATTCCCGGGCGGAGGAGTCCGGCGAAGTACGTGCCCGAATTGGCCAGATTCCGCCACTCGTGGGACCGGAGAACACTCTCGTGATGACCGTGCATATAGCGGTCGACGATCTTCATACGGCCATCCTAGGTCGGGCCCGTCCGGTGCCACGGAATCGCAGATGAACAGTGCGCCGCCCCCTAGGCTGAGGGCATGGCCGACACCGCGAACCCCTTCCTCTCCCCGAGCCCGCTCCCCTATCAGCTCCCGCCGTTCGCCGACATCCGCGACGAGCACTACCGCCCGGCGTTCGAGCAGGGCTTCGCGGAGCAGCTGGCAGAGGTCGAGGCGATCGCGTCCTCCCCCGACGAGCCGACCTTCGAGAACACCATGCTGGCACTGGAGCGCTCCGGGCAGGTGCTGCAGCGCGTCGCCGAGGTGTTCTTCAACAAGAGCTCGTCCGACAGCACCGACTTCACCAACGCACTGGAGGAGGAGATCGCTCCCCTGCTCTCCGCGCACCAGGACGCCATCCGGCTGAACCCCGCGCTGTACGAGCGCCTCCAGTCGCTGCACGAGCGACGCCACGACCTCGGGCTCGACCCGGAGGGCGTCTACCTGATCGAGCGCTACTTCACCGAGTTCACCCTCGCCGGCGCCGGGCTCGACGAGGAGCAGAAGGAGCGGCTGCGGGATTACAACCAGCGCCTGTCCACCCTGACCACGCGCTTCGAGAAGAACCTGCTCGCCGACACCAACGACCTCGCCGTGGTGTTCGACTCGGCCGAGGAGCTCGACGGGCTCGGCGAGGGCGAGCTCTCCGCTGCGACCGAAGCCGCCCGCGAGCGTGGACTCGACGGCAGGTACATCGTCACTCTCGTGCTGCCGACCGGCCACCCGTGGCTGGCGAGCCTCACCGACCGCCGCTCCCGCGAGCGGATCATGGCGGCCTCCCGCGCCCGCGGCATCCGCGGCGGCGAGCACGACAATCGCGAGCTGGTGCTGGAGATCACGCGGCTGCGTGCGGAACGCGCCCGCCTGCTCGGCTTCGACACGCACGCCGCCTTCGTCACCGCCGACGAGACGGCGCACACACCGCAGGCCGTCGCCGACATGCTCGGCCGGCTCGCGCCTCCCGCCGCCCGCAATGCGCGCGCCGAGCAGGCCGAGCTCCAGAAGCAGGCCGTGTCCACCGGGCAGCTCGGCGACGGCGAGACCGTCGAGAGCTGGGACTGGGCGAAGCTCACCGACACCGTGCGTCAGGCGACGTACGACGTCGACTTCGCGGCGATGCGCCCGTACTTCCAGGCGGAGCGGGTGCTGCGTGACGGAGTCTTCTTCGCCGCCACCCGCCTCTACGGCATCACCTTCGAGGAGCGGCCCGACCTGGTCGCCTACCATCCGGACGCGCGCGTGTTCGAGGTACGCAACGAGGACGGCTCCGGGGTCGGCCTGTACATCCTCGACCTGTACACCCGCGACTCCAAGCGTGGTGGCGCCTGGATGAACCCGCTGATCTCGCAGTCCGATCTGCTCGACTACCCGACCGTCGTGGTCAACAACCTCAACGTCCCGAAGCCCGCCGCCGGCGAGCCGACCCTGCTCACGTACGACGAGACCAACACCCTCTTCCACGAGTTCGGTCACGCCCTCCACGGCCTGTTCGCGCGCGTCACGTACCCCAAGTTCGCGGGCACCAACGTCTTCCGCGACTTCGTCGAGTTCCCCAGCCAGGTGAACGAGATGTGGATGCTGTGGCCGGAGATCGTGTCGAACTACGCGGTGCACCACGAGACCGGTGAGCGGATGCCGCAGGAGCTCATCGACAAGCTGCACGCGTCCGAGTCGTTCAACGAGGGCTTCGCCACCAGCGAGTACCTGGCCGCTGCGCTGCTCGACCAGGCTTGGCACTCCATCACCGCCGACGACACGGTGACCGATGTCGCCGCGTTCGAGGCGGCCGCCCTCGCGGCGGTCGGCCTCGACAACCCGGCCGTGCCGCCGCGTTACGCGAGCACCTACTTCGCGCACACCTTCTCCGGCGGCTACGACGCGGGCTACTACTCCTACATCTGGAGCGAAGTCCTCGACGCCGACACGGTCGAGTGGTTCAAGGAGAACGGGGGCCTGACCCGCGAGAACGGCGACCGCTTCCGCAACCGCCTGCTGGGCGTGGGCGGCTCGAAGGACCCGCTGGAGGCGTACCACGACTTCCGCGGCCGGGACGCCGTCATCGACCCGCTCCTCAAGCGCCGCGGCCTCGACGGCTGACTCGGCCCTAGCCCCTTTCCCGCACGACGCTCTAGCCTGAGCGCATCCGTGCGGGAAGGGGGCGCGATGACCACCACCGAGCCGGAGCTCGCCACCCCGTCCGTCCGCCAGCTCGTCCTGCTCTCCGTCCCGGCCGTCGTCATCGGCGTTGTCAGCGCCCTCACTCTGTGGGTGGTCGATGAGGTCGCGGCCGTGATCGATGACGGCATCTGGACCGCACTCCCGAAGGCGCTCGGGGTCGCCCCGTCGTCCGGCTGGTGGATCTTCCTCGTTCTCACGGTGACGGGTCTCGCTGTCGGACTGACCGTGTGGCTGGTCCCGGGTCACGCCGGTCCCGACTCCGCGACGACGGAGCTGGTCGCCGCTCCCCTGAAGATCGGCGTGGTGCCGTCCCTCGCGCTCGCGGCGGTCCTCGGCCTGGCCGGCGGCGTGAGCCTCGGCCCAGAGAACCCGATCATCGCGATCAACGTCAGCATCCTGGTGACGCTGGTCGGGAGGCTGTGGAAGGCCGTGCCCGCGCGGCTGGTCATGCTGATGGCGGCCTCCGGAACCATCGGCGCCCTGTTCGGCACCCCGGTCGCGGCCGCGCTCGTGTTCACCGGGATCGTCGCGGCGGTCAAGGGAGGCGGCGCGCTGTGGGACAAACTGTTCCTGCCGCTGGTCGCGGCCGCTGCGGGGTCGCTGACGATGACGCTGCTCGCCCACCCGCACTTCGGCATCCCGATGCCCGCCTACACGCAGGTGACCGGGTGGGATGTGCTCGCGGCGCTGATCATCGGCGTGGTCGCCACCGCGCTCGGACTGATCGGCGCCGTACTGTTCCCGCTGGCCCACCGGGCGTTCCACGCGCTGCGGCATCCGCTGCTCATCACGCTCGCGGGCGGTGTCGTGCTCGGCCTGCTCGGTGCGCTCGGCGGCCCGATCACGCTGTTCAAGGGCCTCGAGCAGATGGGCACGCTCGTGGTCAACCGTGCCGACTACTCGATTGGCCAGCTCGTGCTGATCATCCTCGTCAAGCTGGTGGCGCTGCTCGTCGCGGCCAGCGCCGGGTTCCGCGGCGGGCGCGTCTTCCCGGCGGTGTTCATCGGGGCCGCTGTGGGAACCCTCGCCGCCGCGCTCGTGCCCGCCGTTCCGCTGCCCGTCGCTGTCGGAGCGGGGGTGCTCGGCATCACCCTCGCGGTCACACGGGACGGCTGGATCGCCATCTTCGTCGGCGTCGCCGTCACTCAGAACCTGCTGGTGCTGCCCATCCTGTCGCTCGCCGTGCTTCCGGCGTGGCTGATGGTGACGAGGGCGCCCGAGTTCCTGATCACGCCGGCGACGATTACGCCGACTTCTCCTCGCGCCGCGGACGGTGCGGGACGATAGTCGGAGCGGCGTTCTCGAGCACGGCCTCCCTGGTGACCACCACCTGCGCGACCTCGGAGCTGGACGGCACCTCGAACATGATCGGGCCGAGCACCTCCTCCATGATCGCGCGGAGGCCGCGGGCTCCGGTCTTGCGGAGCACCGCGAGGTCGGCGATGGCTTCCAGAGCGGAGTGCTCGAACTCGAGCTGCACCCCGTCGAGCTCGAACATGCGCTGGTACTGACGAACGAGCGCGTTCTTCGGCACGGTGAGGATCTGCATGAGCGCGTCCTGGTCGAGCGGCGTCACCGTGGTCACGACCGGCAGACGGCCGATGAACTCGGGGATGAGGCCGAACTTGTGCAGGTCCTCCGGGAGAACCTCGCTGAAGAGGTTGATGTCGTCGCCCTTGGAGTGCAGCGGGGCGCCGAAGCCGATGCCCTTCTTGCCCGCACGCGACGAGATGATGTCCTCCAGACCCGCGAAGGCGCCGGCGACGATGAACAGGACGTTCGTCGTGTCGATCTGGATGAACTCCTGGTGCGGGTGCTTGCGGCCGCCCTGCGGCGGGACCGAGGCGACGGTGCCCTCGAGGATCTTCAGCAGCGCCTGCTGCACGCCCTCGCCGGAGACGTCGCGCGTGATCGACGGGTTCTCGGCCTTGCGGGCGATCTTGTCGACCTCGTCGATGTAGATGATGCCGGTCTCGGCGCGCTTGACGTCGTAGTCGGCGGCCTGGATCAGCTTGAGCAGGATGTTCTCGACGTCCTCGCCGACGTAGCCGGCCTCCGTCAGCGCGGTGGCATCGGCGACCGCGAACGGCACGTTGAGGCGGCGCGCGAGGGTCTGGGCCAGGTAGGTCTTGCCGCAGCCGGTGGGGCCGATCAGCAGGATGTTCGACTTGGCGATCTCGACGTCGTCCATCGTGTCTGCGGAGGTGAGGGTCTGCTTGGCACGCACCCGCTTGTAGTGGTTGTAGACGGCGACGGCCAGGGCGCGCTTCGCCTGCTCCTGGCCGATGACGTACTCCTCGAGGAAGCCGAAGATCTCCTTCGGTTTCGGGAGGTCGAACTCACCCGACGTCTCCTCGCCCGCCTCGGCGAGCCGCTCCTCGATGATCTCGTTGCACAGCTCGACGCACTCGTCGCAGATGTACACGCCAGGACCGGCGATCAGCTGCTGAACCTGCTTCTGGCTCTTGCCACAGAAGGAACACTTGAGCAGATCGGCGCTCTCCCCGATGCGTGCCATCCGTCTCCCCTCCTTCTTCGGGTGTCTCCGTCGAGCCTAACCCGAGACGGCGACATTGGCGCGCACGCGACGCGATTCGACACGCGGGGGCCTTATGCCATCAGCAGACGCGGCGCCTGCAGCCGACGCGGCCCCGCGTGCCGGACGCGCGAACGCCCCGTCCGGCGGGGACGGGGGCGTTCCGGGACGCGGAGGCTACTTGACGAGCGCCGGGAGCGTCTTGCGGCTGGTCAGCACCTGGTCGATGAGGCCGTACTCCAGGGCCTCGTCGGCAGAGAGGATCTTGTCGCGGTCGATGTCCTTGTTGACCTGTGCGACCGAGCGGTTGGAGTGCTTGGCGAGCGTCTCCTCCAGCCAGGTGCGCATCCGCATGATCTCGTTCGCCTGGATCTCGATGTCGGACGCCTGCCCCTGGCCGGCCTCGCCGACGGCGGGCTGGTGGATGAGGATGCGCGCGTTCGGCAGCGCCAGGCGCTTGCCCGGGGTGCCGGCCGCGGTCAGCACGGCGGCGGCGGAGGCCGCCTGGCCGAGCACCACGGTCTGGATCTGCGGGCGGATGTACTGCATCGTGTCGTAGATCGCCGTCATGGCCGTGAACGAGCCGCCGGGCGAGTTGATGTACATGACGATGTCGCGGTCCGGGTCCTGGCTCTCGAGCACGAGGAGCTGGGCCATGATGTCGTCCGCGGACGCGTCGTCGACCTGCACGCCGAGGAAGATGATGCGGTCCTCGAAGAGCTTCGCGTACGGGTCCTGGCGCTTGTAGCCGTAGGCCGTGCGCTCCTCGAACGACGGGAGGATGTAGCGGGAGCCGGGCGCCTGCACGCCGCCGTAGGCCGACCCGCCGAGCATGGGGGTGTTCATAGTGATGTCCTTATTCTTCCGGCGTCTGCTACTTGGCGTCCTGGTCGGTTCCGCCGCCGCCGGAGACGTCCAGCGCGGACTCCCGGATGTGGTCGACGAAGCCGTAGTCCAAAGCCTCCTGGGCGCTGAACCAGCGGTCGCGGTCGCCGTCGGCGTTGATCTGCTCGACCGACTTGCCGGTCGCCGACGCCGTGATCTCGGCCAGACGCTTCTTCATGTCGAGGATGAGCTGGGCCTGGGTCTGGATGTCGCTGGCGGTGCCGCCGAAGCCGCCGTGCGGCTGGTGCAGCAGCACGCGGGCGTTCGGCGTGATGTACCGCTTGCCCTTGGTGCCGGCCGTCAGCAGGAGCTGACCCATCGAGGCGGCCATGCCGATACCGACCGTGACGATGTCGTTCGGGACGAACTGCATGGTGTCGTAGATCGCCATGCCCGCGGTGATCGAGCCGCCGGGCGAGTTGATGTAGAGGTAGATGTCCCGCTTGGGGTCTTCTGCGGCCAGGAGCAGCAGCTTCGCGGCGATCTCGTTGGCGTTCTCGTCGCGCACCTCGGAACCGAGCCAGATGATCCGGTCCTTCAGCAGTCTGTCGAAAACATTGGGCTGGATACCCATGTCGGCCATGTTCGCTCCGTTTCCTTTGTCGCTTGGGATCGAATCTATCGGAGCGGGGAACGCATTTCCGCGCTGTTCGCCCTGGGCAGAGCGGGTGTCGGGGGTGACGTGGCCCGGGCGGTCCTGCGCGTCAGTCGTCGTCCAGCGCGGCGCTGTACGCCTCCACCGCTGCCCGGTACTGGGGCAGGTGCGGCACGAGTGCGCCGAGCGCCTCCCGCAGCGCGTCGGCATGCAGGCCGTCGTCGAACAGCGCCAGCGCGGCGAACGCGTGCGCTGCGCCGGCCAGGCGGTGATCGGGCTCGGCCGCGAGGAAGTCGCGCAGCAGTTCCAGCGCCTCCGCCGGCCGGTCGAGGTTGCGCAGCGTGCTGGCGAGCTGCACGATCGCCTGCCCGCGCTCCGGCTCGGCGAGGCCGCCGGCGAGGGCAGCCCGGTAGAGGGGCTCGGCCTCGGCTTCGCGCCCCGCGAAGTCACGGGCGCCGGCCGCCTCGAACAGCGCCGCCGGATCGTCGGCCGGGCGCTCGGCGACGAGTGCGTCGATCGCCTCCACCGTGTCCTGCTCCCCCAGCTCGTCCGCCGCGGCCCAGACCGCGTCCACCCGCTGCCGCCAGTCGTCCATCGCCGTTCCCTTCCCTGTCCACCGCCACTGTTCCGCAGAGGGGTCGCAACACGTCGTTATCCATCGTGCCAGACGGCGTGTGCGTCCCCTCTCGCGGACCGCTGCTGCGCGCGGGACGCGCGAAGGCCGGGCATCCTGTGGGATGCCCGGCCTTCGCGTCAGAGAGAAGTGTTACTCGGCCTTCTTCTTGGCGGCGCGCTTCTTCGGCTTCTCCTCGGCGGCCGGCTCCTCGGCCGGAGCCTCGGGAGCGGCGTCGTCGGCGGCGGTCTCGTCCGCCTCGTCCTCGGGGAGGGCGACGAACTCGGTGAGGTCGACCTTCTTGCCGTTGGTGTCGACGACCTCGGTCTTGCCGAGGATGATCGCGAGCGCCTTGTTGCGGGCGACCTCGCCGACCATCGACGGGATCTGGCCGTTCTCGCTGAGGATCTTGACGAACTCGTTCGGGTCCATGCCGTACTGGGCGGCGCCCTGCACGAGGTACTGGGTGAGCTCGTCCTGGCTGACCTTGACGTTCTCCGCCTGCGCGACCTCGTCGAGGAGGATCTGCGTGCGGAAGGTCTTCTCGCTCGACTCGGTGACCTCGGCGCGGTGCTCGTCGTCCTCGAGACGGTTCTCCTGCTCGAGGTGGCGGTGCACCTCGTCCTCGACCAGCGAGGCGGGGACCGGGATCTCGACCAGCTCGAGGAGCTTGTCGACGAGCTGGTCGCGCGCGGCAGTGCCCTGACCGAACGCCTTGGCCCGCTCGACCTGGCTGCGCAGGCTGGTGCGCAGCTCGCCGATGGTGTCGAATTCGCTGGCGATCTGCGCGAAGTCGTCGTCGGCCTCCGGGAGCTCGCGCTCCTTGACGGCGTTGAGGGTGACGGTGATCTGCGCGTTCTCGCCCTCGTGGTCGCCGCCCATGAGCGGCGCCTCGAAGGTGGTGGTCTCGCCGGCGGTGAGTGTGTCGAGCGCCTCGTCGATGCCCTCGATGAGCTCGCCGGAGCCGATCTCGTAGGAGATGTTCGCGGCGGTGTCGACCTCCTCGTCGCCGATGACGGCGGTCAGGTCGATCTGGGCGAAGTCGCCGGACTTGGCCGGGCGGTCGACGGTCACGAGCGTGCCGAAGCGGCTGCGCAGGCGGTCCAGCTCCTCCTCGACGTCGTCGACGGACACCTCGGCGGCGTCGACGGTGAGGGTGATGTCGCTGAAGTCGGGGAGGGTGACCTCGGGACGGGTGTCGACCTCGATGGTGAGCAGAAGGTCACCCGAGAAGTCGCTCTCGCTGGGCCACTCGGTGATGTCCGCCTCCGGACGGCCGAGCGGACGCACGTCGTTCTCTTCGACCGCCTGGCGGTAGAAGGAGTCGAGCCCCTCGTTGACCGCGTGCTCCAGGACGGCGGCCTTGCCGACCCGCTGATCGATGATGGGCGGCGGCACCTTGCCCTTGCGGAAGCCGGGGATGTTCACCTGCTCGGCGATGTGCTCGTAGGCGTGCTTGATGGACGGCTGCAGTTCCTCCGGCGTCACCGAGATGGTGAGCTTGGTGCGCGTGGGGCTGAGCTTCTCGACCGTGGTCTTCACGATGGCTGGGTTCTCCTGAATGTTCGAACGATGGTCTACTCGCAAGGAACGAGGTCCTCGTCGGGGCGACAGGATTCGAACCTGCGACCTCCCGCTCCCAAAGCGGGCGCTCTAGCCAAGCTGAGCTACGCCCCGGCTACAAGCGGTGCGAAAGACCGTGCGCAAGTCTACTGCACGCGGGCGTCCCCCCGCGTGTACTACGATGGTCGACGGTCGTCCGCAGAGGACGGCCTTCGGGGATGTAGCTCAATGGTAGAGCCTCAGTCTTCCAAACTGATTACGCGGGTTCGATTCCCGTCATCCCCTCCGTTTCTCCCCCGTCATCTCCTGGCCCCCATTTTGGGTGAGGCACTCTCATGTTTGCCGGCGTTAGCCTTCCCGGGTCGAGGGGATGCTTGCGATGACGCACGCGAAGAGACGATGGAATGGGCTGACGACCGGAGCCGTGGCGCTCCTGCTGGTCCTGGGTGGAGTGACGGCGTGCTCGGCGGGCGATGCTCCCGCGGGCCAGAACCCCTCGGCGGCCTCGGACGCCGCCGCGACGAGCACTCCCACCCCGAGCGCCACTCCCACGCCGCCGCCGGTAGTGACCGCGAACCATGTCGGCGAGACCTCGGAGCAGGCGCTCGCCGAGCTCACGGAGCAGGGGCTGCTGGTGTCGTTCGCGGACACCTCGGGTCAGGTCTTGACGAGCCAGCAGGGCTGGTTCGTCGTCGGGCAGGACCCACCGGCCGGCGCTTCGGTGCCCGAAGGCTCCTGGGTCAAGCTGATTCTCCGCGCGCCGGTGGTGACCGCCAGCCATGTCGGCGAGACCTCGGACCAGGCGACGGCCGAGCTCACGCAGCAGGGGCTGCAGGTGTCGTTCGCGGACACCTCGGGTCAGGCCCTGACGAGCCAGCAGGGCTGGTCCGTCGTCGGTCAGGATCCGCCGGCCGGAACGTCGTTGCGCGCCGGGTCGTCGGTCAAGCTGATCCTCAGCCCGCCCGCGCCGCCCGCGCCGCCGGCGCCCGCGCCGCCGGCCGACACCGGCTCGGGTTCAAGCTCCGGCTCCGAACAGGCCGTTCCACCGGGTGGCCCGACAGCGAAGTGCAACGATGGGACGCTCTCCTACTCGGCCCACCACCAGGGCACGTGCTCGCACCATGGCGGGGTCGCGGTCTGGTACAAGTGAGGACCGCCCTCACCGCTGCAAATACGCCAGCACCGCCAGCACGCGCCGGTGGTCGTCCCCCGAGTCTTCCAACCCCAGCTTCTGGAAGATCGACGTCACGTTCTTCTCCACCGCGCCGACACCGATGACCAGCCGGGAGGCGATCGCTGCGTTCGTTCGGCCCTCCGCCATCAGGGTGAGCACGTCGCGCTCGCGGGGCGTCAAGGCGCCCAGCGGGTCCGTGCGCCGCACCAGCAGCTCGCGCACCACCTCCGGGTCGAGCACTGTGCCGCCAGCGGCGACGCGGGTCACCGCGTCGCGGAGTTCGTCCAGGGACGCGATCCGGTCTTTCAGGAGGTAGCCAGTTCCGCCGCGGCCGCTCGCCAGCAATTCCTGGGCGTAGGTGCCCTCCACGTACTGGCTGAGCAACAGCACGCCCACCGACGGGAACGATGCCCGTAGCGCGAGGGCGGCGCGGACTCCTTCGTCGCGGAAGGTGGGCGGCATCCGGACGTCCAGCACCGCGACGTCGGGCGCGAGGGCCGGGAGGGCGGCGAGCAGCGCGTCCGCGTCGCCGAACGCTCCCACGGTCTCGAAGCCGGCCTCGTCGAACAGGCGGATCAGGCCCTCGCGGAGGAGCACGGAGTCGTCGGCGACGACGACACGGAGGGGCGCGGTTCCAGGCACCCCTCCACCCTAGAGCCGCAGAGGGCGCGCGGCCGGGCTCTACGCCAGCGGCAGCCGCGCCCCGATCACCGACGGTCCGCCCTCGGGGCTGTCGACCACCAGCTCGCCCCGGAGCCCGTGCACCCGCTCCGCCAGCCCGCTCAACCCGTGCGCGGGCACGATTACCGCCCCGCCAGGGCCGTTGTCCGTCAGCCACACCGCCAGCCACGGGGCACCCGCGCTGTCGACGGTCGTCTCCAGCACCAGCCGGCCGGCGGTCGCGCCGGAGTGCTTCGCCAGATTCGCGGCCAGCTCGGCCAGCACGTAGTAGGCGTTGCGCTCCACCTCGGGGCTGAACCGCTCCCCCGGCTGCAGCGTCGACTCCACCGTCAGCGGGACGGTGCTGCGCACGGCCAGCGAGTCGACCGCCGCGCCCAGACCGCGGTCCTGAAGGATCGGCGGGGCGAAGCCGCGCGACAGGGCGCGCAGCTCCTCCAGCGTGTCGCCGGCCTGCTTCCGGGCGTCGGCGAGCAGCGACGCGGCCGCCTGCGGGTCGTCGGACAGCTTGCGCTCGGCGGCGGCGATGTCCATCTGCAACCGGATGAGACGCTGCTGCGGGCCGTCGTGCAGGTCCCGCTCCAGGCGGCGCAGCGAGTGGTCCTCGGCGGCGACGGCCGCCCCGCGCTGGGCCGACAGATCCGCGACCTCGCGCTGCAGGGCCTCCGACGGCCACGCGCCGAGCAGGCCGCGGGCGACGGCGTGGTGCAGCAGGGTGAGCGCGCGGCTGACGAACGGCAACGTCGCGGCGAACAGGATGCCAGCGATCAGGTAAAGGATGCGGTCCCCGGCGACCGGGTCGAAAGTCGAGTGGATGCCGAACACGGCGTCCGCCACCACGCGGGACAGGAAGAAGCCCCGGCTCCCGTTCGGGATGAAGCCGAGCCAGATCCAGCCGGTCAGGCCACCCAGCGCCACCGACGTCCAGGCGATGGTGATGCTCCAGGTGATGACGCTGACGATCGGGTTGATGATCATCCCGTGCAGCACGTACAGCCAGTAGTGGCCACTCGCCCAGGGTCCGAAGAGGAAGCGCCAGAACGTGCGCGGCTTGTCGGCGGGCTCCCACACGGGGCGCGGGATGGCCGGCCTCCCCGCCCAGTCCAGCCGGGTCAGCTCGACCACACCGAACCCGCGGGCCGTGTAGAACGCGGCCACGACGATGAAGAAGCCGACATAGATCACGATGGTGCCGAGTCCGGTCCAGAACAGCGACGACAGCACAGACAGCCCGATGATCGCGATCGGCATGGTCAGCAGCAGGAAGCCGAGCTCGCGCGGGACCCCGCGCCACAGCGACCCGTACGAGGTGCGGGCGGCGGCGTCCGGGGCGACGGTGGAGGCGGTCACGGTGTCCACCCTGGCAGACGCGGCGGCCGGGTCGGGGAGGTTGCCCGCGGGCAACGGGACGGTGCTGTGTTCGCTCATGCCACCAGCCTCGCGACCGGACCGACGCGCCCCCATCCCGCGACCCTCCCGAACCGTGCGGGGGTTATCCCCCTCCCGTCCCGTCAGACGAGCGCGTCGTGCGTGAAACGCCCGGCCAGCAGGGTCGCGGCGACCGGCATGCCGCGCAGCTCGTCCGGCGACGCCGCGAGCGGGTCGGCCTCCACGACGGCGAGGTCGGCGGCCTCGCCGACGGCGACGCGGGTCCGGGTCGACGCGGCCAGAGCCGCCGCCACCGGGATGCGCTGCTCGGGATGCCAGGGCTCCCGGCCGTCGCGCGTACGGCCGACCGCGGACGCGATCGCCGCCCACGGGTCGAGTGGGGCGACGGGGGCGTCGGAGCCGAAAGCGAGCCGTGCGCCGGAGGCGAGCAACGACGCGAGCGGGAACGCGTCGCCGGTGCGGCCGGCCCAGAGCCGGTCGGCGACATCGCGGTCGTCCATCGCGTGCTCGGGCTGGACGCTCGCCGTCACCCCGAGCGCGGCGAAGCGAGGGATGTCGGCCGGGTCGATGAGCTGCGCATGCTCGATGCGGCCTCCCGAGCCGAGCGCCCCGAAAGCGTCCAGCGCCAGCCGGTTCGCCTCGTCGCCGATCGCGTGCACGGCGGGCTCGATGCCGTTCCCGGCCGCGAACCGCAAGTCCGCCAGCAGCTCGTCGGCTGTCAGGTTGGCGACGCCGTGGCCGCCGTTCGGGTACGGGTACAGGCAGAGCGCCGTGCGGGTGTTCAGCGAGCCGTCCGAGATCACCTTGAAGGGGCCCATCGAGAGGAGGCCGTCCGTCCCGTCCACGGCGCGACCGGTGCGCAGTCCCAGGCCGACCGCGTCGGCGATCCGGTCGCGGTAGACGCCGAACTCGACGCGCAGCCCACGGAACCCCGCGGCGAACCGGCGGGTCCAGACCTCCAGGTTCCAGCCGTACTCCAGGTCCACGATCCCGACTACGCCGCGCGCGGCCGCCTGCTGGGCGGTCTCCGCCGCCCACCGGTCGAGCGTCGCGTCGTCGGACGGTGTGAGCCTGCTCGTCAGGGCGAAGCTCTCGTCCTCGCGCAGCAGCGCGCCCTCCGCGCTCGGCGCGAACCGTTCGAACGCCGCGGTGTTCAACCACGAGCAGTGCAGGTCTCCCGCGATCAGCACCACCGGCCAGTCCCCCGCCGCGGTGTCGAGGAGCTCGCGGGTCGGGAGGTCGGGCCACAGGGCGTCATGGAAGCCGAAGCCGACCAGCACGTCCGCCCCGGGATCCGCCTCGGCGCGCCGGCGCACGAGGGCGGCCGCGTCGGCAGCCGACGACGCGCCCGACACGTTCAGGCGGCGCGCGGTCTGCGCCCACTGGGTGAAGTGCACGTGCTGGTCCCACAGCCCCGGGATGAGCCAGCGCCCGTCGAGCGGGATGCGCTCCCGGCTCAGCCCGCCGGGAACCCCCGCCGGATGGATGGACGCGATGCGGCCGTCACGGACCGTGACGTCCACGCGGCGATCCGACCCGGGCAGCCGCGCGTCCGCCAGGACGAACGTCATCGCGCCGCGCGGCGGCGGTCGTGCACCAGCTGCATCTCACGCAGCAGCGCCGGGCTCGCGTACGGCGAGCTGCCGCCGAGTTCGGTCATGATCGAGTCCACGATGTGGTCGGGACGGTTCTGGCTCATCTTCTGCTTGGCGACGATTTTCGTCGGCGTCAACCGCACACCGACCGTGCCGGACGAGATGCGCTCGGCGTAGCGCTCGTCCTCCAGCGTCCCGCGCATCTGCCGTGGGTTCGGCAACTCGCGCTCGAAGTGGTCCACCAGCTTCTCGAGCACCCGGAGATTCTCCTCCGGGCTCAACAGCTCCGGCACCCCGGACAGGTGCACGGCGACGAAGTTCCAGGTCGGCACGGCCGGGTCGGCGTCGTACCAGGACGAGGAGATGTACCCGTGCGGACCCTGGAAGATCACCAGCAGCTCATGCTCGCCCAATTCGTGGA
Organism: Leifsonia sp. L25; assembly: GCF_050632895.1. The sequence goes on along the minus strand of NZ_JBODRZ010000002.1, from coordinate 386,031 downwards.
GCTGCTCGTCTGGACGCCCGACGTGGCTCACGATGCTGAGCTCCTCGCGGGAGTCGTCGAGGATGACCGGGTAGTGCGAGGCGACCAGCCCGGTGGAGGCGTTGCTCACGAACGTGCCCCACGGGTTCTCGCGGATGATCCGCTCGATCTCCGTCCGGTCGGCGAGGGTGAAGCTGGGGTTCTGACGCACGAAGCGCTCCTTACTTCTGGTCCTTGGGGCACCAGTACAGCTTGCGGCCGCCCAGCTCCTCCATCACGATGTGCGTGCCGCAGACCCGGCAGGGCAGGCCCTCGCGCTTGTAGACCCAGTGCCGATCCTCGCGCTTGGCCATCGCCTTGCGGTACGACTCCTCGTCCAGGTCGTCCATCGTCATCATCTGACCGGTCTCGACGCCGATCCTCAGCAGGTGCACCCAGTCTCGCCAGAGCTCCCGGACGGTGTCCTCCGGGACGAGCTTGCCCGGGGTGTGCGGGTTCTGGCGGGCGCGGAAGAGCAGTTCGGCGCGGTACACGTTGCCGATGCCGCTCACGACGCTCTGGTCCATCAGCAGCAGGGCGATGGAGGTCGGCTTCTTGCGGACCTTCGCGACGAAGGCCTCCTCGGCCTCCGGGCCGTCGTCCAGCTGCGGGTCGGGGCCGAGCTTGGCGATCACGGCGTCCACCTCGGCGGGGTCCAGCACCTCGCACGCGGTCGGGCCGCGGAGGTCGGCGACGGCGGTGTCCGTGAGCAACCGCACGCGCACCTGGCCGATCGGCTCCGGCGGGAAGACGTCGATATCGGCCTCCACCTTCTCGGACTCCGACATGCGGAGCCGGGTGCGGCGGGGCGCCCCGATGGAGTGAAGCGAGTTCTCGCCCGCCTCGTCGAAGACGGCGCCCTCCTGGCCGGCCGTGCCCTTCTGCTGCGTTTGGCCCATCCGCCCGTTCGCGCTCGCGATGGTCGGATCGACACTGATGTCGCCGGCGAAGTCCCAGGCGCCGTAGATGCCGAGGTGGACGCGCAGCCAGAGCTCGTTGTCGAACTCCAGGAACATCTGCTTGCCCACCGCCTTCGCGGCGATCATGGTGCGCCCGTCGATGCGCTTCGCGTCGTCCGCGAAGCGGCCCTGCGGGGACGACACCGCGACGCGGTGCCCGACGAAGTTGACCGCGAACTGCTTGGCGATCCGGTGGACGGAGTGGCCCTCGGGCATCAGCGGTCCACGTTCTTGCCCGCGATGTCGCCGGTGGCCTCGTATTCCGCGAGCTGCGCGATGCGCCGGACGTGACGCTCCTCCAGCGAGAACGGTGTGGCGATGAAGAGATCGATGAAGCGGGTGGCCTCCTCGACGGTGTGCTGGCGGGCTCCGATCGAGATCACGTTGGCGTCGTTGTGCTGGCGGGCGAGCTCGGCGGTGCTCTCGTTCCACACCAGCGCGGCGCGGACGCCGAGGACCTTGTTGGCGGCGATCTGCTCGCCGTTGCCGGACCCGCCGAACACCACGCCCAGCGCCTCCACGCCGGCCTGCTGGTCGCGGACGACCGCCTTTGCCGCGTTGATGCAGAACGCCGGGTAATCGTCGATCGGGTCGTACTCCGTCGGACCGTGGTCGACGACCTCGTGCCCGGCCCCGGTGAGGTGCGACTGCAGGTGCGTGCTGAACTCGAGACCGGCGTGATCGGTGGCGATGTGGATGCGCATGCGAACAGTCTAGGGAAGGCCGCCGACGCCGCCGTCGCCGCGTCAGTAAGGTGGATCCGGTGGACACGATCCACACCCAGATCCCGCTTTTCAAGGAGTCAGCGTTGCCCGGAGAAAACCTCACCCGCATCGAAGCCCAGGAGCGCGCGTCGCTCGTCCGCACCCACAGCTACGACGTCGCCCTCGACCTGACGACCGGGCCGGAGACCTTCCGCAGCACGACGACCGTGCGCTTCTCCGCCACGGAGGGCGCGTCGACGTTCATCGACGCGATCACGCGCACCGTCCACTCTGTCGTGCTGAACGGCGTCGAACTGGACCCCGCAGAGGTCTCGGACGGCGTGCGCATCCAGCTCGACGGCCTCCAGGCGGAGAACACGCTGACCGTCGACGCCGACGCGATCTACACCAACACCGGTGAGGGCCTGCACCGCTTCCTCGACCCGGTCGACGGTGAGGTCTACCTGTACTCGCAGTTCGAGGTGCCGGACTCCCGGCGCATGTTCACGGTGTTCGAGCAGCCCGACCTCAAGGCCGAGTTCACGTTCACCGTCACGGCTCCCGCGCACTGGGCGGTCGTGAGCAACTCCCCCACCCCGGAGCCCGCGGAGGCCGGCGAGGGCGCCAAGACCTGGTCGTTCGCCGCCACTCCCGTCATCTCCTCCTACATCACGGCGCTCGTCGCCGGCCCGTACGAGTCGGTCCACAGCGAGCTGACCAGCCGCGACGGCCGCACCATCCCGCTCGGCGTGTACGCGCGCAAGAGCCTCGCCGAGTACCTCGACGCCGACTACATCTTCGAGAAGACCCGCGAGGGCTTCGCGTTCTACGAAGAGAAGTTCGACTACGCGTACCCGTTCGAGAAGTACGACCAGCTCTTCGTGCCCGAGTTCAACGCGGGCGCGATGGAGAACGCCGGCGCGGTGACCTTCACCGAGACGTACGTCTTCCGTTCGAAGGTCACCGACGCGATCAAGGAGCGCCGGGTCGTCACGATCCTGCACGAGCTCGCGCACATGTGGTTCGGCGACCTGGTCACCATGAAGTGGTGGAACGACCTGTGGCTGAACGAGTCGTTCGCCGAGTACGCCTCCACGCTCGCCACGGCCGAGGCCACCGAGTGGACCGAGGCCTGGACGACCTTCGCCGCGATGGAGAAGAGCTGGGCGTACCGCCAGGACCAGCTCCCGTCCACCCACCCGATCGTCGCCACGATCAACGACCTGGAGGACGTCCAGGTCAACTTCGACGGCATCACCTACGCCAAGGGCGCGTCCGTGCTCAAGCAGCTCGTCGCGTGGGTCGGCCAGGAGGACTTCCTCGCCGGCGTCGCGCAGTACTTCAAGAAGCACCAGCACGGCAACACCGAGCTCACCGACCTCCTGGTCGAGCTCGAGGCCACCAGCGGCCGCGACCTCACCGGATGGTCCAAGAAATGGCTGGAGACGGCGGGCGTCAACACCCTCCGCCCGGAGCTGACGGTCGACGCCGACGGCACGATCACCGCCTTCGCGATCCTCCAGACCGCCGCCGCTGACTACCCCACCATCCGCCCGCACCGCCTCGCGGTCGGCTTCTACGACCTGGTGGAGGGCCGCCTGGTCCGCACCTCGCGCGTCGAGCTGGACGTCGACGGAGAGCGGACCGAGGTCGCCGAACTGGTCGGGCAGAAGCGCCCCGCGCTCATCCTGCTCAACGACGACGACCTCGCCTATGCGAAGATCCGTCTGGACGATGAGTCGCACCGCGTGGCGCTCGAGCACCTGTCCTCGATCGAGAGCCCGCTCGCCCGCTCGCTGGTCTGGGGCGCTGTCTGGGACGCCACCCGCGACGCCGAGACGCCGGCGAGCGACTACGTGCGCCTCGTGCTCGGCAACATCGCGTCCGAGACGGAGTCGACCACGCTGCGGACCACGCTCAACCAGCTCGTCCTCGCGGCCGGCAGCTACGTCGCGCCCGAGCGTCAGAAGCAGACGAGCGAGGACGCGGCGACCAGGCTCTGGGAGCTCGCGCAGCAGGCCGAGGCCGGCAGCGACGCCCAGTTCCAGTTCGTGAAGTTCTTCGCGGCGCTGGCCTCCACCCCGGAGCAGCTCGCGAACATCGCCGCCTTGCGCGACGGAACGGTGACCCTCCCGGGGCTGACCGTGGACACCGACCTGGCATGGGAGCTCCTCATCGCGCTCGTCGCCGGCGGAGCCGCAGGCGACGCCGAGGTGGACGCCGCCCTTGCCGCCGACAACACCGCCAACGGCGCGCAGTTCGCCGCCCAGGCCCGCGCCTCCATCCCGACCCTCACGGGCAAGCAGGCGGCGTGGGACTCGGTGTTCGGCTCCGACGCGCTGCCGAACACGATCGTCCGTTTCACGGGGCTGGGCTTCCAGCGCGCTGCTGACAAGGAGGTGCTCGCCTCGTTCGTCGCGCCGTACTTCGCGGCGCTGCAGGACGTCTGGGCGTCGCGCACGTACAAGATCGCGGAATACCTCGTCGCGGGCATGTACCCGGCGCCGCTCGCGAACGCCGAGCTCCGCGACGCGACGCGGGCATGGCTGGACGCGAACCCGGAGCCGGCCGCGCTGCGCCGGCTCGTGGTCGAGAACCTCGCGGGCGTCGAGCGGGCGCTCGCGGCGCAGGAGCGGGACGCGCGGGCGTAAGCGGTCGCTGAGACGGAAACGGGGAGTCCGGCTGGTGCCGGCTCCCCGTTTCGTTGCCGTCAGTCCGGTGAAGCGGTTGACGTTCCATCAAGCGTGGAGGTGACCAACCTCCACTCCTCGTCGGTGACGGACGGATCGAGGAATTCGATCACGAGCCGGTCGGATCGGAATCCCGATCTGGCCAGCTTGTACGTCTCGACCTGCGCCTTGGGGTAGCTGCTGAACTTCATGATGCGCACCCGCTCCGACTGGGCTGCCTTCTCGCACCCGAAGCGGCTCGGGCACACTTCATCGGTCACGTCGACGGGTCGCTCGAGCGGCGGGAGGAGGTAGACCGCCGAATCGATGTTCTCCCGCAAATCAATCGTGGCGCGCGGGTCCAAATATGTGCATGAGGCGAGGACCAGGACGCACATGGTGCCCAGGCCTGCGGCTACCGTCGCTCGTTTGCGATTAAGCCTGGACACTCTTAGACCCAGTTGCATTTTTGGGGGTTCCACAGCCAGTTCGGATTGGAGGGGCGCGCCGTCTCGAAGTCCCACCACACCCCGGACAGCCACACGGCGTAGCCGAACTGGGCGTGGCACTTGTACTGCTGTTCGATCGTCGCGCTCACCGGAGTGGGCGGGAAGTTGCGCCACTCGGTCCAGCCCTGGTTCTTCACGATCTCGATTCCGACGAGGCCCTGGGTGTAGACGGCGGCACCCCACGCCGAAAGATGGGTGGACCAGACGCTTGCGCCCTTGTAGCCGTTGTGGCCCGGCCGATTCATCCAGTAGCCGGCCAGCAGCCCGCCACCCACCTCCGGATCGGCCACCACCGGATACGCGGTCGACGCGTCATGCTCGACCACCTGGGTCAGCACCCCGCTGTCGACCACGAAGTGCGTTGGCATGTCCTCGCCGTCGGTGTCCTTGGCCCACGCGGGAAGCACTCCGCCCTGGAACCCGCCTTCGGCGTCCCGGATGACGACCATCCCGCCGTCCAGCTGCTCCAGGCAGCCGCCCGCGGGAAGCGCGATCGTGTAGTCGAAGCGCGACGGGGCGGAGGCGTTATCGATGACCGTGGTGATCTGGACGCTCCCGTCGTCCTTGACCACAGGCACCGTCGTCGTGCCGTTGCGGTTGTCGTAGGAGACGATCCCGTCCGCCTCCACCGTGGCGCGTTCCGCGCGCCCGGCGAACGGCAGGCCGATCGAGATCTCGATGCCGACATGCTCGACGGCGAGTGTCAGGTCGTCGCGGGGATCGGTCGGGATCGCGAACTCGCCGTTCTCCGTCGTGGGGACGTCCGCGACGTGACTGAGCACATCCGACGTGTCTGAGGGTGAGCTCCCCGCCCCGTCGCTCACCGATGCAAGCGCGTCCATGACGTCACTCGCCTCCTCTTCGGCGTAGGCGGGCGTACAGAGTCCCAGGGTCAGCGCTCCCGTCGCGGCAGCGGCGATGGCGATCTTCGTGCGGTGTTGCATGGTCTTCCAATCGGTCGACGACGTCGTCCCTCGCCAACCTAGGTGCGGACACGACGACACATCAACCCATTGCGCCTAATGCATATCACGTACACTGACTCCCCCTCATGCCCTCGCCCGACGCCCGCGACACGCAGGTCGTACCCCGGTTCGATGACGGCAGCCCCTCCGCAGCCCTACTCTCGGAGCCATGATCCAACTCGAACGCCTCACCAAGAGGTTCGGCGGCAAGACCGCTGTCGACGACATCTCGGCGACCATCCAGCCGGGCAAAGTCACCGGCTTCCTCGGGCCCAACGGCGCGGGCAAGTCCACCACCATGCGCATGATCATGGGGCTGGACCGGCCGACGCACGGCACCGCGACCATCAACGGCAAGCGCTACGCCGAGCTGCGGTCGCCGCTCGGCGAGGTCGGCGCGCTGCTGGACGCGAAGGCCGTCCACACCGGACGCACCGCCTACAACCACCTCCTGGCGATGGCCGCCACCCACGGCATCTCCAAGCGCCGTGTGCACGAGGTCATCGGCCTCACCGGCCTGGAGTCCGTCGCGAGCAAGCGCGTCGGCGGGTTCTCGCTCGGCATGGGCCAGCGGCTCGGCATCGCCGCCGCCATGCTCGGCGACCCGGCGACGCTCATCCTGGACGAGCCGGTCAACGGGCTCGACCCGGAGGGCGTGCTCTGGGTGCGCCAGTTCGCGCGCCACCTCGCCGGGCAGGGCCGCACGGTCTTCCTCTCCTCGCACCTGATGAGCGAGATGTCGCAGACCGCCGACCACATCATCGTGCTCGGCCGCGGCCGCATCCTCGCCGACGCCCCGGTGGACCAGATCCTCGCGGGCGCCACGCGCAGCGCGGTCCGGGTCCGCACGCCGGAGGTCGAGCGGCTCGCAGGCGCGATCCAGGGCGGCGACGTCACGATCACCGGCGTGGAGGCCCAGCTCATCGAGGTCACCGGGCTCAGCGCCGCGCAGATCGGCGACGCCGCGGCCGGCGCGGGCATCGCGCTCCACGAACTCACCCCGCTCAGCGCCTCTCTCGAGGAGGCCTACCTCGAACTCACGCAGGACGAGGTCGAATACCACTCGGAGGTCGCCTCATGAGCACCGCAACCGCACCCGTCACCGGGTACGCCCACGCCGAGGTCGGCCGGCTGAGCTTCGTGCGCGTGCTGCGCTCGGAGTGGATCAAGCTGCGTTCGCTGCGGTCGACGTTCTGGACGCTGGTGGGCGTGCTCGTCCTCATCGTCGGCCTCGCCGCGCTGCTGTCGGCCGTGGTGCCGGACGCCTCCACGCTCGGAGCGCGCGCGCCCGCGACTGCGCTCACGAACTTCACGACGAGAGCTGCGACGGCCGGGCTGACCTTCGCGCCGCTCGTCGTCGCGGTGCTCGGCGTGCTCGCCATCAGCGGCGAGTTCTCCACCGGGATGATCCGTTCGTCGTTCGCCGCCGTGCCGCACCGGTTCCCCGTGTTCGCCGCGAAGGCGATCATGCTCTTCCTCGTCTCGTTCGTCGTCGGTCTGGTGAGCTTCGCAGCCTCCTGGTCGATCGCCGTGCCGCTGCTGACAGCGAAGGGCTACAAGGGCGACCTGTTCTCCGACACCACGATGTGGTCGATCCTCGGCGCCGCCGCCTACCTCGGGCTGGTCGCCGTCTTCGCTCTCGGTGTCGGAGCGATCCTGAAGGCCAGCGCGGGCGGCATCGCGACGGCGCTCGGCGTGCTCTTCCTGCTGCCGATCATCTCGGAGCTCCTGCAGGCGCTGCTGCCCAAGCAGACCTGGATCGCCGACTGGTCGCACTACCTGCTCAGCGCGTCGGGAGCCGGGATGGCCGGCCTGGCCAACGGCACCCAGGAGCCCTGGCAGAACATCCTCACCGTCGTGATCTGGACCGCCGTCTCGTTCATCGTCGGAGCGATTCTGCTGCAGCGACGGGACGCGTGACAGCCACGACGACCCCAGCCGACGCCGCCCCGGCCGACCTCGAACTCCCGAGGCCGCCCGGGGCGGTGCGGCGCTACTTCGGCGCCCACCCGCTCGTGGTGGACGCCGTCGTCGCGGGCGTCTACCTGGTGCCGGCGCTCGCCGAGGGCATCGTCCACATGGTGCGGAATCCGAGCCTGGCCTCCGCGATCCAGCTCCTCCTCGTGGTCGTCGCCGGCGCTGCGCTGTTCGCCCGGCGGCTGCACCCACGGGCGGTCTTCGGTGTCGCGATCGTCGTCCTCCTCGTCAGCGTGTTCCTCGGCCGCAACCTCGACTTCGTGCCCGCGGTGTTCGCGCTCTACGCGCTCGCGGTCTACCGCACGGTGCGTTCCGCGTGGATCGGCTACGGCATCACGGCGGTCGTGACCGTCGTCTCCCTCACCATCGCGACCATCGTGTCGGAGGTGCCGGACTTCGCCCCGCTCTCGACGCAGGCGGTGCCGTCCGGCTTCGCCGCGCTCGCGTTCTGCATCGTCGCGGTGCTGATGGGCAGCAACGTCGGCAACCGGCGGCGGTACTTGAACGCGCTCATCGACCGTGCCCGCCAGCTCGCCCGAGAGCGCGATCAGCAGGCGGAGATCGCCACCGCGGCCGAGCGCAGCCGCGTGGCGCGGGAGCTGCACGACATCGTCTCGCACAGCCTGACGGTGATGATCGCCCTCGCCGACGGCTCGGCCGGACTCGTCGGCACGGCGCCGGAACGTTCGGCCGAGACGATGCGGCTGGTCGCGGAGACCGGGCGGGGCGCTCTCGGCGACATGCGCCGCCTGCTCGGGGTGCTGCGCGCGGGCGACGAGGATGCCGCGGCGCACGCTCCGCAGCCCGGGCTCGCCGACCTGCGCGAGCTGGTCGAACGTTTCCGCGCGGCCGGCCTCCCGGTGCGGATCACCGTCACCGGCACGCCGCCCACTGACGTCGGGCAACAGCTCACGGTCTTCCGGGTCGTTCAGGAAGCGCTCACCAACGCTCTCCGTCACGCCTCGCTCGCGACCACGGTCGCCGTGACGATCGAGTTCGGCGAGCGGGTGATCCGCATCACCGTCGACGACGACGCCACGGTGCACACCGAGTCCGTGCCGGGCTCGGGCAGCGGCCTGCTCGGGCTGCGCGAGCGCGTCGCGCTCTACGGTGGCACGTTGGAGGCCGGACCCCGGCGCGGCGGCGGGTGGCGGCTCGTCGCGGAGTTCACGACCGTGCCGCCGGCCGCCGCCGACGCGGCCGCGTCTGATCCGACCTCCGGCCCGGCGCCGACCGCCACCACCGCCACCGCCACCGCGACTGCTACCGAGCCCAGCACGGGCGCCGACCCGACCAGGAGACCCGAATGACCGACCCCGGCTCCGCGCAGCCGACGCTGCGCATCCTGCTCGTCGACGACCAGGCGCTCGTCCGGCTGGGCTTCCGGATGGTGCTGGAGACCGAGCCCGACATCCACGTGGTCGGTGAAGCGGCCGACGGCGCCGAGGCGGTCCGGCTCGCCGTGGAGACCCGGCCCGACGTGATCCTCATGGATGTGCGGATGCCGAACCTCGACGGCATCGAGGCGACCCGGCGCATCGTCACAGCGAACCCGGATGCGCGCATCATCATCCTCACCACGTTCGACCTGGACGAGTACGCCTTCGGCGGTCTGCGCGCCGGCGCCAGCGGCTTCCTGCTCAAGGACGCCCGCCCGGCCGAGCTGACCGCGGCCATCCGTGCGGTCTCCGCGGGCGACGCGGCTGTCACCGGCCGCGTGACCCGCTCCATGCTGGAGCTGTTCGCCGACCGGCTTCCCGCGAGCGGCGCCTCCGGAGCCGCAGCGGCCGACCCGACCGCGGTCCTCACGCCGCGCGAGCGCGAGATCCTCCTCGCGATGGCCGACGGCCTGACGAACGGCGAGATCGGCGCGAAGTTCTTCCTCACCGAGTCGACGGTCAAGACGCACGTCGGCCGCGTCCTCGCGAAGCTGCAGCTCCGCGACCGGGTGCACGCGGTGATCTTCGCCTACGAGAACGGGCTGGTCGAGAGCTGAGCCGCGCCGCGGATTCCAGACGACGCCAAGGGAGCCGTCGGTAGGATTCCGTGCGATGAGCATTCTGAAAGCGGACTTCTGGACCTCGTTCGGCTCGTGGATGGTGGACGCCGGCTGGAACCTCGCGCACGCGGCCGGCATCGTCCTCGGCGCGATCCTCCTGGCCTGGATCCTGCGCGTGGTGATCCGTCGCGTCGTGCGCCAGATCGTCAGCGGGGTCAAGAAGGGCCAGAGCGTCACCGACACCCAGGCGCTGGTGGCATCGCCCCTCGCGGCAGTGCGTGTCGTCCAGCGCACCCGGACGCTCGGGTCGGTGCTGAGCAACATCGTCAACGTCACGATCGGCATCGTCACGATCATCCTGGTCATCCAGGTGTTCGCGCCGGACGCGCTGACGTCCTTCGCCCTCCTCACCGCCGCGATCGGCGCCGGCCTCGGTTTCGGTGCTCAGAACATCGTCAAGGACGTCCTCAACGGCCTCTTCATGGTCATGGAGGACCAGCTCGGCGTCGGCGATGTCGTCGACCTGGGACCGGCGACCGGCGTCGTGGAGGCCGTAGGCATCCGGATCACCCAGGTGCGCGACGTCAACGGCACCCTCTGGTTCGTCCGCAACGGCGAGATCCTGCGCGTCGGCAACATGTCGCAGGGCTGGTCGCGCGTGATCGTGGACGTCGCGGTGCCGTACGACACCGACATCGAGGCGGTGCAGGCGAAGATGATGGAGGCGGCGACCGCGCTCGCGACCAGCCCCAAGTGGCGCTCGCGCATCCTCGACAAGCCGGAGCTGTGGGGGCTGGAGTCGATCTCCGCCGAAGCGATCGTGATCCGGATCGTGCTGAAGACCCGCACCACTGCGAAGGACGATGTCTCCCGCGAGCTGCGGCTGCGCCTCAAGCAGGCCACCGACGAACTCGGCGTCACCCTGCCGTCGCTCTCGGCCGTCGTGCTCTCCGGCTTCGACGGCGCGGGGAGCGTCAACGGCGCCAAGCCGCCGCGTACCCGGCCGACGCCCGTCGTGCCGGACCGGCCGCTCACCGGGCGCAAGGCGCGGGCGGCGGCGAAGCGCACCGCGACGCGGGCGCCGGACCCCGGCGCCATCCGCATCCGGCCGGCGATCGAGACGAAGCCGGACGCCGCGCCTGCGAAGCCGGCCACGCCTGCGAAGCCGGCCACGCCGCGATCGGATGCGGCGAAGCCGACGACGCCCACCACCCCGGCCGACGGCGCCACCACCCTGGCCGACGGCGCCACCACCTCGGCGAAGCCCGCCGCCAAGCCCCGCACGCCGAAACCTCCGGCTGCCGACCAGCCTCCCGCGGAAGAAGCAGAGTGACATGACGACCCTCCCCGCCGAGCCGCCGCTCGGCCCGTCCTTCTTCGAGCAGGTCGGCGGCCACGCGACGTTCGTGCGCCTCGTGGACACCTTCTACCGCGGCGTCGCCGACGACCCGGTGCTGCGCCCGATGTACCCGGAGGAGGACCTCGGCCCTGCCAAGGAACGGCTGACCGGGTTCCTCGAGCAGTACTGGGGCGGCCCGACCACCTACAGCCAGGAGCGCGGCCACCCCCGCCTCCGGATGCGGCACAACCCCTTCAAGGTCAACCCCGACGCACGCGACCGCTGGCTCGCCCACATGCGCGTCGCGGTCGACGAGCTGGGGCTCCCGCCGCTGCAGGACGAGACCCTCTGGAGCTACCTGGAGCGCGCCGCGTTCGCTATGGTCAACACATTCGAGGAGTAGCCCCTCGCCTCCCCGCCGTGCCGAAGGAGCCACGCCATGACCCCTGAACCCGACTGCCTCGTCGTGGGAGCCGGACTCGCCGGGCTGGTCGCGGCGTGCGAGCTGCTGGACGCGGGCAGGACCGTGACGATCCTCGACCAGGAGCCGGCGGCCTCCCTCGGCGGTCAGGCGTTCTGGTCGTTCGGCGGCCTCTTCCTCGTCGACTCCCCCGAGCAGCGCCGCATGGGCGTCACCGACTCGCTCGCGCTCGCCCGGCAGGACTGGTTCGGCAGCGCCGGCTTCGACCGGGCGGAGGACCACTGGCCGAAGCGCTGGGCCGAGGCCTACCTCCAGTTCGCCGCAGGCGAGAAGCGCGCGTGGCTGCACCAGAAGGGCGTCCGGTTCTTCCCGGTCGTCGGCTGGGCGGAGCGCGGCGACGGTACTGCGGGAGGCCACGGCAACTCGGTGCCGCGCTTCCACATCACCTGGGGCACCGGCCCCGGCGTGCTGGAGCCGTTCCTCCGCCAGGTGCAGGCCGCCGCCGTGACGGGGAAGGCGCGACTCCTGCACCGCCACCGGGTGGACGAGCTGATCGTGGAGGACGGCCGGGTCGTGGGCGTCCGCGGCGCGGTTCTCAAGCCCGACTCCGCCGCGCGCGGCGCCGCGAGCAACCGGGAACGGATCGCGGACTTCGAACTGCGCGCGCCCGCGGTCGTGGTCGCCAGCGGCGGGATCGGCGGCAACCACGACCTGGTGCGCGCGGCGTGGCCGGAACGGCTCGGCACTCCCCCGGACTTCATGCTCTCCGGCGTCCCCGCACACGTCGACGGCCGAATGCTCGGCATCGCCGAGACGGCGGGCGCCCACCTCATCAACGGCGACCGGATGTGGCACTACACCGAAGGCATCCAGAACTGGGACCCGGTCTGGCAGCGGCACGGCATCCGCATCCTGCCCGGGCCGTCGTCGCTCTGGCTGGACGCGCGCGGCGAACGGCTGCCCGCCCCGCTGTTCCCGGGGTTCGACACCCTCGGGACGCTGGAGCACCTCCGCGTGACGGGCTCCGACTACTCCTGGTTCATCCTCACGCAGAAGATCATCGAGAAGGAGTTCGCGCTGTCGGGCAGCGAACAGAACCCAGATCTGACCGGCAAGGACGTCGGCCTGCTCGCCAAGCGCGTCGGCCCCGGCGCGCCCGGACCGGTGGAGGCCTTCAAGGAGAAGGGCGCCGACTTCGTCGTGGCTGACACCCTGGACGAGCTCCTCGCCGGGATGCAGCGCCTGTCGGAGGTCCCGCTCGACACCGACCTGGTCGCCCGACATGTGCGGGAGCGCGACCGGCAGCTCGACAACCCGTTCGGCAAGGACCTCCAGCTCGCCGCGGTCCGAGGCGCGCGCGCCTACCGGGGCGACAAGCTCATCCGCGTGGCGTCGCCGCACAGGCTCACCGATCCGAAGGCCGGCCCGATGATCGCCGTGAAGCTGCACGTCCTCACCCGCAAGAGCCTCGGCGGCATCGAGACGGACCTCGACGGCCGCGTCCTCGGCATCGACGGCGCGCCGGTGCCGGGGCTGTATGCGGCGGGCGAGGCGAGCGGCTTCGGCGGCGGCGGGGTGCACGGGTACCGGGCGCTGGAGGGGACATTCCTCGGCGGCTGCCTGTTCTCCGGGCGGCAGGCCGGGCGCGCGGTGGCGCGGGCGGTCTAGCCGCGCCGCGCAGGCTCGCCTCAGCCTCGCAGGACCTCCTCAGCCTCGCAGGACGTCCTCAGCCGCGCAGGGCCTCCTCAGCCGCGCAGACTCCACGACTGCCGGCGGATGAGCGTGTGCCCACGCCGGGTGGTCAGCCGCGTCCAGGGCCCGGTCTCCAGGATGGCGACCGGCTCCCCCGCGGCAAGGAATCCGAGGCTCTCGGCCGCGAACGCCGCACCGGCAGGGACGTACTCCAGTTCGTCGATCGGACGGCCCCACACCTCGGCGCGCACGCGCTGGACGAGCTGCTCCCCGTCCCCGTCGGCACCGCCTCCGCCACCTCGGCGATGCCGGCGGCCGCCGTGGCCTGCAGGAGCTCGTAGCTGGTCTCGCCGACCGGTCGCCAGCCGCCGCGGGGCGGCGAGATGCCCGCCCAGGTGACGGACGGCGCCTCCATCGGCAGCCGGACCTCCAACGGGGCGCTCTCGACGGCGCCGTCCACCGCGCCGGACTCGTCGCCGTCGCGGCCCTCCTCCTCGACCGCGCCGGTCTCGGAGGCGGCCGCCGCACTCTCCGCCGCCTCGCGCACGCGCGCGAGCCGGTCGAGCAGCGAGCGGATCGGCACGACCACGTCGAACTCCGCATCGTTCCCGGTCAGGAACGTGCGCAGGCCGAGCACGGTCGGCGTCTGGTCGAGCAGCCCCCTCGGATAGAGGATGGCGGTGTACACGGCGAGCACGCCCGATCCTGCGATCAGGCGCACCGACCCTTCCTCGACGCGGGCGGCGCGCGACAGGTACGTCTGCAGGTCGGCGGCGGCGAGGGTGTCCTGGAGGGAAAACGACTGGCTCATCTGCCCTCTAAGCTACTAGAGACCCCGGACGGAGACACTGTGACAGAGCCCCTGGAATCGCTGCTCACCGCACTCGACCTCACCGACACCGGTGCTCGCACCAGCGAGGACATCTTCACCGGGCCGTCCCAGTGGATGCCGCTGGGCCGCGTGTTCGGCGGCCAGGTGCTCGCGCAGTCCATCGTCGCGGCGACGCGCACGGTCGCCGACGACCGCAGCATCCACTCGATGCACGGCTACTTCCTGCGACCCGGAGACGTCAACTACCCGATCACCTTCTCTGTCGACCGCATCCACGACGGGCGGTCGTTCTCCACCCGCCGCACCCAGGCGTACCAGAACGGACTGCCGATCCTGTCGATGATCGCCTCGTTCCAGGACGACGACGAGGGCCTCGAGCACCAGGTGGACATGCCTGCCGGTGTGCCCGACCCCGAGTCGCTGCCGAGCTCGGCGGCGACGCTGGAGGAGGTCGAGCACCCGGTCGCGCAGTACTGGGCGAGCCAGCGTCCCTTCGACATGCGGCACGTTCCGTCGCCCATCTACCTGTCGGTCGAGGGCGCACACGTCGCCCACCAGGCGGTCTGGTTCCGCTCGATCGGCGACCTCCCGGACGACCCGGCGCTTCACCGTGCAGCGCTCGCCTACGCCAGCGACTACACGATCATGGAGTCGGTCATGCGCCGTCACGGCGTGGCCTGGGCGACCCCCGGCCTCAAGGCCGCCAGTCTCGACCACGCGATGTGGTGGCACCGGCCGGCCCGGGTGGACGAGTGGCTGCTGTACACGCAGGAGTCGCCGAGCGCGAACGGAGGCCGCGGACTGGCGCTGGGCCGGATCTTCGGCCGCGACGGACGCCTGGTCGCCAGCGTCGCCCAGGAGGCCACCCTCCGGGTGCCGGACGCGGCGAAGCTGCGCGACTGACGCCGACGTGCCGGCTCAGCCGAACGTGGTGCGCAGCAGCACGGTGCCGTTGCCCGCAGCGCGGATGTCGATCGCCGCGATGTCCGACAGCGGCACGCTCGTGGTCGCCGCCGGCTCGACCACGGTTCCCTCCGCGGCCTTCCAGGTCGAGATCTGGGTCTGGTGACCGGACCGGTCTGTGACGACCATCGCATACGTCCAGGTGCGACCGCCGTCGCCGCCGACCTTGGCATACGCGCAGCGCGAGTCGATCCGCGTACCCCACGGCTCCGAGGTGAGGTGGAGGTCGGCGGACAGTGCGCTCGGCTCGACCTGCTCCATCGCGACGCTCGTGCCCGCGGGGGCGCCGGGCTCCAACGCAGGGACGGCGATCGCGATGGCCCCCACGAGCACGGCCGCCGCCGCAGCGGCGAGACCGCCCACCAGCCAGCGCGACCGCCTCCTGCGCCGCCGGGCGGCGTCCAGCAGCGACGGGAGCACCTCGGCGCCGAGCCCGGCGTCCTGCGGCGCCTCCTCGTCGAGCAGTGCGAACGCCTGCTCCCGGGGCACCCGGCCGAGCAGACCCGGCATACCCGCGAGCTCGGCGACCGCGGCCGAGCAGCGCCCGCACTCGCGCAGATGCTCCTCGAACTCCTTGCGCTCGGCAGGAGCGAGCGCGCCGAGGACGTACGCGGCGTCCCAGGTGGCGAACTCGTCGTGGTTCATCGCTCCGTCACCCCTCTCTCCTGCAGCGCGAGCCGCATGGCCCTTAGTCCGTAGTGCAGCCGCGACTTGACCGTGCCCTCCGGAATCTCCAGCTCCCGGGCGATCTCCGCGATGGATCTGCCGCCGTAGTACGCATGGACGATCACCGCCCGATGCTCGTCCGAGAGCTCGGCGAGCGCGTCCGAGACGAGCCAGGCGTCGAGGACGGCGTCGGCGCCGTCGTCCGGCGACGACGGGCGCTCCGGGAGGGTGTCGGTGCCGAACTCGTGCTGCGCGTGCGCGCTGCGCTTGTCGTCGATGACGATATTGCGGGCGACTGTGAACAGCCAGGCGCGGGCGGACTGCTGCGTCTGATCCAGCACAGCGGGCTTGCGCCAGGCGCGCAGCAGGGTCTCCTGCACCACATCGTCGGCCATCGCTCGGTCGCCGGTGAGATGGACGACGTAACGCCAGACCGCCTGCGCGTGCTGGTCGTGCAGCTCCCGCAGCAGGCGCGCGTCCTCATCCGGCATGGTCACCTCCTGCACTAACCACGGAGACGGTGTGGGAAAAGTTCAGAACTCCATGGATGAAACGAAAGCCGACAGCCTCCCGTGCCTAACCTAGGAGAAAGCACTGCCGACCGGGAGGATCCACGATGACCGAAACCGCGCCGCTGACGCGCCGCACTCTCGTCCAGATCGGCGGCGTGTCCGCAGCAGGCGCGGGGGCGCTGCTGCTGGCGGGCTGCACGCCGCAGGGCTCGGGTGCGTCAGGCGACGGATCGGGGAACGGGAACGGCGGCACGGCCACCGTCGCTCTCTCTTCGATCCCGGTCGGCGGCGCCGTCTCCGCGCAGCTCGGTTCGACGCCGATCGTCGTCTCGCAGCCGTCGGCCGGCACGGTGGTCGCGTTCAGCGCGGTGTGCACGCACGCGGGCTGCACCGTCGCCCCGCAGGGCAGCGAGTTCGACTGCCCGTGCCACGGCTCGGTGTTCGACGGCACGACCGGGGACGTCATCAACGGTCCCGCGAGCACGCCGCTGACGAAGCTGACGGCGAGCGTCTCCGGCGACAAGGTCACCGTCACCCAGTGACGCCTCACCGCCGAGGGGCACGCCAATGCCCCTGAACCAGCGTCTTAGGGGCGTTTACGTCGACCTGGCGTGGGCATCGGCGGCGGCGACGTGCTCAGCGTTTGGTGAACTGGACGGGATCGTCGAGATAGGGCGTCCAGGCATCGCGCTCGTGGTCGTTGATCCGGCGCGGGCGCTCGGTGGCGGCGTCGACCAGCACGATCGTGGTCGCAGCGCGTGAGAACAGCGTGCGCGGGTCTGCGCCGTCCGGCGACCACACCTCGTAGTTGACCTCCAGGCTCGCGCCGCCGAGCCTGCCGAGCCAGAGCTGCACGTCCAGCGGCTGCCGCAGGTACGGGATGGGGGCGAGGTACTCGATCTCCTGCCGCGCGATCAGCGTGAGCGTGTCGGCGCCGGGCCGGCCGTCGAGCACCGCCGTCGAGCCGCCGACGGCGTGCTCGTCGCTCGACCAGAACGCCTCGATGCGCGCCTCCTCCAGGAGGCGCAGCATCGCGGCGTTGTTCACGTGGCCGTAAGCGTCGAGGTCGCTCCAGCGGAGCTTGATCGGAACGTGCAGACGCATGACGGCGTCAGTCGCGCGTGAGCTTGCGGTACGCGGACCGGTGCGGCTTCGCGGCGTCGGCGCCGAGGCGCTGGACCTTGTTCTCCTCGTACGCCTCGAAGTTGCCCTCGAACCAGTACCAGTCGGACGGGTTCTCCTCAGTGCCCTCGTAGGCGAGGATGTGCGTCGCGATGCGGTCGAGGAACCACCGGTCGTGGGTGATGACCACCGCGCAGCCGGGGAACTCGAGCAGGGCGTTCTCCAGGCTGGAGAGCGTCTCGACGTCCAGGTCGTTGGTCGGCTCGTCGAGCAGCAGGAGGTTGCCGCCCTGCTTGAGCGTCAGTGCCAGGTTGAGCCGGTTGCGCTCACCGCCGGAGAGGACGCCCGACTTCTTCTGCTGGTCCGGTCCCTTGAATCCGAAGGTGGAGACGTAGGCGCGCGACGGCACCTCGGTCTTGCCGACCTGGATGTAGTCGAGCCCGTCGGACACGACCTCCCAGACGTTCTTGTTCGGGTCGATGCCGCCACGGGTCTGATCGACGTAGGAGATCTGCACGGTCTCGCCGACCTTCAGGTCGCCGCCGTCGAGTGGCTCCAACCCGACGATCGTCTTGAACAGCGTCGTCTTGCCGACGCCGTTCGGGCCGATGACGCCGACGATGCCGTTGCGCGGCAGCGTGAAGCTGAGGCCGTCGATCAGGACGCGGTCGCCGAAGCCCTTCTCGAGGTTCTTGGCGTCGATGACGATCTGGCCGAGGCGCGGCCCCGGCGGGATCTGGATCTCCTCGAAGTCGAGCTTCCTGGTCCGCTCCGCCTCGGCCGCCATCTCCTCGTAACGCGCCAGACGCGCCTTGGACTTGGCCTGACGGCCCTTGGCGTTGCTGCGGACCCAGTCGAGCTCGTCCGAGAGCCGCTTCGCCAGCTTGGCGTCCTTCTTGCCCTGCACCTCGAGCCGGTCGCGCTTCTTCTCGAGATAGGTCGAGTAGTTGCCCTCGTAGGGGTAGAGGTGACCGCGGTCGACCTCGGCGATCCACTCGGCCACGTGGTCGAGGAAGTACCGGTCGTGGGTGACGGCGAGCACGGCGCCGTGGTACTTGGCGAGGTGCTGCTCGAGCCAGAGCACGCTCTCGGCGTCGAGGTGGTTGGTCGGCTCGTCGAGGAGCAGGAGGTCGGGCTTCTGCAGCAGGAGCTTGCAGAGCGCCACGCGGCGCTTCTCACCACCGGAGAGCGTGTTGACCGGCCAGTCCCCCGGCGGGCAGCGCAGGGCGTCCATCGCCTGCTCGAGCTGCGAGTCGAGGTCCCACGCGTCGGCGGCGTCGATCTGCTCCTGGAGGGTGCCCATCTCGGCGAGCAGCGTGTCGAAGTCGGCGTCCGGGTCGGCCAGCAGCCCGGAGATCTCGTTGAACCGGTCGACTTTGTCCTTGATCTCGCCGACGCCCTCCTGGACGTTCTCGAGGACGGTCTTGCTCTCGTCCAGCTTCGGCTCCTGCATGAGGATGCCGACCGTGTACCCGGGCGACAGCTTGGCGTCGCCGTTGGACGGGGTGTCGAGGCCGGCCATGATCTTCAGGATGGTCGACTTACCTGCGCCGTTCGGTCCGACGACGCCGATCTTGGCGCCCGGCAGGAACGCCATGGTCACATCGTCGAGGATCACCTTGTCACCGACGGCCTTGCGGGCCCTGACCATCGAGTAAATGTATTCGGCCACTCTGTTCCTGTACTCCCTGTCTCGGACTCGCCGGGCTCGAAGCCCTGTACGAGGATACCGGGAACTACCAGTCGATCGGCCGGGTCTGGCCGATCAGACAGCCTCCGGTCGCGAGGGTGGGGCTCGTGAGGCTGGTGTAGCCGCCGGAGTCCGCCCCGTACTGGCCGATCACACAACTCGCTCCGAATTGGACCGAGAACTGGATCGACGGTGCTTTCAGACCGATCGTGGTCGTGTCCGGCGTCAGCTCCATGTCCGACTTGGCGAACCCGGCGGCGACGAGCGCGTCGATGAAGTCGCGCCCCTGCGCGGCGGGCTTGGCAGCGATCGTCCCCTTGTTGACCTTGTCGAAGTACGGCAGGTTCTGCTCCGCCGTGCCGCCGGGGATGAGCGCCGGCGCCGCGCTCGCGGTCGGCGTGGGCGTCGGCGTCGCCGAGTCCGAGGCTGTCGTGCGCGGCGCGGGATCGGTCGTCGCCGAAGGACGAGCCCCGGCGCACCCGCTCAGGAGCAGCGCCGACGCGACCGCCGCACCCGCGAGCAGGACGGCGGCAGGTCGGGCGGGCGCTCTCATGCTGTACACCCTAGGGCCCGGCGCCTCGGGGATTCCTCCGACTTCCGGGCGTCTCCGGCAACCCCGAAGGCGGCTCCGACTCGCCGTCGCCCCCGCCCGGCAGGTCGAGAGCGGCCATGCGGCGCGTGAATTCGCTGCGGCCCCAGCTCAGATCGTGCCCGATCGCCTCCGCCTCGATCTCGACCGTCACGCCGAGCTGTTCACCCTCCCAATCGCGCACGCACAGCCTCCCGGCCACCACAAGCGGGTCGCCGCACGCGATGCACGCCGCCGCGCTCACCGCGAGCTCGTCGAACGCGGTGACCGTGAACCAGTTGGACTGAACCCCCGCATCGCTCACCCCCGAGCGCCGTTCGCGCCTCCGGTCGTTCGTCACGAGCCGAAAGCTCGTGATCGCCGCGCCCGCCTCCGGTTCGACGTGCCGCGGTCTCGTCGCCACGGTGCCTCGTACCGTCACCGTCTCCGCCATGTCCTCCCCCGTTTCCGCGACCTCCCGTGAGGCCGTGGGTCAACGATGGCCGAACCGGAAGCTGCACCGCCGCGAAAACGGAGATCCGTGGAGAACACGCGAAACGGTCAGCCTGTGGAGGACAACGCGGCACGCGTCAGGCGGTCACGTATTGCGCGTAGGACGCCCGGATCTTGTTCACCTTGGGCAGCGCGACTGCCAGGCAGTAACCCTGACCCGGGTTCTTGGCGAAGAAGTCCTGGTGGTAGTCCTCCGCGCGGTAGAACGTCCCGAGCGGCTCGATCGTGGTCACGATTCCGCCCTCCCAGTACTCGGACGCCCGTTCGCGCGCGGCCTCGAACAGCGTGCGCTGCTCCTCGCCGTCGAAGAACATCGCCGACCGGTACTGGGAGCCGACATCGGCGCCCTGCCGGTTGAGCTGCCGCGGGTCGTGCAGCGTGAAGAAGACGTCCAGGATCACCTCCGCCGGGACGACCTCCGGGTCGAACGTCACTGCGACCGCCTCGGCGTGCCCGGTCGCACCGGTGCACACCTCCTCGTAGCTCGGGTCCACGGCGGTGCCTCCGGTATAGCCGGACACCACGTCCTGCACGCCGCGGAGCACGCGGTAGACGGCGTCGAGGCACCAGAAGCACCCGCCGGCGAGGACGAAAGTCTGCATCGGTCCATCCCTTCGATCGGTCCGACCCCCATTCTGCTACGGCAGCGACCCTCCGCGAGCTTCGCAACGGGATGCGCGACACAGCGCCGCCGCTGCCCGGCCGGAACGGTCCGCCCCGCTAGCATCACCGCATGCAGTGGTGGAATGACTTCGTCGATTGGCTCAACTCATCGGCCGCGCGGCCCGCGGTCTTCAACGCGGCGGTCCTCGCGATCGCCGTCATCGTCTCCGGTCTTCTCGCCGCGTGGATCGCGCGCGGCGCCCTCCGTGGACTCCTGTCGCGCACCGATCGTCAGCAGAAGGCCAGCGCGATCGCCGCGCTCGTCGACGCGGCGACCGAGGCGTCCGTCTGGAACTCGCTGACTCCGGCCGAGCAGGTGCTCTCCGACCGCGCCGTCGGCCAGGCCGACATCCTCGTGCGGCTCCTGCCGATCAAGGGCTCCGGCATCGCCGCCAACTGGGCGGGGCACCAGCTCGCCGAGATGAAGCGCGCGTCCGCGACCTTCGGCTACCAGCTCGACCCGGCCGTCGCGGAGTTCCGCGACCGGCTGATCGAGTGGCAGAACAAGCCGAGCCGCGCGCGCCGCATCTTCCAGGGCGACCTCGAGCGCTGGCGCTTCGAGAGCGCGGACCCGAGCACCTCGCTGGTGGCCCAGCAGGACGCCTGGGTGGCGCAGCAGCACCACCAGCAGTACACGGCGCCGGACGCCGCGACGGAGGAGACGGTCCCGGCCGCGACCTACACCCCCGCGGCCGGCGCTCCGGCGGCGACCGCTCCCCACTCGGCTGCCCCCGCGGCGCACAGCGACTCCGCTTTCACGTCCGCCAACTACCCCACCACGGGCGGCGCCAACGACGAGACCCCGCTCCCGGTGTCCGCGTTCGCCGCGTCCGGCGACGAGAACGACACCACCCCCGACCCGCGCTTCGGTCAGCCTGTCGGCTGACCCCGCGCACCGAGCCTCACCACGACAGAAGGGGCGCCGACCATCCGGTCGGCGCCCCTTCTGCGTGCTGAGGAGGCGGGAGCTCAGCGGCTGTAGTCGCCGCGCGTCGTCCACCAATCGTCGAACATGCTCGCCGGCACCCGGCGCTTGTGCTCGGTCGCCAGGTAGCGCGTCTCGATCGCCGACGCGATCTCCTCCGCGACGTCGCGGCCCTCGAGGAAGTCGTCGATGTCGCTGTACCGGATGCCCAGGTTGGCCTCGTCGGTCTGGCCCGGGTCGAGGTCGAGGAGGTCGGCGGTCGGCGGCTTCTCGTAGAGACGTGCGGGCGCCTGCAGGTGCTCCAGCAGCGCGCGGCCCTGCCGCTTGGTGAGGCCGCTGAGCGGGAGCACGTCGGCGCCCCCGTCGCCGTACTTGGTGAAGAAACCGGTCACGGCCTCGGCCGCGTGGTCGGTGCCGACCACGAGCAGTCGGTGCTGGCCGGCGATGGCGTACTGCGCCACCATCCGCACGCGCGCCTTCACGTTGCCCTTGTTGAAGTCGGTCATCGCCTCGCCGACGGCGTCGCCGAACTCGGCGTCCACCCCGTCCACGCCGCGCTTGATGTTGAACTCGATGGTGCGCTGCGGCCGGATGAACGACAGCGCGAGCTGCGCGTCCTCCTCGTCGTGCTGGACGCCGTACGGCAGGCGCACCGCGATGAACTCGGCCTCGACCCCCTCCACGGCGAGGCGCTCGACCGCGAGCTGGCAGAGCCGGCCGGCGAGGAGGAGTCCTGGCCGCCACTGATGCCGAGCACGAACCCGGACGCGCCGGTCGCCCTCAGGTAGCGCACGAGGAAGTCGACGCGCTCGGCGACCTCCTCCGCGGCGTCGACGCTCGGCGTCACGTTCAGCTCATCGATGATCCTGGCCTGGAGTTCACGCATGCTGCCACGATACTGGGCGCGGATTTCGTCCGTGTGAACTCCCCGCGCGCCAGGCGCTCGCTCTAGCATCGGCCGCATGAACCCGCTCGTCGGAACGATCGTGCTCGTGCCGCTGCTGGCCGTCGTCGCCGCCCTGGTCGCCTCGGCGGTGGGGAGGGTGGCGAAGATCCCGCTCGTGGTGTTCGAGATCGTGCTCGGAATCCTGGCCGGACCGAGTGTGCTGGGCTGGGTTCCGGCGTCGGACGCGCTGCACGCGGTCGGTCAGTTCGGCCTCGCCTTCCTGTTCTTCATGGCAGGGAACGAGATCGACTTCCACGCCATCCGCGGCCGGCCGTTGCGCCGGGCCTCCCTCGGCTGGGTCGTCTCGCTGGTGGCCGGGGTGCTGCTCGGAGTGCTGCTCGCCCCGACCGCGATCGCCGGCGTCTATGTCGGGATCGCGCTGTGCTCGACCGCGCTCGGGACGCTCACGCCGATGCTGCGCGACGCCGGCGAGCTGCGCACCCCGTTCGGCCTCGCCGTCACGGCTGTCGGCGCCGTCGGCGAGTTCGGGCCGCTGCTGGCCATCTCGCTGTTCCTGTCCGGACGGAGGCCGCTCGCCGCCGCCCTGGTGCTGATCGCGTTCGCCGTCGTCGCGGCCGGCGCAGTGTGGTTCGCGGCGCGGGGAGGCCACGAGCGGTTCCACGCGCTCGTGCGCGCCACCCTGCACACCAGCGGGCAGTTCGCCGTCCGCGTCGTCGTGCTGGCCGTCGCCGCGCTGGTCGGGCTGAGCCTCGCGCTCGGGCTGGACATGCTGCTCGGCGCGTTCGCCGCGGGCGTCGTCGTCCGCGTGCTGCTCTCCGGGGCGGCCGAGGAGGACGCGAAGCTCATCGAGACGAAGCTGGAGGCCGTGGCGTTCGGCGTCCTCGTCCCGGTCTTCTTCATCGAGACGGGGATCACCTTCGACCTGCGCGGGCTCCTCGGCGACCCGCACGCCCTGCTCCTGCTGCCGATCTTCCTCGTGCTGCTGCTGATCGTGCGCGGCCTCCCCGGCTCGCTCGCCGCCCCGCGCGGCTCGACGGTCGCCGACCGGGCGTCACTCACGCTGTTCAGCGCGACCGGGCTGCCGATCATCGTCGCCGTGACGAACATCGGCGTGAAGGACCACGACCTGACCTCCGGGACCGCGACGGCCCTGGTCGGCGCCGGGATGCTGTCGGTGCTGATCTTCCCGGTCGTGGCTCTGCTGCTCCGGCAGCGCTCGGCCGACGGCGGCGTGCGGCCTCCCGACCCGGACCGCATCCCGGTTGTGGGCTGAGGCGGGATCACGGCACCCGGGTGACCGCCCGGGCGAGGATGGCGGTGGTGAGCGCCTCCACCGGCTCGCGCGCCGCCGACGGGTTCGACAGCAGCGTGAAGTCCACATGCCCGAGTTCCGGGAGGCCGAACCGGTTGGTGACCTTGATGAGGTCGGTGGGGATGAGGGACCGCGGGAACACCGCGACCCCGAGGCCCGCGCGGACGGCGGCGAGGACACCGTTGACCTCGCGGGTGTTGCAAGTGATCCGCCAGGTGCGACCCACGGCCTCCAGCGCCTCGATCGTGATCTGCCTGCTGAGGCTCGGCCCTTGGTAGGCGATCAGCGGCACCGGCTGATCGGGCTCCAGCGCCGTCTTCTCCTGGCCGATCCAGACCAGCTCGTCCGTCGCGACCACCGTCCCGTCGGTGGTGCCGGGGTTCTGCTTGATGAAGATGAGGTCGAGGTGGCCGGCCTGCAGCCGGCGGTGCAGCGGACCGGACTGGTCGACGGTGAGCTCGAGGTTGACCTGCGGGTTCTGCTGCCGGAAATGCCGGAGGATGCGCGGGAGGGTCGTGATCGCGAGGTCGTCGGCCGCGCCGAACCGGAGTCGCCCGCGCATCGCCGACCCGCTGAAGTAGCTCTCCGCCTCGGCGTGCGCGGCGAGGATCGCGCGGGCGAACTCGGCCATCGCGTCGCCGTTGTCGGTCAGCCGGACCTCCCTGGTGTCGCGCGAGACGAGCTGGCGCTTGGCGGCCTGCTCCAGCCTCCGGACGTGCTGGCTGACGGTCGGCTGGCTGATGCCGAGCCGCTGGGCCGCGCGGGTGAAGGAGCGCGTGTCGACCACCGCGAGGAACGTGCGCAGGAGGACGGGGTCGAACATCGGATGCTCCGTTCGCGGCAGTTATTCGGAAAGCCAATGGGAGTTATAGCTTCAATTCGCTCAAAGAATACCGCCGATTACGTACGGTTGAAGGAGGACAAGAACAGACCATACGGAACCAGGAACGCAGGAACGACTCGTGGCGAACTCCACAGCAGCAGCCCCTCCCACCGGCCCGATGCCCGTGCTCAGCGCACGTCCGCCATGGCGCGAGACCTTCATCTCGCTGCGCGTGACCAACTACCGCCGCTTCGCCGCCGGCAACCTCGTCGCCAACACCGCCGTCTGGATGCAGCGCATCGCGATGGACTGGCTGGTGCTGCAGCTCTCCGGCAGCGTCGCCGCAGTCGGCGTCACCGTGTTCATGCAGTTCACGCCGATGCTGCTGTTCGGGCTGTGGGGCGGTGTGATCGCCGACCGGTACTCCAAGCAGCGACTGCTGGTCTGCACGCAGTCGGCGGCGGCCGCGCTCGCCGCGCTGCTCGCGACGCTGACCCTCACCCACGCCGTTCAGGTCTGGCACGTCTACGCGATCTCGTTCGTGCTCGGGCTCGTCACCGTCGTGGACAACCCCGCACGCCAGGTCTTCGTCAACGAACTCGTGGGCCCGAAGTACCTCCGCAACGCGATCAGCCTCAACTCCTCGATCTTCCAGCTCGGCGGCCTCATCGGTCCGGCGCTCGGCGGCATCCTGATCACCGCGGTGGGTGGAGGCTGGTCCTTCGTCATCAACTCGGCCGCGTGCCTCGCCGTGGTCGGTGCGCTGCTCAGCCTCCGCACGAGCGAACTGCACCACTCCCCGGCGGCGCCGCGCGGCAAGGGCCAGCTCGCCGAGGGGATGCGATACGTGCGCCGCAAGCCGGTCATCTTCTGGACCGTGGTGATGGTCGCGGTGCTGGCGGTCTTCGCGTTCAACATGCCGGTGTTCCTGGCCGCCTACGCCAACAACGTGTACGACGTGGGGGCACGGGGCTACGGGATGTTCAACGCGCTCGTCGCCGCGGGCGCGCTCGCCGGTGCACTGGCCTCCACGCGCCGCACGTCGGTGCGTCTGTCGATGGTGGTGGGCACGGCCGCGGCCCTCGGGATCGTCCAGGCGCTCGCGGGACTGGCGCCGGACCAGATCGCCTTCAGCGTGCTGCTGGTCGGGATCGGCGTCGGGAACCTGCTCTTCATCACGGCGGCGAACTCGCTGGTGCAGATGTCGTCGAACGTCCAGATCCGCGGCCGCGTCATCTCGCTGTACATCCTGGTGCTGCTCGGCGGCCAGGCGATCGGCGGCCCGCTGATGGGCTGGGTGGTGGAGGCCGTCGGGCCGCACATCGCGATGGCCATCTCGGGACTGGTGCCGGCGGCGGCCGCGGTCGTCGTCGCTTTGATGATCGCGCGGAACGCCAGCCTGCGGCTGCGGTTCGGGCTGCGCGGGCGGCGGCCGGTGATCGCGATCGTGAACCGGGCGGGGAAGGCCGGGGCGAGGCTGTAGGGCGGGGCGGCTACGGTATCGTGGAGGCCGCGCCCCCGTAGCTCAGCGGATAGAGCAGGAGCCTTCTAATCTCTTGGTCGCAGGTTCGATTCCTGCCGGGGGCACCACACGCTCACCAAGTCGCGATTCGGACCGAATGTCGCCTTTGGCGTCGCCATTCGCCACATTCGTGCCGAATGTGAATTCGCGATCTGCGCTCGCGACGTGGTCAGAGGGCCCGCGCCGCCGCCACCAGCACCTGGTTCAGCGTCGGCACGCCCTCCGCCCGGAAGACCTCGGCGCCGTCCCCGCCGAGCACGATCACGGTCGGTGTCGATCGGATGCCGTCCGACTCGGCACGCGCAGGGTCGCGGGCCACATCGCGCTCGGTCACGCGCAGCCCGGGGACCAGGCGCACCGCCTCGGCGAGCACCGCGCGCGTCTGCATGCACGGCTCGCAGAAGGCGGACGTGTACAGGGTGAGGCCGACCTCCCGGGTGACGGGACGGTCAACGGCGGGTGTCGCATCCACGTCGACCAGTGTACGTCCGGCGAATTCCCGGCGACCATCCCGCGACAGCGCCCGGCGCGTCACCCGCGCGTCACCGCGGCGACCGACAATCGGGGCGTGAGCAGGACCGCCTACACACGTTACGTGGCCCTCGGGGACTCGATCACCGAGGGGCTCTGCGATCCCGCGCCCGCACGGCCCGGCGCCTGGCTCGGCTGGGCCGACCGCCTCGCCGGCATCCTCGACGGCGACGCGCGGCTCTCCGGCGCGACCGTGGAGTTCGCCAACCTCGCCGTGCGCGGCCGGCGGATCGCGGACGTGGTCGGCGAACAGGTGCCCGGCGCGCTCGCGCTGCAGCCCGACCTGGTGTCGGTGCTGGTCGGCGCCAACGACCTGATGAATCCCACCGCCGACCCGGACGCGCTCGCCGAGCGGCTCTCCGACGGGGTGCGGATGCTGCGGGAGCGCGGGACGACGGTGCTGCTGGCGAACCTCTTCGACCCGCAGTTCGCGTTCTTCCTCAAGCCGTTCCGCGGGCGCGCCGCGGTCTTCAACGCGAACATCTGGAGCATCGCGCGCGACCACCACGCCGTCGTGCTGGACGTCTGGGGCGTGCGCGAGTTCCGCGACCCGGCCATGTGGGGCGCCGACCGCGTCCACCTCAGCTCGCGCGGGCACCGGCTGCTCGCGTCGCACGCCGCCCACGCGCTCGGCGTACCCTACGCGGAGACCGCTCCCGCCGAGGGGACCGCCGCGCGCGCCGGAACCGCGGCGGAGGCCCCCACCCCTCCGGACGACCTCCCGCTGCGCACCTGGCTGCGGGTGCACGCGATCCCGTGGGCGGCCCGGCGCCTGCGCGGGATCTCCTCCGGCGACGGGCTCAGCCCCAAGCTCCCGGAGGCGCTGCCCGTGCGCAGCCAGGCCCTCGTCCCCGGACAGCCGCGGATGGTCGGAGGCCCGCACTAGACTTGCGGGCATGGCTGCCTCAAGTGATCGACTGGTCTGGATCGACTGCGAAATGACCGGACTCGACCTCGAGGTCGACGAGCTCGTCGAGATCGCCGTGGTCATCACCGACTTCGAGCTGAACGTGCTCGACCCGGGGCTCAACATCGTGATCAAGCCCGACGCCTCCGCGCTCGCCAACATGAACGACTTCGTACGCGAGATGCACACCACCTCCGGCCTCATCGAGGAGATCCCGGACGGCAAAAGCCTCGCCGAAGCCGAGTACGAGGTGCTGGAGTACGTCCTCAAGTACGCGCCGACGGCCCGCACCGCGCCGCTCGCGGGCAACACCATCGGCACCGACCGGATGTTCCTCGCCAAGTACATGCCGCGCCTCGACAACCACCTCCACTACCGCAACGTCGACGTCTCCTCCATCAAGGAACTGGCACGCCGCTGGTACCCGCGCATCTACTTCAACGCCCCCGAGAAGAACGGCGGCCACCGCGCGCTCGCCGACATCCTCGAATCCATCCGCGAACTCGACTACTACCGCGCTGCGGCCTTCGTGGGCGAGCCGGGACCCACCACCGAGCAGACCCAGGAAGCGGCCGCGGGCGTGGTGGAAAAATGGGCCGCCCGGATGTATTAGAATCGATGAGTTGCCTCGCGCGGAACGGCCATCGCAGATGACCCGGACCGCTCGCGGAACATGGTGGGTATAGCTCAGCTGGTAGAGCGCCTGGTTGTGGTCCAGGAGGTCGCGGGTTCAAGCCCCGTTACTCACCCCAACACGAAAGGCACGCTGTTTCGGCAGCGTGCCTTTCTTCATTCCGCGCTTCGGTGGAGTACGAAGATGCCGCCGTGCGCTGGCAGGTGGCTGCGCTCGTGGTCCGTCTCGACATACGAGTCGATGACCGCCACGATGCGGCGGTCCAGCTCCGCGACATCCTCCGGCGACAAGTGCAACGAGAACCTCGCGAACGTCGCGATGGAGGCCGGGCCCGCCTCCGCGAGCTCCTGCTGGAAAGCCTCCATCGGAGCCACGGTCCGGCTGGAGTCCTGCTCCTCCAGCGCCATCGACAGCCACCAGCTCCGCCCGGTCGAGCGGTACGGCTTCTCCAGCGCCCCGCTCTCTCCCGATCGTACCGGCGCCGGCTCCAGGAAGCCCGCGCCCACGAGCTGGCGGACGTGGTAGTAGACCGTGCCGGCGTCCTCCCCCAGCCGGTCGGCGAGCTGCTTGTTGGTCAATTCATGGTCGCCGCACAGGCGCAGAATGCGCACCCGCAGCGGATGCGACAACGCCTTGACCTCCGCGACGGTGGCCGGGCGCCGCTTGGCATCCGGGTCGGCGGACGGGCCGGGCACGCCGCGCGCGGCCTCCTCAGGCGTCTGGGCGGGGGACGACGAGTCGGAGGGTGTCGGGGCGGACATACCCCGAGGATACCCGCCCAATTGAGTTTCTTCATGTCGATTGAGGTTTCTCAATCCTCATGCCAGGCTGGACCACGTGACATCGGAACGCGCGGCCTCCGCGCCGCTCGGCTCGCGCTACTGGACGCTCTGGACGTCGTCGGCCCTCTCCAACCTCGCCGACGGCGTGATGAAAGTCGCGCTGCCGCTGGTGGCCATCCGCTACACCGACTCCCCCGCGCTCATCGCCGGCCTCACGTTCGCGTTCACCCTGCCGTGGCTGGTGTTCGCGCTCCTTGCGGGCGCGCTCGCCGACCGGTTCGACCGGCGCCGGCTGATGCTCGTGGCCAACATCGCGCGGGCGGCGTTCTTCGGCTTCCTCACGATCGCGGCCGTCGCGGGCGCCGGGTCGATCTGGATGCTCTACGCCGAAGCGATCTGCGTCGGCGTGGCCGAGACCGTCTATGACACGTCGTCGCAGTCGATCCTCCCGCAGCTCGTGAGCAAGCCCGCGTTGTCCCGGGCCAACGGCCGCCTCTACGCGGCCGAGCTCACCACCAACCAGTTCATCGGCCCTCCGCTCGGCGGCTTGCTGGTCGCAGCCGGGATCGGGCTCGCCTTCGGGACGCCCGTGCTGCTCTGGGTCGCAGCGATCGCGATCCTGCTGCTCGTCCGCGGACGCTTCACCACCGACCATCCACGCACCACCACCATGCGCGCCGACATCGCGGAAGGGCTGCGGTTCCTGCGCCGCAGCACACTGCTGCGCACGCTCGCGGTCATGGTGGGCGGATTCAACTTCGCCAGCAGCGCCGTGTTCACGTATTCGTGCTGTACGCGGTCGGCCCCGCCTCCGCGATGAACCTCACCGACCCGGGCTACGGGCTGCTGCTCACCGCCTCGGCGCTCGGCAGCGTCCTGGGGACATTCCTCGCCGAGCCCGCCGAACGGCTCTTGGGCCGGGCGCGAGCGCTCACCCTCACGGTCCTCGGCTCGCTGCTGACTGTCGCCACACCGGCGTTCACCACGAACCCGTACATCATCGGCGCCGGGTTCCTCCTCGGCGGTGTCACCGTCTCGATCTGGAACGTCATCACGGTGTCGCTCCGGCAGCGTGTGACGCCGCAGCGGCTGCTCGGTCGGCTGAACTCCGCGTATCGCCTGCTCGCGTGGGGGACGATGCCGCTCGGGGCCGCAGCAGCAGGCGTGATCGCCCAGTTCTTCGGGATTCCCGCGGTGTTCCTCAGCATGGGCGTCGTCGCTCTCGCAATGCTGATCGGGATGATCTGGGTCACCGACAATCGCATGGCGGCAGCCGAGACGGAGGCCGAGGAAGCGGACGAGCGCGACCACGCCGCGTTCGGCGGCTGACCGGCCGACCGACGCACACCGCACTGTCAGGTTCCGGCTCCGGGAGCCCCTCGGGACGGAGCCGCGAGGGGGCACGCACACGACTTTGCCAGCGTTTGTGCCCGAGTCGTCCAGAGTAGGCGCCTAGCGTGGTCGATCGACGGCAGTGAACGCCGTCCGTGCTGCGCCCCGGCGTCCAACCCCCGAACCCCGGACGTCACCCCCGAAAACCCGGTGCGGCACACCCGCGCCGAACGCCGCGCCTCGGGACCACTGGTCCAGTGGCGCTTCCGTGCGTGCCGGCGCGGTTGCCAGCCCGTCCGAGCGCTCTCCCCCGGGAGCGCTCTCAGCCGCGCGCCTCCCTCCGGGATGCCGCGCGGCTGGGCGGGGAAGCCCGATCCAGGAACCCTATGCTCAGCACTCTCAGCCACGTCGTCCGCTCCTCCAACCTCTCGTTCGGCCGCGTCCTCACCGGCGCCGCCGCGATCATCATGTCGGCCAGCATCGTCGCCCCGATGGTCGCGCAGCAGCAGGAGAGTGAACGCGCAACCCGCGAACTGTCCCAGTCCACCGGGATCCACCACGACCAGCTCGGCGTCTACGACAAGCTCTGGCGCGACCGCCTCGAGGGCATCGCCCAGCAGAGCCTCACCAAGGCGGAGTCCACCGTCCAGGCGAACGCCGCCAAGGCGGACGCGACCGCCGCGAAGACCGCGATCGCCGGGCTCGGCGACTTCAAGAAGCTCGACGACTCGAAGCTGCGCGCGCAGATCGACACCACCGACGCCGCCACCACGGCCCTCGCCGCCGCCGGTGTGGCCGCCGACCAGAAGGCCGCCGCAGCCGCCGCAGCAGCAGCCGCCGCTGCCGCAGCCACCCAGGCGAACGCGAATACGCCGAACGGTGCGCGTACCGCCGCGCAGTCCATCATGGCCAGCTCCTACGGCTGGGGCGCCGACCAGTTCCAGTGCCTCGACAGCCTCTGGTCCAAGGAGTCCGGCTGGAACTACCAGGCCTCCAACGGCAGCAGCGGCGCGACCGGTATCCCGCAGGCGCTGCCCGGCAGCAAGATGGCGACGTTCGGCAGCGACTGGGCGACCAACGCGACCACCCAGATCAAGTGGGGCCTCTCGTACATCAAGGGCTCGTACGGCACCCCGTGCAACGCGTGGAGCCACTCCCAGGCCATGAACTGGTACTGAGCCGGTTCGGCACCTCGACGCCAGGTCCGACAGTTCCAGAACAGAGGGGACGGCGGCCGCGCCGGTAGACTCGCCCAGGTGAGCACCGGCCCGGCCCCCGTCCCCTCTGTCGTTCACACGATCCGCGGCGCGCGGTTCGCGGTGGCCACGGCGCGCGGCTTCGGCCGCGGACGCGCGAAACGCACGATCGGCCTCCACGCCGCCGTCGCCGGGGCCTGGTGACGATGCCCTTGCACCTGGACGCAGACGCGTTCGAGAGCCTCGTCACGGACGAGCTCGACGAACTCCCCGACGAGATGGTGGACGGACTGGACAACGTCGTGTTCGTCGTCGAGGACCGCCCGGAGGACGGCTCCTCGACCTGCTCGGCCTCTACGACGGTGTCGCCCTGACCGAGCGCGACGCCTACGGCTTCGGCGAGATGCCGGACCGCATCATCCTCTACCGCGAGCCGCTGCTGGCCTTCTGCGCGAACGAGGACGAACTGCGCGACGAGATCCACGTGACGCTCGTGCACGAGATCGCGCACTACTACGGCATCGACGACGACCGGCTGCACGAGCTCGGTTGGGCCTGATCCGCGGATACCGGAACCCCTGAATCCGGGTGCGAGCTCTCCCTCCGTCCGCTTCTGCCGCGTTAAGGCGCGGGTGAATCCTGGCGACCCTCGGCCCCTCCCTGCCGAGCGTCGCCGGCCGTAGCACGCGGAATCCCCCTGCTTCCCGGGGATATCGCCCTCCGTCTCCGCGGGATGTCACCCCGCCCTCGTTGCTATAAACCCCTCACGCGACTCGCCTCCCGCGATGCGCGCTGACGCAACGAAACGAAAGGGTGGCGATGCCCACATCCGCGAACGCCGCGAAACGCGCGGTTCGGCCCGGACTGATCCTCGCGACGGTCGTCGGAGTCCTGGTGTCGCTCGCCGCGACCTCCGGTCCCGCGGGCCCGGCGACCGCAGCCGGAGCGCTCGACTGCTCCGGCAGCACGTTCTACGGCGTCGTGCCGGCGGCGACGGGGTCCCGGATTCCGCCGACCTGGTAGGCATCGACGGCTCGTCGGTAGGCGGCGCACAACTCGCCGCGAGCGTCGAGTCCTCCACCACCATCTCCGGCGTCTCCCCGAACGGGCTCGGCATCGCGATCGGCGGGACCGCCGCCTTCCAGGCCTCCGACAACGGAACGGTCGTGCAGGGCTACGACGCCGCAACGGGCGCCTGGACGTCGTACCCGGGCAAGCCGGCGCCCGGCTCCGGCGTCACGGCCGGCGCCGTGGACCCGACGACCGGGATCTACTACTTCGGCGACGTCGGCACCGACGGCGTCACCGGTCAGCTCTGGGGCTTCGACACGACGACCGATCAGCTGGTCAGCCCGAACCCGTTGGTCACCTTCCCGGCCGTCGCCGGTCAGACCAACGGCGACATCGCGTTCGACGGCGGCGGCAACCTCTACCTCGTCGCGTCCTCGACGGCGGGCGGAACGCTCGAGGCGCTCAGCGCTCCGCTGCCGCAGACCGCCCCGCAGGCGGCGACGCTCTTCCCATCGCTCCTGAGCATCTTCGCCGTCCCCGGCGGAGCGGCCGTCAACGGGATCGCCTTCGACGGCAACGGGACGCTCTACCTGAGCCAGGGCGGAACCAACGGCGTCTTCTCCATCGACCCGGGGACGGGTTCGCTGGACGGGAGCCTGACTCCGCTCCCCGCGTCGCTGACCGGACCGGGAGGGGTCGGCATCGTCGATCTGGCGAGCTGCGCCTTCCCGCCCGCCGTCAGCGCGCAGAAGAACGTCGTCGCGCGGGTGAACCCGACCGACCAGTTCGCGCTGCACGTCACTGGCCCCACGGTGAGCCTTCCCGCCGCGGCGGTCACCGCGGGAACCGCGACCGGGCTCCAGCAGTCGCCGGACGGCCGCGTCCTCCGAGCCGGCCCTGCCCTCGCCCGGTACGGCGACACGTACACGGCCAGCGAATCCGCGATGGGAACCACGAACATGGCGCAGTACGTCTCGACGTACACCTGTGTGGACACGCTCAACCCGGGCAACCCGCAGTTCCCCATCACCGGCACCGGCACGACCGTCTCCTTCGCGTTGGCGACCTACTCCGGTGAGTCTCCGTCCGTGGTCTGCACCTTCACGAACGCACCACGGGCCGCGTCCCTGACGCTGACGAAGACGGCGAGCCCCGGGACGATCGCGACGGCGGGCGACACGGTCCGCTACACCTTCACGGTGACCAACACCGGCAACACGACCCTGACCGGCGTCGACGTCACCGAGGTGGCCTTCACCGGGACGGGTACCGCCCCGACACCGGACTGCCCGACCACGACTCTGGCGCCGGCCGCCACCGTGGAGTGCAACGCGACCTACGACGTCACCGCCGCCGACGTCGACGCGGGAACCCTCTCGAACACGGCCGTCGCCACCGGCCTGGACGCCACGATGGGCAATGTGGCGAGCATGCCCGCGACAGCGGTCGTGACCGCCGATCAGTCGCCGGGCCTCACGCTCGACAAGAAGGCCGATCCGACCACCATCTCCGGCGCCGGGCAGCCGATCGCCTATTCCTTCGTGGTGACGAACACCGGGAACGTGACCCTGACCGCCGTCGGGATCACCGAGCAGAGCTTCTCCGGCAGCGGGGGCCCGCTGACCGTGACGTGCCCGGCTGACGTCACCCTGGCAGCGGGAGCCGCACTGACCTGCACCGCGGACTACCAGTCGACCGACGCCGACTACGCCGCGGGCAGCATCACCAACACGGCGACGGCCGACGCGACCGGCCCGGCCGGGGCGGCCGTCCGCTCGGCGGAGTCCACCGCCGTGGTCGACGCCCTCCGCGTGCCTGTCGAGAACCCGCCCGCGGCGAACCCGCCCGCGGCGAACCCGCCCGCGGCGAACCCTCCGGCCGCGAACCCTCCCTCGGCCGACCCGCCCTTGGCCGACACCGGGAGCGACGTGCTGAGCTGGCTCGCGCCGCTGGCCGGCCTCCTCGCGATCGCCGGAACCGGGCTCGCGCTCATGACCGCACGACGCAGGACGGCCCGTCGGCAGAGCTGATCCGCGGAACGCGGACGAACGATGCCCCGGGAGTCTTCGACTCCCGGGGCATCCGTGTCGAGCCGCTAGAGCGACTCCTCGTCCTTGTCGGCCTCGACCGGGTCGCTGTCGGGAGCGTCGAAATGGTACGAGACGTGACGCTCGCCGTTGAGAGTGCGCTCCTCGCCGGCGACGTACCAGAACAGCGACTCGAGACCCTCGACCGCGGCCACCGCGCCGATCCGCTCGTCCACCTTGCCGCCGACCAGGTAGCGCCGCTCGGCGGTCCCCACGAGGGGCCGTCGGCGTATTCGACGATGTACTCAGGATCCGGCTGGGATGTCTCGCTCATGGCACCACCGTAGACCCGGAGGTCGGCCGGGGTGCAGAGCCGATCGGCCAGTCGGTGACGTCCAGCACCACGTCGGCGCGGCTCCGCGGGTCTTCGCGGGCCAGGTACTCCTCGAAATCGGACTGCCAGTGGTCCCAGTGCGACGCGAACGTCGCGCCGTCGCGGTCGAGCGCGCGCGCCTTGCGGAGGGCGTCGTCGGCGTCCAGCCAGATCGCGAGGTGCGCCCAGCGGACGTTGGCGGCGGCGAGCGTGCCGCAGCCTTCCACGATGACCGGCGCCCTGCCTGCCACGTCGTGCCATTCGGCCGGGCACTCGCCCGCCCAGTCCCAGCGCCGCCAGCGTCCGTGCCCGGTGAGGGCGAGCGGTTCGAGGAGGCCGCCGGCCAGCGCGTCGCTCGCGGCGAGGAGTCCGTCCCAGCCCGGGTACAGGTCGTCCATCCGGATCAAGCGGGGGGCGTCCGCGCCGGGCCAGTGCCGCACGAGCAGGTCGGCGAGGGAACTCTTCCCCGCCCCGCTCGGGCCGTCGATGAGCACGACGGGAGGCGCCTCTCGCCCGGTCGCGTCCATCGCGTCCGCGACCGCCCCGAGCAGCTCGCAGAACTCGGGCGCATCGGACGGCTCGTCAGGATCCCAGGACATTCCAGCTCCCCACTGCGATCGCCACCGCCGCCGCCGTGCCCGCCACCAGCAGGGCGACAGCCAGCGCCACCCAGTCCCGCCCGCGGAACACCGAGGGGCGCGCCCAGGTGCGGGCGACAGGCGCTCCGAAGCCGCGCGCTTCCATCGCCGTCGCGAGCTTGGACCCACGGCGGATCGAGAGCACGAACAGCGAGAACGACTGGCCGAGGAAACGGCGCACTGCCCCCGACTCCGCCACGCCGCGCGCACGACGCGCGAGCGTCAGTGCGCGCCAATCGTCCACGAAGAGCCCGACCAGCCGGAGGCCGGCGAGCCCGCCGAGCACGAAGCGCGCGGGCAGCTTGAGGAGCTGCGCCAGGCCGTCGGCGAGATCCGTCGGGTCGATGGTCACGAACAGCAGGACGGCCGGCAGTCCGATCGCCAGAACGCGCAGGAAGGTCGCGAGCCCGAGCTGGAGGGAGCCGTCGCTGACTTCGATCGCCCACCAGTGCAGGTGGACCGTCCCGGCGGTCCGGCCGTAGAGCACGGTGGTGAGTCCTGCGAGCGGCGCCGCGATCAGGATCGGCGAGGTCCGGACGAACAGCACACGTGCCGGGATGCCGGCGAAGCAGAGCAGGACGAGCTCCAGCCCGAGGGCGACGCCGGCCGAGACCGGGTCGATGGAGACCAGCAGCACCGCGGTGACGATCAGCGCGGCGCCCAGCTTGGACACCGGGTTGAGCGTGGCGAGCGGGCCGCTGCGGACGGGTTCGGCGATGCTCATGCGATCGCCTCCCGCCGGCTTTCGAGGCGCAGCTCGCCGGCGCCGATGGCCGCGGCGAACTCGGCGTCGTGGGTGGCGGCGACGACGGCGTGCCCCTCGTCGCGCAGGCCGGCGATCA
Organism: Leifsonia sp. L25; assembly: GCF_050632895.1. Next base: position 349,488 of record NZ_JBODRZ010000002.1, on the reverse strand, counting down.
GCTCGACGAGCCGGCGCCAGGTGTTCGCGTCCTGGCCGTAGGTCGGCTCGTCCAGGATGAGGAGGCGGGGGCGCGTCGCAAGTGCGGTCGCGACCGAGAGACGGCGCTTCTGGCCGCCGGAGAGCGTGAACGGGTTCGCGTCCGCGAGTACGGCGAGCCCGAGCGCCTCCAGGAGGTGCTCGGTGCGCTCGGCGAGCTCTTCCGGCGCGAGCCCGAGCGCGCGCGGCCCGGCGGCGAGCTCGTCGCGCACCGTGGAGGCGATGAACTGGTGCTCGGGGTTCTGGAAGACGGTGCCGACGCGCGTCAGCAGCTCGCGCGAACGCCAGGCGCCGGGATCGGAGCCTGCGCCGCCCGCCAGCGCGGGCGCGGCGGCGAGGGTTCCGCCCAGGGCCGGCATCAGGCCGCCGACCGTGAGCGCCAGTGTCGACTTGCCGACCCCGCTCGGGCCGGTGAGCGCCAGTGCGGAGCCTTCCGCGATCGCGACGTCCGCCCGGAACGGGAGCGCATGCGCCAGCAGGTCGCCGCCGCGCTCGGCGCGCTTCCGCGGGCTACGGCGGGAGAACAGTGGAGATCGCCCTACTGCGAGCGAGCGGGCCTCCAGCAACGGCGCCCCCGGCGCGACAGGGCGCGCGGCAGGCACGGGCTCATCGGGCAGCCAGACGCCGGCCTCCCGCAGCCGGCCCGCGGTGTCGGCGAGCACCGCCTCCGGAGCGCCGTCTGCGAGCACGCCGCCCGCGGCGTCCAGCACGATGACGCGGTCCACCAGGTCCCGCCAGACGGCCACCCGGTGCTCCACGACGATGAGTGTCGCACCGGTCCGCGCAAGCACGGCGGACACGGCGTCCCTGACCTCCTGCGCGCCGCCGGGGTCGAGGTTCGCGGTCGGCTCATCCAGCAGGAGCAGACCCGGCCGCATCGCGAGCAGGCCGGCCAGCGCCAGCCGCTGCTTCTGGCCTCCGGAGAGCTGTGCGGTCGAGCGGTCGAGCGGGAGGTCGAGCCCGACCGCCTCCAGCGACCAGCGCACGCGAGTCCACAGCTCGTCGGGCGGGACGCCGAGGTTCTCGCACGCGAACGCCACGTCGTCGCCGACACGCGCGAGGATCACCTGCGCGTCCGGGTCCTGCAGCAGCAGCCCGGATCGGCCGCGCGCTTGCGCGGGATGCCGACCGTCGACGCGGAGGTCGCCTTCCGCCTCGCCGTCGTCGTCGCCGCCCAGCACCCCGGCGAGCCCGGCCAGCAGAGTCGACTTGCCCGCGCCCGACGCGCCGAGCAGCAGCACCCGCTCCCCCGGCTCGATCGACAGGCTCAGCCCGCGGACCGCCCAGCCCTTGCGGCCGGCGTGACGCCAGCCCCAGTCGCCGACATGGACCGCGACCGGGGCCGGCGCAGAGCCGGCCGGACTCAGCTCCGGCATGAACGCCTCCCGGCCGCCGCCTAGACCCGCCCCGTGACCTCGCGGCCCGCGGCGAACCGGCTGAGCGCTCCCGTGCGGGCGATCGCCTTGACCAGCAGCCACGAGCCGAGGCCCGCGACGACGATGCCGGAGATGGTCGTCGTGATCGTGTAGACGATCGCGAACTCCGGCTTGGAGCCGGGGTACGAGTAGATCAGGTCGAGGATCGACTCGGCGATGCCGGTGCCCGCGCCCGCGATCAGCGCAGTCACCAGGTTCCAGCGGGCGTACAGGAAGATCGCGAAGACGATCTCCGCGCCGAGCCCCTGCACGACGCCGGACAGCAGCGTGGCGAAGCCCCACTGCGTGCCGATCAGCATCGAGACGACGGCCGCGACGATCTCGCCGTAGAGGGCGGCGCCGGGCTTGCGGACGATCAGCGCGACGAGCACGCCGGCGAACAGCCAGGGGCCGTTCAAAATGCCTTGGAAGCCCGGGAGGACGGCGGTGACCGGCCCCGAGATCGGGTTGTAGGCCTGACCCCAGACCCAGAAGACGACGCCGGCTGCGACGGCGACGACGCTGGCGACGACGATGTCGACGACCCGCCAGCGGAGGACGCGCTTGGACGTCGCGGAGACGGACGAAATGGTTGCGTGCACTGTTCGTGCCCTTTCTGTTCAGAAATGAGGGCACGGGATGTGAGATGCCTCCCTGCGCTGGCATGACCCAGATCAGGTTCGACGGTCGAAACTTGGAGAAGCTTCCTCTCAGCCCGGCTCACCGGACTCCCGTGTTCAGGAGTTCAGTGTAGACCGCCGGGCGGCTGTGCGCGTGCGCGCTACCGCTTGAGCGCGCGGATGACCCGCGCCCAGGCGTGACCGGCCACCCACACGAACGGGATGGCGACCGCGAGCAGCGTGATCAGGTTCGGCCGGAACCGGACGCCGGTCTCGTCGCTGATGTACGCGCCGAACGGGACCGCGGCGCCGCCGCCTCCCGCTCCGCCCGGCGCTGACTCGTCGCCGGGGCCTTCGCCCGCGCCGAAGCCGAACTGCACCGCGGCGACGGGGACGATCGTGGTGCCGTCGACGACGATCGGCTCGCCGTAGACCGACTTGATTCCGGAGGAGCTCATCGTCTCGGCGAGCTTGAGGGAGAGGTTCGTCATGGGTTCACCGTACCCGGCGTCCCCCGGCGTGACCAGGGCGGTTATGGCCGGGGTGGCACGCGACCGTTCGCCCGTTCACGGGGCATCCAGCGCGTCGAGTCGTTCCTCAGTCCGCCGCTTCGCTCGGGTCGGCATAGCCGACGTACACCGACGCGTACTTGGAGCCGTCTGCGGGGAAGACATGGAAGAAGGGCGCGTTGATCTCCAGGCCATTGGCGTCGAGAGCAGCGAGGAGCCGCGCGTAGATCAGCTCGGTCTGGTTCTCGAAGTCTCCTGTGACGATTCCTTTTACCAGTGGGCTGATCTCGAAAGAGGAATGAAACAGCATTCCTCCGTCTGCTCTGAAGGCCGCCTCGTGGATCGGGAGGAAGAACTCGATGTCGGTGATTTCATCCAGTGGCACGTTGTTCAGGCTGTACACGGAGGGACCCTTCGGGGTGCCACCCTGCCGGACGATGTCCGTCACGAACGATTCGAGCTGGTCGCCGAGCTCGCTGTAGTGGAAGGTCGCGCGGCGGCTGACCACGTTCTGATACGCCAGCTTCTCGCCGCAAGTGACGCCTTGGAGAAGAGCATCCATTCGCGAGCCACCGCGTCGACATACAGGTCCAGCATGACCTCGCCGTAGAACTTCAGGACCACGTGGTAGATGGTCTTGATCTCCAGCCCCGCCGCCGCCACCGCCCGCTCGATCTCCTCATACGGCACCGGCTTTTCCAGATCGTAGTGCCGGTAGAAGAAGTCGGTCTCCAGTTCGAGGTGCTCCTTGAAACGGAAACTCTCACCGCTGTGCTCGACGATGTTGATCCGGTTGCCGAGAGTGGTCATGATCGTGAAGTCTCGGCCGCCGGGAACGCTGGAGAACACAAGGGGACCACTGGTGTAGTAGCCGTTGTGCATCAACACCTGCTTGAAGTAATCGCCGACAGGGTCCACGACCTCGAACAGCTCGTCCCCCGGGTGAAGCTCTGCTGTGTGACTCACAACGTTGGCATGCTCAACGTCCGCTGCTTAAACCGCATGAAGTGGTCCTTCCAATCGTGTACTCCGTACTTCGCTCGCGCGCTGGTTCGTCACCGTGTATCTGACATCCCTAGCTTGGTCAGGACCAGCAGAACCACGCAGAACGCGAACACAATGCCCACCCAGAGCGCGACCTTCTTGACAATTGCGCGCACCAGAAACCTCCCGCCATACTTCAACCGACCTTCAGCGTCCCGGGCGATCTTGTTGCCGGCGAGCTGATCCAGAATCGCCTGCCTCGTCAAACCAGCACCGAGACCGGTGCCGACAGACCCGAGAATGAGCGAGCCCGTCAACTGCTCCAGAAGGGAAACCGTGTCGCCGGTCGCCGCCGCGAGATTCGCGAGCCTGTCCACGAACAGCCCCGCTGTCCGCGCAGCGAAGTCATGCAACGCCTGCAGCCTGCCCTCCAGATCCCGCACGGTGGCATCGAGCTGCGCCAGCACCAACTCCAACTGTGCGTTCCCCGCCTCCAACGCCGGAGCCAACCCGGGAATCGTCGATGACGCAGCAGCCGCCGTCCGGTTCGCCTCGATCTGACGCTCCGTCGCGTCCCGCTGCGCCCTCGTCGCCCGGAGCTGGATGTTCAGCTCATCCTCTTTCAGCACCCCGAAGCCGGCCACAAACGAGTCCGCCTGCGTGTACTTCTCCAGGTCCACCTCGATGGCATCGACCTCGCCCTGCGCATCCGCGACGGACGGCTGGACGATCTGCGCGAAGAGGGTGTCGACCGCCGAGTAGCCCTTGCCCGAAAGCTCACCACCCGCCATAACCTCCCGAAGCTGTGCGCAGGCGCTGACCGTGGCATCCAGCACAGCCGCCGCGGCCGTCAGGTTCGCCGAAAGCGCCCCGTCAACGCAGCCGAGTCCCCCGAGTCGTAGATCAGCCCCATGACACGTCCGCCTTCTCTCGCCGTAACCGTTCCAGCTCGGCCTCCGACGTCGAGCGGACCTCCCGCTCTGTCTCATCCAGAAGGTCTGCGTGATCGCGTGCCAGCCGGCCCACGTACGAGTCGAGCTCTCTGCTCGCGGCCAGCCCCTTCTGCACGAAGTAGTTCTTCGCGTCCAGGCGCAACGCCCGCGCCCTCTCGCATGCTCGCAACAGTGCTCGACCCCAGCGCCACCTGCCGCCCATCGCTCTCAACCTCGATGCTCGCGAAACCCGCAGCCGCAGCCTCCGCTGCGGCGGTATTCGATGCGACCTTCATTCCCCGCCCTTCAAACAACACCGCAACAGCCGACCAACCGCAGAGAGGCTGCCGCGCGTCGCGACCTCCGAGGAACCTGCGGCCTCAACCTGAGACGCGCCGTAGGCACAACCGACGGCAAACGCAATCAGAAGCCGAAGCTCTGCGCGTCCTGCGCGTCACGCTCGGCGATGGTGTCCGCGTACTTGTTCAGCTGCTCGTTGATGTTGACCAGCAGCTCCTCGAACTTCTTCACGCTCTCGTGCAACTGGTTGTACTGCTCGAGATAGGCCTGAAACGCCTGACCCTTCCACTGCTCGGCAATGGTCGAGTTCATCTGGTTGACCTTCTGGATCGCCTGCTCGATCTCTTCCTTCGAGCGCGTGTAGACCTGAGCCTGCTGCTTCAGTTCTTCCGGCGTAACGCTGATCTGGCCCATGAGAAACCCCCCTGTTTCGACACAAAGACGTACTTCCGCGTGGAGCGAAGTATGTGGGTTTCGACGCTATAAGCTCGCGCCTTTTGCGTCAAATCTCACACCTGACACGTATCGTCCGGAACACCACTTAACGAACAACAGCTCCACCGCGAGCAGGAGGTGTGGCCGACTGAACGAGACGCATCCTCAACGAGAGGGGTGCGGTTCAGGACACGCTCTAGTCGCTCAGCCAGCGCGGGTTGCGGCCGTCGCGCTCGGCGGCGTCGGCGTCGCGCGCCCTGCGGACCAGGGAGGCAGGGCCGATCGTGCCGCGCCCGAACCGTGCGCTGACCGCGTCGAGGGTGCGCTCGGCCTCGCGCCACTCCTCGTCCGGGTCCCACAGCGCGAGCGCGTCGCCGCCGGCGTCGGCGAGCTGCTCGGCCCGCACGCCGATCAGCCGGATCGGGGTGTCCTTCAGGCGGAGGTCGAGCGCCTCGAAGACGTCCCAGGCCTCCTCGAACAGCCGCCGCCCGACGTTGGTCGGCTCGGCGAGGGTGCGGGAGCGGGTGATGGTGCGGAAGTCGGAGAACCGCACCTTGATCGCGATCGTGCGGCCGACCATCCCGTGCTTGCGGAGCCGTTCGCCGACCCGCCCGGAGAGCCGGAGCAGCTCTCGGCGCAGGGTGTCGGGGTCCTCCACGTCGACCGAGAAGGTGTTCTCATGGCCGATGCTCTTCTCGCGGGAGACGGTGACGATCCGGCGCGGGTCGCGACCGTTGGCGAGCTCGTGCAGCCGGTGCGCGGTCGCGTCGCCGACGGCGCGCTGCAGAACGGTCAGCGGGGCGTCGGCGAGGTCGGCGACGGTCCGCATCCCCATCCGCTCCAGCGACGCCTGGGTGCTGGCGCCCACGCCCCAGAGCGCGCCGACCGGCAGCGGACGCAGGTAGGCGACCGCGTCGGCCGGCGGGATGACGAGCATCCCGTCCGGCTTGGCGTGACCGGAGGCGAGCTTGGCCATGAATTTCGTGCCGGCGACGCCGACCGAGCAGGTGAGGCCGGTCTCCTCACGGACACGCGAACGGATGAGCTCGGCGATACGTCGCGGCGACCCCAGCAGCCGGCGCGCACCGGCGACGTCCAGGAACGCCTCGTCGATGCTGAGCGGCTCGACCAGCGGGGTCACCTCGTGGAATATGTCCATCACCTTGCCGGAGTATTCGGTGTACTTCTCGTAGTGCGGCGGCAAGATGATCGCGGTCGGGCACAGCCGCAGCGCCTGGGAGACCGGCATCGCGCTTCGCACGCCGAACCGGCGCGCCTCGTAGGTGGCGCTGGTGACCACCCCTCGGCCGCCGGCGTGGCCCACGATGGCGGGCTTGCCGCGGGCGTCCGGCCGGTCGAGCAGCTCGACGGAGGCGAAGAAGGCGTCCATGTCGACGTGCAGGATGGTGGCGTCGGCGTCGTCGACGTCGGCGGTCGTCACCCGCCGGTCGCTGCCGTCCGCCCTACCCACGACGAACCCTACCCATGAAGAAGCCCTCCCACCCCTCAATCCTCCCATCCGGCCACGACATCGTGGACGGCGGCCGCCGGAGCACGGGACTAGCGTGGAGGCATGGAATTCAGATACCTCGGCAACAGCGGTCTCAAGATCTCGGAGATCATCTACGGCAACTGGCTCACGCACGCCTCCCAGGTCGAGAACGAGACGGCGACGCAGTGCGTCCACGCCGCCCTCGACGCCGGCATCAGCACCTTCGACACCGCGGACGCCTACGCGAACACCGCCGCAGAGCAGGTGCTCGGCGACGCCCTGAAGGGCCAGCGCCGCCAGTCGCTGGAGATCTTCACCAAGGTCTACTGGCCGACCGGTCCCAAGGGGCACAACGACACCGGACTCTCGCGCAAGCACATCCTCGAGTCGATCGACGGCTCGCTCACCCGGCTCGGCACCGATTACGTGGACCTCTACCAGGCGCACCGCTACGACTACGAGACGCCGCTCGAGGAGACGATGCAGGCGTTCGCCGACATCGTGCGACAGGGCAAGGCGCTCTACATCGGCGTCAGCGAGTGGACCGCCGACCAGCTCCGCGCCGGTCACGCCCTCGCCACGGAACTCGGCTTCCAGCTCATCTCGAACCAGCCGCAGTACTCGATGCTCTGGCGGGTCATCGAGAAGCAGGTCGTGCCGACCTCTGCCGAGCTGGGCATCTCGCAGATCGTCTGGTCCCCGGTCGCGCAGGGCGTGCTCACCGGCAAGTACCTCCCGGGCGCGCCGCTTCCCGAGGGAAGCCGGGCAGCCGATGACAAGGGCGGTGCGAACGCGATCAAGGGCTTCCTGCGCGACGACGTCCTCACCTCCGTGCAGCGGCTGAAGCCGATCGCCGACGAGCTCGGCGCGACGATGGCGCAGCTCGCGATCGCCTGGGTGCTGCAGAACCCGAACGTGTCCGGCGCGATCGTGGGCGCATCCCGGCCGGAGCAGGTGGCCTCCAACGTGAAGGCCGCGGGCGTCCGGCTCAGCGGCGACGTGCTCGCCCGCATCGACGAGGCGGTCGGGGACGTCGCGGTGACCGACCCGGCGGAGACGACCTCCCCGGCGCAGCGAGTCGCCTGACTCACACCAACGCGGCGACGAGCGGGCGGAACCAGTCGCGGAACGCCGGCGAGTCGTCGCGCAGCGAGGTGCTGACCACGACCGTGTGCGGCCCCACGATCCACGCGCCGCGCTCGGCGAGCGGGAGCACGTCGATGTCCAGCCGGAAGTAGCCGGCCTGGCGTCGGAGGTCGTGCTCCCGCTCGTGGACCACGTCCACGATGTCGGCGGAGCGCGTCGCGTGGCGCTCGATGCTCGCGCGGGCGTACTCGGCTCGCCGCTCGCGCGCCCAGCTCGCCGCCGTCTCGTACTGGGCGAGCACCACGTCCTGCAGCTCGATCGCGCGATCGAGCGCAGCGAAGTGCGGAGGCTGCAACAGCGGGGTGAGCGGGCGGTGCTCGCGGTCCGCTGCGCGCTCGAACAGGGCGTGCCACTGGGTCTCCAGGACGTCCTTCGCGGCCAGGGTCACGGCTCCACGACTCCGCTCCAGCGCACCGTGAAGAGCCGGGACGATCGACGGCGACACCCGCGGGAGCGCGGGCTCGCGAGTGTTGTCGAGGCCGACGAGGTCGCGCAGGGCGAGCGCGATCAGCAGGTCCCAGGGGCAGTCCTCCGTGACCTGCCATCGAAGGGTGCCCTCGACGAACATGCCGTCATTGTAAGAGCAGCCGGTGACCTCCCGCAGTGCGTTCCCGCGAGCGTTCAGGCGCGGCGGTCGAGCTCGGCGATCAGGCGGAGGACGGTGCGCTGGTTGCGGCCCGTCGCCACCGGCCCGAGACTGCGCCAGAACGCGCCCGACACGGTCGACTTCGAGACGCCGAGCGGGCTCCACTGGTAGACAGCGCGCTGGCCGAGCCGGACGATCTCCGGGGAGAGCGCGGCGTCGTCCGGCGCGCTCACTCCGGCGGGCAGGTCGTGGTCGAGGAAGGTCACGACGAGCCGGGAGTCGTCGTCCGCGACGTCCAGCAGCGGGTTGTCCGCCGCGATCCGGCGGAAGCGTTCCTCCGGCAGCAGGACGACGCCTGCCGACACTCCGGACGACTCCGCCAGCGCGGAGGTGACCGCGTCCGCCTGCTCAGCGGTAGGCGCACCCGGCCCACGGAAGACGACGTTGCCGCTCTGCAGCAGGGTGACCACGTCCTCGAAGCCGGCCGCCTCGAACGCGGCGGCGAGGTCCGCCTTCGCGACGCGCGCGTTGCCGCCGACGTTGATACCGCGGATCAGGCCGACCCCGAGCACTGCTCAGGCCTCCGTTGGCTCGGCCGCCACCAGCAGCACGGCCGGAATGGTCGCGGTCTCGTACGGCCCGCTGCCGTCGCGGCGCACCTGTGGCTCGCTGAAGGCGACGACCCAGTTCGTGAAGCCGTCGTTCGGCAGCGAGATCGCCCGGAGGCTGCGGTCACCGCCGGCGATGATCACGCCCGTCGGCTCCCCCGGCCAGCCGTCGGACGACGGCGGCTCCTGCTCGACGACGTACACCTGCACGCCCACGCCGAGGCCGGGCGTGGCCTCGCGCGGGTCGCGCGGCGGACGGGGACGATCACGCTTCCACATGCCTCAAGCATCCCATGCCGATCGGGACCGGCTCAGTGCGACGTCGACGGCGCGGTCCTCCCCCGCTCCGGGTCGAGCAGACGGCGCAGCGTGGCCCGCTCGACGACGGTCCAGGCCGAGGTCGTCAGGATGTACACGGCCGCGGCGAGCGGCACGAACGCCGCGAAGACCACCGTGACATACGGCAGGAACGAGAGCGCCCGCACGACGCCGGTCGGTGCCTGCGTGCCGTCCGGCTGCGGCACCGCGAGCACGCGCCGCGACACCGTGGTCACGGCGGCGATGAGCACCAGCACGCCCGCGTAGACCAGGAACCCCGGCCAGACGGACCCGGCGCCGGCGAGGCCGACGAAGCTGGTCCCGAGCGGCGCGCCGAGCACGTGAGCGTCGAGCAGAGCGTTGGCATGGCCGACGATGGTGGCGTGCGTGAACAGCGCGTAGACCAGCGAGATGACGGGGAGCTGCGCGAGCAGCGGCAGCATCCCGGCGAACGGGGAGGTGCGCTCGGCCTGGTAGAGCTCCATCGTCTTGCGGGCGAGCAGCTCGCGGTCCTTCCCGTGCCTGCGCTGAAGCTCGGCGAGGGCCGGGGCGAGCCGGCGCCGGGTGTACTCGGCGCGCACCTGGCTGACGCCGACGGGGAGGAGGAGGGCGCGCACAGTCATCGTCAGGACGACGATCGCGACGATGCCGGCGGCTGTGCCCGCAACGGGCTCGGCGGCGGCGGAGAGGGCGGTGACGAAGCCGTAGGCCGCGTCGAGGACGGCCGCGATCGGCGGCCAGGAGAAGAAGTCCATGGGTGATATCCCTGCAGTCGGAACGAACGAGACGTCGTCTGGCCGCGCAGGGCGAAGATCGCCCGGCTACGCGACCGGCAGGGGGATGCCCGGCGCTCTCGGCCGCGGACGGCCGTCCGCGTCCGGGTCGGCCTGGCTCTCGAGGAGCCAACCGGCGGCAGGCTGCAGCGGGTTCGACCAGACGGCGCGGGCGCGCAGCGAGGCCGCGAGAGCGGCGACCGAGCGCACCACTGCCGTCGCGGCGACCGCGACGATCCCGATCGCGCCGGCCAGGCCGACGAGGGCGACGAGCCCGGAGAGACCTCCCGGCCAGGCCGCGGAGTGCCACAGCACCGACAGGCCAGAGCCCGGCGCGAAGAAACGCGCCACGAACTCCAGCAGACCGGTCATGTGCACGACCGTAACGCATCCGCCCGCCGGGCCGCGCGCACGTTCGCCGTGAGCGGAGCGGGCCCGAACAGGAGCAAGATGGATGCATGAGTCGAATCGCAATCGTCGGAGCCCACGGAAAAGTCGCCCAGCAGCTCATGCGGGTGCTCTACGACCGGGGGGACGAGTTCGTCGGCCTCGTCCGCAGCGACGAGCACGCCGAGGACGTCTACCGTCTGGGCGGCGAAGGCCACGTCATCGACATCGAACAGGCCGACTCCGGCGCCATCGCCATGGCCTTCGTCGGCTGCGACGCGGTCGTGTTCACGGCAGGCGCCGGAGCGGGGTCGGGCGTCGCCCGGAAGCGCACGGTCGACTATGCCGGTTCGGTGAAGTCCGCCGAGGCCGCCGCCTCCGCCGGCGTCCGCCGGTTCGTGCAGGTGAGCGCGTGGGGCGTCGACGCCCCGGTGGCGGAGGACGCCGACCCGCAGTGGCGCGCCTATGTGGAGGCCAAGCGCGATGCCGACGACGCGCTGCGCGCCTCCGGGCTGGACTGGACGATCCTCCGTCCGGGAGGCCTCACCTTCGAGGAGGGGACGGGCGCGGTCCAGCTCGGCGAGAGCGTGCCGCGCGGCACCATCGCGCGCGAGGACGTGGCCCGGCTGATCGCCGTCTGCCTGACCGAGCCCGCCACGATCGGCCGCACCTGGGAGGTCATCTCCGGCGACGCCCCGATCGAGGAGGCCGTGCACGCCCTGACGGCGGCCCAATAGGCTCTTCCCTGTGAGCAGCTACAGCGATCGCCCCTGGGTCTCCGCCTACGCGCCGGGCGTCCCCTCCGACGTGGATCTGCCGGACGGATCCCTCGCCCACCTGATCGACGACTCGGTCGCGACGTACAGCAAGCACGTCGCCCTGGAGTTCTTCGGCGCGACGACGACCTACGCCGAGCTCGGCGACCAGATCGCCCGTGCCGCGGAGGGCCTCCGCACGCGCGGCGTCCGCAAGGGCGACCGGGTGGCGCTCGTCCTGCCGAACTGCCCCCAGCACGTCGTCGCGTTCTACGCGGTGCTGCGGCTCGGCGCGGTCGTGGTGGAGCACAACCCGCTGTACACCCCGCGCGAGCTCCGGCATCAGTTCGAGGACCACGGCGCGACCGTGGCGATCGTCTGGGACAAGGCGGTGCACATGGTCCAGGACCTCCCCGCCGACCTCGGCGTCACGACCGTGATCTCGGTGGACATCACGCGCGGGATGCCCGCGAGCAAGCGCTTCGCCCTCCGCCTCCCGGTCCGCGCCGCCCGCAAGGCGCGCGAGCAGCTCACCGCGACGGTCTCCGGCACCGTCACGTGGGAGACGCTCGTCTCGTCGCGACGACTGAAGGCCTCCGTGCCGCGACCGGAGCGCGACGACCTCGCGCTCATCCAGTACACGAGCGGGACCACCGGGCGTCCGAAAGGCGTCATGCTCAGCCACCTCAACCTCGCGGTGAACGCGGCGCAGGCGCGGGCGTGGGTTCCGACGATCGAGCGCGGCACCTCGGTGGTCTACGCGGTCCTCCCGCTGTTCCACGCCTACGGGCTCACGCTCTGCCTCACCTTCGCGATGAGCATGGGGTCGCGGCTGGTGCTGTTCCCGAAGTTCGACCCGGACCTGGTGCTGGAGGTCGTGAAGAAGCGACCGGCGACCTTCCTGCCCGCCGTGCCGCCGATCTACGAGCGCCTGGTGCAGGCCGCCGAGCAGCGGAAGGTCTCGCTGTCGGGCATCGACATCGCGATCTCCGGCGCGATGAGCCTCCCGCAGAGCATCGTCGACCTCTGGGAGTCGAAGACCGGCGGCTATCTGGTCGAGGGCTACGGCCTGTCCGAGTGCTCGCCGGTGCTGATGGCGAACCCGGTCGGCGCGACCCGCAAGCCCGGGACGGTCGGCCTCGCGCTGCCCGGCACCGAGCTGCGCGTCGCCGACCCGGACGACCCGTCCGTCGACCGGGCGTTCGGCGAGGAGGGCGAGCTGCTCGCCCGCGGGCCGCAGGTGTTCTCCGGGTACTGGCGCAACGCCGACGAGACGGCGAAAGTGCTCACGGCCGATGGCTGGTTCCGCACCGGCGACATCGTGACGATGGACGAGGAGGGTTTCGTCCGCATCGTGGACCGGATCAAGGAGCTCATCGTCACCGGCGGCTTCAACGTCTCCCCGACCGAGGTGGAGGACGCGCTGCGCAGCTTCGAGGGCGTCGCGGACGTCGCCGTGGTCGGTCTCCCACACCGCCGCGGCGGCGAGGACGTGGTCGCCGCGGTCGTGATGGAGCCGGGGGCCTCGTTCGACGAGGAGGCGATCCGCTCCTACGGCCGGGACTGCCTGACCGCGTACAAGGTGCCGAAGCACGTCGTGCAGGTGGATGAGCTTCCGCGCAGCATCGTCGGCAAGGTGATCCGCCGGAAGGTGCGCGACCAGCTCGTGGCGCAGCGGGAGGCGGCCGGGGCCTGAATCACCCGATCGGCCGGCGTCACCCGATCGGGAACACCAGCAGCGACCCCGTCGCCGTCGCCACGGTCTTTCCGCTCCCGTCGGTCACGACCCCGTCCGCGAACGCCACCCGGTTGCCCGGCTTCGTCACGGTCGCGCTGGAGGTGAGCGGGCCGCTGCCGACGAAAACCGGCCGCAGATAGTTCACCTTGATCTCGATCGACGTGTACCCCTGGCCCTGCGCCAGCGTCGACTGCACCGCGCAGCCGATCGCTGAGTCCAGCAGGGTGCAGACCAGGCCGCCGTGCACCGTCCCGATCGGGTTGTAGTGCGACTCGTCGGGCTCGCAGACGAACACCGCGCGCCCGGTCTCGGCCTCGGCCAGCGTCATCCCCATCAGCTTCGCGATGGGCGGCGGCGGCAGCTCCCCGCGATCATCGCCTGCAGGTACGCCAGGCCGCTCATCGTCGGCATCACGGCGACGCCCGGCGCCGGGTCCTCCCACTCGACGTTTCGGCTGCGCTGGTTCACTCGGCTGGTGCGCTGGCTCACTCGCTCCCCTTCCGCGGCAGGTCGGGGTCGGCCGGCGGGAGGTCCGTCGGCTCCTCGACCGCTTCGAGCGTATCCGCGTTGACGGGTGTCTGTCCCTCGGGGAGGTTCGAGAAGTCGGGTGCGATCACCGTCGCGGGGATCCGCGACGCCGCGGTGCCGAACGGCAGCTCGTCGCCCACCGCGACCGGCTCCAGGATGATGTCGTCGCTCTGCCGCGGCAGTGTGCGGCCCTGGAAGTAGTCGGGCCGGATGATCCGCCAGACGACCATCAGCACGACGCCGATCAGGATGCCGCCGATGCCGACCACCGCCTCCGCCCCGATGCCGAAGATGGTCACGTTCTTGCCGTTCGCGTCGGTCAGCCAGTCGGGCGCCGAGAAGCTGATGACGCCGTAGATGAACACCGCCAGCAGCATGAGGCCGCCGACCAGCGGGAACAGCCCGCGCATGATCGCGTGCCGGAAACTCGTGAACAGCGTCCGGCGGTAGTACCAGACGCACGCGAACCCGGTCAGCCCGTAGTAGAAGGCGATCATCAGGCCGATCGAGCCGATCAGCGCGGTGAGCAGGGTGACGCTGATCGCTGTGAACACGAGGTAGAACGCCGCGGACACCAGCCCCATCCCGATCGTGGACCAGGTGGGCGTCAGGAACCTCGGGTGGATGCGCGCGAACTTCTCCGGGATGGCCTTGTAGACCGCCATCGACAGCGTCGTCCGCGCGGTCGGCAGGATGGTGGTCTGCGTCGACGCGGAAGCCGACGTCAGGATGGAGAAGCCGAGCAGCGTCATCAGGATGGCGCCGATCGGCCCGCTGCCGAACAGCGTGGGCCCGATCGCCGAGAACACGTCGCCCGAGTTCGCCGGGTTCGCCAGCCCGATGCCCTTGGTGCCGACGCCCGCGAACGCGACGGTGGCGACCGTCACGAGCGCGTACGTGCCGAGCAGGAGGAGCGTGCTGATGATGGCGGCGCGACCGGGGTCTTCTCCGGGTTCTTGGTCTCCTCGTTGATGGAGACCGCGGTGTCCCAGCCCCAGTAGATGAAGATCGCGGTCAGCAGCGCGGGGGCGATGGTCTGAGCGAAGTCGAGGGTGAACGGGTTGAACCACGACCACTGCGGGATGAGCGAGTACGGCTCAGCGGTGCCGGAGTAGACCCGCACCAGCGCATACACGGCGAAGAGGATCAGGATGACGACCTCGAAGCCGAGCAGGAAGTACTGCAATCGCGCGGACACCTCGATGCCGCGGTAACAGATCCAGGTCATCAGGGCGATCCAGACCAGGCCGGCTATCGTCACGGCGAAATTGTTGTTCGCGAGCGCCGCCACGCCCGGAAGGCCGAAGCCGCCGACGAACGTGAAGGAGTACTGGCCGGCGATCTGCGCCAGGTTGGACATCACGATCACGTCCGCGATGACGATGCCCCAGCCCCCCATCCACCCCGTGATCGGCCCGAACGCGCGGGCCGCCCAGGTGAAGGTCGTGCCGCAGTCGGGCTCGGCCTTGTTGAGCTCCTGGTACGCCACGGCGATCAGGTACATCGGGATGAAGGCCAGCAGCACGATGCCGGGCGCCTTGACGCCGGCGGCGAGAGTGCCGCCCACGACGATGAAGCCGAGGCTCGCGGCGAGGCTGTAGGCGGGCGCCGTGGAGGCCACACCGACGACGACTCCGGACACGAGGCCGAGCGCGCCCCCTTTGAGGCCCTTGTTCCCGGCCTCGTCGGGCGCGGTTGGACGGGTGGATGTCATGGCAACACCTCCGGTGACTCGGGTCCGCTCACCGGTGAACGGGCCACCGCAGCACAGCGTAGCTCCGAGCAGGCCCCGCGGGGTTGCACGTTCTCACAGACGAACGGGACGGCACAGTCACGCGCAGCACAACGCAACTCCGAGACGGCCCCGCGGGGTTGCACGTTCTCACAGACGAACGGGACGGCACAGTCACGCGCAGCACAACGCAACTCCGAGACGGCCCCGCGGGGTTGCACGTTCTCACAGACGAACGGGACGGCACAGTCACGCGCAGCACAACGCAACTCCGAGACGGCCCCGCGGGGTTGCACGTTCTCACAGACGAACGGGACGGCACAGTCACGCGCAGCACAACGCAACTCCGAGACGGCCCCGCGGGGTTGCACGTTCTCACAGACGACGCGCGGGCCGCCCGCTCACCCTCCGGTCGTCGCCGCGAGCCGCGCCAGGCGTCGCCGCGCAGCCAGCTCGGCCTGCGTCTGCGGCCCGAGCAGCACCCGCGCGCCCGCGAGCACAACGCTCGTCGCGCGGTGGATCGGCAGCCGGTCGGCGACAGGAAGCCCCAGCAGGGCGCGGTACCGCGGCTCCATCGTCGACACCGCCGCGCGGAACAGCACCCGGTACGACGGCCGCAGCGTCCGGCGCAGCGGCGCCCGCCGGATGAAGCGCACGATCTCCGCCACCTCGGGGCCGCCGCGCAGCTCGCCCGCGTCGGTGACGGCGTCGATCCTGGCGCGGAGGTCGGCGGCCGTGCGCGGCGGGTCCGCCACTCCCATCAGCTCCGCCGCGATGGCCCACTCGCCCACGTAGCCGTCGGCGCCGCCCGGGATAGGCGGCCCCCAGTGCTCGTGCGCGGTGAGAAAGGCGTCGGTGAAGGCCAGGTGCACCCACTCGGCGAGGTCGGGGTCGTTCGCCGCATAGGGGCGCGTGACGCCGTGCCCGTCGACGTAGCTGCCGTGCACGCGCTCGTGCAGGGTCTTCACCATCTCCGAGCCGGCGATGGCCTGACCGCGGCTGCCGAAAGTGACCGTGTGGATCCACTGGATGGTCCCGGCCAGCCGGCCCAGCGGGTCCTCTCGGTAGCGGGAGTGCTCGCGGACGCCGGCCAGCGCTCCCGGGTGCAGCGCCTGCAGCAGGAGGGCGCGGACGCCCGCGACGAGCGTCGCCATGCCGCCGTGCACCGTCCAGGCGGCGCCGCCCGCCGGGAAGAACCCCTCGTCCTCGCCGTCCTCGAGCCGCAGCACCCAGCTCGGGATGCGGTCGGAGCGTCCGGACAGCGTCTCGATCAGATGCGAGCGCACGGGGCCGAGAAGGCGGTCGACGGGAGCCCCGGTCATCGTGGGGCGCCGGACTCGGATGGCAGCGGCGTCCCGAGGCCGTCGATGATCTGGGCCGACGGGAGGTCGCCGAGCAGCCGGCCGGGCAGCAGGATCTTGGAGCGGCGCACGCCCGACCCGATGATGACCACGACGCCCTCGGCCACGACCCGCGCGTCGACCAGCAGCGGCCATTCCCGCGGGAGGCCGATCGGCGTGATTCCGCCGTACTCCATCCCGGTCAGCTCGACCGCGCGCTCCATCGGGAGGAACGAGGCCTTGCGGACGTCGAGCAGCCGCTTGACGGTGTTGTTGACGTCGGCCCGGGTGGTGGCGAGCACGACGCACGCGGCGATCCGCTCCGCACCCTCGCGCTTACCGCCGACGACGACGCAGTTGGCGAGCGTGTCGGCGGTCAGACCGAACTCCTCCCGGGTGGCCGCGGTGTCCGACACATCCGGGTCGATCTCCACGACGCCGACCTCGTCCAGCCAGCCGAGGTCCGTCAACATCGCGAGCGTGCCCGGGGCGAGCAGGTCTGTGCGCGAGGAGGCAGGCTCCGTGGTCAGCCCCCCAAGAGTAAAAACGCCCATGCGCCTACGCTAGCGCGCCGGGCGACGCTCCCGACATTCGTCACGAATGTGGGGTGTGGCGGCGACATTCACCACATTCGTCACGAATCGCGCCGGGTGGCGAACACGACATTCGTCACGAATCGCTCTCGAGCGCCGCCGCTGTTGCGGCGGCGCTCGAGAGCGCCGCTCACTGCGAGGCGCGCTCCAGCACCAGCTCGCGCACGCGTGCCGCGTCCGCCTGGCCCTTCATCGCCTTCATGACGGCGCCGATGACCGCGCCCGCGGCCTGGACCTTGCCGTCGCGGATCTTCTCCAGCACGTCCGGCTGGGCGGCCAGGGCCTCATCGATGGCCGCGATCAGGGCGCCGTCGTCGGAGACCACGGCGAGCCCGCGGGCGTCGACGACCTCCTGCGGCGCGCCCTCCCCGGCGATGACGCCCTCGAGCACCTGACGGGCCAGGCGGTCGGTGAGCGTGCCGGCGTCGACCAGCGCGGCGAGCTCGGCGACGTGCTGCGGGCTGACCAGCGTGCCGGCCGGGACTCCCTGCGCGTTCGCGAGACGCGCGATCTCACCGGTCCACCACTTGCGGGCGGCGGCGGGGTCGCGCCGGCGGCGATGGTCGCCTCCAGTTCGTCCAGCAGCTCGGCGTTGTCGACGTCCTGGAACTCCAGGGCGGTGAAGCCCCACTCCGCGGTCAGTCGCTTGCGGCGTGCCGCCGGAGCCTCCGGAAGGGTGCCGCGCAGCTCCTCGACCCACTCGCGGCTGGGCGCGACGGGGACGAGGTCGGGCTCCGGGAAGTACCGGTAGTCGTCGGCGTCCGACTTCGGCCGGCCGGCGGAGGTGGTGCCGGTGTCCTCGTGCCAGTGCCGGGTCTCCTGCGTGATCGTGCCGCCGGCGTCGAGGATCGCCGCCTGGCGCTGGATCTCGTAGCGGACAGCGCGCTCGATCGAGCGGAGCGAGTTGACGTTCTTGGTCTCGGTGCGCGTGCCGAGCACGGACGAGCCGCGCGGGCGGAGCGACACGTTCGCGTCGCAGCGCACGTTGCCCTCCTCCATCCGCGCGTTGGAGACACCGAGCGCCTTCACCAGGTCGCGGATGGCGCGCACGTAGGTGCGGCCGACCTCCGGGGCGTCCGCCTCCGCGCCCTCGATCATCTTGGTGACGATCTCGACCAGGGGCACGCCGCCGCGGTTGAAGTCGACCAGCGAGTAGTCGGCGCCCTGGATGCGGCCGGTGGCGCCGCCGACGTGCGTCAGCTTGCCGGCGTCCTCCTCCATGTGGGCGCGCTCGATCTGGATGGTCAGCTCGCGGCCGCTCTCCAGCTCGATGGTGACTACGCCGTCGTGCGCGATCGGCTCGTCGTACTGGGAGGTCTGGAAGTCCTTCGCGAGGTCGGGGTAGAAGTAGTTCTTCCGGGCGAACCGGCTCGACTCCGCGATGTCGCAGCCGAGCGCCAGCCCGAGGCGGATGCTCGACTCGATCGCCTTCTCGTTGACCTGCGGGAGACCGCCGGGCAGCCCGAGGCAGGTCGGGCAGGTGTTCGTGTTCGCGCCGGAGCCGAACTCGTTCGCGCAGCCGCAGAACATCTTGGTCGCGGTGTTCAGCTCGACGTGGACCTCGAAGCCGAGCACGGGCTCGAACAACTCGAGGGCCTTGTCGTAATCCATCAGTTCGGCCGTGGCCATCAGACCGCTCCCTCTTCGCTCGCGAACATCTCCGTGGCGCTCAGGTCGGGCGCCTGGCTCAGCAGGCTGCCGCCCCACTGCTCCTCCAGGAGCCGCTCCAGCGCGGCGCCGATCGTGTACAGCCGGGCGTCGGCGCGCGCCGGCGTCATGAGCTGAATGCCGACGGGGAGGCCGTCCTCCGGCGCGAGACCGATCGGCAGGCCCATGCCGGGCACGCCCGCGAGGTTCGCCGGGATGGTGGTGATGTCGTTGAGGTACATCGCCATCGGGTCGGCCAGCTTCTCGCCGAACTTGAACGCGGTGGTCGGCGCGCTCGGGCTGACCAGCACGTCCACCTTCTCGAACGCGGCGGAGAAGTCGCGCTGGATGAGCGTGCGGACCTTCTGGGCCGAGCCGTAGTAGGCGTCGTAGTAGCCGGCGCTCAGCGCGTAGGTGCCGAGGATGATGCGGCGCTTGACCTCGGTGCCGAAGCCGGCGTCGCGGGTCGCGGCCATCACGCGCTCGACGGTGACGGGGCCGTCCTCCGGCTTCACCCGGAGGCCGAAGCGCACCGAGTCGAAGCGGGCCAGGTTGCTGGACGCCTCGGCGGGGAGGATCAGGTAGTAGGCGGCGACCGCGTACTCGAAGCTCGGGGCCCCGACCTCCACGATCTCCGCGCCGGCGCCCTCCAGGAGCGCCAGCGCCTCGACGAACCGCTGCTTGACGCCGGCCTGGAACCCCTCGCCGTTCAGCTCACGGACGACGCCGACGCGCACACCCTTCAGTGCGCCCTCGCGCAGTCCCACCCGCGCGGCCTCCGCCATCGACGGCCAGGTGTCGGTCAGGGAGGTGGAGTCGAGCGGGTCGTGCCCGGCGATGACGTCGTGCAGCAGACCGGCGTCGAGCACGCTCCGCGAAACCGGGCCGACCTGGTCGAGCGAGCTCGCCAGGGCGATCGCGCCGTAGCGGCTGACGCCGCCGTACGTCGGCTTGACGCCGACCGAGCCGGTGACCGCGGCGGGCTGGCGGATCGAGCCGCCGGTGTCGGAGCCGAGCGCGAAGGGCGCCTCGAACGCCGACACGGCCGCGGCCGAGCCTCCGCCCGAACCGCCGGGGATGCGCTCGAGGTCCCACGGGTTCCGGGTGGGGCCGTAGGCCGAGTGCTCGGTGGAGGAGCCCATCGCGAACTCGTCCATGTTGGTCTTGCCGAGCGGCACCAGGTCGGCGTCGCGCAGCTTGCGGACGACCGTCGCGTCGTACGGCGGGATCCAGCCCCCGAGGATGCGCGACCCGGAGGTCGACGGCATGTCGTGGGTGGCGAGCACGTCCTTGATCGCGACCGGGACGCCGGCCAGCGGGCCGAGCGCGTCGCCCGCGGCCCGGCGGCCGTCGATCTCGGCGGCGGTGCGGACCGCGTTCTCACCCGCGACGTGGAGGAACGCGTGCACATCGGCGTCGACCGACTCGATGCGGTCGAGATGGGCGCGGGTGGCCTCCACGGAGGAGACCTCGCGCGCGGCGAGCAGGTCGGCGAGGGCCGCGGCGGAGAGCCTGGTCAGATCCGTCATGCTTACTCCTCGTCCAGGATGGTGGCGACCTTGAAGCGGTCGCCGTCGCGCTCAGGGGCGCCGGAGAGCGCCTGCTCGACGGTCAGCGACGGGCGGACCTCGTCGGCCCGGAACACGTTGGTGAGCGGCAGCGGGTGGCTGGTCGCGGGGACGTCGGGCCCGGCGACCTCCTGCACCTTCGCGACCGCCTCGACGATCTGGCCGAGCTCGGTGGTGAGGCTCTCGATCTCTTCCGGGCTGAGGTCGATCCTGGCGAGGTTCGCCAGGTGCGCGACCTGTTCTGCGCTGATTTCGGACATGCGTCTCCGTGGTGGTGTCTGAGTGGGTGGGTCCAAACGGTTGAACTCGTTCATTTCGTTGGGCGCAGTTCAATTCTAGGGTGACGCGTGTGGCCCGCGCCTGCCCATCGGGTCCCGCCGGGCAGCTAGCCGAGGACGAGGTCG
Source organism: Leifsonia sp. L25 (assembly GCF_050632895.1). The sequence continues at coordinate 328,640 of NZ_JBODRZ010000002.1, read as the reverse complement.
CCCTGGTCGATGCCGATCAGCGCGAGGTTGCGCATGCACTCGGTCCCCGCCGTGAAGTACTCGTTGTGGCCGCTCGACCCGGTGAGGCTCTTGTGGGTGATCGGGTCGGCCGCCCCGTCGACCCCCATCGTCTTCGCGCCGTAGGAGGGCGCCCCCGGGTCGCTGCCGAAGAAGGCGCTGTTGACGATCGGGTCCATCGACGCCTTGGCCACGTACACGTTGCCGTCGCGGACGCCGAGCTGGCGCACCGACTGGGCGTCGGACCCGGGCGAGCCCATCAGCGCGAGCGCATCCACTGTGACGGTGCCCTTCTCCAACGCGAGCAGCGCGGCGGTCGACCCGTACGAGTGGGCGAGGACGCTCAGGTACGGCGGGTCCGTCTGACGCAGCTCCTGGAGGCCGCTCAGGGCGCGCTCCAGGCTGTCGGCTCCCTGCCGGGCGAGGTCCATGCCGCCGATGTTGGTCAGCACCGGAGTCTGGTAGCCGATCCAGGCCACGACCGCGACACCCGGGGTCGTGGTGTTCGCGCGGGAGCCGAGGAAGCGCTTGAGGAAGCCGGTCTCCTGCGAGTAGAGGTCCTGGGCGACGCCGGCCCAGCCCTCCACCTGCTCCCCCACCGACATGTACATGCCGGGCACGAGCACGCTCACGTAGCGCGCCGTGCGGAGGTTCCCGACGACGATGGCCGCCCGGGCGTCCGCGGACGTGTCCAGGGACACCAGGGTGCGCTGCACTCCGTCCTTCTTCTTCAGCGCGGTCTCGACGTTGCCGAGCGTGCTGAGCTGCCGTTTGAGGGCGACGCGCTCGGTCTTGCCGCGCTCGGTGCGCAGGTCGGACGTCGCGGCGGCGATGGTGCGGTCGAGGTCGAGGACGTTCGCCTTGCCGCGGACGTCGTACGGGACGCCCTCCAGATTGCCGATCACGTGCGGAGCGAATTTCACCAGCTGCGCCTGACGGGCGGGGTCGAGGAGCTTCCAGAGCTGGCTGACATCGCTCGCCGCCGGCGGGTTGGTCAGCAGCCGGTCGAGCTCGGAGGCGTGCGCACCCAGGAAGCCGGGCAGCGCCGCGGGGTCGACCGCGCGGATCGAGCCGAAGACGGTGGCGGCGCTCGGGCCGGAGACGCCGGCTCCCGCCGGGCCCGAGCTTGCCGGCGCGTCGCCGATGGCCGCGGACACGGGCTGGGCGACCGCGGAGAGCTGCGCCGCCTGCGCGCTGTCGGCAGGCATGACGAAGGCCCCGGTCAGTCCTGTGACGACCGAGGTGACGATGGAAGCTGCTGCAAAGCCGACCAGCACTCCGTCCGGGTCCCTCCGAGAGCGAGCGAGCTAAGCCCTTGCGTGCACCGGGCGAGCGCACACCATGACTCTAGCCGCATCCGGGGGTGGACGGATGGACGTTCTACCCCCGATTCAGGGGGATAACTTGTGGTCTGTCCACAAAGTGACGGACTAGTTCTCGAGCCCGGAGGGGCCCATTTCGACAAGGATCGCGAACTGGGCCGCGTCGATGACGCGGACCCCGAGTTCTTCCGCCCTGGCGAGCTTAGACCCTGCGCCGGGTCCCGCCGCGACGAAATCGGTCTTCTTGGACACGCTGGAGGCCGCTTTGCCGCCGGCCGCGATGATCGCCTCCTGCGCCCCTTCGCGGGTGAAGCCCTCCAGCGAACCCGTGGCGACGACGGTCAGGCCCGAGAGGACTCCGCCCGCGTCGGACTGCGCACCGGGGCCGGCGTGGCCGGGCGTCGCGAACTGCACACCGTCGGCGGCCCAGCGCTCGACGATCTCCCGGTGCCAATCGACCTCGAACCACGCGAGCACCGCGTCGGCGATGATGCCGCCGACGCCGTCGACCGCGGCCAGCTCTTCGCGCGAGGCGCCGCGGATCGCGTCGAGCGACCCGAAGTGGTCGGCCAGCGCGCGCGCGGCCACCGGGCCGACATGCCGGATGTTGAGCGAGACGAGGATGCGCCAGAGCGGCTTCGTGCGGGCCGCCGCGAGGTTCGCGACCAGCTCCAGCGCGTTCTTGGACGGGACGTAGAGCTCGTCGCCGCCGAACTGTTCGGCGTCGGGCTGGAACGGTCCGTCCTTCTTCTGCCGACGACGGCGGAACGGTGTGTCCACCTTCTCGGCGCCGGACTCGGTGAGCTTCGGCAACCCTGTCTCGGAGTCGCGGACGACCACCTCGATCGGGAACAGCTCCCGCACGGTCAGACCGAACAGCCCGGCCTCGGTCGGCAGCGGCGGCTTCTCCGGGAAGCGCGGCTGGGTGAGAGCGGCGGCCGCGACCTCCCCGAGCGCCTCGATGTCGAGACCGCCGCGCGAGCCGATGTGCTCCACGCGACCGCGGACCTGGGCGGGGCAGAACTCCGCGTTTGGGCAGCGGAGGTCGATGTCGCCCTCCTTGGCGGGCGCCAGCTTCGTGCCGCACTCCGGGCAGTTCTCGGGCATGACGAAGGGGCGCTCGGTGCCGTCGCGCAACTCCACGACCGGGCCGAGGACCTCGGGGATCACGTCGCCGGCCTTGCGCAGGACGACGGTGTCGCCGATCAGCACGCCCTTGGCCTTCACCACCTCCTGGTTGTGCAGCGTGGCCTGCCGCACCTCGGAGCCCGCGACACGCACCTTCTCCATCACCGCGAACGGCGTCGCCCGGCCGGTGCGACCGACGCTGACGACGATGTCGAGCAGCTTGGTGTTGACCTGCTCCGGCGGGTACTTGTAGGCGATCGCCCAGCGCGGCGCCCGGGAGGTCGCGCCCAGCTCGTCATGGAGGGCCAGCTCGTCGACCTTGATGACGATGCCGTCGATCTCGTGCTCGACGCTGCCCCGGTGCTCGCCGAAGTAGCGGATGAAGTCGTCCACCTCCGCGACCGTGCCGAGAACGCGGTAGTGCGTCGAGGTGGGAAGCCCCACGACCCCAGCAGCTCGTAGATCTTCGACTGCGCGTCGACCGGCGGGTTCGCCCACGCGCCGATGCCGTGCACGAGCATGTGCAGGCGGCGGAGCCGGTCGCGCATCAGAGCGAGCTGAGCGGCGTTCTTGCCCTCTGCCTTCTGCCGGAGCGAGCCGCTGGCCGCGTTGCGGGCGTTCGCGAAGACCCGCTCGCCGGCCTCCTGCTGGTGGGCGTTGAGTTCGTCGAACTGGGCGACGGGGAAGAACACCTCGCCGCGCACCTCCACCAGCGGCGGGAAGGGGCCGTCGCCGGCCAGCCGCTGCGGGATGGCCGGGATCTGCCGGATGTTCTCGGTGACGTCCTCCCCCACGACGCCGTCGCCGCGCGTCGCCGCGCTGACGAGCACGCCGTTCTCGTAGCGGAGGTTGATCGCGAGCCCGTCGATCTTGAGCTCGCAGAGGTAGTCGACCCGGCGGCCGGCGTCGCGCTCGACGCGCGCGGCCCAGGTCTCGAACTCGTCGAGCGAGAACACATTGTCGAGGCTGAGCATGCGCTCGGCGTGCTGCACGGGCGTGAAGAGCGTCGTCTGCGCGCGGCCTCCGACGGTCTGCGTGGGGCTGTCCTGGCTCTGCAGTTCGGGGTGGAGGCGTTCCAGCTCCCCGAGGCGCCGCAGCAGGCGGTCGTACTCCTCGTCGCTGACGAGCACGGTGTCGCGCTCGTAGTACGCGTCGCGCAGCTCCAGGATGCGGGTGGTCAGGTCCTGGGCCTCCGCGCGGGCCTGCACGGCGTCCGCCGTCTGCTCCGGGGTCTGCTCGCTCGTCTCGATCGCCACCCAGCAAGCATATTCACCCCCACCGACGCGAGGGCGGCAACGGAGGAGTCCCGCAACGACACGCCGCCGGAAGTCAGTCAACGGAGGACTTCGGCCGCCTATCCACCCGCATCTCCTCCGTTCCCGACGCGCCCCAGCCCGCGGCGAACGGAGGAGATCGTGGCCAGATCCGGGCGGATGTCCTCCGGTAGCTGCCGACACGCCGGAGGCGCGGCCGGATGTCCTCCGTTACCGACCGTCAGGCGGGTCAGGCGGGGACGGCGGAGACGGTGCGGTCGATCGTGGTCTGGCCGAGGACCCGGGTTCCGATGTAGACGACGGCGGTCTGGCCGGGGGCGACGCCGTTCAGCGGCTCGTCCGGGCGGACGACGAGCTCGCCGTCGCGGAGCTGGGCCACGGCGGGCACGGGGTCGGCGTGGGCGCGGATCTGGACGTCGCACGCGAACGGGGTCTCCGGCGCCGCGGGGGCCGGACCGGCCCAGGTGAAGCGCGAGCCCGCGATCTCGGCGATGTCGAGCGCCTCCTTCGGGCCGACGACCACCGTGTTGTCCTTCGGCCGGACCTCCAGCACGAAGCGCGGGCGGCCGTCCGGCGACGGGTAGCCGATGTTGAGGCCCTTGCGCTGGCCGACCGTGTACGCGTGCGCGCCCTCGTGAGAGCCGAGCCGGTTGCCCTCGCGGTCGAGGATGTCGCCCTCCGCCGCGCCGACGTGCTCGGCCAGCCAGCCGCGGGTGTCGCCGTCGGGGATGAAGCAGATGTCGTGCGAATCCGGCTTGTTCGCCACACTCAGCCCCGGGCGGCGGCCTCCGCACGCACCTCCGCCTTGGAGGGCGTGGCGCCGAGCGGGAACATCGCGTGCGCGAGCTGGTCGGCGGTGAGCACGCCGAGCACGTACGACTGGTCCTTGGCCCACGCGCTCGCGCGGTGCAGCTCGCGGTTGCCGTCGTCGTCGGTCAGGATGCTGGCGTAGTGCCCGGTGCAGACGGCGTCGAAGCCGAGGTCGAGCGCCTTCTCGAGCAGCGCGGCGAACTTGATGCGCTCGTTGCAGCGCATGCACGGGTTGGGGGTGCGGCCCGCCGAGTACTCGGCGATGAAGTCGTCCACGACGTCGAGCTTGAACCGCTCGGAGAAGTCCCAGACGTAGTACGGGATGCCGATGATGTTCGCCGCACGCTGCGCGTCCATCGAGTCCTCGATGGTGCAGCAGCCGCGGCTGCCGGTGCGGAGTGTCCCCGGCATCCGGCTGAGCGCCAGATGCACCCCGACGACGTCGTGGCCGGCCTCCACGGCGCGCGCGGCGGCCACGGCGGAATCGACGCCACCGCTCATCGCTGCCAGAACTCGCACCCGGAGAGTCTACGCTGTGGCGGCTGAGCGGCTCCCGGGTGTCCGTTCGGCCAGGCCGGCCCGCGCCGCCTGCGCGTACGCTCCCGGCAAGGCCGCGAGCAGCGCGTCCACGTCGGCCTTGGTGGAGGTCCGCCCGAGCGTGAAGCGCAGCGCGCTGCGGGCCTCCTGCTCGCTCCGGCCCATCGCGAACAGCACGTGGGACGGCTCGGGGATGCCCGCCGTGCAGGCCGCGCCGGTGGAGACGGAGAGCCCGGCGAGGTCGAGGAGGAACAGCAGGGAGTCCCCTTGCGCCCCCGGGAAGACGAAGTGGACGTTCGCGGCCACGCGCTCGCCGTCCACCGGCTCCGGCCCGCTCAGCACAGCCGTGGGCACGGCCTCCCGCGCGCCCCGGATCAGCCGGTCGCGCAGCCCGGCGAGCCGGCGCGCCTCGTCCACCCGCTCGGCCTCCGCGGCGAGCGCCGCCGCCGCGAACGCGACGGCAGCCGCCACGTCCTGCGTGCCGCTGCGCACCTGGCGCTGCTGGCCGCCGCCGTGGATGAGCGGCACCACCGCCGAGCGCCGTCCGAGGATGAGCGCGCCGATCCCGACCGGTCCCCCGATCTTGTGCGCCGAGACGCTGAGAGCGTCCGCCCCCAGGGCGGCGAAAGACAGCGGCAGGTGCCCGTACGCCGCGACGGCGTCGACGTGGACAGGCACCCCGGCCTCCCGCGCGAGGGCGGCGAGGTCGGCGACCGGCTGGATCGTCCCGACCTCGTTGTTGACGGCCAGAAAGGTCAGCAGCGCCGCGTCCGACGGGGAGGCCAGCGCGTCGGCGACGACGCTCGGCAGGATCCGTCCCTCGGCATCGAGCGGCAGCCACTCCGCGTGCGCCCCTCCGCGCGCTCCAGCCACTCCACCGCGTCGACCGTCGCGTGGTGCTCGCCGCCCGGCACCAGGATGCGGGGGCGCGCCGCGCCTCCCCGGGCCCAGTACATCCCCTTGATCGCGAGGTTGATCGCCTCCGTGCCGCCCGAGGTGAAGACCACCTCGATCGGGTCGCAGCCCAGCGTCGACGCGACCGCCTCGCGGGCCTCCTCGAGCATCCGCTTGGCCTGCTGGCCCTGGCTGTGGATGCTCGACGGGTTGCCGACGAGCCCGAGCGCATCCGTGAAGGCGGCGATCGCCTCCGGACGCATCGGGGTGGTGGCGGCGTGATCGAGGTAAACGGGCACCGAGGCCTCCTCCGGTGTGGCGCGGTGTGGTCACTACTCTAGATCGCATGACGTCCACCGATCCTCTGCGCAACCTGGGTGTACGCATCGGTCCGCACGGCGGTGAGCTTCGGGTCTACTCCGAGAACGCCGACGCGATGCAGTTCTGCCTGTTCGACCCGAAGGATCCGGACTGGCGGGTGAAGTCGGTCGAGATGCACCGCGACGCCGACAACGTCTGGACCGGCCGGTCCCGCAGCCTCCACGTCGGCAGCCTGTACGCGATCACGGTGTCCGGCCCGCCAGGCCCGCAGAACATGTTCAACCCCGAGTCGCTGCTGATGGACCCGTACGCCAAGGGCCTGACCCGCGTCGGTCCCGAGGAGTGGCGCTCGACCGTCGTGTCCGACGGCTTCGACTGGGGGACTCCCGCAAGCCCGGCACCCCACTGGATCACACCGTCGTCTACGAGGCGCACGTGCGCGGCATCAGCCGGCAGAACCCGGACGTGCCGGAGGAGCTGCGCGGCACCTACGCGGGCCTCGCGCACGAGTCCACGATCGGCTATCTGAAGCACCTCGGCGTCACCGCCGTCGAGTTGCTCCCGGTGCACGCCTTCACCTCCGAGCAGCGCCTCATCCGCGAAGGCCTGACCAACTACTGGGGCTACAACACCCTCAACTTCTTCAGCCCGCACGCCCCCTACGCCACCCGCGCCGCCCAGGCCGCAGGCCCGGAGGCTGTGCTCGTGGAGTTCAAGGGGATGGTGAAGCTGCTCCACGAGGCGGGCATCGAGGTGATTCTCGACGTGGTCTACAACCACACCGCCGAGGAGGGCATCGGCGGCCCGCGGACCAGCCTGCGCGGCATCGACAACGCCACCTACTACCGGCAGGATGCGAACGGCGTGTACATCGACGTCACCGGCGTCGGCAACACCGTGAACTTCGGGCATCCCGTCCCGCAGCGCCTGGTGCTCGACTCTCTGCGCTACTGGGCGCAGGAGGTCCAGATCGACGGCTTCCGGTTCGACCTCGCCGTCACGCTGGGCCGCGGGGAGGACGCCTCCTACAGCCGCGACCATCCGCTCATCAACGACATGCTGAGCGACCCGGCGCTCTCCGACGTCAAGCTCATCGCCGAGCCGTGGGATGTCGGCATCGGCGGCTGGCAGACCGGCAACTTCCCCGGCGGTACGGACGGCAGGGACGGCTGGTCGGAGTGGAACGACCGCTACCGCGACCGGGTCCGCAACTTCTGGCTGGCCGATATCGCCGAGGCCCGGCGCAACGGCCAGGCCCTGATCGGCATCGGCGGCTTCGCCACCCGCCTCGCGGGCTCGTCGAACACGTTCTCGCCCGAGCGCGGCCCGCTGGCCTCCATCAATTTCGTCACAGCGCACGACGGCTTCACGATGGCCGATCTCACCGCCTACGACGTCAAGCACAACCTCGGCAACGGCGAGAACAACCGCGACGGAACCGACAACAACCGCTCGTTCAATCACGGCACGGAGGGCCCGACGCTGGACGAGCGCGTGCTGCTCGACCGGCACAAGACGATGCGCAACCTGATGGGCACGCTGCTGCTCTCGGCCGGCGTGCCGATGATCACGGCGGGAGACGAGTTCGGCCGCAGTCAGCGCGGCAACAACAACGCCTACTGCCAGGACAGCGAGCTCACCTGGATGAGCTGGCTGCGCACCCGGGAGCAGCGCGAGATGCTCGACACCACCCGCCGGCTGCTGGAGCTGCGTCGCGACAACCCGGCGCTGCGCCCGAGCCGGTTCGCCGTCTATGGCCAGACCACGCCCAACGCCAGCCACATGGACTGGTACGACGCCACCGGAGCCCTCATGGACGACGAGGACTGGAACTCCCCGGAGAACCGCACCCTGCAGTACCTGGCTGCCTCCACGCCCGACAAGGAGGAGTTCAACCGCGTTCTCCTCGTCGTGCACGGCGTGGAGGACGATGTGGAGGTCTCCCTCCCGGTCGCACCGGGCGTGGAGTCGTACCAGCTCCTCTGGGACAGCGCGACCGAGGTGCCGATCCTGGAGGACGGCGTCGAGCTCGCGCCGGGCAGCACGCGCCTGGTGGGCGGCACGTCGATGCAGCTCTACCGGGCGAACGGGCCGCGCGTCGAGACGACGACGAGCGCCGCCTGATGGCGAAGCGTCCGGCCTCGGCGGCCACGCCCGCGACGGTCGCGCTCGGCGCCGCCGCCATCCCGTTCGCGGTGCACGCCTACGAGCACGACCCCGCAGCGCCGTCGTACGGTCTGGAGGCCGCCGACGCGCTGGGCGTGGAGCCCGACCGGGTGTTCAAGACGCTGCTGGCCGACACCGAGCTCGGTCTCGTGGTCGGCGTCGTGCCGGTGTCCGGGATGCTCGACCTCAAGGCGCTCGCCGCGGCGGTCGGCGCGAAGCGTGCGGTCATGGCCGACCCTGCGGTCGCCGAGCGGCGCACCGGCTATGTGGTGGGCGGCATCTCCCCCGTCGGCCAGAAGACCCGGCATGCCACCGTCGTGGACGAGACCGCTCAGCTCTTCGACACGGTGTTCGTGTCGGGCGGCCGGCGCGGCCTCGACCTCGAGCTCGCGCCCGCCGACCTCGCGGCCGCGACCGACGCGAGCTTCGCGGCGATCGCCAAGTAACCGAAACGACCTGGCAGGACACGCCGTCTCGGCGGTCCGAGGCGGCGGGTCCTGCCAGCTCGATGCTCAGGCGGCCGCGACGAGGCCGAGCTCGGCGGGCGACAGCAGCAGATCGTTGACCGGGACGACGCGCACGGTGTAGCCGAAGGAACCCGCCCAGGTCAGCGTCACGCCGCCCGAGTACTCGTGCGCGACCGACGGGTCGGCGCCCGGGACGCCGTTGGCGAGTGTCAGTCGCTCGTAGCGCACCGCGGTCAGGTCCTCGCCGTCGTAGCTGCGGCCGTAGACCAGCTGCACCTCCACGTCCTCCGGGCGCAGGCCGTTCAGGTGCACGAGCGCGCGCACCCGGAGCTGGTCGCCCACCTGCGGCACGGCGTCGAGGCCTCCCGCGTCGACGTGGGCCACATTCACGCCGGGCCACGCCGATCGCACGCGGCCCTTCCAGGCGGCGAGCTCGCGCGCGTCTCGGTAGTCGTCGGCGCTCAGCCGCTTCTCGTTGGCGGCGGCGGGCATGTAGAGCCGCTCCACGTACTCGCGCACCATCCGCTCGGCGCTCAGCGGGGCGGACAGCGTGGCGAGCGTGTGCCGGATCCTGCCGACCCAGGCCTCGGGCACGCCGTCGCTGTCGCGGTCGTAGAACCGCGGCGCGATCTGGTGCTCGATCAGGTCGTACATCGCCTCGGCCTCCAGCGCGTCGCGCTCGGCCCCGTCGCCGGCGGCGTCCGCGGACGGGATCGCCCAGCCGTTCTCGCCGTCGTAGAACTCGTTCCACCAGCCGTCCAGGATGGACAGGTTCAGCGCCCCATTGAGCGCCGCCTTCATACCGGAGGTGCCGCAGGCCTCCAGCGGCCGCAACGGGTTGTTCAGCCAGACGTCGGTGCCCGGGTAGAGCAGCTGCGCCATCCCGATGTCGTAGTCCGGCAGGAACACCATCCGGGAGCGGATCTCCGGCTCGGAGGCGAACTGCACGAGTTTCTGGATGAGGCGCTTGCCTTCGTCGTCGGCGGGGTGCGACTTGCCCGCGATCACGAACTGCACCGGGCGCTCGGGGTGCAGCAGGATGTTCTTCAGCCGCTGGGGGTCGTGCAGCATCAGCGTGAGGCGCTTGTAGGTCGGCACACGGCGGGCGAAGCCGATGGTGAGCACGTTCGGGTCGAGGAGGTCGCTGATCCAGACCGGCGGGATCCCGCCCGGGTTCTGCGCCTCCCAGGCGGCGGCGACGCGGTGCCGGGCGTCCCGGACGAGCTGCTCGCGCATCCGGGTGCGCACGCTCCACAGGTCCAGGTCGCTGACCGCGCCGGCGTTGCCCCAGTCGGCGTGGGTGGTGTCGTCGGTGCCGAGCCGCTCCAACGCGAGGGAGCGCAGCATCGGGTCGGTCCAGGTCGGCGCGTGGACGCCGTTGGTCACCGAGTCGATCGGCACCTCCGTGCTGTCGAACCCGGGGAACAGGCCGCCGAACATCTGCCGGCTGACCTCGCCGTGCAGGCGGGAGACGCCGTTGGCGTGCTGGCCGAGGCGCAGGCCCATCACCGCCATGTTGAACACCGCGTCCGAGCCGCCCGGGTAGTCCTCCGCGCCGAGCGCGAGCACCTGGGCCGGTTCGACGCCGGGGAGCAGGGACGTGGAGAAGTAGCGCTCGACCAGCGGCCGGTCGAACCGGTCGATGCCGGCAGGGACGGGCGTGTGCGTGGTGAACACCGTGCCGGCGCGCACCACCTCGAGGGCCTGGTCGAAGGTCAGCCCCTCGCCGATCAGGTCGGAGATCCGCTCCAGCCCGAGGAAGCCGGCATGCCCCTCGTTGGTGTGGAACACCTCCGCCTCGGGCGAGCCGGTGAGCTCGGTCCACGCCTTCACCGCGCGCACGCCGCCGATGCCGAGCAGCAGCTCCTGCAGCAGTCGGTGCTCGCCGCCGCCCCCGTAGAGCCGGTCGGTGACCGAGCGCAGACTCTCGTCGTTCTCGGGGATGTCCGTGTCCAGCAGCAGCAGGGTCACCCGGCCGACCGCCGCCTGCCAGACCCGGGCGCGCAGCTCGCCGGACGGGAGCGCGAGCGTGATCTGCACCGGCGCGCCGTCCGGGTCGCGGAGGACGCTCAGCGGGAGCCCGTCGGGGTCGAGCGCCGGGTAGCTCTCGACCTGCCAGCCGTCCGGCGTGATCGCCTGCGCGAAGTAGCCGGAACGGTAGAACAGGCCGACCGCGACCAACGGAGCGCCCAGGTCGCTCGCGGCCTTGAGGTGGTCTCCGGCGAGGATGCCGAGGCCGCCGGAGTACTGCGGCAGCGTCGACGCGATCCCGAACTCGGGCGAGAAGTAGGCGATGGACTTCGGCGCCGAGCCGTCGAGCGACTGGTACCAGCGCGGTTCGTGGATGTAGGCGCGCAGCTCGTCGCGGACGTGGTTCGCCCAGTCGACGTATCCCTGGTCGGCGGCGAGCTCCGCGAGCCGCGCCGGCTCGACGGAACCCAGCAGCGCGATCGGATCGTGCTCGACCTCCTGCCAGAGCTCCGGCGAGATGCGGGCGAACAGCTCCTTGGTCGGCTCGTGCCACGACCAACGGAGGTTGCCGGCGATCTCCTCCAGAGCGGAGAGGGTGTCGGGGAGGACTGCGCGGACGGTGAATCTACGGATGGCCTTCACTCGGCCCACCTTAGTGGTGCGATGTTACGGGCGGTCGATACCGTTGAGATCGAGCGTTCGTGACGGCGCTACTGCTCGATGATGCATTCGCCTTCCGCCGAGATGCCCATCCCTGTGGTGCTGGCGTTGAAAATCAGGCCAGCACCGAAGGGCAGATCAACAACGATTTCGGTGAACTTCTCCTGGTCGGCTGCGGTCGGCCCGATTTGCCGGACCCGGTAACCGAGACCCGAGTACTGGTTGGAGTTGCGCGCTCCACACGGCCCGGAGGACCATCTGACGTTGTTGGTGATAACAAACGGGCGATCGTGGCTATCGAGCCATTCTCCGCCGAGGAATTGGACAAGGTCATCCGTATGAGCGAGAGCCTTATCCAGAGTTTGCCTATCCGTCTTACTCGAGAACTCCGCAGGTGGGGCGACAGCGCCACCGAAATCGTTGGTTCCGCCTACCGGCGCACACCCGGCTAGGGCGAACGCCAGCATGGTCGCGACGATCGCAGCGGCGGTGCGGCGGAATCGTGTCATCTGGCTTGCCCATTCCGTCTCTCGGCGTGCACGACCCGGTGCTACTGCTTGATGATGCATTCGCCTTCCGTTGAGATGCCCATCCCTGTTGTGCTGGCGTTGAACCCGAGACCTGCGCCGTAGGCCAGATCAACGAATATTGCGGTGAACATCGTGTTGCTGGTGTCGGTCGGCCCGATCTGGCGGACCCGATAACCGAGTTTCTCCCAATGGTCTCGAACCTGCTCGATCTTCGCCGTCGGGTCCGCGACCGGGGCACCCTGATGAAGAAAGATCGAGTACTGGTTGGTGTTGTGAGCCCCACACGGCCCAGAGGACCATCCCGACCGGTCGGTGGGATCGAACACGCCGGGCGGCACACCAGCGTTGAGCCACTCGCAGCCCAGTAGTTGAACCAGGTCGTCCGCATGGGCCAAGGCCTCATCCAACGTCTGGATGTCAGTCTTGGTCGAGAACTCGGCAGGTGGAACGACAGCGCCACCGAAATCGTTCATTGTTCCTCCATAAAACGCACATCCGGTCACGGCGAGCGCCAGCATTGCTACGGCTGTCGCCGCAATGGTTCGACGAATGGATGTCACCAGCCTTTCCCCAAACGGGTGCCACGGTTGATATTGCCGCCCAACCTCGGCGCGGCGGCGGCGGTGTTGTTGATGGCTTCCGTGTGCATGTTGAGATACCCCTGTCCAGCCGTCGCATGCCGGGAGAAGAACCCACCACGGTCAGATCCGTAACCGAGAACGTCATGCCCATCGGTCGGCTTCAACCGATGGGCGGCGTCACCTTCGGACGAGAACACATTCGCACCGAATGACTCGTCCCGCGGATCACGCCGCCCGGATCCGACGCGCCCCCAGTCCGCGACCTGGTCCTGCGAGGACTGCGACGCGTATACCTGCCCCGCACCCCCATCCACTCGCAGTGAATCCGCGGTCGGACTATCCTTCTCAACCCCGGCTGAAGCCAGCAGCACCACCGACTGCACGTTGTGCGACAGACCTCCGCCGGCGCTCACCGCCTTGGTGACGACAGTGGTCCCATACGAATGACGTTGGTCCACCCGGAGAGAGTGTCACGCTCATTGCCCAGCCCGCTGTTCATCCCGGGAACCATCCACGTCACCTTGCCCGACTTCTCCGCGCTGGTGTCCCCGATCGCGACCGCTGCCAGGGGCGGCACGTGCGTCGAGTAGTAGGCCAGCAACCCGCGGGGCGGCAGCTGCTCCTTCGCCAGCCTTTCGTAATCCAGCCCAGGCCCGGAGATCCCACCCACCTTGAGCGCGGCGAGGATGTCCTGAATGACGATCCCGCGCGGAGAATTCGGGTCGATGCTGGGGTCGTACAGATCCCGCTGGAACTGGATCATGTTGGCGTGGATGCGGGTGTCGGCGTCCAGCCCGGGCAGATTCCCGACGATCGACGGCGCGGCCTGGCACCACTTCTCCCGCTGTTCGGGGCTGAGGGTCTTCCACCAGCTCGCCACTGCTTCCGCCGGAGGCGGAGTGTCCCAGAATGCTTGGATCAGGTCCGGGTTGCTGTTCAGGATCCGTTCCACCTCGGCCGGGCTGAGCAGCGCAAGGAGGTTCATCAGCTCGGAGGCGGTCCACGTTCTCCGCGGATCGGGCTTCGCGGCGGAGGCGGTAACGGTCGACGCGACCGTGCGGGCAGGCGCGCCCGTTCGGAAGAGCCCTCGGGTTGCCGCGTCGAACTCCTTCAACGCCCGCAGCATGTCCTCCAGCTCGCGGAGCTGCTTCTCCAGGTGGGCAAGCACCAACTCGAGCTGAAAGTTCAGCGCACGCAGCGCTTCGCCGAACATCGGCACCGTGGACACCGCACTCGCCACAGCGGTGTTCAGGTCGATGATGCGCTCCGTCGCGTCACGCTGGCTCCGAGTCGCCGCGAGCTGCGTGTTCAGCTCGTCCTCTTTCAGCACGCCGAACTGGCTGACCTTCGCGTCCGCCCGCGTGTAGGTGTCGAGATCGCGCTGGATCGACTCGACCTCGGTTCTGGTGTCGGAGAGCGCGGGCGTGATGACCTGTGCGAACAACGCATCGACCGCGGAGTAGCCGTGCCCGGACAGTTCGCCCGTCCCCAGCGCTGCCAACAGACCACGGCTCGCACTTCGAGACTCATCGAGCATGGACAACGCAGCAGTGAGGTTCGTCGACAGCCCCGCCTTCAACCTGTCGGAGTCACGCGAGTCATAGCTCAACCCCATGCTGCGCAGCCCCCATCGTCACGCTGCCCGTACGCGCGCTCGCACTCGCCGAGGCCGTTCATCACATTCCGCCCCAGCTGGCCGCGTCCCGGTCATCGCGTGCTTCGATCTCTGCCGCGAGCGCCGTAACCTTGGCAGCCTCGCTTTTCACCCCGGAAATCAGCTCCGTGACGTTCCTGAGCGTTTCGTTCGCGACCCTCGCGCCGTCCAACATTCCGGAGACGTTGCTCGAGTCAATGACCACGTGCTGCCCGGGCGGGTCACCGTGGAGCTCGGTGAATCCCGAGACCGCGGCTTGTGCGGCACCGAGGCTGGAAGAGACCTTCATGCGCACTCCGCCTCGGCGACCGCGTATCTTTCATCCCACACTCTTCCCTTATATCTCACGCGATGTCGTCGAAAGTCCGCCCGTCCGCTGCGGGCGAATGAGTGTACGGTCGGCATGTGGCAAAGAGCGCAGCGACCAAAACATCAGCCGCCGCAGCACCGGAGGCGCCGGCAGCCGTCGAATACGACCCCTCCTCCCCCGGCTCCCCATCCTGGGACTCTCGCCCCAGGTGGACGAGGGCCACTGGGCCGCGTCCGCGTTCAGCGGCGAGGTCGTCCCGTTCCGGGCGACAGCCTTCCGCGAGGGCCACGACCGGATCGGCGTCGACCTGATCCTGCTCGACCCGTCGGGCAACCAGGTCGAGCACCACATGCGGCCGCTCGCCCCCGGCACCGACCGCTGGGGCGTGGAGGTCCAGCTCGAGGAGGAGGGCCTCTGGCGCTACCGCGTCCAGGCCTACGCGGACGAGTACGCGACGTGGCGGCACAACGCAGAGGTCAAGGTGCCGGCCGGCGTAGACGTCGAGTTGATGCTGACGATGGGACGCGAGCTGCTGGAGAAGGCCGCGACCGACAAGCGCCGCAGCACCGCAGAGCGCCGCCACCTGTCCGAGGCCGCCCGGGTCGTCGGCGACTCCGAGCGCGGCGTCGACGAACGCTTCCAGGCGGCGGTCGACGACCGGATCCGGCGGATCCTCACCGAGCGGCCCGTGGTCGCCCTGCCGTCCCTCTCGCCCACGCGCGCCATCCTGGTGGAGCGCACCAGAGCCGGGGTCGGGAGCTGGTACGAGTTCTTCCCGCGCTCCGAGGGCGCCAAGCGCCTGCCGGACGGCTCCTGGCAGTCCGGGACCTTCCGCACCGCCGCCAAGCGGCTCCCCGAGGTCGCCGCGATGGGCTTCGATGTGGTCTACCTGCCGCCCATCCACCCGATCGGCCGCACCTTCCGCAAGGGGCCGAACAACAGTCTGGACGCCGGACCGAACGACCCGGGCTCTCCGTGGGCGATCGGCGGGCCGGAGGGCGGCCACGACGCCATCCACCCGGACCTGGGGACGGAGAAGGACTTCGTCTTCTTCCTCGGCAAGGCCAAGCAGGCCGGGCTGGAGATCGCCCTCGACCTCGCCCTGCAGGCCGCCCCCGACCACCCCTGGGTCACGACGCATCCCGAGTGGTTCACCACGCTTCCGGACGGGACGATCGCGTACGCCGAGAACCCGCCGAAGAAGTACCAGGACATCTACCCGATCAACTTCGACAACGACTACGACGGCCTGCGCGCCGAGGTGCTGCGCATCGTCCGGTACTGGATGTCGCTCGGAGTGCGGATCTTCCGGGTCGACAACCCGCACACCAAGCCGCTGCACTTCTGGGAGTGGCTGATCCACACGGTCAACGCCACCGACCCTGACGTGGTGTTCCTGGCGGAGGCGTTCACCCGTCCGGCTCTGCTGCACACCCTGGCGAAGGCGGGCTTCCAGCAGTCGTACACGTACTTCACCTGGCGCAACACCAAGGAGGAGCTGGAGGAGTTCCTGACCGGGCTCGCAACGGAGACGGCCGACTTCCTGCGCCCGAACCTGTTCGTGAACACCCCGGACATCCTCACCGAGTACCTGCAGTTCGGTGGTCCGGCCGCCTTCAAGATCCGGGCGGCGATCGCGGCGACCGCGGCGCCGACCTGGGGCGTCTACTCCGGCTTCGAGCTGTACGAGAACGTCGCCCGGCCGGGCGCCGAGGAGTACATCGACAACGAGAAGTACGAGTACCGACCGCGCGACTACGCGCGGGCCGCGGCGCTGGGCCGCTCGCTCGCGCCGTACCTGACCATGCTCAACCGCGCGCGCAGCGAGCATCCGGCGCTCCGCCAGCTCCGCAACCTGCGCGTGCACCGGACCGACGACGACTCGATCCTCGTCTACTCGAAGTACCTGGCCGGCGAGTTCACCCGCAGCGGCAAGCCCGACGCGGTGCTCGTCGTCGCCAACGTCGACCCGCACTCGGTGCGCGAGACGATGGTCCACCTCGACGTCACGGCGTTCGGCATCGAGCAGGGCGCCCAGTTCGAGGTGCGCGACCTGGTCACCGGCCAGCGCTGGACCTGGGGCTCCGACGCCTATGTGCGTCTCGACGCGTTCACCGAGCCCGTCCACATCCTGACCGTCAAGCCGTTGGAGGCCGCACGATGACCCCGATTCCCGAGGGCGCCGCCGCCGTCGACCTGCCCGCCATCGACGACGACGTGCTGCGGGCCGTCTCGACCGGCAGCTACCACGACCCGCACTCCGTGCTCGGTCAGCACCAGATCGCCGCCGCCGGCGTCGAGGACCCGATCACGGTCATCCGTGCGCTCCGCCCGCTCGCCGAAGCGGTCTTCGCCATCCTGCCGACGGGAGCGCACCTCCAGCTCGCGCACCTCGGTCACGGCATCTGGCAGGGAGTCGACATCGTCGGCCCCGGCGACTACGAGCTGGAGGCGCGCTACGCCGGCGGCAGCACCTGGACCGCGGACGACCCGTACCGGTTCCTCCCGACGATCGGCGAACTCGACCTCCACCTCATCCGGGAGGGCAGGCACGAGCAGCTCTGGACGGCGCTCGGCGCGCACGTCCGCGACCTCGGCGGCGTCGTCGGCACCTCCTTCACGGTCTGGGCGCCGCACGCCCGCGCCGTCCGCGTCGTCGGCGACTTCAACGGCTGGGACGGCACTCTGCACGCGATGCGCAACATGGGCGCCTCTGGAGTGTGGGAGCTGTTCGTGCCCGGGGTCGGCGAAGGCTCCATCTACAAGTTCGACCTGCTCGGCGCGAACGGCGAATGGGTCCGCAAGATCGACCCGATGGCGCAGGCCGCCGAGACCCCGCCGAACACGGCATCCGTCGTCACGGTCAGTCGGCACGAGTGGGCGGACGGCGAGTGGATGACGCACCGCGCCGCCACCGACCCGCACTCCGGGCCGATGAGCATCTACGAGCTGCACTTCGGCAGCTGGCGGCCCGGCCTCGGCTACCGGGAGGCCGCCGACCAGCTCATCGACTACGTGGGCGGACTCGGCTACACGCACGTCGAGTTCCTGCCGCTCGCCGAGCACCCGTTCGGAGGCTCGTGGGGCTACCAGGTGACCGGCTACTACGCCCCGACCAGCCGGTTCGGCTCGCCCGACGATCTCAAGTACCTGATCGACCGGCTGCACCAGGCCGGCATCGGCGTCATCATGGACTGGGTGCCCGGCCACTTCCCCAAGGACGACTGGGCGCTCGCGCGCTTCGACGGCCAGGCCCTCTACGAGCACTCGGACCCCCGCCGCGGCGAGCACAAGGACTGGGGCACGTACATCTTCGACTACGGCAACTCGCAGGTGCGCAACTTCCTGGTCGCGAACGCGCTGTACTGGCTGGAGGAGTTCCACGTCGACGGACTCCGCGTCGACGCAGTGGCATCGATGCTCTACCTCGACTACTCGCGCAACGAGGGCGAGTGGGAGCCGAACATCCACGGCGGCCGCGAGAACCTGGAGGCGATCGGCTTCCTGCAGGAGGTCACCGCGACCTCCTACAAGCGCAACCCCGGCACCGTGATGATCGCCGAGGAGTCCACGAGCTACGCCGGCGTCACGGCGCCGACTTCGTCGGGCGGCCTCGGCTTCGGGCTCAAGTGGAACATGGGCTGGATGCACGACGCGCTCCAGTACATCCAGGAGAACCCGATGTGGCGCAGCTACCACCACAGCGAGATCACGTTCTCCTTCGTCTACGCGTGGAGCGAGAACTTCCTGCTGCCGATCAGCCACGACGAGGTCGTGCACGGCAAGGGCTCGCTGATCGGGAAGATGCCCGGCGACCATTGGCAGCAGCTCGCGAACGTGCGCGCCTTCCTGTCCTTCATGTGGGCGCACCCGGGCAAGCAGCTTCTGTTCATGGGCCAGGAGTTCGGGCAGTACTCCGAGTGGAGCGAGGAGCGCGGCCTGGACTGGTGGATGCTCGACCAGCCGAGCCATCGCGGGCTCTGGAACCTCGTCTCCCAGCTCAACGCCGTCTACCGCGACAACCCGCAGTTCTGGGCGCTCGACAACGACCCGGGCGGCTTCGAGTGGCTGGACGGCTCGGACGCCGCCGGCAACGTCCTCGCGTTCCTGCGCAAGGACCGCGACGGCTCGCCGATCGCGGTGCTGCTGAACTTCTCGGGCAACCCGCACGGCGACTACCGGGTCGGCCTGCCGTTCGCCGGCGAGTGGGAGGAGCTCCTCAACACGGACGCCGAGGACTTCGGCGGCTCCGGCGTCGGCAACTTCGGCGGCGTCACCGCGCACGACGAGCCGTGGATGGGCCGGCCGGCCTCGGCCGTGCTGACGCTGCCGCCGCTGGGGGCGCTCTTCCTCAGACCGCGTTCTTGAGCCACGCCGCGTACGCGATGCCGTCGACGGCGTGATCCGGCGCGAGGTGGCGCCCCGCGCGCCACGCCGAGCCGAGCGGGCCGGCGAGGCGGACCGACACGATCGGTCGCCGCGTGCCCGTGGCGTCCTTCCACTGCCGGGCGAGCGCTCGCGCGCTCTCCACCCGCGGGCCGCCCACTGTTCGGGTCGAACCCGGCTCGCCGACGCCCTCGGCCGCGTCCAGCAGGACGCGCGCGACGTCGGCGACCGAGATGGGCTGGAACCGGGTCCCTGAGGGCGCCGTCAACGTTCCGAACCGACGGCCGCGCTCGAACACCGACGTGACGAAGTCGTGGAACTGCGTGGTGCGCACGATCCGGACCTCCAGCGGCGACTCCAGGTAAGTGCTCTCCTGCACCAGCTTCGACCGGTAGTACGGGTAGCGCGCGCCGTCGATGCCCGCGATGGACAGCAGCACCGCCCGGCCGACGCCGTACCGCGCGGCGGTGTGCAGGAGGTTGCGGGAGCCGTGCGCGAACACGTGCGACGCACGTCGGCCCCCGGCGTTGCTCGTGTCGATGAGCACGTCGACGCCGTCGACCGCCTCCTCGAGCCCGTCCCCCGTCACCAGGTCGGCCGTCACATAGGCCGCGCCGTCGACGTACGCGGCCTCGTCGTCGTCGGGCGTGCGCCGGGCGGCGACCACGACCTGGTGGCCGCGCGCGACGGCCTCAGCGGTGACGGCGCGACCGGCGAGACCGGTCCCACCGACGATGAGCACACGGGACATGCGCGAGCCTTCCAGGCGAGGGGGATGTCAGCCGCTCGGTGCGTCGGACCCGGCCGGATGGGAGGGCGCGCGTCAGTAGAGCAACGACGCCAGCCTAGCCCTGGCCTTGCCGACGCGGGGGTCGTCCACGCCGACGATCTCGAAGTACTCCAGAATGCGCGCGCGCACGGCCTCCTTGCCCTCCGCGTCGAGCGTCGGGAACAGGGTCAGCAGCCGGTCGAAGGCGTCGTCGACGTGGCCTCCGGAGAGGTCGAGGTCGGCCACGGCGAGCTGGGCGTCGCTGTCGCCCGGCGCGGCGGCCGCGGCGTTGCGGATCTCATCGAGCGTCCGGCCGGCCAGGCGCGCCAGCAGGCTCACCTGCGCGAGCCCGGCGATCGCCATCTGGTCGCGCGGATCCTGGGCGATCGCGGTCTTGTAGGCGGCGATGGCCGCGGGATAGTCGCCGCGGTCGATCGCGTCGTACGCCTCGGCGTGCAGCGGGGGCAGCGGCGGCTCCGGCGCGGGCTCGTCGGCGTCGGCGTCGGCGTCGGCGCCCGGGGTCTCCCCGCCGCGGCGTCGATCTGCGCGGACCCGGTGACCCCGTTCTGTGCAGCCAGCTCGAGCAGCTGGGCGAACACATCGCGCACCTGGTCCTCCGGGAGCGCTCCGGTGAAGAGCTGCACGGGCCGGCCCGCGACGATGCCGGCCACGGCCGGCGCCGACTGCGCCTGGAACGCCTGCACGAGCTGCGGGTTCGCGTCGACATCGACCTGGACGAGCACGATCCGGCCCGCGAGGTCGGTGGTGACGCGGTCGAGGACCGTCGCGAGCGCGCGGTCCGGGTCGGCCCACGAGGCCGTGAGCGCGACCACGACAGGGATGCGCATCGACAGGTCGATGAAGTCGTTGAAGTTCGCGTCGGTGCCCTGGAAGAACAGGCTCGGCAGCTCGACCGGCTCGCCCGGCGCCGCGCCGCCCGCGTCGCCCTGCCCGGGCTGCGGCCGGTTCACGAGGCCGCTCAGATCCACGGCGCCGCGGAGGTTGGTCGGATTCGGCGGAAGCTGACTCATGCGCTCAAGCCTACTGCGCGGCCGGGCGCCGTTCGCGGGTCACTGCACCTCGCGCGCGGAGACCAGGCCCTGGGCGAAGCCGAGCAGGCGCACCTTCTCGTTCGAGCCCGCCGGGGGCACGTAGAAGGCGAGCTGGTAGCCGTACACCGATTCGATGCCGGTGTTGGACTGTGCGACGCCGCTCAGCGCCGCCGTCGTGGCGCCCGCGATGACCTGGGCGCCGGCCTCCGTCACACGGTGGAGCTGCACTTCCTCCGGGTTGACCCAGACGATGGCGCCGGAGTCGTTGGTCGCCATCGAGATGACCGGGCCGGCTCCGACCCTGCCCGCGAAGGTGAGCGTGGAGGTCTGGCCGAACTGCTGCGCGAGCCTGGCCTGCTCCTGCTGCTTCCAGGAGGCGCCGACCTGCGCGACGAGCTTGTCGTCGGTGAGGTCGAAGCTGGGGTACCACTTGCTCTTCTCGCCGTTCAGCAGGATGTCCCCGTAGGCGGCCGCCACTTGGTCGGGCTGGACCTTCAGAAGCTTGGAGTCCGGGGGCACCACCGCGGCGCCGATGCTCGCCGGCGCCAGGTTCGGCACCTTGACGTTCGGCTCGAGCGCGATCGCGTACTCCACCAGGTAGTTGTCGCGCGGCGTCTGCTGCACGAGGGCGAGCGCGAGCGGCGCCTGCGGTTTGCCCGTGGCGTCGTTCGGCATCTTCACGACGGCCGTGACGGTGCGCGGCCAGCTGTCGGTCGCCTGCGGGAGCGAGAGCTCGAGCGGTCCGGCCGGGATGGCGGGAAGCGCCGGCTGGTCCGCCTTCTTGACCCGGATCGCGTAGTTGGCCGTGCGGAGCTGGAGGGCCGGTCCGGCGAAGCGCAGCTTCGCCAGGTTCGGGTCGTTCTTGGCGTCCGCATTGGCCGCGGCGACCGAGATCCGCTTGATGATGCGCTCGAGCTGCGGCGCCGTCACGGCGGGCGGCGGGGTGTTGCTGTTCGCGTTCGGCGCGCCCGTCGTCGCGGTCGGCGTCGGAGTCGGGGTGGGCGTCGACGTCTCGGCGAAGGCGGCGCCCGCTCCGGTGCCGGTCAGGGCGAGGACGCCCGCGAGGAGGGCAGGCGCCATCACGCGCGTCCGGCGGCTCGACCGCCGTCCCCGCGGGGTCGCCTCGAGGGACGCGGTCGGCTTGTACTTGGGGGCTTTGGGGAGCTTCGGCATCTTGGGTCCGCTCTTGCGTCGTGGGCCGCGCGACCTGCGGTGGGTGTAGAGCCCCCACAGGTAGAGCGCGATGCCGATCACCAGGAGCACGAGACCGCCGATGATGAGCGGGAACGCCCACGGCGTGCTGGTGTCGACGGGCCAGGTCAGAACGATCTTGTTCGGGGCGGGGGTGGTCCCGTCGCCGGCGACGATGACGCTGACACCGGAGGGGACGTTCATCTTGGTCACCTGGGCATCCTGGCCGTCGTACTCGTCGAGCCAGAGATCGGAGCCGGCCGGGTCGGGGCCGGGGTGGCGGCCTGCGCCGGGGTCGACCCGGTAGGCGCAGGCGTCGGCGTGGCCGTCGGGGCCGGCGTCGCGGTGGAGGCCGCGCCGGTCGAGCCGGTCGAGCCCGAGGAGCCCGTCAGGCCGGACTTCGGGGTCACGGTCTTCACTGTCACGGCGCTGTCGCCCGCGCGGTAGGAGATGTCCGCATACTTCTGGTCCGCCAGCCACGCCTTCACATCGGCGGTGCGGCCGTAGGCGACCACCTGGGTCTTGGCGTTCTTGGAGCCGGAGACGGACAGCGTCTGCTGCCCGGGATGGGCGTTCAGGACCGCGCTGTCGATCACGATGTAGCGGGTGTCAGCGGGGACGGTCGCCGCCGCGGTCACCTGCGACGGAGGTGCGAAGATCGTGCGCTGGGCGATGCCGGCCACGATCATGACGGCAGCGACCACGAACGCGACGATGGCCAATACGAAACGCAAACAGAACTCCTCAGTGCCGGACGGGGGGCGGGCACAGTCACACCACGATAATGGAGCACCCTGAGAGGCATCTAACCGTTGTCTGCACGCTCATGCAGTCCCCCATGCGGGTACGGGTCTCGAAATGTAAGATCGATGCGGCGCGCGCGCGGCTCGCTCACTCGATCCCCTCAGGAGTAACACGGTGGCCACCGACGAAACCAACTTCACCCAGGCCTTTCGCGGCTATGACAAGGACGAAGTCGACCAGGCCATCCAAGACCTCCGCCGCGAGCTGATCAAATCCAACACCCAGTCGGCCGACCAGGCCAAGGAGCTCAAGCGCCTCCAGCTCCGCATCGACGAACTGAACGCCGAGATCGAGGAGGTCGGCAGCCCGACGTACTCCGGGCTCGGCACCAAGCTGGAGAACACCCTCCGGGTCGCCGAGGAGCAGTCCACCCGGCTCATCGCGCAGGCCGACATCGACGCCGAGAAGCTGCGCACCGGCGTCGCCGCCGAGATCGACAAGATCAAGAGGACCGCCGCTCAACAGGCCGAGCGCGTCCTGGCCGACGCCCAGGCCCGCGCGACGACCGCCCTCGAGGACGCCCAGATCGAATCCTCCGAGCTGCTGGCGCGAACGCGCGCCGACAAGGAGACCCTGCTCAACGACGCGATCAGGGAGGCCGCCGCCATCCGCGGCGCCGTGGCCACCGAGGCGGCCGAACTGCGCGCGACGAGCAAGCGCGAGGCCGCCGCGCTCCGCGCCGAGGCCGACCGCGAGGCCGCCGAACTGAAGGCCGTCGCCCTGCGCGAGGCGGAGGCGGCGCGCGCCGAGGCAGCCGAGCTCGACCGGACCATCGCCGCCCGCCGCGGCGAGCTGGAGAACGCGCTCGCGGCCGACCGCGCCGCGTTCGAGCGCGAGGCCGCGCAGACGCGCCTCGAGCTCGACAAGCGGGTGGCCGAGACCGCCGACCGCCTGGCCGCCGAGCAGGCGGAGGCGCGCGGAGCCCTCGCCGCCGAGATCGCCCAGGCCCGCGCCGAGCTCGCGGACGAGGTCGAGCAGCAGCGCGCGACGCTCGCCGCGCGGGCCGCGCAGACGCGCGCCGACCTCGACCACGAGGACACCACCAGGCGTCAGGCGCTCGCCGCCGACGTCGAGCAGACCACGACCTCCCTGGCCGCGGAGGTCGAACAGACCAGGAGCTCCCTCGCCGCCGAAGTCGAGCAGACCAAGGCCCGCCTTGCCGACGAGGTCACGACGACCACCTCGGCCCTCGCGGACGAGGTCGCCCGCACCAAGACCGAGCTCGCCGACGAGGTGACGCGCACGAAGGCCGCGCTCGCCGACGAGGTCACCAGCACGAAGGCCGCGCTGGAGACCGAGGTCACCACTACGCGCTCGACGCTCGAGACCGACGTGACCACCACCCGTTCGGCGCTGGCCGAGGAGGTCGAGCGCACCAAGAAGGAGCTCGCCGACGAGGTCCTGCAGACCCGCTCGACCCTCGAGCGCGAGACCACCGAGACCCGCAGCGCCCTCGAAGCCGACCGCACGGCGACCGCCGCCCAGCTCACCGCCGACCGGGAACGGGTCGCGAACGAGCTCGCGGCCGAGGAGGAGACCACCCGCGCCCGCGTCACGGCCCTGCGCGAGCGCACCGCCGCCGAGCTGGCGACGGAGGTCGCGGACACCCGGGCCGACCTCGCCGCCGAGGTCGAGACCACGCGGGCCGACGTCGCCAAGGAGACCGACGCGGCGCGCTCCGCCCTCGCGAAGGAGGTCGAAACCACCAAGGCCTCCCTCGCCAAGGAGGTCACGAGCACCCGCTCGGCGCTGAAGAAGGAGGCCGACTCCACCAAGACCGCGCTGGCCAAGGAGGTCGAGACCACGCAGGCGTCCCTCGCCAAGGAGGTGGAGACCACCCGCGCCGAGCTCGCCGCCGAGGTGGAGACCGCACGCGCCGCCCTCGCGGAGGAGGTCGAGACCACCCAGTCCGCGCTGGCCGAAGAAGTGGAGTCCACCAGGTCCGCCCTCGCCGAGGAGGTCCAGACCACCCGGGCGGAGCTGGCCGACGAGGTCGAGACCACGCGCTCGGAGCTGGCCGCCGACGTCGAGCGTCAGCGCCGTGAGCTGGAGACCGAGGCCGCCGACGTGCGCGCCGAGCTGGCCGCCGAGGTCGGGGAGGCCCGCACAGCCCTGGCCGAGGAGCTCGCCACCGAGCGCAGCGCGCTCACCGCCGAGGTGACCTCCACCCGCGCCCGGCTCGCCGCCGACGTCGACCAGACCGCCGCCCGGCTCGCCGCGGAGAAGGAGCAGACCCTCTCCACGCTCGAGACCCAGGTCGTCACGACGAGGGCCGCGCTGGCCGCCGAGGTCGAGCAGACCAAGTCCGCCCTGGCCGCCGAGGTCGAGCAGACCAAGTCCGCCCTGGAGACCGAGGTCACGACCACGACCTCCAACCTGGCCGCCGAGGTCGAGCAGACCAAGTCCGCCCTCGAGACCGAGGTCACCACCACGAAGTCCGCGCTGGCCGCCGAGGTCGAGCAGACCACGTCCGCCCTCGCCGCCGAGGTCGAGGAGACCCGCTCCCGCCTCGCCGACGAGACCGAGCAGACCCGCAGCACGCTCGCCGCGGACGTGAAGCGCACCGCCGCCGACCTCGCCGACCAGCGTGCTCGCACGGCCCAGGAGCTGAAGAACGACCGCGAGCAGCAGCGCCTCGAGCTGGAGCGCGAGGCCGATCAGACCCGGGTGACGCTCGCCGAGGAGACCGAGCGCGCCCGCGTCACGCTCGACGCCGAGATCGCGAAGGCCCGCGCCGAGGTCGCGCGCGAAGCCGCAGAGGCGAGCACCGCGCTCGACGCCGAACTCGCCGAGCGACAGGCCGCCTACGACCAGGAGGCCGCGACCGCCCGCGCCGACCTCGAGGCGGAGCTCACCGCCCTGCGCACCTCCACTCTCGCCGAGCTCGACAAGCGCACCCGCGAGATCGAGCAGGCGCGCATCGACCTCGACGTCGAGCTGCGTGCCCGCCGCGACGAGGCAGAGAAGGAGTACCTCGGCCGGCATCAGGAGGCGGTGGCACAGACGCAGAAGTACCTGGACGAGGCCAACGTACAGCTCGCCGACGCCGTCAAGCGCACCTCGCAGGCGCGCACGGAGGCCGAGACCCTCGACACCGAGGCCCGAGAGACGGTCAAGAAGGCCCGCAAGGAAGCCGAGAAGGTCGCCGCCGACATCGTCCGGGAGGCGCAGGAGCGCGCCGACGCCCTGGTGGAGGAGGCCGAGGAGCGCACGCAACGCCTGGTCGCCGACGCAGAAGAGCGCCTCTCCCAGATTAGGATTGAGCGCGAAGCCGTCGCCGGTTACTTCGAGAACCTGAGGGGTATGCTCCAGCAGGCGGATCAGGTTTCCGCAGACGACTGAGTCCGCCTCCCGGGCGGACGGCCCGGAGGGGGACTGAGTGAAGATCCAGAACGCGTTCCGAGTCGGCCTGATCGGCACGCTCGGCGTCGGTCTGGGCGTCCTGATCCTGACGTCGATCGTGAGCCTCGCCACGATCATCACGTACATCGGTGCCGCCCTGTTCCTGGCGCTCGGGATCGAGCCGCTCATCTCCTTCCTGGAGCGGCGGAAGTTCCCGCGCTGGGCGGCGCTGGTGGTCACGCTCGTGGTCATCGTCGGCGCGTTCGTCGGGCTGATCTGGGCGATCGTCCCGATCGCGGTCGGGCAGGCCACCCAGCTCGTCCAGAACTCGATCAACTGGGTCAACAACGGCGGCGCCGAGAAGTGGTTCCTGAGCCTCCAGCACCAGTTCCCGACCATCGTCAACCAGCAGAACATCGACGCGGTCACCCAGTGGCTGCAGAAGAACCTCCCCGATATCACGTCCAAGGTGCTGCAGACCGGCTTCGGCATCGTGCAGGGCGCGTTCGGCGTGATCATCGTCGTGATCCTGACCATCTACTTCACCGCGTCGCTGCCGAGCATCAAGCGCGCGGCCTACCAGCTCGTCCCGGCCTCCCGGCGCTCCCGCTTCGCGGACCTGGGCGACCAGATCACCGACTCGGTCGGCAAGTACGTCGGCGGCCAGGTCTCGCTCGCACTCGTCAACGGCGTGCTGAGCGCGATCTTCCTGACGATCATCGGCGCGAAGTTCCCCATCCTGCTCGCGTCGATCGCGTTCTTCTTCTCGCTGATCCCGCTCGTGGGCACGATCACGGGCTCGGTGATCATCGTGGCGGTCTGCTTCTTCTCCGGCACGCCCACCGCGATCGCGGCCGCCATCTACTACATCGTCTACATGCAGGTGGAGGCATACGTGCTCAGCCCGCGCATCATGAACCGCGCGGTGTCGGTGCCGGGCGCGCTCGTCGTGGTCGCGGCCCTCGCCGGCGGCACACTGCTCGGCATCCTCGGCGCGCTGGTCGCCATCCCGTTCGCCGCGGCGATCCTGCTCATCATCAAGCAGGTGGTCATCCCCCGGCAGAACGAGCTCTAGGCGCTCGCGAGCCGCGTCAGGCCGGCGGCCACTGCGTCGGCAGGGGCGCCGCCGCGGGATTCATCCGCTCCACGATCTCGTCCAGCACGCGGCGCGTCTGGTTCTCCCCCACCCAGAGGTGCTTTCCGCCCTCGACGTCGACCAGGTCGATCTGCGGCAGCGGACGGAACCGCTCGGCCGCCTCCGCGGGCCGCAGGTAGTCGTCGTGCTCGGGGATCAGCGCCACGATCGGGCGGTGGTCCCCCGCCCAGGCCGCCAGGTGCTCGGGCTTGGCGCGGTGAAGCGGCGGCGACAGCAGGATGATGCCGTCCACCGGGCACTCCCGCCCGTACATCAGGGCGAGCTCCGTGCCGAACGACCACCCGAGCAACCAGGGGTGCGGCAGGCCGCGCTCGGCGACGAACGCCATCGCCGCCTCCACGTCGTAGCGCTCGTCGACACCGTGGCCGAACTCCCCTGACTGCGGCCGCGCGGCGACGCCGTGCCGCGCGTGTTGAAGCGCAGCACGGCGATGTCGGCCAGCGCGGGAAGGCGCCCCGCGGCCTTGCGGAGGATGTGGGAGTCCATGAAGCCGCCGCCGGTCGGCAGCGGGTGCAGCGTGACCAGCGTCGCCACCGGTTCGCGGTCGAGCGGGGAGGCCAGCTCGCCGACGAGTGTCAGACCGTCGCGCGTGCGCAACTCGATGTCCTCGCGCCGGGCGGGCAGCTCGACGCCGCCGCGGATCTCGATCGGCCCGTCGGGCGCCGCACTGTCGGTCATTCCGCTGTCCCTCTCGTCTCTCTCGCTGTCTCTCGTGCTCAGACGATCCGCCAGCACGAGGTGTGCCAGTGCCGGCGGGCGGCCAGGTCGGCCGCGTCGCCCATCACGCCGTCCGCGCGCCAGGCGACCAGGTGCGCGACGCCGGGACCGATCTCGCGGCCGCAGCCGGGGCACACGTAGCTCTTCTGCGCCTGCACGGCCGACACGGGCTGCACGTTCCATTCGACGCCGCGCCGCACCTCCGTGCGCCGCCAGCCCGCGAGGAGGCGGTCGAGGCCGTCCTGCTCCTCGTCACGCTGCTCGCCGTGACGGCGGCGGGGATGATTGCTGCGGGGCACCGCTCCAGTCTATGCAGGCCGCGGCTGTCGCCCGCCGACCCACGCGCTGTACCATCGGCGGCATGAGCGACGATGCTCGGCACGGCGAACCACGCAACACGGATGCTCTGACGGCGCAGCTGCTCGCGACGGAGCACTGGAGCCTCCTGGCGTCGCGCAGCACCACGCAGAGTGAGGTCCTGACCCGGATCAGTATGATGCTGACCCTCATGTCGGCCGCGCTGGTCAGCATCGCCCTGGTCGGGCAGGCGACGAAGTTCGCGGGCATCTTCCCCGCCTTCGCCGACGCCCTGCTCGGCCTTGTCGTGGTGGTCGGCGTGCTCACCCAGGTCCGCGTGACGAACGTGTCCATGGAAGACCTCATGTACGTCCTGGCGATGAACCGCCTCCGCGCCGAGTACGTGCGGCTGGCCCCGGAGGTCGCGCGGGCGCTCAGCACCTCCTGGCACGACGACAGGGAGGGAGTGACCCGCACCTACTACTTCCTCGGCCGTCGAGCTCAGAGCCAGGTCATCGGGAGCAGCATGATGTTCACGTTCGTGGTCAACGGAGCGCTCGTGGGCCTCTTCCTCGGGGTCGTGCTCGCGACGAGCGGCGTTGGCGTGCCGGTAGCGTGGACGGTGGGGATCGTCTGCACAGTCGCCTACATCGTCACGTCGTTCGCGATCGGCGGCCGGATCTACTTCCGGTTCTGGCGCGACTACGTGCCGGTGTCGCCCAGCGAGGCGACTCCTCCGGGCGAGTGAGCGTCGAGCCTCAGTACCAGCCGGCCGACTGCGACTGCGCCCAGGCGCCGCACGGGTTCGTGTAGCGGCCGGCGATGTAGCCGAGGCCCCAGTTGATCTGCACGGAGGCGTCCGTCTGCCAGCCCGGGCCCATCTTACTGCCGGGGAGGGCCTGCGGGATGCCGTAGGCGCCGCTCGGGTTGGACGCGTTCACGCGCCAGCCGGACTCCTTGTTCCACAGCGACACCAGGCAGCTGTACTGGTCGTCGCCCCAACCGCGCTGATGCACCATCTGGTAGGCGATCGCCTTCGCGGTGCCCGGGTCGGGGACCGGAGCGGACGGTGCGCTCGAACCGCCGGACGAGGTCGAATTCTTCGTCGCGGTGGGCGTCGGAGTCGGCGTCGGCGTGGGCGTCGGCTTGAGCTTGACGCCCAGCGTGTCGCGCGTCACAGCCGTCTCCGAAGCGTTCGGGGCGGTCAGGCTCTGAACGGGGACCGCGCCGTAACGGGCGGTCTGCTGGATGTTCTGAAGGGTGTCCGCGTAGGCCGGCGTGGCGGCGGAGCCGGAGTACGGGTCCACCACGTTGACCAACGCGAAGCCGACGGCCGCTGTGAAGGCGAACCCCCAGATCACGGCGCGCGAACGGACATGAGGCCGTCGCGAACGGCGGAATGCGACTCCCACCGGGTTGGCAGGGGTCAGCGGAACGAGCTCTGCTGCTTCTTGTCTACCCACGATCACAGAACCATAACGAACATTTCAGCGGTTTCCAACACGGAGCTCCCCTATTCAGGAAACGGCCAGGATCAGCGGACCGCGAGCATCACGTCTGTGACGCTGTCCAGGAGGAGGTCCACCTGGGCTTCACGGTACCCCCTCGCTGCTCACGGAAAGTGACCGTGCGAACTTCGTCGACGCTCATCGGGCGGCCGTCCTGGAAGTACTTCACCAGTCGACCGGCGAAGCGGTCGACGTCCTGGCGGTTGTAGCCGAGGGTCAGGAAGCTGACCCGCTGGAAGCGCTGGCCCACCGGCCGCTCCAGGCGGTCGAGGATCGCCTGCGCTGTCGTGCGGGCCTCCTCGAACCAGGCCGAGTCGCGGGCGCCACCGCGGGCGAGGTCGCGCTCACGGGCCGCGAAGGCGTCCTCCAGTCGCTCGAGGGCCGCATCCACGTGCGAGGTCGAGTAGCCGCCTTTCGTCATCGAGAACGCCGTGTGGCGGATGTCGGAGGCGGACAGGGTGCCAGGGGTGGACGGGTCGGAGTCGTAGGCGCGGCGGGCGGTGACGAGGAACTCGTCGACCTGAGCGACGTCGTAGCCGGGCTTCGACTTGGGGCTCCGGGGGAAGGTGCTCACGAGCCCATTGTGTCAGGAGAAGATGAGGAACAGCACGTAGGTGGCCGCCGCGGACGGCAGGATCGAGTCCAGCCGGTCGAGGAATCCGCCGTGGCCTGGCAGCCAGGAGCTCATGTCCTTGATGCCCAGATCGCGCTTGATGAGCGACTCGGCGAGGTCGCCTGCGGTCGCCGTCAGCAGCGCGACGACGCCGAAGATCACCCCGAACCACCACGGCTGCTGGATCATGAACAGCGAGATCAGCACGCCGGCGACGATCGCCGCGACGGCGGCCCCGGCGAAGCCCTCCCAGGTCTTCTTGGGACTGATGGTCGGCGCCATCGGGTGCCGGCCGAAGGACAGCCCGCTCGCGTACGCGCCCGTGTCGACGGCGACGACCACGATCAGGAAGCCGAGCACCCACCACTCGCCGCCGTTCTCGGCCAGCAGCAGGATGGCGAACGAGCCGAGCAGGGTGACGTACATCTGCACGAGCACGCTCCACGCCAGGTCGCGGGTGAGCGCCAGTCCCCCGGCGCGTTTCGCCGGCAGTGCGGCCTCTTCGACCAGCCGCCAGACGACGACCAGCACGATGCCCGACGCCAGCGCGACGAGCTGGCCGCCGGCGTGGAACCAGAACGTCGCGGGCACGATCGCGAGCGAAGCGATCAGCGAGGGTGCGCGGCACGCGCCGCCCGGCTCCGCGGAACGCCTGAGTGAGCTCGAAGGCGGCGAATCCGATGATCGCGGCGCCGAAGACGAGGAACAGCTCCTTGATGAAGATCAGGCTCAGCACGAGCAGGGCGCCGGCGACGAGCCCGATCAGGATCGCGAGGATCAGATTGCGTCCGGTCCGCGCTGCGATCCGCTCGTTGGTCGCGTCGAGCTGCGCCTTGCGCGCGAGCACCTGCCGTTCGAAGTCGGCGCGGGTCGCCTGCACCTGCGCGCGCAGCTCGGCACGCGCCGCAGCCTTCCCCTTCTGCCCGACGCCGGCGTTCGAGGTGCGCCGGGGCTGCTCCCCTCGCTCATCTAGACCTCGAGAAGCTCGGCTTCCTTGCGCTTGAGGGCCTCGTCGACCGCGTCGACATTGGTGCGCGTGAGGGCCTCGAGCTCCTTCTCGCCGCGGGCCACCTCGTCGTCGCCGACCTCGCCCTTGAGCGCGTCGAGGTCGTCCTTCGCCTTGCGGCGGATGTTGCGGATGGCGACCTTGGCGTCCTCGCCCTTGCCGCGGACGATCTTGACGAACTCCTTGCGGCGGTCCTCGGTCAGCTCGGGCAGGGTGACGCGCACGATCTCGCCGTCGTTGCCGACGTTCGCCGACAGGTTCGGCATGTTGACGATCGCCTTCTCGATGTCCTTGAGAGCGGACTTGTCGTAGGGCGTCACCAGCAGCACCCGGGCCTCCGGGTTCTGCAGGCCGGCGAGCTGGGCCAGCGGCGTCGGCGAGCCGTAATAGTCCACGAGCACCCTCTGGAAGAGGGCGGGGTTCGCGCGCCCCGCGCTCACCGTGCCGAAGTCGTCCCTCGCCGCGTCCACGGTCTTGGCCATGCGCTGGCGGGCGTCGGAAATCACATCCGCGATCACGGTTTCTCCTTCAGATCGATGAGTCGTTGTCTAGTCTAGGGCCAGGCCGCGGAGCACCCCGCGCAGGGCGAAACGCCCCGCCGGGCTCGATCAGCCGAGCAAGGTGCCGATCTCGGCGCCGAGCAGCGCGGCGGTGACATTGCCGGCCGGCTCGATGCCGAAGATGCGCATCGGCATCCCGTTGTCCATGCAGAGGCTCAGCGCGGTGGAGTCCACAGCCTTGAGACCCTGCTGCAGAGCGTCCTGGTGGCTGATCTGGTCGATCTTGCGGGCGTCCGGGTTGGTGCGCGGGTCGGAGTCGTACATGCCGTCCACGCCGTTCTTCGCGACCAGCACGACATCGGCGCTGATCTCCAGGGCACGCTGGGCGGCGACGGTGTCGGTCGAGAAGTACGGCAGGCCGGCGCCGGCGCCGAAGATGACGACGCGGCCCTTCTCGAGGTGGCGCTCGGCGCGGCGCGGGATGTAGGGCTCGGCGACCTGCGTCATCTCGATCGCGGACTGCACGCGTGTCTCCGCTCCGGCCTGCTCCAGGAAGTCCTGCAGGGCCAGCGAGTTCATGACCGTGCCGAGCATGCCCATGTAGTCGGCGCGACCGCGGTCCATGCCCCGCTGCGAGAGCTCTGCACCGCGGAAGAAGTTGCCTCCGCCGACCACGATCGCGATCTCGACGTCCTTCGCCGCCTGGGCGATCTCGCGCGCGATGCTGCTGACGATGTCCGGGTTCACCCCGAGCTGGCCGCCGCCGAACGCCTCGCCGGAGAGTTTCAGAAGGACCCTGCGTCTGTGAGTGGCTGCCGTCATGTGTGTAGGAGTCCTTCCGTGTGTTTCGTTAACGCTAGTGCGTGCCTCAGCGCCTGAACAGGCGCGGCGGGCACAGAAAGGAGTCCGGATCGTGATTCACGATCCGGACTCCTTCATGCCTGGGTCAGGCGCCGACCTTGAAGCGGGCGAAGCCCGAGACGATCAGACCCGAGTCCTTGAGGACCTGGGCGATGTTCTGCTTGTTGTCGCGGGCGTACTCCTGCTCGAGCAGCGCGACCTGCTTGAAGTAGGCGCCGAGGCGACCCTCGATGATCTTCGGCAGCGCGGCCTCCGGCTTGCCCTCGTTGCGCGAGATCTCCTCGACGATGCGACGCTCGTTCTCGACCTCTTCGGCCGGGACGTCCTCGCGGGTGAGGTAGGTCGGGTTCGCGAACGAGATGTGCTGCGCGATGCTGCGGGCGGTCTCCGCGTCGGCGCCGGCGTAGCCGACGACCACGCCGACCTGCGGGGGCAGGTCCTTGGAGGTCTTGTGCAGGTAGATCGCGAAGTTCTCGCCCGAGACGACGGCGATGCGGCGGAGCTCGACCTTCTCGCCGAGGATCGCGGCCTCGTCACCGATGAGCTCGGCGACGGTCTGCGACCCGGCGGGGGCGGCCAGCGCCTCCTCGACGGTGGTGGCGCCCGCGGCGGCGGCCGCGTCGAGCACCTTGTCGGCGAGGGCGATGAACTTGTCGCCCTTGGCGACGAAGTCGGTCTCGCAGGCGAGCTCGATCATCGTCGCGGTGCCGTTGCCGTTCTCCTTCGCGGCCACGAGGCCCTCGGAGGTGGAGCGGTCGGCACGCTTCGCGTTGCCCTTGGCGCCCTTGAGACGGAGGATCTCGGTCGCCTTCTCGATGTCGCCACCGGCCTCCTCGAGGGCCTTCTTGGTGTCGACCATGCCGGTGCCGAGCTGCTCGCGCAGGGCCTTGATGTCAGCGATGCTGATGTTTGCCATGTTCTGAGTGGAACCTTCTGACTCGAAGTTTGGTGAGTGTGGTTACTTGGCGTCGGCGTCGGCGTCGGCCTCGGCCTCGCCCGGCGCCACGACCTCGGCCTCAGCGTCCGCCTCGCCCTCTGCGACGACCTCGGCGGAGTCCGCCTTGGCCTCGGCGAGGTCGGCGTCGGCGGCCTTCTCGGTCTCGGCGCTCGCCTGGACCTCGTCCTGCGGCTGGGCGAGGAGCTCCTGCTCCCACTCGGCGAGCGGCTCGGCCGGCTCGGCGCCCTCTTCCGGCTTCTGGTGACGCTGGATGAGGCCCTCGGCCGCGGCGTCGGCGACGATGCGGGTGAGGAGCGTGACGGAGCGGATGGCGTCGTCGTTGCCCGGGATCGGGTACTGGACCTCGTCCGGGTCGCAGTTCGTGTCGAGGATGGCGATGACCGGGATGCCCAGCTTCTTCGCCTCGTCGATCGCGAGGTGCTCCTTCTTGGTGTCCACCACCCAGATGGCGCTCGGGGTCTTGGACAGGTTCCGGATGCCGCCGAGCGACTTGTGGAGCTTGTCCAGCTCGCGCTTCTTGATCAGCAGCTCCTTCTTGGTGAAGCCGCTGGTGGTGCCCTCGAAGTCGAGCTCCTCGAGCTCCTTCATGCGGGCGAGGCGCTTGGAGACGGTCTGGAAGTTGGTCAGCAGACCGCCCAGCCAGCGCTGGTTCACGTAGGGCTGGCCCACGCGGGTCGCCTGCTCGGCGATCGCCTGCTGCGCCTGCTTCTTGGTGCCGACGAAGAGGATGGTGCCGCCGTGGGCGACGGTCTCGCGCACGAACTCGTACGTCTTGTCGATGTAGGCGAGCGACTGCTGCAGGTCGATGATGTAGCTGCCCGAGCGCTCGGTGAGGATGAAGCGCTTCATCTTCGGGTTCCAGCGGCGGGTCTGGTGTCCGAAGTGGACTCCGCTGTCGAGCAGCTGGCGCATGGTGACGACGGCCATTTGCCGTTCTCCTGTTCTTGCGCGCCCGGCCTCACGGCGGGGACGCGACTCTCGGTTGTCCAGCGGCAGCCGGTCGGCCGCCGCTCCTGGTGCCCCGCGCCTCCCCGCACCCGCGCTTCCGCACGGAGGACCGTGATGGATGAGCGGGAGACCGGTGGAGAAGCGCACACCCTTTGCGGGGGTGTTCCGGACACGCGTAGTCACTCCGACGTGCGGAGTGCATTGGACATCCTATCAGGAAGCGGGCCTCGGCCGGCCCGCGTGCCCCGTCGGCGCGAGCATGCCGCGTCAGCCGGGACTCAGGGCCGCGGGACCGTGTCCCCCGACGAACGCACCTGCGGGCCGCGGCTGCGTCCGGCGTTGGCGAACAGCGTCTCGGCGTGCTCCAGCGCCATCCCGTTCGTCTCCGGCACCTTGAAGAAGACGAAGAAGAAGGACAGGGCGGCGAAGACCGCGTACATCCCGTACGTGAACGGCAGCGAGAAGTCCGACATCGGCGGGAAGGAGACCGTGACGAGGAAGTTCGCGATCCACTGCGCGGAGGCCGCCACACCGAGGGCGGCGCCGCGGATGCGCGGCGGGAAGATCTCGCCCAGCAGCACCCAGACCAGTGGGCCCCAGGAGGCGCCGAAGCAGATCACGAAGATGTTCGCCGCGATCAGCGCGATCGGCCCCCACGGGCTCGGGAGGGTGACGGCGCCCGCCGACTTGTGGGCGAAGCTGAACGCCAGCGCCATCACCGCGAGGGAGACCGCCATACCCACCGACCCGGTGAGCAGGATGGGACGCCGGCCGACCCGGTCCACCAGCAGGATCGCCACAACGGTCACGACCACGTTCGTGATCGAGGTGATCACGGTGATGAGCAGGGAGTTGCTCTCGGTGAACCCGACCGCTTTCCAGAGCGTCGTCGAGTAGTAGAAGATCACGTTGATGCCGACGAACTGCTGGAACACGGACAGGATGATGCCGATCCAGACGATGGGTTTCAGGCCGAACCGGTTGCCGCGGAGGGTGCCCTTCGCGGCGTCCTTGTCCTCCTCGATGGCCTGCTCGATGTCCCGCACCTGCCGGTCGACGTCCTCTTCCGGGACGAGCGTCGCGAAGATCTCCCGCGCCTCGTCGTGCCGGCCGGTGGAGAGCAGGTAGCGCGGCGACTCGGGCAGGATCAGCGCCAGGATGCCGTAGACGACAGACGGGATCACGCCGACGAGGAACATCCACCGCCAGGCCTCCAGCCCGAACCAGAGCTGGTTGGCCGCGGCGCCCGCCGCTCCGGCGAGCAGCGCGTCGGACAGCAGCGCCACGAAGATACCGATCGTGATGGCGAGCTGCTGCAGCGAGGGCGAGGCCGCCCCGGCGCTGCTTGGGGGCGATCTCCGCGATGTACGCCGGCGCGACGACCGACGCGATGCCGATGCCGAGACCGCCGATGATGCGCCAGAATCCGAGATCCCAGACGGAGACCGAAAGGCCGGCCCCGATCGAGCTGGCGAGGAACAGGACCGCGCCGATGAGCATCACCCGGATGCGGCCCCACCGGTCGGCGAGCCGGCCCGCGAAGTACGCGCCGACCGCGCAGCCGAGCAGGGCGATGGCGACGATGAATCCGGTGACGAACGCGTTGAGAGAGAAGTTGTGCTGGATCGAGTCGACCGCTCCGTTGATGACCGAGGAGTCGAAACCGAACAGGAAGCCGCCGATCGCCGCGGCGGTGGCGAGTCCGACGACTCTCCGCCGCATGGCCGCGGTGGGCTGGGGAACGTGCTCGTCCTCCCGCTCTGCTCCGGTGCTGCGCTGATCGGACATGAGACCCCTCCTCGACCCGGGCGCCGCCCCTGTGGAGGACGGCGGAATGTGCGCTGGTCACGGTACGCCGACTCGTTCGAGTGCATAAGAGTCCTGCACAGGGTGGGCGTCGGAGACGGTTCTGCACGGATTCGGTCGGGGTGCGGGTGGGAAGGCGGCCACTGGCGGAGGCTGGATCCCGGGGGTGATCGAGAATGAGGAGTCGGTCGAGGGCGGCGAGGGACGGTGTCGTCGTCGCAGTGCTGGTCGCGGTGTCGGGCGGTCTTGTCGCCGTGGCTCCGTCGGCCGGCGGGATCCCCGGCCCGATGGCGGAGGGCGGCGTCTCGTCCGCTGCGATCTCGTCCGAAGCCCCGCGGGTCGCGCCGCGCTGGTCGTGGCCGCTCGCCCCGCTCCGCGTCGTCCGGGCGTACGAGGCCCCGCCGTCGCCGTACGCCGCCGGGCACCGCGGGATCGACCTAGCGGCGCTGTCCGGCGCGATCGTGGCCGCCCCCTCGGACGCGACGGTCCACTTCGTGGGGGTGGTCGTGGACCGGCCGGTGCTCACCCTGGACCACGGGTCGGGTGTGCTCTCGTCCTACGAGCCCGTCGTGGCGGCTGGTCTGGCTGTCGGCGACCCGGTGACGCGCGGGATGGTGCTCGGCGTCGTCGGCGAGGGCGCGCACTGCTCGGGTGTCTGTCTGCACGTGGGCGTCCGCGTCGACGGCGACTACGTGTCGCCGCTGCTGTTCTTCGAGCGGCCGCCGCGGGCGGTGCTGCTGCCGCTGCGCGGGGATGTGGCCGCCTCAGCGGCACTGCCCGGGCGGCGCATTCGGCGCGGCCGTCTCCTCGGTTGCCGCCGGGGAGCCGTTTCGGGTCCCCTGCGCGGCGTCGGTCAGGCGCGGGGGTGGGCGATGCGGTAGGTCTCCTTGAGTCGCTCGGTGGAGACGTGGGTGTAGATCTGGGTGGTCCCCAGGCTCGCGTGCCCGAGGATCTCCTGGACCGCGCGCAGGTCGGCGCCCCCGTCGAGCAGGTGGGTCGCCGCGGTGTGCCGGAGCGTGTGGGGTCCGGCTGGTCCGCCGCCGGGAAGGTCCGCGAGCAGCGAAGCCACGAGCTGGTAGACCGCGCGCGTGCCGAGGCGGCCGCCCCGGGCGCCGAGCAGCAGCGCGGGCCCCGAGCCCTCTGCGGCGAGCG
Organism: Leifsonia sp. L25; assembly: GCF_050632895.1. The sequence continues at coordinate 290,931 of NZ_JBODRZ010000002.1, read as the reverse complement.
CGGGCCGAGCCACCTGGAGGTAGCGTCGAACCGCACGCAGCGCCGGTACCCCGAACGGGACCACCCGCTCCTTGTTCCCCTTCCCGACGACTCGCAGCGTCAGCCGCTCGACATCCACGTCGTCGACGTCCAGGCCCGTGAGTTCGCTGACCCGGATCCCGGCCGCGTAGAGAAGCTCGATGACCGCGACATCCCGAATCGCCCCCGGATCGCCGTCTTCCGCTCGTGCCGAGAGCACATCGAGCAACGCGTCCATCTGCGGGCGGCTGATGACCCGCGGTAGATGCTTGTCGGCCTTCGGCGCACGCAGGCGCGCGGCGGGATCGGCGGCGGGCAGCGAAACGGTCGTCACGACCGGCGCGGTCGCCGCGGCCGGCGCCGTCGTCGTAACCGGCGAGGTCGCGTCGAGCCGCCCGCTCCTGGCGGTCCACGCGCTGAATCCGCGCACCGCAGCCGACCGGCGCGCCAGCGTCGACTTCGCGAGGTGTTGTTTCGAACCCTCCCACAGCCAGTCCCGGAACAGGTCGAGCGTGAGCGCATCCGTGCTGGTCGCACCCCGCCCTTCGGCGAATCGTTCGAACTGCGCGAGGTCGGAGCGGTAGGCCCGCACCGTCTGCGCCGAGTACCCGCGCTCCACCGCCAGGTGGCGCAGGTAGCCGTCGACGGCGAGCCGGAGGTTCACTCCCCCAGCATCCGTCATCGCCGCCGTGACAGCGCCGGGGACGCACCGTCTGGGGTCGATTCGAGCGCACTCGCCCCGCGCCGCACCGCTCCCCGCCTGCTCCGTCGCGCGGCCCTCGGTGGCGGTCGTCCGTGCGTCACCCGCTCCTCGCCCGCTTCCTCGCACGGCCTTCGGTGGCGGCCGTCCGCGCGTCATCCGCGGTCACCGGGCACACGCCCCGCTTCGCCGCCGGGCTCCTCACCGTCGAGTCGCGCCCCGAGCGGCTCGGCCAGTTCCGCCATCTCGTCCGGGCTGGTGACGCAGATCGCGCCGTACTCACGGATGAGGCGGTGGCAGCCCGTGGACGCCGGCGAGGTGATCGGGCCGGGCACGGCTCCCAGAGGGCGGCCGAGCTGGGCGGCGTGGCCGGCCGTGTTCAGGGAGCCGGAGCGGGCGCCGGCCTCCACGACGACCGTCGCATCGCTCGCGGCGGCGATCAGGCGGTTGCGCATCAGGAAGCGCCAGCGTGTCGGGGTCGAGCCCGGGGGCAGCTCCGCCAGCAGCAGGCCGGTGCGGGCGATGCGCCGCAGGAGGTCGTCGTTCCCGGCCGGGTACAGGCGGTCCACGCCTCCGGCCAGGAACGCGACAGTGACCTGCCCGCTCGACAGCGCCGCCCGATGGGCGGCGGCGTCGACGCCGTATGCACCTCCCGACACGATCGCGAAGCCGCGGTCGCTGAGCCCGGCCGCGCTCTCCAGCGCGACGTGCTCGCCGTAACCGGTGGCGGCGCGTGCGCCGACCAGCGCGATGGAGCGCGAGAGCCTGGCCAGTCGAGCCGGGTCGCCGCGCACCCAGAGAGTGAGGGGCGCGCCGAGCTCCAGGCTGTCGAGGGCGGCGGGCCAGGTCGGGTGCTCCGGCGTCACTAGCCGGGCGCCGAGGCGGCCGGCGCGCTCCAGCGGGGTGTGGAGCGGCACACGCGGGAGCCGCCCGCGCCAGCGGTCGAGGGCATCCCGGAGCCGGTCGATCGGCAGAAGGGCCGGCGGGCCGGCGTCCCGCAGCGCGGCACTCACGGACTGCGGCGACGGTGTCGCCGATCACGGCGCGAAGGGTCGGCAGTGCGCCCAACGCGCCCACCAGCAGCGCGGCGTCGGTGTCGCCCGGCTCGATCGCGGACGACAGGGCCGCCCGCGCCGCCGCCGCGACCATCGACGGCTCGTCCGGATAGTCGATGCCCGGGGCGACCCTGCCGACGACGGAAGCGACCTCCCTGGATGTCAGCCCGGGGAACATGCCGTCGCTCATCGGATGCTCCCGGGGACGCTGGGCGCGGGTGCGGGCGGATCCGGCCGGAATTCCTTCGGAGAGGCCGGTGGCCTCACGCGGTCGTGGTCCTCTCCAGCCCAGCGCGCCGCGACAGCGCCCTGCCCGTCGACAACCCTCTGCCCGTCGACAGCATCCGCCCCGAGCTCTCGTTTCCGTTCCGTCTCGACCGCCCCGGCCGCCAGCCGCCACACCGCGCACCCGCCGCACCGCCGTTCGCGCTCGCGCTCGGGGTGGTCGCGCTCCTCGCGGATGAGATCGACCCAGCTTCTCCTCATGCGAACGCACCCCGTCTCAGATACAGGGCCCGCGCCACGTGCTCGGCGCTCGGGCTCCCGGCGCCGTCGATGTCGGCGAGGGTCCAGGCGAGGCGGAGGGCACGGTCGTAGCCGCGCATCGTGAGGGCGCCGCGTTCCAGGGAGCGGTCGAGGCCGGCGCGGGCCGACGCGCCGATCTGGCGTTCAGGGGCTCTGAGCCAGGTTCCTGCGGCCTGGGAGTTGGTCGTCCAGCCGGTGCCGCGCAGGCGTTCGCGAGCGACGGCGCGGGCGCGTTCGACGGTCCGCCGGAGGTCCCTGCTCGTGCGCGACGGGGCGGTGCCGTCGGACGCGGTTCGCAGCGCACCCAAGCCCAGGCGCCGCACGGTGAGGCGGATGTCGACGCGGTCGAGGAGCGGGCCCGAGAGCCGCGCGAGGTATCGGCGGCGGGCGGCGGGGTGCACGAGCACTCCTCGTCGGCTGAGCCGTAGCGACCGCACGGGCACGGGTTGGAGGCGAGCACGAGCTGGAAGCGCGCGGGGAACGTCGCGCTTCCGGCCGCCCGGTCGACGGCGATGGAACCGGACTCCAACGGCTGGCGCAGGGCGTCCAGGACGTTCGGCTGGAACTCCCCCGCCTCGTCCAGGAACAGCACGCCGTTCGACGCCCGGGCGATCGCTCCCGGGACCAGCCGTCCGCTGCCGCCGCCGACGAGAGCCGCGGACGACGCGGTGTGGTGCGGGGCTTCGAACGGCGGCCGCAGGACCAATCCGCCGCCTACGCCGCGGCCCGACAGGGAGCGGATGGAGGTCGTCTCCAGGGCCTGCTCGGTGGTCAGGTCGGGCAGCAGGGACGGCAAACGCCGCGCCAGCATGGTCTTTCCCGCTCCGGGCGGCCCGATCATCGACACGTTGTGGCCTCCCGCGGCCGCGGCGACGAACGCGTCGACCGCGTCGTCGTTGCCGGCCACGTCCGCCATGTCAGGTTCCTCTTCGACCGGGCCGATGTCGTCGGGCAGCGCGACCGGGGTCTGCTCGATCGGGTCCAGTTCGGCGCCGTGAACGATCGCGGCGGCGCGCAGGCCGACCACCGGAACCACCTCGACGCCGTCGACCAGGGAGGCCTCCTCGGCGTTCGCGGTCGGGACCAGGACGCGCGCGAAACCGGCGTTCCGGGCGGCCAGCACGACCGGCAGCACGCCGGGGACCGGACGCAGCCGGCCGTCGAGGCCGAGCTCGCCGACGTGGACGGCCCGGGCGGCCGACTCGGCGGGGACCTCGCCGGAGGCCGCCAGCGCGGCCACCGCGATAGCGAGGTCGAAGCCGGAGCTCCTGCTTCCGCAGGGAGGCCGGCGACAGATTCACGGTCAGCTTGCGCTGCGTGAGTGCGCATCCGGCGTTGGCCGCCGCCGCGGAGACCCGCTTGCGGGACTCGCCGAGCGCCGCGTCGGGCAACCCGATGAGCACGAAGGCGGGCAGTCCGGCCGAGATGTCGGCCTCCACCTCCACGATGTCGCCGCGCATCCCGGTCAGCGCGACGGCGAACGTACGTGCGAGCGCCATCACGCCACCCCCGCCCGGTGCTCCACCGACGGGGTCGCGCTCCACGCGTCCAGCACCGCGATCGCATCGATCCGCGTCTCGCCCCGGACCGGCCCGTTCGCGCGGCACCACTCCGCCGCCAGGCGGCGCAGACGCGCGGCCTTCTCGGGCGTGATCGCCTCGAAGGGGTGCCCGAACGCGACCGAGCTGCGCGTCTTGACCTCGACGAATGCGATCACCCGCCCGAGGCGTGCGATCAGATCGAGCTCCCCGCTCGCGCAGCGCCAGTTGCGGCCCACGATCGCGTAGCCCTGCGCCTCCAGCCAGTCCGCCGCCACGGCCTCGCCGCGGCGACCCAAACGGTCTTTCTCTGCCATGTGTCCTCCCACGACCAGCGTGGTCGGAGGGGGCCGGGCAGAACCGGGTGGGGCGAAATCTGTGGAGAAGTCGTCAGCTCACTGCGTTGTGCAGGAGGAACCGGACGATCTCACTCGTCGAGCGCCAGCTCCTTCGGGAGCTCGAACTCCTTGCTCGAGAGCTCTTCGATGTTCACATCCTTGAACGTCAGCACGCGCACGGACTTCACGAACCGGTCGGCGCGGTAGACATCCCACACCCAGACGTCGTTCATCGTCAGCTCGAAATAGAAGTCGTGCTCCGTGTCACGGCGCACGAACTCCACCTCGTTCGCGAGGTAAAAGCGGCGCTCGGTCTCGATCACGTACTTGAACTGCGAGACGACGTCCCGGTATTCGCGATACAAAGCCAGCTCGACCTCGCGGTCGTAGTCGTCGAACTCGTCCTCATCCATCGTTCGACAAGTCTAGCCGTGCCGCCTCAGCTCGGCATGTCGAGCGTCGCGAGGTCCTTCAGCCAGGTCAGCCGGTGCAGGGCGCTCGGTCCGAGTTCGGCGATCGCCGCGAAGTGCTCCGGGGTCGAGTAGCCCTTGTTGCTCACCCAGCCGTAGCCGGGGTAGTCCACATCGTGGCCGATCATCAGCCGGTCGCGGTGCACCTTCGCGATGACGGAGGCCGCGGCCACCGACGCGCAGTCGCGATCGGCCTTGATCCGCGTCACGACGCGCGCCGGGCGCATCAGCGCGGGACTGAGGTAGTCGTAGTTGCCGTCCAGGATCATCGTGCTGTCCCGCACCTGCGCGCCCTGGTCCTCCAGCATCGCGAGGGCACGGGCGCCGGCGAGACCCAGGCAGCGCATGATGCCGAGCGAGTCGACCTCCTCGGCGGAGGCCATCCCCACGGCGTGGAACAGCGACCAGCGCCGGCAGGCGGGCTCGAGCGCTTCGCGCACGGGCTCGGGCAGCAGCTTGGAGTCGCGAAGTCCCGGCGGGATGCGCCTGACCGCGGTGTCGATGACCACCATGCCGACCGCCACCGGGCCGGCAAGGGCGCCTCGGCCGACCTCGTCGACGGCCACGATCGAGGTGACGCCGTCGCGGTAGAGCGCCTTCTCGAAGCGCAGCGAGGGCGAGACCGGGGTCATCATTCCTTCTTCTCCTCCACGCCTCGGAAGACTTCAGGATAGTCCGTCAGCCACGTCCATCTGCTGACCGGCCAGCTGATCACGGAGGCCCGCCCGACGACGTGGTCGAGCGGCACGAAGCCGTGGCCGGGGAGCGCCTGGTTGCGGGAGGAGTCCTGCGAGTCGTAGCGGTTGTCGCCCATCACCCAGATGCGGCCCTTCGGGACCGTCACGTCGAAGGCGAGTGTCGCCGCGTTCTTCTGGCCGGCGGGGATCACGATGTACGGCTCGTTGATCGTGACTCCGTCGACGGTGATCCTGCCCGCCGCGTCGCAGCACACCACGTGATCGCCCGGGAGTCCGATGAGCCTCTTCACGAGGTGGTCGTCGCTGTCGGAGGCGGACAGCCCGACGAACGTCAGCGCGGTGTCCGCCGCTTGGGCCACTGGGTTGCGGGCGACCGGCGGCGTCTTCGGGAGCCAGCCGCCCGGGTCCCGGAACACCACGACATCGCCTCGGCTCAGCGGGAACAGCGACGGCTGCAGCTCGTTGACCAGGATCTTGTCGTTGATCTGGAGGGTGTTCTCCATCGACCCCGACGGGATGTAGAACGAGCGCACCACGAACGTCTTCACCAGGAAGGCCACGAGCAGCGCGATCACCACGACGACGGCCACGTCCCGCAGGAACCGCAGGCCGCTGCGCCTGCCGCTCTCTCCCCGCGCCACGCGTTCGGGCCGCGTGGGCAGTGTCTCGTCCGTCATCCACCCTGCCTGGCTCGTTAACCGCCTGAGCTCCCGGTCCAGTGTAGGACCGGGAGCTCAGGAAGAGTCGCGCGCGAAACGCTCAGTTCTCGCGCTTCTCCTTGATCTTCGCCTTCTTGCCGCGCAGCTCGCGGAGGTAGTACAGCTTGGCGCGTCGGACGTCACCGCGGGTGACGACCTCGATGTGGTCGATGACCGGCGAGTGCACCGGGAAGGTGCGCTCGACGCCGACCTGGAAGCTGACCTTGCGGACCGTGAAGGTCTCGCGGACGCCTTCGCCCGAGCGGCCGATCACGACGCCCTGGAAGACCTGGATACGAGAGCGGGTGCCCTCGATGATGTTGACGTGCACCTTGACGGTGTCGCCGGCACGGAACGAGGGGATGTCCGACTTGAGGGACGCGGCGTCCACCTGATCGAGGATGTGCATTGCTGTTCGCTCTCTGTACCCGCCGGCAGGTCGGGGACGGATTCGGGGCCGCTGCCGGATGCACTCAGCACACGGGCGAACGGCCGGGATTCGATTGGGGTGTGCACGCGTGAATTGCTGGCTCCCCTGCGGCAGAGCCGGGCGGCGGCACGAACAACCATTCTGCCACGCGCGGGGCCCTATTGCCAAAGCGCGGCGCGGTCCCGGTGCGCAGGCTCAGTCCTCGCGATGCTCCTCGATGATGATGACGTCCGCGTCGTCCACCACCGGGCTGGACGGCCCCGGGACCTGCTGCGGCTGGGCGGCGCGCTGGTACGCGGCGAAAGTGACGGCGACCCGCTCGCGCGTCTCGGTCACCAGCTCCCACAGTCCGACCCAGAACAGTGCCAGGAAGAACAGCACGCCGAGCACAGCTAGCCACCCCGTGGCCCCGGGCGGGAAGAACCCGAAGGCGATGATGGAGGCGCTCCAGCCGGCGAGCAGACCGGTGTCGTACCAGGAGACCGCGCGGGTCTCCCTGACACTCTTGCGGGCCATCACGACGCCGCCGATCGCGAGCAGCGCGACGAAGAGGATCGGGCACAGCACGAGCAGCCCGAGGAACGTCCAGCCGCTGCCCTGGTGGAAAGCGGCCCAGCCGATCAGCAGCCAGACGGGCAGCACCACGGCGGACGGGAAGAGCCACCAGTAGAAGGCCTTGCGGATGAACACGCGACCAGCGTAACCTCGCGCGGCTGTGCGGTGGCTAGGGGTTCGCCCACGGCGGACTGAACGGCACGCCGCATGGAAGACTGGACGCACCCCCGCCAGAGATGAGGACACCCCGTGATCGAGTTGAGGACACCTGCCGAGATCGAGCAGATGCGGCCGGCCGGCCGGTTCGTCGCCGAGGTCCTCGCCGAGACCGCTGCGGCCGCGGATGTCGGCGTCAACCTCCTGGAGCTCGACCGGATCGCTCACGAGCTGATCCGCCGCCGCGGCGCGGAGTCGTGCTACATCGACTACCACCCGTCGTTCGGCGCGAGCCCATTCGGCAAGGTCATCTGCACCTCGGTCAACGACGCCGTCCTGCACGGTCTCCCCCACGACTACCGGCTCCGCGACGGCGACCTGCTCAGTCTGGACTTCGCCGCCAGCGTCGACGGCTGGGTGGCCGACTCGGCGGTCAGCCTCGTGGTCGGCTCGGCGCGGGACGAGGACCTCCGGCTCATCGATACGACACGCCGGGCGCTCGCAGCAGGGATCGCGGCGGCTCAGCCCGGCGGGCGCGTGGGCGACATCTCGGCGGCGATCGCGGCCGTAGCGCACGGCGAGGGCTACTCGGTGAACACGCAGTTCGGCGGCCACGGCGTCGGCCGGACGATGCACGGCGACCCGCACATCCCGAACGACGGCCGCGCCGGCCGCGGCTTCCCGCTGCGTCCGGGGCTCGTGATCGCGATCGAGCCGTGGTTCCTGGAGTCCACCGACAAGATCTTCACCGACCCCGACGGTTGGACGCTCCGCTCCGCCGACGGCTCGCGCGGCGCCCACTCCGAGCACACCGTCGCCATCACCGACTCCGGCCCCGTCGTCCTCAGCGCGCCGTAGCAACCGCCGAGTACGCCCGAAATCAGGCGAAGACGCTCGAGTACGCACACGATTCGCGTACTCCGCGGACAGCTACGGGAGGAGGTCGGGGCGGACGCGGGCGGTGCGCGCGAGCGACTGCTCGCGGCGCCAGGTCTCGATCGCGCCGTGGTTGCCGGAGAGCAGGATCGGCGGGACTTCGTGGCCGCGCCACTCGGCGGGCTTCGTGTACGACGGGTACTCGAGGAGGCCGTCCTCGTGCGACTCCTGCACGAGGCTCTCGGGGTTGCCGACGACGCCGGGGATGAGCCGGCCGACCGCCTCGATCATCGCCATCGTGGCGACCTCGCCGCCGTTGAGCACGTAGTCGCCGATGCTCACCAGGCGCACCCGTGCCCGGGAGGCGTACTCGTCGAAGACCCGCTGGTCGATGCCCTCGTAACGGCCGCAGCCGAAGACCAGGTGCGACTCGGTGGCGAGCTCGCGGGCCATCGCCTGGGTGAACACCTCGCCGGCCGGCGACGGGAACAGCAGCATGGGATCGTCGGAGCCCTCCAGCACGGCGTCCAGCGCCTCCCCCACGGCTCCGGCTTCATCACCATTCCCGCGCCGCCGCCGTACGGCGTGTCGTCGACGGTGCGGTGCCGGTCGTGGGTGTGGTCGCGCAGGTCGTGGACGCCGAGCGCGATGATGCCGGACTGCCGCGCCTTGCCGAGCAGGGAGATGTCGAGCACATCGAAGAAGGTCGGGAAGATCGTGACGATGTCGATGCGCATGGGGGAATTCTATTCGGGGACGACGGCGAGCTCCCGGTCGCGCGGCACCAGCGGAGTCGCCACGGCCGGGCAGACTGCGACCGCGGCGAACGCCAGCGGGAAGCCGACCCAGCCGATCAGCGCGCCCACGGCGGGGCCGACGACCGAAGCCGCCAGGAACTGGCCGGTGTTCTGCGCGCCGAGCGCCCGGCCCGACCAGAACGGTCCCGCTATCTCGGCGACCGACGTGTAGGCGAGGCCGTTGTCGGCGACGGTCACGATGGCCGCGACGATCAGGATCACCGCCGCGGCCGCCGAGCCGAGCGCGGACGCCGCGCCCATCAGCAGCATGACCGCGACTGCGGCGGCGGAGACCCAGCGCAGCGGGACCAGGTGGCTGCCGACGCGGTCGCTCACGACTCCGATGCCGATCCGGCCGAGCGCGCCCGCGAATTGGCTCACGGCGATGACGACACCCGCGGCGAGCGAGGTGAAGTGAAGCTCGGTTACCAGCCAGACCAGGCCGAACGTGGAGACGGTGAACTGCGGCACGACCAGCAGCATCGACACCATGTGGATGCGCCAGAGCAGTGAGGTCTCCCGGTACGGCCGCCAGGCGGCCTGCGGGTGGGTGTCCTCCCCCTCGCCGGCGCCACGGGGAGGGCGGGGCGGGTCGACGATCCCGACGGCGCACAGCACGGCGGAGACGCCGCACAGCACGGCGGGCACGGTCAGAGCTGCGGCGATGCCCCCGGAGGCCGCCAGCAGGGGGACGCTGATCGCGGCGATCGCGACACCGAGCGGCTGGCACATCTGCCGGATGCCCATCGCGAGGCCGCGGCGCTCCTTGGCGAACCAGCCGATGACCACGCGGCCGCTCGCTGCGTTCGGGCTCGCGGCGGCCATCCCGCCGACCAGGAACAGTGCGCCGAGTGCGATGTATGAGGAGACGAACATGGCGGCGACCGCCGCCGCAGCGGTGAGGGCCAGGCCGGACGCGATGACCCAGCGCTCTCCGATCCGGTCGCTCAGCGCGCCCCAGGGGATCAGGGCGAGCACGAGCCCGAGGGTGGGAGCGGAGGCGAGCAGCCCGGCCTGCGCGAGGCTCAGCCCGCGCTCGGTGTGCAGCAGCGGGATCAGGAAGGCCGGGGTCGAGACGAACACCGTCGAGCTGGCCTGGCCGACGACGCCGAGGGCGAGCATGAGCCACGGTCGAGGGGTTCTGGTCGCCTGCCCGGTCTCTTCTCGTGTTTCTCGGCTCATGCGGTATACCCTAACGGTATACCGGCTTGGTATACCAACGAAGGAGCCCGATGCCCGAGCAGCCGCACGTGTACGATCGCCTGCGCTCCGCGATCCTCGATCTGGACCGGGTGCCGGGCTCCCGCATCACCGAGCGCGGGCTCGAAGCCGAGCTCGGGGCCTCGCGGACCCCGCTCCGTGCGGCCCTGATGCGTCTGGAGGCGGAGGGGCTCGTTCGGCGCGACGGCCGCGGGTGGGAGGTCTCCCCCATCGACCTCGGCGAGATCGCCAGGCTCAGCGAGCTGCGCGACGCCCTGGAGAGCGCCGCCGTACGGCTGAGCGCGGTGCGCGCCACGGACGACGATCTGCGGGAACTGCGCGACGACCTCGGCGCATACGACGCCGATCGCAGCGACGAGGACGCGGTCGGCGCCGGCGCGGGCTTTCATGTGCGGCTCGCCGCCCTCAGCGGCAACCACTTCTTCGCCGACTCCGTCTCCTCCGCGATGACCCGGCTGGCCCGCACCCGCTGGCTGGAGGTGCGCACCGCCGACGCGCGGAGGACGGCGTGGGAGGAGCACCGCACGATCGTCGACCAGCTCGCGGCGCGGGACGCCGACGCGGCGGCGGACAGCATCCACCGGCACATCGTGGGCACGCACGAGCGCCTGCTCGCAGCGCTGGACGCGGACGCACGGCTGCTCCGGGCTCGCGGGCTCGCGATCGTGGGACCGCGGGCGTCGTAGGTCCCGGTCGACGGTCCGCCGGTCGCCGGGACGTAACCGGCCTCCGCCAACTCGATGGCGGCGGAGGCGTCGATCACGTAGCGCGCCGCGGTCAGTCCTCGGGCTTCTCCAGCTCGGAGGCGGATCCGGCAGCGTCGGGTTCAGCAGCCTCAGGCTCAGCGGCCTCGGAGTCGTCGTCGTCCGGCAGCTCCTCGAACAGCCCGGCCGGCGGCGTCGGCGTCACGGTGCCGGCGGCGATGTCGACCTCGGGCACGATCGCCTTCACGAACGGCACCAGGACCTCGCCGTCGGCCGTGCGGACGACCAGCAGGTCCTGTGCGGGGAAGTGGTCGACACGCGCGACGGTGCCGACCTCCACGCCGTCGCGGCGCGCGCTCAGCCCGACGAGCTGGTGGTCGTACCAGGCGTCGTCCTCCTCCGGGAGCTGCTTGGCGTCCTGGCTCACCCAGAGGATGGCCTTCACCAGCGTCTCCGCCTCGGTGCGGTCGTCCACTCCGGCGAAGAAGCCGACCGGGTGACCGTTGTACCAGCGCAGCTCGATGAGCTCGATGGTCTTGCCGTGCCACTTGGAGGTCGTGGGCACCTGGAGCGTGAAGACAGCGCCCGGCACGAAGCGGCGCTCCGGCTCGTCCGTGAACAGCTCGAGCTTCAGAGCGCCCTTCAGACCGTGCGCCTTGGTCAGCCGGCCGACGCGCAGCTCGGTCTGACCCGGCCGCGGTGCGACCTCCTTGCGGGGCAGCTTGTGGTCCGCCACCTCAGTCGTCGACGACGTCGACGCGGACGCGGCGGCCGTCGGCCAGTGCGCCCACGACCGTGCGGAGGGCCTTGGCGGTCCGGCCGGAACGGCCGATGACCCGCCCGAGGTCCTCGGGGTTCACTCGAACCTCGAGGACCTCGCCACGCGGCGAACCTTTGGCCACGACGTGCACGTCGTCCGGGTGGTCGACGATGCCCTTGACCAGGTGCGTGAGAGCGGGAGCGAGCAAGGCGTTACGCCTTCTCGCCGTCGGCCTCGGAGGCCTCTTCGGTGATCTCTTCGGCCTCGGCGACGACCTCGGCCTCAGCGGCCTCCTCGGCCTCGACCTCGGCCTCGACGACGGCCTCCGCCTTCGCGGCGGTCTCGTCCTTCTTCGGCTTGAGGACCGGCTTCTTCTTCTCGTCGGCGACGAACGCTTCCTTGCCCTCGGCCGTCTTCACGGTCGAGACGGCGTTCTTGTCGCCCTTGAACTTGCCCCAGTCGCCGGTGAGCTTCAGGAGCACGAGCACCTGCTCGGACGGCTGAGCGCCGACCCCGAGCCAGTACTGCGCACGCTCCGAGTCGACCTCGATGCGCGAGGGCTCCTCGGTCGGGTGGTACAGACCGATCTCCTCGATGACGCGGCCGTCGCGCTTGGTGCGCGAGTCGGCCACGACGATGCGGTAGTACGGAGCGCGGATCTTGCCCAGGCGCTTCAGACGGATTTTGACAGCCACAATTCTCCTGTGTTGACGTCCGGAACCCGCAGGTTCCGGTGGATTCGTTGTCGAACTGACTGCCGTGGGCGTGGGGGCACACGCGGCAGGAGGTCTATTGTTCGTCCGATGTGCCGGATAGAGGGTCGGGCACAGCGAACTCAACTAGATATTCTGTCAGAAAAGCGCTCGCAATGAACAATCGGACGGACGGGGTCCCCAGGATGCAGATCCAATTCGCAGAGTCCGAGCGCTCGACGGTCGGGATCGAGTGGGAGCTGGCGCTGGTCGACGGCGCGACAGGCGACCTGGTCCAGATCGCCGACGAGGTGTTGCACGAGCTCGGCACGGCCGACGGCCGGGAGCACCCGCAGATCACGCACGAACTCCTGCTCAACACGATCGAGCTGGTCAGCCGGGTGCACCGCACCGTCCCGGCGGCCATCGCCGACCTCCAGGAGCTGATCGCGCTCACCCGGGAGGTCACCGACCCGCTCGGCGTGGAGCTGATGTGCGCGGGCACGCACCCGTTCGCCCAGTGGTACGACCAGAAGATCACGCCGAACGAGCGCTACGACCGGCTGCTCGACCGCACGCAGTGGTGGGGCAGGCAGATGATGATCTGGGGCATCCACGTGCACGTCGGCATCGATGACCGCGACAAGGCGCTGCCGATCGTCAACGGCTTGCTCACCTATTACCCGCACCTCCAGGCGCTGAGCGCGTCGAGCCCGTTCTGGGCCGGAGCCCGCACCGGGTACGCCTCCAACCGCGCGCTGATGTTCCAGCAGCTCCCGACCGCGGGGCTGCCGTGGCAGTTCGGCACCTGGGCGAACTACGAGGAGTACGTGCAGGACCTCGTGACCACCGGGGTCGTGGAGGACCACAGCGAGGTGCGTTGGGACATCCGGCCCTCGCCGCGCTGGGGCACAGTGGAGATGCGCGCGTGCGACGGCCTCTCGACCGCGGACGAGGTCGGCGCGGTCGGCGCGCTCATCCACTGCCTGACCGACCGGATGTCCGGCGACCTCGACGAGGGCGTCGTGCCGGTCACCCTCCAGCCGTGGTTCGTGCGCGAGAACAAGTGGCGGGCGGCACGCTACGGGCTGGACGCCGAGATCATCGTCGCGCCGGACGGAACGGAGCGCCAGGTGCGCGAGCAACTCCTCCAGCTCGTGGACGAGCTCGGCGAGACGGCGGAGCGGCTGGGCTGCTCCGCCGAACTGGCGACGGTCGCCGACGTTCTCGCCACGGGCGCGAGCTACCAGCGCCAGCTCGCCGTCGCGGAGGCCAACGGCGGCAGTCTGCAGGCCGTGGTCAGCTCACTCACGCACGAACTCCGCAGCGGGCTCGACCGGACGCCGCGGGAGACGCCCCGGCCCGGCACAGGCGGCTCATAATCATGCCTAGGGCATCCATAGGCTCCTCCTCTAGGCTCGGAGACATGTTCCACCACCGGCCCCTCGCCACCGTCGCCACGGCGCTCGCCGCGCTGCTGCTCGGGACGGTCGCCCTCAGCGGATGCACGTCCTCTTCCTCCCCGCTCGCCGTCGGCGCCACCGTGCCGGCCGGCAAGCACCCGGTGGTCGCGATCGTCGGCGACTCGATCGAGTCGGGCATGGGACTGGAGCCGTTCGAGGCGTGGCCCGCGCTCGTCGCCGTCGACCGGCGCTGGGGCCTGCAGAACTTCAGCGAGCCGGGGGCCGGATTCGTCGCCGTCGGCGCGACCAACGCCGACTTCAACGGCCAGATCGACCAGGCCATTGCCGCGAAGGCGAACGTGGTGCTGATCGGCGCCTCCGACAATGACCTCGGCCAGGACAACGCGGCCGTGGCCAAGGCTATGGCCGCCGCGGTCGAGCGCCTGAGCGACGCTCTTCCGAAAGCCCACCTGATCGGCTATAACGCTCTCACCGGGGAGGCCAGCGACAACGATCTCGCTCCCCTGAACGACGCCCTGAAGCAGGCGGTGACCGCGGCGGGCGGCAAGTGGATCGACCTCGGCCAGCCCTACCGCGGCCAGCTCGGGATGGTGCAGGACGACGGCGAGCATCCGACGCTCGAAGGACAACAGGCGATCGCTTCCGTCTTCCTGTCGCGCATCGATGGCATCGCCTGACGGTCCGGCGCGCCGACACGCCCGGCTAGGACGCACAGCGATCTGTCAGTCTCTGCGGTCTACCCTCACTCCGTGTCCACCCGTTCCCGCCTGATCGTCTTGGCCGCGCTCGCCCTCGCCGCGGCCGCGCTCGCCGGCTGCTCCTCCGCCGTCACCGCGCGACCGGTCGCCGCGGACGACACCGCTGTCGCCGCCCCCGCGGAGCACGCCAAGCCCCAGGTCGTCGCCATCGGAGACTCCATCGCCTTCGGCAAGGGCGTGCGCCCGGATCAGGCGTGGCCCGCGCTTATCGCGGCACAGCACGCCTGGACGCTGACCGACCTCGCGGTCTCGGGCTCCGGGTTCGTCAAGCCGGGCTGGAACGGCGACACCTACCGCGAACAGGTCGCCACTGCGCTGGGGCTGCACCCCGACTACATCCTGATCGCGGCCACCCGCAACGACCGCATGGAAGACCCGGCACTCGTGGCCTCCTCGGCGGATGAACTGCTGGGCGAGCTGCGCGACACCTTCCCGCGGGCTCGTATCATCGGCATCACCACCGTCTGGGGCGCGGACACGCCGCCGCCGACCGTCGCCACCGTCGACGGGATCGTCCGGAAGGCCGTGACCGGCGTCGGTGGGACGTTCCTCGACATCGGCTACCCGCTGGCCGGGCACCCGGAGCTGGTCCAGGCCGACGGCATCCACCCGAACGCGGCCGGCGAGCGCGCCGTCGCGAAGGTCATCGAGGACCGGCTGGCGCCGCTCGGGGTGACGTCCTAGCGGACGCGGCCGGCGGGGCTCAGCGCCCCATGAACTTCTGCAGGGCGGCCAGCTCCTCCTCGGTCGGGCCTCCGGCCTTCGCCTTGTTGCCCGAGCCGAGCCCGAAGCCCGTGCCCGCGGGTGCGCCCGTCACCGGCTTGACGCCGGCCGCCAGGGCCGCGTTCTCCGCGGCGCGCTTGGCCGGGTTGCCCGAACGGGAGCCCTTCTTCTTGGGCTGCTGCTTGCCGCGGCCAGCGTAGCCGGCGCCGGGGATCGGGCCCATGCCGGGGACCTGCGGCACGCCGCCCTTGGCGACGGTCTTCATCATCTTGGCGGCCTGCTCGAAGCGGTTGACGAGCTGGTTCACCTCGGTGACCGTCGTGCCGGAGCCCTTGGCGATGCGCAGGCGCCGGGAGCCGTTGAGCAGCTTGGGGGTGGTGCGCTCGGCCTGGGTCATCGACTGGATGATCGCTTCGGTGCGCACGATCTCGCGCTCGTCGAAGTTGTCGAGCTGCTGCTTCATCTGGCCGGCGCCCGGCAGCATGCCCATCATCTTCTTGATGGAGCCCATGTTGCGAAGCTGCTGCATCTGCTTGAGGAAGTCGTCGAGCGTGAAGCTGTCGGTCGCGAACTTCTCGGCGACCTTGCGGGCCTCCTCCTCGTCGAAGGCCTCCTGGGCCTGCTCGATGAGGGTCAGGATGTCGCCGAGGTCGAGGATGCGCGACGCCATGCGGTCGGGGTGGAACGGCTCGAAGTCGTCCAGTCCCTCACCGGTGGAGGCGAAGATGATCGGGCGCCCGGTGACGGAGGCGACGGAGAGCGCCGCACCGCCGCGCGCGTCGCCGTCGAGCTTCGAGAGCACCACGCCGGTGAAGTCCACGCCGTCCTGGAACGCCTTGGCCGTGGCCACGGCATCCTGACCGATCATGGCGTCGATCACGAACAGCACCTCGTCCGGCTCGGTGGCCTTGCGGATGTCGGCGGCCTGCTTCATCAGCTCTGCGTCGACGCCGAGGCGGCCGGCGGTGTCGATGACGACCGTGTCGTACTGCTTGGTCTCGGCGAACATCATGGCGTCCTTGGCCACCTTCACCGGGTTGCCGACGCCGTTGCCTGGCTCCGGCGCGTAGACCGGGACGCCGGCCTGCTCGCCGACGATCTGGAGCTGGGTGACGGCGTTGGGCCGCTGGAGGTCGGCGGCGACGAGCAGCGGCGTGTGGCCGTCCTTGACCAGCCACTTGCCGAGCTTGCCCGCGAGGGTGGTCTTGCCCGCGCCCTGCAGGCCGGCGAGCATGATCACCGTCGGCGGGCGCTTGGCGAACTGGAGGCGGCGCTGCTGGCCGCCGAGGATGGCCACCAGCTCCTCGTTGACGATCTGGACGACCTGCTGCGCCGGGTTCAGCGCCTTGTTGACCTCGTCGGACAGGGCGCGCTCGCGCACCTTGCCGGTGAACTCCTTGACGACATCGAGCGCCACGTCCGCGTCGAGCAGGGCGCGGCGGATCTCTCGCACGGTGCCGTCGACGTCGGCCGGGGTGAGCTTGCCTTTGGTGCGCAGGTTCTTGAAGGTGTCCGTGAGACGGTCGGACAGCGAGCCGAAAGTAGCCATGATCGTGCAAGTCTACCGGGCGAGCCTGGCCGGTCGCCGAGCCCGGGCCCAGCGCGTCAGGCCTGTGTGTCAGCCCTGCGCACGTCAGCCCTGCGCGTCAGCCCGTGTCAGCCCTGCGTGTCGACCGCGACCACGTCGCCGCGCACGTCGAACGAGACCGTGAGGATCGCGTCCGTCTCGTCCGGGCTGATCGAGTAGTCGAACGTCGCGAAGACCTCGTCCTCGCCGGCCTGATCGGCCTGCACCGTGACCGTGAGGAGCTGGAGCGAGCGCAGCACGTCGATCTCGATGTCGCCCGAGTTGTAGACCAGGAGGTCGAGCAGCGACTCCCCCAGCTTCTCCACGTGCTCGTCGACGTAGTTCGTGGTCGCCGACTGCCGCGAGCTCAGCTCGGCGACCAGTGCGTCCCTGGCGCGGGCGTCGAAGCCCTCCAGCGCCTGGATGAGCGCAGCCGCCGAGTCCAGGGCGAACTCCCCCACCGCCCGCTCGTCGTCGGCGCGCAGCTCGACCTCCACGGTCTGGTCGCCGAGCTCCACGGAGTCGTTCCAGGCCAGGCCGCCCGAGGCGGTCTCGTCGATGACGCCGAAGTAGTCGTGCTCGATGGCCATGCCGTCCCCTATCCGACGAGCTGCTGCGCGAAGACGTGCGGGGTGAAGCCGGTGAGGTCGTTGATCCCCTCGCCCTGGCCGATGAGTTTGATCGGGAGGCCGGTGCGCTCCTGCACGGCGAGCACGAAGCCGCCCTTCGCCGAGCCGTCGAGCTTGGTCAGCACGAGCCCGGTCACCCCGGCGTGCTCCAGGAACGCCTCCGCCTGCGCCAGGCCGTTCTGGCCGGTGGTCGCGTCGAGCACCAGCAGCACCTCCGCGATCAGGGCCTGCTTCTCGACGACGCGTTTGATCTTGGACAGCTCGTCCATCAGGCCGCCCTTGGTCTGCAGCCGGCCGGCCGTGTCGATGATGACGATCTCGGTGCCGTCGCGCTTGGCCTTCTCGACCGTCTGGAACGCGACCGACGCCGGGTCCTGGCCCTGCTGCTGCGGCCGCACGATCTCCGCGCCGGCGCGCTCCGCCCAGGTGGCGAGCTGCTCGACCGCTGCCGCGCGGAAGGTGTCGGCGGCGCCCACCACGACCGAGCGGTCGTAGGTGCGCAGGAACTTCGCGAACTTGCCGATGGTGGTGGTCTTGCCGACGCCGTTCACGCCGACGACCAGCACGATCGCGGGCCGCTCGCTGAGCTTGAGCGTCGTGTCCAGCTTGGAGAGCCGCTCCTCCATCGTCTCGCGCAGCATGCGCTGGAGGTCCGCCGGATCGGTGGTGTGGTAGCGCTCGACCTTGGCCCGCAGGTCGTCGACGACCGCCTCGGTGACGTCGGGACCGAAGTCGGCTGTGATGAGCGCTGCCTCCAGATCGTCCCAGGTGGTGTCGTCGATGGTCTTCTTGGCGAACATCCCGCGGAGGGCGCCCGACAAGGACCAGGGGGTGCGGTCTGCCATGCACTCAGACTAGTTGGTACGGTGGCGGCATGTTCTCCCTCGTGGCGGTGTCGGCCGAGCTCGCCGAGCAGCTCGTCGCGATCGAGACCGACGGGGAGGACGCGGTCCACCAGGCCCGCATCCGGGTGCGTCGGCTGCGCAGCATCCTCCGGGTCTACCGCGCCGCGTTCGAGGCGGATGCCGCCCTCGGCATGCGCACCCGGCTGAAGACACTCGGCGAGCGACTGGGCGCCGTGCGCGACCTGGAGGTGAAGGCTGCGACGCTGGAGGACCTCCTCGAAGCCGAGGACCCGCCGGAAGTGGTGGACGCCGTCACCGCCGAGGCCGCGGAGACCCGTGCCGAGCACGCGGAGGCGCGCGCCGCGCTGCTCCGGTACCTGAACAGCGCGTCGCTGCGCGCCCTGCTCGCCGACCTGCAGATGTTCGCCGCCGAGCCTCCGCTCTCCCGGAAGGGGCGGCAGCATCCCGGCCGGGTCACGACGCGCGGCCTGGAGAAGGCCGTGGCGAAGGTGCACCGGCTCCGCGGCGACAGTCTCGAGGAGCGCCACGCCACCCGCAAAGCGGTGCGCAAGGTCCGGTACGCCGCCGACGCGGTCGCTGACGACCTCGGGCGGGAGGCCGTGCGGCTGTCGTCGTCGGCCAAGTCCGTGCAGGACGCCCTCGGCGACAACCGGGACGACCTCCTGCTGGCCCACGAGCTGCGCGAGCACAAGCACATCGGTCTCGCCATGCGCTGCGAGCGGCGCGCCGCGGAGGCCCTCGACGGCCTCGACGCCAAACTCGCCGCGATCGCCCTCTGAGCAGCCATCGCTTCCTCACTTTCTCCCGCGACACGCCGCGGCGAAGCGGGAGAAAGTGGAAGCGATGGCTGCTAGGCGGAAGGCTCTTTCGGCGGCGACCCGCTGGCCGACGACAGCGGACACGCCGTCCTGGCGCATCGAGACGCCGTAGAGGGCGTCGGCGATCTCCATCGTGCGCTTCTGGTGCGTGATCACGATGAGCTGGCTGTTCTCGCGGAGGTCCTCGAAGATCGTGAGCAGCCGGCCGAGGTTGGCGTCGTCGAGCGCGGCCTCCACCTCGTCCATGATGTAGAACGGGCTGGGGCGCGCCTTGAAGATCGCGATGAGCAGCGCGACGGCGGCAAGCGACCGCTCGCCGCCGGACAGCAGCGAGAGCCGCTCGATCTTCTTGCCGGCCGGCTTGACGGACACCTCGATGCCGGTGGTGAGCAGGTCGTCGGGGTTGGTCAGCGCGATGTGACCGGAGCCGCCGGGGAACAGGATCGGGAACACACGCTCGAAGGCGGCCTCGGTGTCCGCGAAGGCCGACTCGAAGATGGTCTGCATCTTCTCGTCGATCTCCTCGATGATCGTCAGCAGGTCTTTCCGGGTGTTGGTGAGGTCGGTGAGCTGCTCGGTGAGGAACTTGTGCCGCTGCTCGAGGGCCGCGAACTCCTCCAACGCGAGCGGGTTGACCCGGCCGAGCTGGCCGAGCTTGCGCTCGGCGGCGGCGAGGCGCTTCTGCTGCTGCTCGCGGATGTAGGGGGTGCCGGGGCGCTCCCCGGTCTCGGCGTCGTCGGCCTCCCCGACGTCGGCCCCCTCCCGGGGCGCCTCGTCCTCGTCGCGGGTGTCCGGCGGCACGGGAACGTCAGGCCCGTACTCCGCCACGAGCACGTCCTCCACGAGGCCGAGCTCGCTGCCCGCCCGCTCCAGCAGGCTCGACAGGTGCAGCTTCTTCTCGTAGATCTGCAGCTCCAGGCCATGGACCGACTCGGTGATGCCGTGCAGGCGCTCGCGGAGAGCGGCCTCCTCGCGGCGGACGGTCGCGAGCTCCTCGTTCTGGCTTGCGCGCTGCGCCTCGGCTGCGGCGAGCTCCAGGCGCGCCTGCGACACCGAGCGGTCGGCGGAGGCGAGCACGGCGGGGAGGACATCCACGACTCCCTGCGCGGCCTCGAGCTGCCGGCGGCGGATGACGGCGCGGCGGGCGGCCTCCTCGGCGGCGGCGCGCTCGGCCTCGAGCTGCCGGGCTAGGGCCTCTCCTCTGGCCTGCTCGGCGCGGACGCGCTCCTTCGCCGTCTCGACCGCGAGGCGCGCCTCGACCTCGGCCTCGCGGGCGGCGTCCAGCTCGACGGACAGCGCGTCGCGGGCCGAGACATCGAGGATCGGCCGCGGCCGGGAGCGCGCGACCTCCAGCTCCGACTTCGCGGTCTCGGCGGCGGACTCGGCCTCGGCGACGCGCTCGGCGGCCTGCTCCAGCGCGCGGCTCAGCCGGTCGGACTCCGCCACGGCGGACTCGTACTGCACCTTGACCCGGTTGAGCCCTTCGGTCCGGGCGGCGAGCTGGGCGTCGAACTCCCGCAGCGAGGTCAGCGCGGTCTGGGACTGCTCTTTGGCGACCTGGAGGACGCCGCGCTGCTCGGCCAGCGCGAACCGCGCGCGGTCGATCAGGGAGGTCACCTCGCCGAGGCGATCCTCCGCGGCGTCGCGGTCGGCGATCAACTCGATGCGGCTCTGCTTCGCGCCCGAGCCGCCGCGCAGCACGAATTCGGTCAGCACCTCGCCGGCGGGGGTGATCAGGGTGACGGGTCCGCCGAGCCCGCGCGCGCGGAAGGCGTCGGCTGCGGCGCGCGCGGCCCCCAGGTCCTCCGCGATGGCGGTGAAGGCGAGCAGACCGAGCACGCCGCTCGGCGCGTCCACGACCGAGCGGGCCGGGACGACGCCGACGACGCCGGTCAGGTCCACCTCGGGAGCGGCGGCGTCGGCGACGACGACCTCGACCCGGCCGAGGTCGTCGGCGCCGGCGCGCGCGACCGCGTCGAAGGCGTCGTCCCTGCTCTCGGCGAGCACCGCGTCCGCGAGCGTGCCGAGCGCGGCGGCGATGGCGGCCTCGTTGCCGGGATGCACTCGGATGTGCTCGGCCACGAGTCCGCGGACCCCGGGGAGGCGCGCAGCGACGAGCGCCGCCGAGCCGTCCTTCTGGTCGAGGGCCAGCGACAGCGCGGAGGTCCGCGCCGCGAGGGCGTCCCGCTCGCGCTCCAGGGCATGGAGGTCGTCGCGCAGCTTCTCGATGAGCCCCTCGGCCTCGAAGACGTCGGCCTGGGCGAGTTCGTACGCCTCATCCAGGGCGCCCTCGCCGAGGTCCGTGGTCGCGGTCTCGGCCTCCCGCGCGGCGAACTCGGCGCGGGCCTTCTCCAGTCGCTCGGCGGCGGCGTCCAGCGCGTTCTGCTGGCGCAGCACCTCGCCGCGCACCGCCGCGAGACGCTGGGCGGCGGCCTCGGCCTGGCCGTTCAGCTTGCTGATCTCCAGGTCGTGCTTGGAGACGAGCGCGCTCTGGGCGGCGATCTCGTCATCCACCGCGTCCAGGCGTGCGCGCGCGGCGCGGGTCGCGGACTGCGCCGCCTGCCAGGCCGCCTCGGCCGCCACGACGGCGCCGCGCAGGCGCTCGACCTCGTCGGCGGCGTCCTGCACCTGTTGGGGGCTGACGCGCGGCCCGTCGTCGGCGGTGTCGGCCTGGCTGCCGAGCAGTGCCAGGCGCTGGGTGGCGAGCGTATAGAGGCCGCGCAGGCGCTCCTGCGCCTGCTCCAGCGCGAACGCGGTGCTGCGGGCCGCATCGACCGCATCGCCGATCTGCGCCTGCTCCAGCCGGGTGCGGCGGAGCTGCTTCTGCTCGAGCTGCTCCTGCAGGACGATCTGCTCGCTGTGACGCTCGGCCTCCGTGCGGGTGTGGTCGTCCAGCGCGCGGCGCAGCCCGACCACGTCGTCGGCCAACAGGCGCGCTCGGGCATCGCGGACGATGGCGGCGATGGACTGCGCCTCGCGAGCGATCTCGGCCTGGTGGCCGAGCGGCTTGAGCTGGCGGCGCACCTCCCCGGCGAGATCGCTCAGCCGGGTCAGGTTGGTCTGCATGGCCTCCAGCTTGCGGAGGGTCTTCTCCTTGCGGCGGCGGTGCTTGAGGATGCCCGCTGCCTCCTCGATGAAGCCGCGGCGCTCCTCCGGGGTGGCGCGCAGGACGGCGTCGAGCTGGCCCTGGCCGACGATGACGTGCATCTCGCGGCCGAGGCCGGAGTCGCTCAGCAGCTCCTGCACATCCAGGAGCCTGCAGGACTGGCCGTTGATCGCGTACTCGCTGCCGCCGTTGCGGAACAGCGTGCGGGAGATGGTGACCTCGGTGTACTCGATCGGGAGGGCGCCGTCGGTGTTGTCGATCGTGAGCTGTACCTCGGCGCGGCCGAGCGGGCCGCGGGTGGAGGTGCCGGCGAAGATGACGTCCTCCATCTTGCCGCCGCGAAGCGTCTTGGCGCCCTGCTCGCCCATCACCCAGGCGAGGGCGTCGACCACGTTCGACTTGCCGGAGCCGTTCGGCCCGACCACGCAGGTGACGCCCGGCTCGAAGGCGAAAGTCGTCGGGGTGGCGAACGACTTGAAGCCCTTGAGCGTCAGACTCTTCAAGTACACGCACGCGAATCTACCCGACCCCTGCGCCCATCCTCGTTCCACGGGCCGCCGAGTACGCGAAAAGTCCGCCGTTCCGGGTGGAAACGGCGGACTTTTCGCGTACTCGGCAGGTGCCCGGCGTCAGCCGACGCCGAGGTAGGCCTCCTTGATGGCGGGGTCGGAGAGCAGTTCGCGGCCGGTTCCGGCGCGTGTGATGCTGCCGGTCTCCAGCACGAAGGCGCGGTGGGCGCGCGCCAGCGCCTGGTTGGCGTTCTGCTCCACCAGCAGGACGGTGGTGCCCTGCTTGTTGATCTCCGTGACGATCGAGAAGATCTGCCGGATGAACTGCGGGGCCAGCCCCATCGAGGGCTCGTCCAGCAGCAGCAGCCGCGGGTTGGACATCAGCGCGCGCCCGATCGCGAGCATCTGCTGCTCGCCTCCGGACATCGTGCCGCCGACCTGCGTCTTGCGCTCGGCCAGACGCGGGAAGAGCGAGAACACCCGCTCGAAGTCCGGGCCCATGTTGGACCGGTCCTTGCGGCCGAACGCGCCCATGTCGAGGTTCTCCATCACCGTCATGCCCGGGAAGATCCCGCGTCCCTCGGGTGCCTGCGAGATGCCCCGGACGACCCGAATGTGCGCCTTCATCTTGGTGATGTCCTGGCCGTCGAACAGGATGGAGCCCTTCGACGGGTTCAGAATGCCCGAGATGGTCTTCATCGTGGTCGACTTGCCCGCGCCGTTCGCGCCGATCAGGCTGACGATCTCGCCCTCCTCGACGGAGAAGGACATGTCGTGGATCGCCTCGATGCGTCCATAGGAGACGCTGATGTTCTTCAGTTCAAGCAACGTCATCTTCGGGCTCCCCGAGGTAGGCGGCGATCACGCGCGGGTCGTTCCGGATCTCCTGCGGCACGTCGTCGGCCAGCTTGCGGCCGAACTCCAGCACCACGATGCGATCCGTCACGCCCATGACCAGCTTCATGTCGTGTTCGATGAGGAGGACGGTGTACCCGTCGGCCCGGATGGTCCGGATGAGGTCCATCAGGTCCTCCTTCTCCGCCGGGTTGAAGCCGGCGGCCGGCTCGTCCAGGCAGAGCACCTTGGGGTCCGTCGCGAGGGCGCGCGCGATCTCCAGGCGGCGCTGCGACCCGTAGGGCAGCGACCGGGAGAGGTCGGCGGCGTGGTCGGCGATGCCCACGAACTCGAGCAGGGCCATCCCGCGCTCGATCGAGGACTTCTCCTCCCGCGTGTGCCGAGGCAGCCGCAGCAGCGCACCGGGCACCGACGGTGGTGCCGTGCGTCGAGCCCGACGACCACGTTCTCCAGCGCGGTCATCTCGCCGAACAGGCGGATGTTCTGGAACGTGCGCGCCAGGCCCAGCCGGGTGATCTGGTGCTGCTTCCGGCCCTTGATCGACTGGCCCTCCAGGAGCACGTCGCCGCTCGTCGGCTTGTAGACGCCCGTCATCGCGTTGAAGCAGGTGGTCTTGCCCGCGCCGTTCGGCCCGATCAGCCCGAGGATCTCGCCGCGGCGGATGTCGAACGAGACGTCGTCGAGGGCGAGGAGGCCGCCGAACTTGACCGTGAGGTTGCGCACCTCCACGATGTTCTCGCCGACCTCGACCGCGATCTCACGGTCGGGGGCCGCGGCCTCCGCGACG
This sequence comes from Leifsonia sp. L25, assembly GCF_050632895.1. Next base: position 266,658 of record NZ_JBODRZ010000002.1, on the reverse strand, counting down.
TCGAGGTCGACGCCTGCCGCCTCCAGCTCGTCCTCGTTGGCGCCGAGGGCCGGCTCCTCCTCCGGGCTCACCGGGGTCGCCGGGGTGGGGGTGTGGTGGGTGTGGTGGGTCCGTCGCTCATCGCGCTCCTCCCTTCGCCGTCTGGGCCACTCTTCGGTACGCGAGCCGCCCGTAGGCCAGGAGCTTCTGCCGCGCCGGGAACAGGCCCTGCGAGCGGAAGATCATGATCAGCACGAGCGCGATGCCGAAGATCAGGTACTTGTAGTCCGCGATCGCGGTGAACCGCAGCGGGATGTACGCCACGATCGCGCCGCCGATCATCGCACCGACCTTGCTTCCCGCGCCGCCGAGCACGACGGCAGCGAGGAACAGGATCGAGGTCTGGACGTCGAACTTCTGGTTGTTGACGAAGCCGACCTGCCCGGCGAACAGTGCGCCGGAGAGTCCGCCGACGCCGGCTCCGATCGCGAACGCCCAGACCTTGTACTTGAAGGTGGGCACGCCCATGATCTCGGCGGCGTCCTCGTCCTCGCGGATGGCGATCCACGCGCGGCCCACGCGGCTGCGCTCCAGGTTGCCGACCAGCAGCAGGATCACGATGATGATCGTCACCGTGAGCCAGTACCAGGGCACGCCGTTGGAGTTGGAGAAGATCGGGATGCCCTTGCGGTCTCCCCGGCGGGTGGCCGACGTTCTGGAAGCCGACCTGGCCCTTCATCGCCGGGATGATCGTGGCGAGGATGCGCACGATCTCACCGAAGCCGAGCGTGACGATCGCCAGGTAGTCGCCGCGGAGGCGGAGCGTCGGCACGCCGAGGATGACGCCGAAGGTCATCGTCACCGCCATCGCGACCGGAACCGTCCACAGGTACGGGATCTTGAGGAACGGCGAGTCCGGGCTGGTGAGCATGGCCGCGGTGTACGACCCGACGGCGAAGAACGCGACGTAGCCGAGGTCGAGGAGGCCGGCGTAGCCGACCACCACGTTCAGGCCGATCGCGATCAGGCCGTAGGTGGCCATCGCGAAGCACGCGAGCGGCCAGTCGTTGCCGGGCTCGGTGGTGAGCGGGAAGAAGTTCAGGTACGGCAGCGCGTACGCCACTGCGACCACGATGAGCAGCCACGCCCACTGCACGGCCCGCGGGAGGCCGTTCCAGTAGTCGCGCAGCGGCTGCAGCGGACCTTTCTTCCGGCCGGCGCGCGCTGCCTCCAGCGCGTCGGCCGCCTGCTCCGACCGTCCGTCGGGCAGGACCTTGGGGCCTTCTGTGGTGCTCATGCGCGGCTCCGTCCGAGAGAGGTGCCGAGGATGCCGGTCGGCTTGACCAGCAGCACCAGTACCAGCACGACGAATGCGACGACGTCGGTCCACTGCGAGTCGCCGAGCAGGATCTGGCCGTAGTTGCCGATCACGCCCAGCAGCAGCCCGCCGAGGAGGGCGCCGCGCACGTTGCCGATTCCGCCGAGGACGGCCGCGGCGAACGCCTTGACGCCGAGCACGAAGCCGCCGTTGTAGATCACGCCGGAGGGCACCAGCATCACGTAGAACAGGGCCGCCGCGCCGGCGAGGATACCGCCGGTGATGAAGGTGATCTGGATGATCTTCTCCTTGTTGACGCCCATCAGCGTCGCGGTGTCGGCGTCCTGCGCGACCGCGCGGATGCCGCGGCCGGTGCGGGTGCGGCGGATGAACATGTCCGTGGCGATCATCAGGACGACCGAGGCGATCACGATGATGAGCTGCTGGCTGTTCACGATCGTCCCGAAGACGTCGAAGATCGGCTTGGGGATGAACATCGTCACCGCCGGCTCCGCGTTCGCGCCCCGGATCAGGAAGATCAGGTACTGGATCGTGAACGAGGCGCCGATCGCCGTGATGAGGAACACGAGGCGTGGCGCGTTCCGTTTTCGCAGCGGCCTGTACGCGACGCGTTCGAGCACGTAGGCGGTGGCCGCGGAGGCCGCCATGCCGACCAGCAGGGCGAGCAGCAGGTCGCCGATGATCGCGACAGGACTCAGGTTGGGCGCGCTGGGGCCGAAGCCGAGCGAGGTGAGGGTGATCACGACGCCGTACGCGCCGACGATGAACACCTCGGAGTGGGCGAAGTTGATCAGGTTGAGCACGCCGTAGACCAGCGTGTAGCCGACGGCGATCAGGCCGTAGATGGCGCCGAAGGTGAGGCCGTCGAAGGTGGCGCTCCAGAAGTTCTGGACGAGGGCGCCGACATCGAAGTTGATCCACGAGTTGTCGAGGACGGGATGGACGAGGAGGAGGGTTTCGAGCATTCGAGCTTCCAGGTGTCAGTGTCGGATCGTCGTTGGTCCGGCTCAGGTCTTACGAGCGTACGAGAGAGTCGAAACAAAGGTGCCGCGGGCCACGGCGGCCCGCGGCACCTTCGCGTGTCGCGTTATCCGATGGTTCCGATCGGGACGATCTTGCCGCCCTCGACCTTGTACCCGTAGACGGTCGGCGCCTGGAGCTCACCGGTGGAGTCCCACTTGTAGTGCTTGCTCAGGCCGTCGGCGTCGTAGTTCTTCACCCAGTCGACGAGCTTCGCGCGGGTCGTGTTGCCCTTGTCGATGCCGGCGAGCAGGACGGTGGTGGCGTCGTAGCCCTCGATCGAGTAGGTGCCGGGCTCGGCGCTGGCGAGCGACTTGTAGGCCGACTCGAACGACGGGATCAGCTCACCCGGGATGCAGGGGCAGGTGAAGTACGCGTTGCTGGACGCGTCGCCGGCCAGCTTGATGAACTGGTCGTCCTTCACGCCGTCGGGGCCGACGAACGTGCCCGTGTATCCCTTGTTGACCAGCTGCTGGTCGAACGGCGCACCTTCGGCGTAGTAGCCCGAGTAGTACACGGCGTCCGGCTTCGCGTTGATGATCTTGGAGATCACCGCGGAGAAGTCCTTCTGGCCGGTCGTCACCTTGTCGGTGCCGACGAGCGCACTGCCGAGCGCCTTGGAGGTCGTGGTGCCGAGGCCGATTCCGTAGTCGGAGTCGTCCTGGACCAGGTAGACCTTCTTGGCCTTCAGCTTGTCGGTCAGGAACTTCGCCGCCGCCGGACCCTGCACGGCGTCGTTGCCGAGGCCGCGGAAGAAGGTCTTCCAGCCGTTCTGGGTCAGCGCCGGGTTGGTCGCGGACGGGGTGATGTGCACCAGGCCCTGCTGCTCGAAGATGTTTCCGGTCGCCTTGGACTCACCGGAGAACGGGAGGCCGACGACACCGACGATGTCGGCCTCGTTGACCGCCTGGGTGACCGGGCCGGTCGCCTTGTTCGGGTCGCCCTCGGTGTCGAACTTCTTGAAGCCGACCTGGCATCCCTTGTTGGCCTGGTTGTGCTGGTTGAGGGCCAACTGGATGCCGTTGAAGATGTTGATTCCGAGCTGAGCGTTCGGGCCGGTCTCGGCTCCGACGTACGCGATGGTGAGCCCGGAGGGGCAGGTGGCCTTGCCATCACCCGCGGGGAGCACCGCGTCCTTGGGGGTGGAAACCGAGGTGATCGCCGGGATGTTCACCTTCGAGTTGGTGTTGGTGGAGCCACCGGTTGACGGCTGGTTGGCGCACCCAACGAGGAGCAGTGCGACTGACGCTGCAACAGCCGCACCGATCGTGACTTTCTTTCCTAGCATCTTCTGCCTCTCGACGGAATCCGTGTCGAACGCGGCGTGTTCGCCTCGTCGCACCACGAATATGTGTGCTGAGACTACATGCGATGCAAGCATTTGCACCCGCCATTGGCGCCCAGATTTACACGATCGAAACCAAACCGTTCGATGCTCTTCCCCACCCGTCCGGGCGCGGGATATGGTGAGTAGTTCTCCGCACATCCGGTACGACGACAGCGGGAGGCAGCGGTGCGCATCGAGCGGCTCTCCTCCCCGGGCGCTCGGCACCGCGGAGTCGTGGCTGTTCGAGGAGCTCGTCGGCGTCCTGAACGGGATCAGCGTCGCGCTGTGGAAGACCGACGACTTCGTCGAGACGGCCGAGGAGGCGCTGGCCGCGTTCCGCGCCCAGGACTACCAGGAGAAGATCCTGCTCGTCGCGATCGAGGACGGCGTCGTCGTGGGTCGTGTCCAGGCGGACTTCCCCATCGAGGAGGAGGCCGAGACCGTGAGCCTTCTCGTGGACGGCCCCGGCGGTGCGCGGCCGCGGCATCGGCTCGGCCCTCCTGGCAGCCGGTGAGGAGCTGGCAGCGGAGGGCGGGAGGCGTGTCATCAGCGCCTACACCGAGCACCCGGCGAGCACGCTCGCCGACAGCGTGTCGGTCATCCGGGCACGCTCGGGCACGGCCGGGCTGCCGGCTGAGTCGCGTGACGTGCGCTTCGCCCTGCGGCACGGGTACCAGCTCGGCCAGGTGGAGCGCTCCAGCGAGTTGCTGCTGCCGCTGCCGCGGGCCAGGGAGGCCGGCCTCGCGAGCACGGCGGCCTCCGCCACGGGCTACCGCGCGGTGTCCTGGCTGGGACACGCGCCCGACGACCTCCTGGAGCCGTTCGCGGCGCTGAAGGCGCGCATGTCGACGGACATCCCGCAGAGCGGCATCGCGGTCGACCGCGAGGAGTGGACGGGCGAGCGCGTGCGCGCCCAGGAGCGCGAACTGGCCGAACGGGGCGAGCCGCTGCTGGTCACCGCCGCCGAGTGCATCGACACCGGCGAACTGGCCGCGTACACGGAGATCGCGGTCCCGGCCGACGGCGACAAGGCCGAGCAGTACGACACGCTCGTGGCCATGCCCCACCGCGGGCACCGCCTCGGCACCCTGGTGAAGCTCCAGAACATCCACGAGCTGGCGCACCACGCGCCGCACATCCACCGGCTGCTGACCTGGAACGCGGACGAGAATGTGCCGATGCTGGCGATCAACCGCGCGTTCGGGTTCCAACTGCACGCGCTGACCGGGCACTGGCAGAAGACGTTGGAGTAGGTGCGCCCGACCTACGGGCTTTCATGAGGGCGAAGTTGCCAATTCCTGGTAATCACCGCAGCCGCTGGCACCGCGGGCAGAAGTGCGACGACCGGTTCATGAAGCGCTCGCGGACGATAGGGGTGCCGCAGCGCGGGCAGGGCTTACCCTCCTGGCCGTAGGCGTTGAGGCTGTGCGAGAAGTAGCCCGAGTTCCCGTTGACATTCACGTACTGGGCGTCGAAGCTCGTGCCGCCCTCCGCCAGCGCCTTCTCCAGCACGTGACGCACCTCCGCCAGGAGCGTGCGGGCCTTCGCCCGGCTCAGCGACGACGCCGGCTGCTCGTAGTGGATGCGGGCCGCCCAGAGCGCCTCGTCCGCGTAGATGTTGCCGATGCCGCTGATGACCGTCTGGTCGAGGAGGACGCGCTTGATCCCGCTGTTCTTACGGGTGAGCGCGGCGACGAACCCCGCGTCGTCGAACGCCGGGTCGAGCGGGTCGCGGGCGATGTGGGCGACCTGCGTCGGAATCAGCGGCTCGGACGTTCCCCGGCCGGCGGGGGCGCCGTCGGCGGTCGGGACCAGGGAGTCCACCGCCATCGAGCCGAAGATGCGCTGATCGACGAAGTTCACCCACAGCTCGCGGTGGTCGCCGGGCAGGGTCGCGGCGGTCTCGATGTGCAGGCGGATGCGGAGCAGTCCGGCCTCGTCCCAGCCCGGCTCGCGCAGCAGGATCTGCCCGCTCATCCCGAGGTGCGCGACGATGGCGCGGCGCGGCGTGCCCTGCAGCGGGATCCAGAGGAACTTGCCGCGACGGGCGGGCTCCTCCATCACACGGCCGGTCAGCAGCGTCTCGAACGCACCCGCGACCGGATCGTGGCGTTTCAGCGAGCGCGGCTCGAAGACCTCCACCCCGAGGATGGTCGCACCCGTGACCGCCGGCGCCAGGCCGGCGCGGACGACCTCAACCTCGGGGAGCTCGGGCACGGCGGCGGGTCAGCTCGGTCCAGGCGCTGAGCGCAGCGGCCATCTCGGCCTGCTTCTTGCTCGTGCCCTCGCCGGTGGCGGTCACGAGGTCGCCCACCGAGACGGTGGCGTGGAAGAGTTTGGAGTGGTCAGGGCCCGTGTTCGTCACCGTGTAGACCGGGAGGCCGGCGCCGCGGTGGGCGGCCGCCTCCTGGAGGCTGGTCTTGGGGTCCATCGCCGCCCCGAACCGGTCGGGGTCGGCCAGCAACGGGTCGACCAGGCGCAGCACGAGCGCGGTCGCCGCCTCGCCGCCGGCGTCCAGGTAGGTGGCGCCGATCAGCGCCTCGACGGTGTCGGCGAGGATCGAAGCCTTGTCGCGGCCCCCGCTCTGGTTCTCGCCGCGGCCGAGACGCAGATACTGGCCGAGACCGATGCTGCGGGCGACCTCCGCGAGCGCCACCGAACTCACCAGGCTGGCGCGGCGCTTCGCGAGCTCACCCTCATCGAGGTCCGGGTTCTCACGGAACAGCTTGACGGTGACGGCCTGGCCGAGGATCGAATCGCCGAGGAACTCCAAGCGCTCGTTGTTCGGAATGCCGCCGTTCTCGTACGCGTACGAGCGATGGGTCAGCGCAAGCACGAGAAGCTCGGGGTCGATGTCGACCCCGAGCTTCTCGATGAGGGCAGAGCGGTCAGTGTTCTCGCCGACCACGTTCCTGCTTCCCCTACTTCGTTTGCCTCGTGCGCTGTTCAGCCGCGCTGCCGAGTCAGACGTCGGCGACCTTGCGGCCCTTGTACTCCATGAAGAGCGCGGTGCCCGCGGAGTCCTCGACGACCTTGGCACGGTGCGGGAGGCTGTAGACGACCTTGCCGTTCTCGATCGACTTGACGAGCGTGGGGACCTCGGCCTTCCACTGCGAACGACGGGCGTGGGTGTTGGCGCGAGACTGCTTCCGCTTCGGAACGGCCATGACTATCTCTCTTCTCCAGCCCCGGCGGCCGGGGCGTTGTTGCTGGTGGACTCGGTGTCGGAAGCCTGGAACGCCGCGAGCGCGGACCAGCGAGTATCGACGGTCTCGTTCGGCTTGCGGTCCGGTACATCCGCCAGCCTCTCCCCGGTCTCAGGATCGAGACCCGGGCAGTCCGGCCGGCACACCGGCTGAAACGGCAGTGACAGCACTACCGCATCCCTGATCAGAGGTTCAAGATCCACGTGGTCGTCGTGAACCTCATAATCGAAAGCTTCCGTAGAAGGATACGCGAAAAGTTCCTGGAAATCGACTTCGACAGGCTGCTCGATGTCGATCAGGCAGCGCCCGCAGACGCCCGTGGCGGTGGCCTCGGCCTCCGCCGTGACCAGGATGCCCTCGTGCATGGACTCCAGCCGGAGGTCGAGATCGATGGTCGCACCCTCCGGCACCGACAGCAGTCCCTCCCCCAGCTTCTCCTTCACCGGGACGCTGAGGCGCTGCTCGCGCATCTCGCCGGGACGACGCATGAGGTCGTACACACCGACCGTGTACGGGGTGGTTCTGAAGGTACTCACGATCGGCTATGTTACGCGGGACCGCCGGCGCTCGCAGGCGAACGCCAGCCGGCTGGCAGCAACGACACAGGAATAAGCGCCGCCTTCAGCCGGAGCCCGCGGCCCGCCTGCTCCTCGAGCGCGGCGATCACCCGCCGGAGATCCTCCGCGAGCCCGACCGCCACCGCGCGCGTCGGCGGCCCGAAGGCGTCGCGCTCGCGCACGTCGAGCAGGCGCAGTACGGCCTCCTCGCCCGGAGTGCCCTCGACGGCCGCGGCGATGCGGCGCGCGAAGACGCGCGGCGTCTCGGTGTCCGGCGCCGACCAGCCCAGATCGCGGGCCGTGTCGCGCAGCTCGTCCCAGACGACCGACGCGCCGCCCCACGACTCGGAGAGGCGCCTCAGCCTCCCGCGCCGCCGCATCCGGCGGATCACCGCGGGCGTCAGGAGCACGGCGATGACCAGCAGCGCGACGCCTGACCCGGAGAGCACCGGCTGCAGCGGCGACGGCGGCGTGGTGCCCCCCGCGCCCGCGACATTCGGCTGGTCGGTGGGCACCAGGCGCTTCGCTGCGTTGGAGGAGCCGGGTGCGGAAGTCGGGGCGATCTGGTCCGGCGTCGCGTTCGGCCGGGTGTAGCTCGGGATCGTTCCTCGGCCGACCGTCGGCTCGAAGGACACCCAGCCGACGCCGGCGAAATACAGCTCAGGCCAGGCGTGCAGGTCGTCGCTGGTGACCGTGTACGTGCCGGGACTGTTCGCCGTGCCGCCGCTCGATGTGCCGGGCAGGTACCCTTCCGCCACCCGGGCCGGGATGCCGAGGCTGCGCGCCATCAGCGCCATCGCCGAGGCGAAGTGGACGCAGTAGCCGCTCTTGACCTCCAGGAACTTCGCGATCACTCGCGCGCCGTCGCCGTCGTAGCCCTGCTTCAGCGGCGTCTGCGTGGAGTACACGAAGCCGTTGTCGCGGAAGTAGTCCTGGAGCGCCACCGCCTTGTCGTACTCCGACACCGCCCCGGCGGTGGCGGTCAGCGCGGTCTGCCCGACGATCGCCGGCATGTTGGAGGGCAGGAAGAGGTCGCGCTGGATGTCGGCGGGCACGAAGCCGCCCGCCGCCTTGAGCTGGTCGGCCGTCGGAGCGAGGATCAGGCTCGTCGCGGTGTACTTCTGGCCCTGCGTGGTCACGTTGATCCCGCCGAGGGTGAGGTCGTCCGGGTCCCACGACCAGGTGCCGTTCAGGCCCTTCACCGACTGCACGGGCGCGGGCACCGGCAGCCAGCGGCTGGTCATGTCGTCGATCTGTACGGAGGTGGTGATCTTGGACCGCTTCACGGCGGCCGACAGCCCGGGAACGGGCCCGACCGCCACGCCGTCGGACAGTCGCTTGGTGTCGCGCTCGCGGTGCTTCCAGACCGAGCCGGTGAACTGGTCGAGCGAGGCGAGCTTGAGGTACTGGCCGGCGGCGGCCGTGGTCGTGTAGGTCAGCGCGCGCACGGCGGCGGGACGACGGAGGTCCTTGCCGAGGTCGATCAGCGGGGTCACGGTGCCGCCGATCGAGATGCCGCCGGCTGTGAAGGAGGTCGCGCCGCCCTTGTCGAAGCCGGGCGCCGTCCCGGACAGCAGCATCGCGACGACGACGGCCGCGGCGCCCACGGACAGCGCCGCGCCAGGCCGGCCCGCACCGGGCCTCCTGGTGCGGACGTCGCAGCGCAGCAGCCAGAGGAACGCGGCGGCCGACGCCGCCAGGGCGATCGGGTCGAGCCCGTCGCCCAGCAGTGCGCCGGGTACCACCAGCACGGCCGCCACGCCGACGGCGGTGAAAGCCGGAGCGCGGATCGCGATCGCCAGGGTGTCGAGGACGATCGCGATGACGCACGCCCCCGCGACCACCAGGAAGATGAACTCGGGAAGGCTCTCGGCGGGCGTTCCCTGCTGGTAGATCGAGAGCATCGCCTGCTGCAGATATCCGCCCCAGCGCTGCACCGTGCCCGGCGTGGGGATGAGGCCGAGCAACCCGGTCCCGCTACCGAACGTCACCGTCATGATCATCGCGGCGAGCACGAGCTCCAGCACCGGGACGAGCCCGCGGTGCACGCCGACGGCGCGCAGGCCCGCTCCGCACACCAGCAGGAACGAGCTGGTCAGCATGAGCGCGAACCACCACGACGGGCCCTGGATGAGGCCGCCCAGCGCGAAGCTGAGCGCCAGCAGCTGCAGCACCAGCGCCCCGGTGATCCGCCAGTAGGCCTGCCGCCGGCGCCGGACGCGGGTCAGCCCGAGCGGGAGGGCCTCGCTAACCATGACCCGCCACCGCCCGCTGTCGGTCCAGGGCGCGCTGCCAGCATTCGGCCGGGTCGTCGCCCGCTGCGAACGACACGCAGAGCCAGCCGGCGTCGCCGAGCACGTCCTCCACCTCGGGCGAGGCCCCCTCGCCGACGAACGCGACGGCGGGGTCGCCCATCCCGCGCAACGCGGCGAGCGAGCCGAGCTCGGGCGTGCCGTCGAGCAGCACGGCGAAGATCGGGACGGCGCGTCCGGCGCGCCGCAGCCCGGAGGCCAGCTCGGCGACGGCGTCGTCGCGTGTGACCGCGGTTGCGTCGACCGCGGCCAGGTCCGCGAGCAGCAGCCGGTCGGCCGTCCCGCGGTCGTAGGTGGGCGTGATCGACCCGAGCGTGCCCGTCCTGCCTGCTCCGCTGCGACCCGAGAGTTGCCGCGGGGCGGTCTCCACCACGCTGAGGACGAAGCCCTCGTCGAGGAGGTGGACCCCGACCGACGCGACCAGTTGCATCAGCGTCTCGAAGAGCGCGTCCTCCGGCTCGTATGCGCTCCGGGGTCCGGGAGGCCGGAGGGCGCCGAGGGACGTCGGCGCGGGCCGGGTGTCCATCACGATCCAGGCCTCCGGGTTGCTGCGCTGCTCCTCTTGACGGACCATCAGCTTGTCGTGCCGGGCTGTCGCCCGCCAATGCACCCGGCGCAGCGGGTCTCCCGGCCGGTACTCGCGGGCGATCAGCTCGTCGGCGCTCGGGATGCTGTGCCGCTGCAACTCGTGCTCGGCGCCCTCGCTGTGCGCCACGTCCAGCTCGCCGCTCGAGAGCGGAACCACGCGGGGCGTCACCAGAAGCTGCCGCGGCTGCCCGACCGCGTACTCCGCGTAGGCCACCCCGAACGGGTCGGTGCGGCTGACGATGAGCGGCCCGACCGGGTGGGATCCGCGCCGGAAGGCGACGACATCCTGCCGCAGCACGACCGTGTCGCGACCGTGCGCGACGTTCACCTGGTGAGCGCCCAGCCGCGGGAACGGCGCGGAGCCCTGCACCTCCACACCGGCCGGGGCGTACTCGCGCCACCGGGCGGGCGGGCTCGGCCGGGCGGACTGGTTGCGCGCCGTTGTGACGATGGTCGCCTGCTCCCCCACCGCGACGACGTCGGGGTGGAAGCTGCGGGCCACGGTGAGCCGCGGCCGATCGAGGGTGACCGAGATCATCGCCGCCAGTGGCAGCACGGTGAGGAAGACGCCGACGAAGAGCACGTCGGTGCGGCCGAAGAACGCGGAGGCGGCCAGCGCGACGACGCCGACGGCGCCGAAGGTCCAACCGCGCGCGGTGGGGCGCGGCTTCTTCAGGGGCGACGGCCCCGCGCGCCCTGCCACGGGACTACTCCCCGCCTGTGCGCGCGGCTCCGGTGGCGGTCCGGTCTCTGCCGGTCGCGGCCGCGGTGTGCCCTGCACCGTTCCGCACCGCGCCGCTCGCGCCGCCGATGGCGCCGGAGCCGACCGGTACGGGCGTCGCGGCCACGATGCGCCGCACGATGTCCGCGATGACGGGCGCGCTCTCGTGGTGGTGGCCGAGTGCGCGGCTGGTGGGAAGCAGCCGGTGGCCGAGCACCGGGACGGCCAGCGCGTCGATGTCGTCCGGCAGGACGAAGTCGCGGCCGTCGAGCGCCGCCATCGCCTTGGCCGCGCGCACGAGCTGCAGCGTCGCGCGGGGGCTCGCGCCGAGCCGGAGGTCTCGGTCTTCGCGCGTCGCGCGCACGAGATCGACGGCGTACTGCTTCACCGGGGACGACGCGAAGACCGCGCGGGCCGTCGTCATCATCGCGCGCAGTTCCTCCGCGCTGACGACCGGCCCGATCCGGGACAGCGGGCTGGAGGTGTCGCGCGTGGTCAGCATCGCGATCTCGGAGTCCTCGTCGGGGTAGCCCATCGCGATCCGGGCCATGAAGCGGTCCCGCTGCGCCTCGGGGAGGGCGTAGGTGCCCTCCATCTCGATCGGGTTCTGCGTCGCCACCACGATGAACGGAGCGGCCAGCGGGTACGTCGACCCGTCGACCGTGACCTGCCGCTCCTCCATGCACTCCAGGAGGGCGGACTGCGTTTTGGGGCTGGCCCGGTTGATCTCGTCGCCGATCACGATGTTCGCGAACACCGCGCCCGGCTTGAACTCGAAGCGCCGCTCGGCCTGGTTGTAGACCGAGACGCCGGTGACGTCGCTCGGCAGCAGGTCCGGGGTGAACTGGATGCGGCTGACCGAGCAGTCCACCGACTTCGCCAGTGACTTGGCCAGCATGGTCTTGCCGACGCCCGGCACGTCCTCGATGAGGAGGTGGCCCTCGGCGAGCAGGACGACGAGCGCCGTCTGCACCGCGTCGTGCTTGCCGTCGATGACGGACTCCACGTTGGCGGTGATCTGCTCCGCGGCGCGCCGCAACTCGTCCAGGTCCATCCCCGGCGCGGGCAGGCCCACCTCCTCAGGGGCGACAGAGGACTCCGTGGGCTGGCGCGTCGCGTAACTGTTCATCTCTCCACCCGGGTCATGTGGTTGACAGCAGCTCGGATACGGCGGGAGGCACGTAGGGGCTCACGTCCCCGCCGAGGTTGGCGACCTGGCGCACGAGGGAGCTCGACACGTGCGCGTTCGCCGGGTCGGGAAGCAGGAAGACCGTCTCGACGTCGGCGAGGTGGCGGTTCACGATCGCCATCGGGGTCTCGTAGGCGACGTCGACCTGGGAGCGGATGCCCTTGACCAGCACGTCCGCCCCGACATCGGTGCAGTAGTCGACCAGGAGGCCGACCGACCACGACGCCACGACGATCCGCCCCTGGATGCCGGCGTCCTCGATCGAGCGCTCGATCAGGGCCACGCGCTGCGCGATGGGCAGCAGGGCCGACTTGTCCGGGTTGTGCACCACCAGAACGTGGACCTCGTCCCACAGCCGAGCGGCCCGCTCGATGACATCGAGATGCCCGAGAGTGACCGGGTCGAACGATCCAGGGACTACGGCGATCCTGTTCATAGGGCACCAGACTATTACGCGATACCCGGCTATTCGTTGTGAATCCGTTATCTTCCCAGAGCAGGTGTCGCGTGGCCCGGCGGCGCCGTCAGGACTTGCCGAGGAAGGCGCGCTCCGACTCGTCGAGCCTGCGCGCGAGCGCCGCGGCGAGGGCGGGATGCGCGGCGAGGCCGCCGTCGTCCAGCGTCTCGGCGGCGGCGACGCGCGCCTCCGCGATGAGCTCGCCGTCGGAGACCACGCGCAGCAGCTTGAGCGACGACCGGCCGCCGGACTGGCGGCTGCCGAGCACGTCGCCCTCGCGGCGCAGCTCGAGGTCGACGTTGGCCAGCTCGAAGCCGTCGAGCGTCGCGGCGACCGCATCGACGCGCTCGCGGGCGAGCGACCCCTCCTCGGCGTAGGTGACGAGCAGGCAGAGCCCGGGGACGTCAGCCGCGGCCGACCCGGCCGCGGAGCTGATGGAGCTGCGAGACGCCGAACCGGTCGGCGTCGAGCACGATCATGGCGGAGGCGTTCGGCACGTTGACGCCGACCTCGATCACGGTGGTGGCGATCAGGAGGTCGAGCTCGCCGGCGGCGAAGGCGCGCATCACGGCGTCCTTCTCGTCGGAGGACAGCCTCCCGTGCAGCACGCCGACGCGCGACTGCGCGAACAGCGGGTCGGCGCGCACCTGCGCGGCGACCGACTCCACGTTGGCGGCGGGCCGGGGCGGTCCTGCGTCGTCGTCGGGCGCCGGAGCGTCCTCGCCGTCGTCCTCGGCCTCCTTCGCGCTGATCGCCGGGCACACCACGAATACCTGGCGGCCGAGCCCGATCTCCTCCGACGCGCGCTCCCAGATCCGGCGCTCCCAGCCCGGCCGGTCGGCGAGCGGGACGACGAAGCTCTCGATCCCCTGGCGGCCGGCCGGGAGCTGCGCGATGGTGGAGACCTCCAGGTCGCCGAACACCGTCATCGCGACCGTGCGCGGGATGGGCGTCGCCGTGAGCACGAGGACGTGCGGGGGCGTCCCGCCTTTCGCGCGCAGCGCCTCCCGCTGCTCGACGCCGAAGCGGTGCTGCTCGTCCACGACGACCAGGCCGAGGTCGAAGAACGTGACGGCGTCGCCGAGGAGTGCGTGCGTGCCGACCACGATGCGGGACTGCCCGCTCACCGTCCGCAGCAGGGCCCGCTTGCGCTCAGCGGTGGAGAGCTGGCCGGTGAGCAGCGTCGGCATCAGCTCGGCGGACAGGTCGGGGCCGAGCATGTCCGCGATCGAACGCAGGTGCTGGGCGGCCAGGACCTCCGTCGGTGCGAGCAGCGCGGACTGGCCCCCGCTGTCCGCCACGGCGAGCATCGCCCGCAGCGCCACCAGGGTCTTGCCCGAGCCGACCTCGCCCTGCACGAGGCGGTGCATCGGCTCGGCCGAGCCGATGTCGTGGGCGATCTCGCGCCCGACGTCCGCCTGGTCGCCGGTCAGAGTGAACGGCAGGATGGCGTCGAAGCGCTCCAGGAGGCCGCCGGGGTCGCCTTCCGCGGGGTCGCCGCGACCGACCGGGCTTCGGCGCGCTGCTGCAGGAGCGCGGCCTGCAGCACGAACGCCTCCTGGAAGCGCAGCGCGTCGCGGGCGCGCTGCCACTCCGCGTTCTTCTGCGGCCGGTGGATGCCCTCCAGCGCCTCGCGGAACGGCAGCAGCCCGCGCTCGGTCGCGATCGCCTGCGGCACCGGGTCGGGGCACGGGCCGAGCGCGTCGAGGGCCAGACCGACCGCCTTCTGCACCTGCCAGCTCGCCACCGTGCCGGTCGCCGGGTAGATCGGGATGGGGGTCTGCGCCCACTCCTTCGCGGCGGCGCTGCCCGGGGCGACGGCGTTCTCGGCGTCGTCGGCGAACAGCTCGTAGTCCGGGTGGGCGAGCTGGAGGGCGCCGCGGTAGGCCGACACCTTGCCGGCGAAGATGCCGCGCACGCCCGGCGCGAGCTCCTTCGAGCGCCACGCCTGGTTGAAGAACGTGAGGGTCAGGATGCCCTCGCCGTCGGAGATCTTGACCTCCAGGATGGAGCCGCGCCGCGCCCGCATCGGACGCTCCTGCACCCGAAGCACCTCGGCCACGATCGTGACGTGCTCGTCCAGCGGCAGGTTCGCCAGCGCGGTCAGCTCCCCCGCGACGCGTACCGGCGGGGGTAGTGCGCGAGCAGGTCGGCGACGGTGCGCATCCCGAACGCCTTCTCGAACGCGGAGGCCGTGCGGCCGCCCAGCACCCCGGTCAGCCGGGTCTCGAGCGCGACGGTGCCGTCGGAGGCCGTGGCGGTGCTGGAGGTCATGGTTCGATCGTAGGGGCCGCCTCCGTCGCCGTGTCGCGCACCTGCGCCTCGACGTCGGCGAGTGCGACGAGCTCATCCGCCACGTCGCTCTCGCCCGGGCGCTCGGCGGCGAGCCTGGCCTGGATGTCGAAGGCCTCCTGCCAGCGGCCGACCTCGCGCAGGCAGCGGGCGAGCGACCACCGCGCGGCGAACTGCTGATCGAGCGTGCCGTAGCGCTCGGCGACCTCCAGGGCCGACTCGAACGAGCCGAGCGCCTCGTGCGGGCGGCCGGCCTCGAAGAGGGCCCAGCCCCGGTTGTTGTGCAGGGCGACGCCCCAGCGCAGCGTGCGCGGGTCGTTGCTGTTCGCGAGGTCGGCGAGGCCCTCCTCCGTCCACTGCTCGGAGCGGTCCGGGTCGGCGAGGGCCAGCATGTGGGCGGCGTCGACCGCGAGGAACGCGTCGTCGTCGCGCCGCGCGGCCAGCAACGCGCTCTCGAACAGTGGGATGGCCTCCGCCCGCAGGCCCTCGGTGTTGCGGAGCCGTCCGCGCTCCAGCAGGATGCGCACGGCGAGCGTGCCGCCGGCCGGCTCCAGCGAGTCGAGCAGGCCGTCCGCTTCGGCGAACCGGCCCTGCAGCCCGAGTGCGCGGGCGCGCTGGGTCTCCAGCTCGGCGCGCACCAGTTCGGGGCGGTCGGGTTCGGCGGCGGCGATCGCGAAGCGTTCGGCGGAGGCGATCGGGTCGTCGTACCGCCACAGGGCGTCGAGTTCCGCCTGCGGGAGGCGTTCGTCCATGCTCCTATTCTGCTGGCGCCGCGGCGGCACCGCTAGGCTCGGAGGGCTATGACCCGAATCGTCTCCGGCTTCGCCGGCTCGCTGACGCTCCAGGTGCCCAGGAGCGGCACGCGCCCGACCAGCGACCGTGTGCGCGAAGCGGTGTTCTCCGGGCTGGACGCGCGCGACGCCGTCCGCGGGGCCCACGTGCTCGACCTCTTCGCCGGCTCGGGCGCGCTCGGGCTGGAGGCGGCCAGCCGGGGCGCCGTGCGCGTGCTGCTGGTGGAGAAGTCGGCGGCGGCCGCGGCGATCTGCCGGCGGAACGCCGAGGCGGTCGTGCGTGCGGCGCCGAAGGGGGCGCGGCCCGAGGTGGAGGTGAGGGCGACGGCGGTGCTGCCGTACCTCGCGGCCGGCCCGGCGGCATCCTTCGACCTGGTCTTCGTCGACCCGCCGTACAATCTCCCGGACGCCGACCTGCTCGCCGTGCTCACCGGGCTGGTGCCGCTGCTGACCGAGGACGCCCTGGTCTGCGTCGAGCGCAGCACCCGCGACGGCGCCCCGAGCCTCCCCGAGGGCCTCGTCCTCGACCGCACGCGCGCCTACGGCGAGACCGCCGTCCACTACCTGTCGCCGGCCTGACCGCGCCCCGCCTGACCCCCTGACCCCGCCCCCGGAGGACTCCCGCCCTCCCCAGCCGTCGATCTCCTCCGCTGACTGCCCGCACCCGGCGTGTCGCGACGGATCTCCTCCGTTAGCCGCTGTGCCCGTCCCACTCCAGGTAGGGGTCCCAGCCGCCGCGCTCGTCGAACGGGTGGCCGTCGACCAGGAGGCCGGCGCCCTCGCGGACGGCGCCGACGCGGCGGAAGCTCCCGGGCAGCACGGCGCCCGGCGGGAAGCAGGCCAGGAGGCCGTGGTCCTCTCCCCGGTCAGCGCGGTCAGCGCCGTCAGCGGGTCGTCGCCGAGGGCAGCGCGGTCGAGGTCGATGGCGACGCCGCTCGCCTCGGCCACCCGGCGGGCGTCGAGGGCGAGGCCGTCGCTGAGGTCGAGCATCGCGGTCGCGCCGGCGTCCGCGGCCAGGGGCCGTCGGCGACGGGAGGGCGCGGCCGCAGCTGGGCGCCGACCAGGTCGGGATGCGCGGCGGCGACGGCCGCGAAGCGCTCGCGATCGGGCACGCCGTCCACGTCCACGGCCTCCGCGAACAGCAGCCGGAGTCCCGCCGCGGCGGCGCCCAGGCGACCGGAGACCGCCACCACGTCGCCCGGACGCGCGCCGCTCCGCAGCACCGGGGCGCGGCCCTGCAGGTCGCCGAACGCGGTCACCGCCAGCGTGAGCGTGTCGGACGCCGACAGGTCGCCGCCGACGACACCGCACCCCGGCGCGAGTTCGGCGCAGGCTGCACGGAAGCCGTCGGCGATGTGCTCCAGGGCGGACACCGGGAGGGTCTGCGGCGCGGCGATCGCCACCACGAGCGCTGTCGGCACCGCGCCCATCGCGGCCACGTCGGACAGGTTGGTCGCCGCCGCCTTCCAGCCGAGGTCCTCCGGCGACGACCAGGCGAGCCGGAAGTCGGGGCCGTGCACCATCATGTCCGTCGTAACCACGAACCGGCCGTCCGGCGCCGCGAGCACCGCCGCGTCGTCGCCGGGCCCGACGAGCGTCGCCGACGACTCCGGCAGCCGCGGGAAGATGCGCTTCAGCGCCTCGCGTTCGGACGCGCCTGCGACAGTGTCGGCCGCGCTCCCAGAATCCACCATGACTCACAACGGTAGCCTGAATCCTGATGTCCGCTCGCCGCTCCGCCCTCGCCCTCGTGCTCGCCGCCGCCGCACTCGCCCTCGCCGGGTGCGCGCCGACGGTCTCCCTCGACCCGGGAGCGGACGCGAACGACCCCGGCTGCGCCGAGATCTCGGTGCGCCTGCCCGACTCGGTGGCCGACAAGAACCGCCGGGAGACGGACGCGCAGGCGACCGGCGCGTGGGGCGACCCGGCCGCCGTGCTGCTGCGCTGCGGCGTCCCCCCGATCGGCCCGACGACCAAGCCGTGCGTCGACGTCAGCGGCGTCGACTGGGTGCTGATGTCGGACCCGGCCGCGAAGCAGGTCGTCTACCAGACCTTCGGCCGCACGCCGGCGACGGAGGTCGTCATCGACCACGTGTCGGGTGCCTCCGACGCCGCCGTGCTCCCCGAGTTCGCGTCGGCGATCTCCAGCATCAAGCAGACCGAGAAGTGCCTCTCCACCCTGGACACCACGCTCGCGCCCCCGACACCCACCCCGTCGCCGACGCCCACCCCGTCCCGCTGACCCCTCGAACATTCGGCACGAATCGCCACCCGCAACACCGCCCACATTCCGCACGAATGTCGCGTTACGCGCACGCATTCACGACATTCGGCACGAATCGCGGCGCGTAGGACTTCGCGCATTCGGCACGAAAGGTGCGGGGGCTATGCTGCTCGGGCTACGGCGACGTCGAGGAGTTCGGTGATGAGGGCCGGGTAGGCCAGCCCCGACTCCTGCCAGCAGCGCGGGAACATCGAGATCGGGGTGAACCCCGGCATGGTGTTGATCTCGTTCACCACGAAGCCGTCGGCAGTGAGGAAGAAGTCCACCCGGGACAGGCCTTCCGCGCCGATGGCGTCGAACGCCCGGACGCCCAGGTCGCGCATCTCGGTCAGCTCGGCGTCGGTCAGGTCGGCCGGGCAGACCAGGTCGATGCCCGGCGCGTCCAGGTACTTGGCCGCGAAGTCGTAGAAGTCGCGGCCCGTGATGACGATCTCGCCGGCGACCGAGGCGCGCGCAGCCTGACCCGGACGGCCGCCCAGCACCGCGATCTCCACCTCGCGGCCGACCACCGCCGACTCGATCAGCACGCGGTCGTCTTCGGCGAGGGCGGTGTCGATCGCAGCTCCCAGGTCGTCCCACGCGGTCACCTTGGACACGCCGACGCTGGAGCCCGCGCGGGCCGGCTTCACGAACGCCGGAAGTCCGAGCTGCTCGGCCTCGCGGCGCACCGCTTCCTGGTCCGTCGCCCACTGGTACGCGGTCACGGTCTGCCAGGGCGCGACCGGGATGCCCGCCTGCTGCAGCACCGTCTTGGTGAAGTGCTTGTCCATGCCGAGCGCGCTCGCGAGCACGCCGCTGCCGACGTACGGAAGGCCGACGAGGTCGAGCATGCCCTGGACGGTGCCGTCCTCTCCCCACGGGCCGTGCAGGATCGGGAAGACGACGTCCACCTGTCCCAGCGAGGAGCGGGTGCCGTCGGCGGCGACCACGGCCAGCTCACGGGAGGTCGACGACTCCGGCCAGACGATGCGGGAGCCGTTGTCCTCCACCTCCGGGAGGACGTCGGCGTTCAGCGCGAAGCGCGCCGCGTCGTCAGGCTGGAGCGTGAAGGCGCCCTCATGGGTGATGCCGACGGGGATGACGTCGTAGCGGTCACGGTCGATCGCCGCCAGCACTCCCGCCGCCGTCGCGCAGCTGATCGAATGCTCGCTTGAGCGACCTCCAAACAGAAGTGCGACTGCGACCTTGTCCGTCATCCGTTGTCCTCTCTCCCTGTGGTTCGTCGTCCTCGGTGGTCAGATGGGGGGCGATGTCCTTGGGGTCGAGCGTGCCGGCGAGCACCTGGCTCACCTGGCGGACGATCGGCATCTCGACGCCGCGCTCCTCGGCGAGGCGCAGGATGGGTGCGACCGAGGCGAGGCCCTCCGCCGTCTGGTTCATCTGCTTGACGACGTCGTTGAAGCTGTAGCCCTGCCCGAGCAGGCGCCCGGCGGTGTTGTTGCGGCTGAGCGACGACTCGCACGTGGCGATCAGGTCGCCGAGGCCCGCGAGGCCGGAGAGCGTCACGGCCTCCGCACCGTACGCGACCGCGAAGTCGGTCATCTCGACCAGGCCGCGCGTGATGATCGAGGCCTTGGTGTTCTCGCCGTAGCCGACGCCGTCCACGATGCCGATCGCCACGGCGATGAGGTTCTTGAGCACCCCGCCGAACTCCGTGCCGATCACGTCGGTGTTCACGAAGCTGCGGAAATAGCGGTTGGTGGCGGCCATCGCCACGGCCTGCGCGGTCTCCAGGCTCTCCGACGACACCACGGCGGCGGTCGGCTGCTCGCGTGCGATCTCCAGCGCGAGGTTCGGGCCGGACGCCACCGCGATCCGCTCCATGTCGATCGGGAGGCCCTGCGCGATCACCTCGCTCATCCGCAGGCCGGTGCCCTTCTCGACGCCCTTCATCAGGCTGACGAGGATGGTCTCCGGCCCCAGGTGCGGGGCGATGGCCTCCAGGTTGGAGCGCAGCGTCTGGCTGGGGATCGAGACGAAGACCTGCTCGGCGCCGCGCATCGCCTCGCCGATGTGGGAGGTCGCCCGCAGGTTGCGCGGGAGGTTGATGCCCTCCAGGTAGTCGCTGTTGCGCTTCACTTCGTTGATCTCGCGCGCCAGCTCTGGGCGGCGCGCCCAGAGCACGACATCGTTGCCGCCGTCGGCGAGGATCTTCGCGAAGGTCGTCCCCCAGCTTCCGGCGCCGAGGACGGCGACGCGTCGGGGAGGCGTGGTCGGTGGTGCGGCCGTCCGGCCTTTCCTGTCAGCCATCGAAGCGGCCGGTCTCCTTCTGGTTGTGCGCCGCCGGGTCCCAGCGTGTCTCCGGCGCTTTCTCGCCGCGCAGATCCTCGAGCAGCGCGGTGATGGCGTTCATGATGACCTCGGTCGCCTCGGTGAGGGTGGCCTGGTCGAGGCTGCGGCCCCGGAACGCGGACAGGTCGACCGGGTCGCCGACCTTGACCGCGATGGTCTTCCGCGGGAAGAAGCTGATCTTCTTCGCGTAGCGCGCCATGACCTGCTGGGTGCCCCAGTGCGCCATCGGGATGACGGGGAGGTCGTGCTCCAGCGCCATCCGCGCCGCGCCGGTCTTGCCGCGCATCGGCCACATGTCGGGGTCGCGCGTGAGCGAGCCCTCCGGGTAGATGATGACGACCTTGCCGTCGTCCACGATCTTCTGCGCCTCCGCGAGGGGGCGGCGCCGCGCGCGGACCCGCCGCGCGCCACCGGCACCTGCCCGGACTTGCGCAGGAACCAGCCGCCGACGGGGATGCGGAACAGGCTCTCCTTGGCGAGGAACCGAGGCAGTCGCCCGAGCTTCCAGACGACCATTCCCACCATCACCGGGTCGATCTCGCTGTAGTGGTTCGGCGAGATGATGTAGGCGCCGTGCTTCGGGAGCTTCTGCCCGTCCGTGATGCGGAATCGGGCGAGCAGGCTCCCCAGCGGGATGACGAGAAAGGCCAGCACCCAGAAGATCGAGGGTCGGCTCTTCTCGGAGCGCTGCCGCTCGGGCTTCGCGGACGCAGACGGGTTCACGGGTTCATCGGGATGGGGCACCATCCCATTATCGCGGGCCTCACCCCTCGAGGACGAAGTCCGCCCCGAGCAGTTCGAGCTTGGTGATGAACTTCTCGTACCCGCGGCTGATGATGCCGACGTTGCTGACGGTCGAGCGGCCCTCCGCCGACAGGGCGGCGATGAGGTGGCTGAACCCGCCGCGCAGGTCGGGGATCTCCACGTCGGCGCCCTTCAACTCCACCGGACCCATGATGACCGCGGAGTGGTTGAAGTTGCGCTGCCCGAAGCGGCAGTCGTGGCCGCCGAGGCACTCCTTGTGGACCTGGATCTTCGCGCCCATGTCGATCAGCGCGTCGGTGAATCCGAAGCGCTGCTCGTACACGGTCTCGTGGACGATCGACACGCCCTCCGCCTTGGTCAGGGCGACCACGAGCGGCTGCTGCCAGTCGGTCATGAAGCCGGGGTGCACGTCGGTCTCGATCACGACGGGCTTCAGCTCGCCGCCCGGGTGGAAGAAACGGATGCCGTCGTCGTGGATCTCGAACGCGCCGCCGACCTTGCGGAAGACGTTGAGGAAGGTCAGCATCTCCGGCTGGCGGGCGCCGCCGACATAGATGTCGCCGTTGGTGGCGAGGGCCGCAGCGGCCCAGCTCGCGGCCTCGTTGCGGTCGAACAGCGCGGTGTGGCTGTAGCCGACCAGCTTGTCGACGCCCTCGATGCGGATCACGCGGTCGGTGTCGACCGAGATGATCGCGCCCATCTTCTGCAGGACGTTGATCAGGTCCATGATCTCGGGCTCGATCGCCGCGCCCTTGAGCTCGGTGATGCCCTCGGCGCGGACGGCCGTCAGGAGCACCTGCTCGGTGGCGCCGACGCTCGGGTACGGGAGCTCGAGCTTGGCTCCGTGAAGGCCCTCGGGGGCCGTCATCCGGATGCCGGTCGGCAGCTTCTCGACCACGGCACCGAACTTGCGGAGCACTTCGAGGTGGTAGTCGATCGGGCGGTCGCCGATGCGGCAGCCGCCGAGGTCGGGGATGAACGCCTCGCCCAGCCGGTGCAGCAGCGGCCCGCAGAACAGGATCGGGATGCGGCTGGAGCCGGCGTGCGCGTCGATGTCGGCCATGTGCGCCGACTCGACCGCGCTCGGGTCGAGCAGCAGCTCGCCCTCCTCCGCGCCGTCGGTGACCTTGACGCCGTGGACCTCGAGGAGGCCGCGGACGACCCGGACATCGCTGATGTTCGGGACGTTGCGCAGCACGCTCGGGCCCTCGCCCAGGATGGCGGCGACCATCGCCTTGGTGACGAAGTTCTTGGCGCCGCGCACCTCGATTCGGCCGCGGAGCGGGATGCCGCCGTTGATCGTGATGCGGTCGGCCGTGAGACCGACGTGCGCGCCTGCCGCCTGGGAGTCCTGAAGAAGCGAGTTCAAATTTTCACCGGGAGTGTCTTGGGCCGCCAGCGTGCGCGAGCGGCTTCGTATTCGGAGATTCGCGCCTCATCGCGCAGGGTCAGAGCGATGTCGTCCAACCCTTCGAGCAAACGCCAGCGAGTGTAGTCGTCGATGTCGAAAGACACCTGGACCCCACCGACGGTCGCTGTCTTGGCAACCAGGTCCACCGTCGCGGATATTCCCGGCTCGGCCTCGATGGCCGCCCAGAGACGCTCCGCGTCCTCCTCGGTGATGATGCCCGTGAGCAGGCCCTGCTTGCCCGAGTTGCCCCGGAAGATGTCCGCGAACCGCGGGCTGAGGACCACCTGGAAACCGTAGTCGCGCAGCGCCCAGACGGCGTGCTCGCGTGAGGAGCCCGTGCCGAAGTCGGCGCCGGCCACGAGCACCTTCGCGCCCTGGTAGGCCTCCTGGTTGAGGATGAACTCAGGATCTTTGCGCCACTCGTGGAAGAGCGCGTCGTCGAACCCGGTCTTGGTGACCCGCTTGAGGAAGACCGCGGGGATGATCTGGTCGGTGTCGACGTTGGAGCGGCGGAACGGCACGGCCACGCCGGTGACGGTCTCGAACTTGTCCATCAGGCGCCCACCTTCTCTCCCGTTTGCGTATCCGCGTCGTCGTGCTCCAGGTCCCACGGGCTCGCGAGCGTGCCGCGGATGGCCGTGGCCGCTGCGACCAGCGGCGACACCAGGTGCGTGCGCCCGCCCTTGCCCTGCCGGCCCTCGAAGTTGCGGTTCGAGGTGGAGGCGCAGCGCTCCCCCGGCGCGAGCTGGTCCGGGTTCATGCCCAGGCACATCGAGCAGCCGGCGAACCGCCACTCGGCGCCGAACTCCTCGACGATCTTGTCGATCCCCTCGGCCTCGGCCTCGATGCGCACGCGGGCGCTGCCCGGCACGACCATCACGCGCACGCCGTCGGCCTTCTTGCGGCCCTTGATGACGGAGGCGAAGGCCCGCAGGTCCTCGATGCGGCTGTTGGTGCACGAGCCCATGAACACGGCGTCGACCGGGATGCTCTTCATCGGCGTGCCCGGTGTCAGGTCCATGTACTCGAGCGCGCGCTCGGCGGCGGCGCGGGCGTTCGGCTCGGCGATCGCCGCCGGGTCCGGGACGGCCTCGCTGAGCGAGACGCCCTGGCCCGGGTTGGTGCCCCAGGTCACGAACGGCTCGATCTCGGCGGCGTCGAGGTAGACCTCGGCGTCGAAGACCGCGTCGTCGTCCGTGGCGAGGGTGTTCCAGTAGGCGACCGCCTCGTCCCAGTCGGCGCCCTCTGGGGCGTGCGGGCGGCCCTTCAGGTAGGCGTAGGTGGTCTCGTCGGGCGCGACCATGCCGGCGCGGGCGCCTGCCTCGATCGACATGTTGCAGATCGTCATGCGGCCCTCCATCGAGAGCGCGCGGATGGCGCTGCCGCGGTACTCGAGCACGTAGCCCTGACCGCCGCCGGTGCCGATCTTCGCGATGACCGCGAGGATGATGTCCTTCGCCGTCACGCCCGGACGCAGTTCGCCCTCCACTGTGATGGCCATCGTCTTGAACGGCTTGAGCGGCAGCGTCTGCGTCGCGAGCACGTGCTCGACCTCGCTGGTGCCGATCCCGAACGCCATGGCGCCGAACGCGCCGTGCGTGGAGGTGTGCGAGTCGCCGCAGACGACCGTGATGCCCGGCATGGTCAGACCGAGCTGCGGGCCGACGACGTGCACGATGCCCTGCTCGACATCGCCGAGCGAGTGCAGGCGGACGCCGAACTCCTCGGCGTTGCGGCGCAGCGTCTCGATCTGCGTGCGGCTGGTCAGGTCGGCGATCGGCCGGTCGATGCCGATGGTCGGCGTGTTGTGGTCCTCGGTCGCGATCGTGAGGTCGGGGCGGCGGACGGGCCGCCCGGCCATGCGCAGGCCGTCGAACGCCTGCGGGCTGGTCACCTCGTGGACCAGGTGGAGGTCGATGTAGATCAGGTCGGGCGTGCCGTCCTCACCCTTCACGACCAGGTGGTCTCGCCACACCTTCTCCGCCAGGGTCAGCGGACTGTGCTGCGTCGTCATCTCGGTACTCCTTGAGCTTCGTTCACGGATCAGCCGTCGACGGACTCCGCGGCGAGGGTGGCCTGAGGATTAGGACTCGCCGCGGCGGCTAAGGAGGAGCAGACCCGCGAACACGCTCTCAGGCTATCACCCGCGCTGGGGCCAGGCCGCAAGCGCACCGGGGCTCAGGACCGTCCGGTTCCCGGCCGCACGACGAGCACCGTGACGTTGTCGTGCCCGCCGGCGGCGATCGCGGCCTCAACGAGCACCGCGGCCGGGTCGGCCGGGTCGCCGGCGAGGATGTCCGCGATGGTCTCGTCGCCCAGCTCCCGGGTGAGGCCGTCCGAACAGACCAGGAAGGTCCGGGAGTCGTCCGGGGCGAGCAGTTCGCTGTCGGTGTCGACGAAGTCCTCCGCCCCGAGCGCACGGGTGATCACGTTGCGCTCCGGGTGCACGGCCGCCTGCTGGGGGGTGATGAGCCCGGCGTCGACCAGCTCCTGGACCGCCGAGTGGTCGACGGTCAGCCGGCGGAGCTCTCGGCCGTCCCAGGAGTACACGCGGGAGTCGCCGACATTGACGACCATCCACTCCTCCGCCGCCCGCTCCGGCACACGCACCCGCACCACGCCGGTCAGCGTGGTGCCGGCGACGGCCGCGCCGGTCTCCTCCGCGTCGGACAGCGCGCGCACGGCCGCGTTCGCCTCGTCGATCGCGGTGATGACCTCCTCCGGCGTCGGCGTCGCCCCGGCCGGAAGGGTGCGGGCGAGGCTGTCGACCGCCGTCCGGCTCGCAGCGTCGCCGCGTGCGTGGCCCCCCATTCCGTCCGCGACCACGAAGACCGGGTCCTGGGCGAGGTAGCTGTCCTCGTTGATCTGCCGGACCGCTCCGGTGTCGCTTCTGGCACTCACCTCGACGCGGGAAGTCATGTGCGTGGGTCCTCCGGGGATGTCGCGGCCGGGGCGGCCTCTGCGGTCGTCGTCGCCGGGTCGTCATCCCCGTGGATGGCGCGTTCGACGGTGGTGCCGCTCAGGTGCAGCCTCACCAGACTAGCGACGGTCGCGACCGCCATTGCACCCACGATCACCCCGAGCGAGGTCCAGGTGCTGATGTCGGGCGCCCACTCGATGTGCTGGCCGCCGTTGACGAACGGCAGGGTGTTCTCGTGCATGGCGTGGAAGACCAGCTTGACGCCGATGAAGGCGAGGATGAACGCGATCCCGTACTTGAGGTAGACGAGCTTCTCCAGCAGGTGCCCGAGCAGGAAGTAAAGCTGGCGCAACCCCATCAGGGCGAAGACGTTCGCGGTGAACACGATGAACGCGCTCTGCGTGATGCCGAAGATCGCCGGGATGGAGTCGAGCGCGAACAGCAGGTCGGTCGTCCCGAGCGCCAGGAAGACGATGATCAGCGGCGTGAACATCCGCCGGCCGTTCACGGTCGTGCGCAGCCTGTTGCCCTCGTACTGGTCGGAGACCTTGAGCCGGCGCCGCGCGAAGCGGATGAGCCGGCTGTCCTGCGCGCCCTCGTCGTCGTGCTTCCCGAACGCCTGGTTGAACGCCGTCCAGAGCAGGAACGCGCCGAACAGGTAGAAGATCGCGCTGAAGCTGGCGATGAGACCGGCGCCGAGCAGGATGAACAGGCCGCGGAAGATCAGCGCCAGAATGATGCCCACCATGAGCACCTCCTGCTGGTACTTCCTGGGCACCGCGAACCGCCCCATGATGATCACGAACACGAACAGGTTGTCGATGCTCAGGCTGTACTCGGTGAGCCAGCCGGCGAGGAACTGCCCGGCGTGCTCGGCGTCGCCGATCAGCAGCATGAGCAGTGCGAAGACGAGCGCGAGGCCGACGTAGAAGGCCACCCACAGCGCGGACTCCCGGGGGCTCGGGATGTGCGGGCGCCTGTAGACGATCAGGAGGTCGAAGGCGAGGATGAGCAGCAGGACGACGAAGCTGCCGACCTCGAACCAGAGCGGGAGCGCGAGTTCCAACGGAAGACCTTTCGAAGGGTAGGCGGGATGGACCCGAAAGTCTCTCCCGCACATCCGTGCCGCTGCGCCCGGGCCCGACCGGACCGTGATGACGTGCGCAGCGCGAGGCCGTCCGGCCTCTTCGGGATACTCCCCTTCGCGAGCACCTAGTCTAGCGGGTCGGCGGGTCGGTGCGCCCCGTTACCGCTGCGCGAGGAGCCCCGCCTGCCGCTCGTGAACGCCGGCCACCCAGTCGTAGACGGCGTCCGGGCCGAGCCGCGGGTCGTCCTCCGGCTGCTCGCCGGCGCGGAGCGCGAGCAGATAGGCGCGGTCGAGCCCGATCCGCTCGCGAAGGCCATCCGCTCCCGTGACGGAGCCGTGACCGGGGACGACCGTGCCGACGCCGTCCGCGATGCTCTCGATGAGCGTCAGGGCGGCGAGGTAGTCCTCGACCGGGTCGTCCGCACTGTGGTCGAGCAGCGGCACCAGCACGTCCGACAGGAGGTCGCCGGCGACGAGGATGCCGCGCTCCTCGATCAGCAGCGCCGCGTGGCCGGCCGCGTGGGCGCGGTGCTCGATCACGCGCACGCGCGGGCCGTCCCACGGGATCCACTCGGCGCCGTCCGGGAGGGCGGTGAGCTCGCCGAAGAGGGTGAGCGGCACGCGGTCGGCGATGTCGGCCGGGATCATCGGGGCGACCCACTCCCGCCACGCCTCGTTCGCGAGGAAGGCCTCGATGGCGCCGGCGGCATGCGCCGTCGCGAAACGGGGCGGCGTGCCGAACGCGGGATGCCAGAGCACGTGATCCCAGTGCGGGTGGGTGGCGAACCCGGCGGCGACCGGCGTGCCGGACGCACGGAGCTCGGCGGCGATGCCGCTCAGCTCCCCGTCCAGGATGCCCGGATCGACCAGCAGCACGCCGGTGTCCCCGTCGACCACGACGGTGTTGGTCTGACAGAACTCGCTCTGGTGGACGCGCACGCCCTCGGCGACCGGATTCAGCATGGTGGCGACGGTAGCAGAGTGGGAAAGCATAATCGGGACGGCTTTGGCCTCACGCCGAGATGGCTATCGGTGCGGGGACCGGCCGGACGAGTGTGATCTCGGCGATCCCGATTCCTGATTGCGGAACAACCTCTAGCCGCTCGTCGCCGTTCAGGAAGCGCGCCGGTCGGAGGGTGCCGCCCTCCGGGATGAGCTCACGCACCTCGTCGATTTCCACAAGCCCGTTCTCCGAGTCGAAATCGAAAAGGGCCCCCTGCCCCGCGACGACGAACCGGTCCGGTCCGGTTCGGATGACGATGCCGAACGGGCGCGAGTCGGCGGGGACGGGGATGGCGCCGGGAAGCGTCTCGGACGCCGTTGCCTCGGGCTCGGGGAGTTGCACTCCCACGTCGAGGAGCATCCTGGCGAAAATCGCTGGCCCGTTCCGTACGGTGACGGTGATGTCGCCGAAATCGTGCCCCTCGGACTGCTCGTCCGCGTCGAGCGCGAATCCCCAGACGCCCGCGCTGTCACGATGGGCGGTGATCAGATCCCACAACGCGAGGAGGCTGCGCGCGGCCCGGAAGAACAACGCGCCGTCGCGGCCGTCCTCCAGTCCGAAGGTGCAGTAGCCGATCGCGTTCAGGGCTCCGACAGCCACGAACAGGTCGCCGGCGGAGAACCGCGACTCGGGAACGAACAGAGGGTTGGAACGCTGGGCGTAGGCCTCGAGCACCGCGCGAGTGTCGTCGATGTAGATATCCGGCGACAGCCAGTCGAGCGACGGCGCGGCATCCTGCCAAAGCCCGAGCATCCGGGCGGTCGGCCCTCCGCTCGGATACTGACCGGGCCGGTCCTGGCCGGGCTGCGGCCCGAGCCATGCATTGGTGTAGAACGGGACGCGCGTCACCGGACGTGCCGACATGGCGAGCCGTTCGACGTATTCGGCGAACGCCCATGCCATGAACGTCTCGTCGATGTCGTCCTGCGACCCCGCGAGCGAGGCCCACGTCGCACCGTGCGCTACATCAGCGAGAGCAGCAGCGACGCCGGCGGGCAGCGCTTCAGGTTCCTCGTGCGCCAGAGCGATCAGCCGAGCGGGAACAGGACCAGCCCACGCCGCCGCTGCGGGCTCAG
Organism: Leifsonia sp. L25; assembly: GCF_050632895.1. Next base: position 238,042 of record NZ_JBODRZ010000002.1, on the reverse strand, counting down.
AATGATCTCGGGAAGAACCGAGCAGCCCAATCTCGTTCTCGACCTGGATCATGATCACCGTGCCTGCGTCGTCGACCATGGCAAGATGCTGCACGAACGCCGTGAACGCCCGCGCATCCGCGGCGGCGAGGTCCGGCGAGAAGACCGAGAGCACGGGCTTCGCCGTGGCGCCGTCGTAGCTGAACGGCGTGGGCAGCGGATCCTGCTGCGGGACAGCGCGCGGGAATCTGCCCGTGTCGGCCCTGACCCAACTCGGTGCGTAGGTGGAGAGCGCGTTCTTGAATGCACCGAACCAAATAACTCCTAGCCGCAGACCGGCGTCGCGCGCGTACCGGAGCAACTCGTCGACGATCTCGAACGAGAATTCGCCCTCCGCACGCTCCACTTCGGACCAGGCAACGGAGACCAGCACCGTGTTGATTCCCGTGCGCGCCAGCCGACCCCACTCGGTGGCCAGAAAGGCGGCGTCCGACGAGCTCGAATTGTGTACCTCCCCACCGATGGCGAGAAAAGGGCGTCCATCGACGACCAACGATGTTGTCATGCCTGCTCCGTCCGCGTGGTCCAATTATGGACTACTTTTACACGAAATCGACATAAGTTGCGGGAGTCAGCCGACAGGACCGAAGAGTGACAAACGATAGGGAGCGAACGGAAGAAGAGCCAGGGCGACGGAAGCCGAGCGTGCAGAAATCAGCGGGGCTCTGCTCGATGTCGCCCCGTGGCCAGGTTCCGGTTCGCGCCATCAACTGGCGACGAAGAAAAGCCCGCTTCCCCTGAAAATGAAGGGAAGCGGGCTGTGGTGACCCCAGCGGGATTTGAACCCGCGTTACCGCCGTGAGAGGGCGAAGGGTCCGAGGGGAATTTCGGCAAATACGCCCGCGATCCCAGTAAATCAGCGGGATCCGCGATCACCGTAAATCATGCAGATGACCTGAATCCTCGTGCAGTTGTTGCCATTTTGTTGCCACAAAAGCCAGGCGTGCCGCGCGGGCCGGTGGCGTCCCTTGGGGTGGTGTAGTTCTTGGGCTTGAGTGTCACGTCGTTGACGCAGTGAGCCATCGTGCGATGGTCAGTGAGAACTGTCTAGGAATCTCACGGAAGGACACAACGCACGATGGCTCTTGACCAGTCTGCCCTCCTCGAGCTGCTCGGGGAACTCAAACTCACCGATGTCAGCGACCGGATTAGGGTCGCGACCGAAACCCTGTACCAAGAATTGATCGACGCGGAAGCTGTCGCGTTCATCGGCGCCGCCCCGTTCGAACGCACCAGCGATCGGGTGGCCCAGCGCAACGGCACCCGACCCCGGGCTCTGACCACGACCGCCGGCGAGTTGGAGTTGAAGATCCCCAAGCTGCGGCAAGGCTCCTTCTTCCCGTCGCTGTTGGAGCGGCGCCGCCGGGTCGATCAAGCGCTGTTCGCGGTGGTGATGGAGGCTTATGTTCACGGGGTCTCGACCCGGAAGGTCGATGATCTGGTCAAGGCGCTCGGCGCCGGCACCGGGATCTCCAAATCGGAGGTGTCCCGGATCTGCGCGAACCTGGACGAGGACGTCGCGGCGTTCCGCGACCGGCCGCTGACGGACACGACCTACCCGTATGTGTTCCTGGATGCCACCTACTGCAAGGCCCGCGTCGGCCGCCGGGTGGTGTCCCAAGCGGTCGTGGTCGCGGTCGGTGTCGCCGCCGACGGGCGCCGGGAGGTCCTCGGGTTCGAGGTCGGCGAGACGGAGTCGCAACCGTTCTGGACCAGCTTCCTGCGCTCCCTGAAAGCGCGCGGGCTGGGTGGGGTGAAGTTGGTGATCTCCGACGCCCACACCGGTCTGATCGCCGCCATCCAAACGGTGTTCGCCGGCGCGGCCTGGCAGCGCTGCCGCGTTCACTTCATGCGCAACGTCCTCGCCAACGTCCCGAAGACGGCCGGTCCCATGGTTGCCTCGATCATCCGCACGATCTTCGCCCAACCCGACACCGAGCATGTGATCGCCCAGTTCGGCGAGGTCACCCGGATGCTAGCCCGCTCGCATCCCAAGGTCGCGGACATGCTCGAGGACGCCCGCGATGACCTCCTCGCCTTCACCGGGTTCCCGGTCGCGCACTGGCGGCAGATCTGGTCCACGAACCCGCTGGAGCGGGTCAACAAGGAGATCAAACGCCGCACCGACGTCGTCGGCACCTTCCCCAACCCGGCCGCGCTGCTGCGCCTGGCCGGGCACGTCCTGATCGAGCAACACGACGAATGGGACGGCGCCGACCGCCGCTACTTCAGCGAACACTCCATGAAGCTCCTGGACGTTCAAACCGAGGAGGTGGCAATCCCCGAACTCACTGCGGCATAATCACCAACAGCTGATCCCGCACGGTGTCGAGAAACTCCACCACACAACGGGACGCCACCCGCGGGCCAGACCCCTGAAATCGCCTGATAGATCCGACTTCCCCACAGCTAATCGTTTGCTTCCTGATCGTCCGGGTCAAGGGCGCTGCGCGTCGCTTCGCGATGCAGCGAAGCTGCACCCTTGACGCGGATGCTCAGGGAGCAAGGCTGCTATGTGCGGGATGTCGGAGGAACAGCGGTCTCGGAAAGACTCGACTACTGGCTCACAGTACCGAGCTGGAATCACTTGCGACTCGCTCCGGAACAATTGCCGGCGTGTCCCAGAAAAACGGAAGATCCCGCATCACGACCACGCTGTCTAGAACGGCTGCCCCTTGAGGGAGCTCATCAAAGAACGACGATTGAACGCTGATCACCCTTCCCGGTTCCACCGCCCAGTCGGTCGACGTCAACTTGAGTGGCTCCACTCCCCTGCCGTCCCTGCAGGGTGACCAACCGACTGCGCCGTGTTCGTGGAATGAGGAGGCATCTTCGACGGTCGGAAACAGGGAGCTGTTCCACGGGCCACCGAGTGCCACATCGACGGCCACGTGAGTTCCGGGTGCCGACATGGTCACCCGGAACCGCGATGCCGTCTCGTCGAGCTTGAATCGCGCAAGTTTTTGAACTCCGGGAAAGAGCCGGCCGCCGCCGAGCACAGGTAGCAGCGATGAGCTGTGACGTTCCACGATGTACACCCCGCTTCGCGTGACGCCGCCTTCGTCCCACTCAACAGCACTCCGATGAGCGACGTTCTCGGTCCGGAACCCCAATCGAGGGCGTATCCAACCGGGCCGAACCGACTGAAGCCCGATCATGCAGACACCCGCGACAGCGCTGCCATCGACGATCTGCGGACGGAACGGTTCCGGGATCAGAGTCTGGGCCACCTCCGGCTTCACTCGGTAGCTGATGAGAAGACGGCGCCGAACCTGCGCTCGAAGAGTCCTGAACCCGCTCATGCGGTCGCGCCCTTCGCATTGCGTGCCGACGGGCCCGTCCTCTTTCGCACTTCGCGCATCACAATCTGCTCCGGGCACACCGTCGAAAGGAAATCCCCGACCGACAGCGCCAACCGGTCCCCGACAAGGGAATACAGGATCCGATTCCCGTCACGACGTTCGCTCACGAGGCCCGCGTTTCGAAGCACCCCGAGATGGCGAGAAATGGTGGGGCCGGATGCACTGAATTTCGCAGCGATCTCTCCGGCCGCGAGCTCCCCACCCTTGAGGTCTTGGAGAATCTGCCGGCGCGTGGGGTGCGCTAGTGCTTCGAAGATGTCGCTGACACTGTCTTGCATGATTCGCATTCTAGCATCCTTGCTAAATAGCTACAAAGCCCATAGCTTGTCTCCGAGAGCTTGTTCGTAAGGAGACATCAAACATGAAGATCGCCATCACCGGCGGCGCCGGCTTCGTGGGAAGACACTTGGCCGAGCGCTACGACCCGTCGAAGACGGTCGTGGTGTCCCGACGAACGGGCGTCGACATCGACGATGTTGATGCTCTGGCCACGGCATTCGCGGGCTGCGATGTCGTTGCTCACTGCGCCGGAATCAACCGCCAAATCGGCACGCAGACCTACCAGAAGGTGCACATCGACGGCACGCGAGCGGTAGTCGAAGCCGCTCAGCGAGCGGGCGTGAAGCGCATCCTGATGCTGAGCTTCTTGCGGGCACGCCCGAATTGCGGGTCTCCGTACCACGAGTCGAAATGGGCGGCGGAAGAACTCATCCGCCAGTCAGGCCTCGACTACACCATCCTCAAGGCCGGCATGATTTACGGCCACGGCGACCACCTGGTCGATCATGTCAGCCGCTCGGTTCAGACCGTGCCGCTTTTCGCGACAGTTGGACTCCATGAGAAGCCGATCCGCCCCGTCCCCATCACCGAAATGGTCGACGTCCTAGTCGCGGCGGCGGACGGCGAACTTCCCTACTCCACGGTCGCGGTTGTCGGCGGCGAAGAACTCATGCTCAGTGAGGTCGTTCATCGAATCGCGGGCATCGTCGGCCGACGCGTCCTCGTCGTCCCTGCACCGGTGTGGACGATACGCGTCCTCGCTCAGATAACAGAGTGGACCATGAAGGTTCCGTTGATCGCCAAAGCTCAGGCCCGAATGTTGGCCGAGGGTGTCTCTGAGGCTGCACCGCCAACTGACGAGCTGCCCGAGTCGCTCCGCCCACGTCTCCCATTCTCGACAGCGCAAATCGAATCAGCACTCCCCGAACGTGGAGGGTTCGGGTTAAGCGACCTACGCATGGCGCGCTGAGAACCGTGGGTACAAGCGGGATCAAGCCATCGCACCCCTCAACCAGGGAGTCGCCGCGGCCGACCAGATGCGAACGCGAAGGCCGAGGGCCCAACGGAGGAACCAAGGCCAAGGAACCAATAAGAGACCAAGCCGAGAAACACCAACCAGAGAATGACCCAAGAGCAAGAAACAAGGGAGATGGAAGGCCGAAGAGGAGAACCAAGAGCAAAGCAACGAGGAGCAATGCACGTAGGCACTTTAAGTGGGGCCCTTCGGCGCGCAGTGAATGACAGGGGTCGCGTGTAAACCTGGTTGCATGGCAAATCATGGCAGTTCGAGCAAGGGCAGGCAGCGTGAAGCGTCCTACGCACGACAACGCCAAGCACACGATGTCGCCGCCATCCGACGCGCTGAAGACCGCGAACAGCAGGCCGCACAGCGGCACGCCGCCGACGCGATGCTGAAGCTTCAAGCCGAATGGGGCACGCGCGTCGACGCCCTCAAAAAACTCACCGAACTTTCGCGGACCATCGATCGACTCCGTCTGGTTCAACAGGAAGCACTCGTCGAGCGCGACGAGTTGATAGCGCAGCTTCGCGAGGTCGGCGAGAGCTGGAATTCGCTCGCGAGTAGGACAGGCCTGAGCCGACAAGCGCTCAACAAACGGGTGCAGCGCGGATCGACCGAGTTGCAAGGGACAAGCGCTAGTCGCGTTGAGTCGCCGACCTGAGCGCGACACTTCCCGCGACAACATCGTCGATATCGCTCAGGACTCGGGTGTTCGGGCCAGTACCCTGCGGTGAAGCGAATCCGAATCGGAGTGACTTGGTGGATGACGCGAGACTGACGCAAGCGGAGCGTGCAGAAATCAGCGGGGCTTTGCTCGATGTCGCCCGCCATGGTCGGACCTTGATGACGGCGATCATGTTGACGGACCCGTGGCCAGGTTCGCCGGCGCGCGCCCTATTCGATGACCCAATCAACACTCACCCGGGCTGGCACGGGACGAGCGTCACGCACGTTGCAATGCAGACAATCCAGATCGCCGTCCTAGCCGGGTTCGACCACCTCGCTGGCATGGCCGCCCTGCTACGCGGCAACAAGCCCGCCGCCGCGTCGCTTTCCACGCTCACCCGTGGGGGCCTGGAAGTGCTCAGCCGACCGCACTGGCTATTGAAGAACTCGGACGCTAGGTCTCTGGCTGTCGCCACCGCGTGTCTGAGTTTCGCGGAACTGGGCTACTCCGAGCGGTACGAGCAGTCGATCGCGGGCGTGTCGGGCGATAGGGTCACCGCGAAGGAGTTCCGACAACAGATCACGGCATGGGCGCTAAGAGAACGCGCCGAAATGTATACGCCTCCGAAGTTCGCCGCGATGACGTCGGCTCTGATAAACGACGTGATCCCCGCCGAGATCCAAGGTGCCCATGGGGACGCGACCTATGGTGACCTCTACTACTCGCAGCTATCGGCCGTAGCCCACGGTCAGAGCTTCGCGATCGCGATGTTCGCTCAGGTCGACGTGCCTGAGAACCCCGCCGACGTCTCCCCGGAAGACATCAGCCTCCAAGTGCCGAGGGAGTTGGCTCTGGACGATGCGCAGACGATGCTTCGCTGCACGGTCCACGTCACGGCTCAACTGGCTCATCTCGCATGGCCACCCACGGCTGTGAACGACCGGTGGCGCGCCGCCTGCGACCGTTCGTTGGCGCGATTCGCTGCCCTCGAAGGGGCGCCGCCGTGGGAGTATCCGACCTTCGACTGAACGCCGGACAGGTGCCGATGGAGATGGCGCGGTGAGGGGAGCCGCCGCCCACATCATTCGCACGTGGGTTGGGTGCTGCTCACCCAAGACGGGGTGATCTACCGAGCCGGTGTCGGTGGATCGGTGCATTCTTCGCAGGGGGTGTGCCATGGGAAGCATCGAGGCGTACGAGACAACCAAAGGCCGGCGGTATCGGGTGCTTTACCGACGACCCGACCACCTGCAGACGTCGAAGCGTGGGTTCCGGACCAAGTTCGACGCCCAGATCTTCTTGGCATCGGTCGAGGTGGACAAGGCCACCGGGCGTTACGTCGATCCCGCCAAGAGCCGTACAACCGTTGCGAGCTGGATGAGCCGATGGCTCGCGACGAGGCCCGACCTTCGAGCGACAACGCGAACCCGCGTTGAGGGAATCATCGCGAATTACATCGAACCAGAGTTGGGACGCATCCCGATTGGCAACCTGAACCGGCTGCGAGTCCAGGAGTGGGCTGCCGGATTGCCCGGGTCCCCCGAGACGATCCGCAAAATCGTAAACGTACTCAGCGGGGCACTGCAGCTCGCTGTGGATGACGGACGGCTTCCAGCCAACCCAGCAGTCAAGCTCAAACTCCCGAAGCGCGTACGGGCCATCAAGCGCTATCTCACCCACGATCAGGTCGCTGCGCTTGCTCAGGCCGTCGGAGATCGCTCAAAGGGCTCCCAGTATGGCTACGACATTCTCGTCCTCACACTCGCCTACTGCGGGCTGCGCTGGGGCGAGCTTGCAGGGCTCCGGGTGCGAGACATCGACTTCGCGCGGAAGCGGCTCACGGTCCAGCAGACGGTCGTGGCCGACAAGGGCTACCAGCGCATCGAGCCGCCCAAGGACTACGAGCACCGCTCGATCCCCATTCCTGCATTTCTGGTCGACGCGCTCAGATCGCAGACCAGAGGCCGTAGCGGCGACGATCCGGTTTTCTACGGCAGTCGAACGAAGATCTGGCTACGGAATCACACGTTCCGCAACGGCTGGTTTGATCCCGCAGCGGCCGCGATCGGGCTCGAGGCGCTAACGCCTCACGAGCTGCGACATACTGCAGCGAGCCTTGCTGTGTCGGCCGGCGCCAACGTCAAAGCCGTGCAGCGAATGCTCGGCCACGCGTCGGCCAGCATCACCCTCGATGTCTACGCCGACCTCTTCGAGGATGACCTAGACGCCGTTGCCATCGCGCTGGATGACGCAGCTATGAAATCGAATGTTGCCAAAGTGTTGCCACGAAGCCGATCCGCGACATCACCGGGCGCGTAAGAAAAATGCCCGCTTCCCTTGAAAATCAAGGGAAGCGGGCGATTGTGACCCCAGCGGGATTTGAACCCGCGTTACCGCCGTGAGAGGGCGACGTCCTAGGCCGCTAGACGATGGGGCCGTCTTTGCAACTCATCGATAATGCCACAGAACGGTGTCTTCCTCCAAAACGGCGCCGTCACCCCGGGAGTGTCGCGCGGCCGTCAGACCAGGACGCGGAGCGCGCCGGGGACGACCGAGACCTCGACGGGGAGCGGGCCGATCCGCTCGCCGTCGGCGTACGCGACGACGCCCTCGGCCTCGATCCGCACCGTGCTGAGGCTGCGGAAGGAGACCTCGGGCAGGTCGGTGTGCTCGCCGCGGAACACCTTCGGGAACAGCCGGAGGAAACGCGGCCTCGACATCTTCGTCACCACGAACAGTTCGAAGCGGCCGTCGGCGAGATCCGCGTGCGGGACGATGCGCATGCCGCCGCCCAGCGAGCGGTTGTTGGCGACCGAGACGAGCATCGCCTCGGTGGCGATCTGCTCGCCGTCGGCGACGATGCGGTACGGGCGGGGGTGCAGGACCGCCAGCTCGCGCAGCAGCGCGAAGACGTAGCGGCTGCGGCCTCGTGGACGCGTCATCTGGTTGGCGCGCTCGTTCACCGTAGCGTCGAACCCCGCAGAGAGCACGCAGCCGAACCAGGTGCTGAGCTCGCCGTGCTGCTCGCCGTGCCGGATGAGCCCGGCGTCGATCGTGCGCGGCGGGTGTCCCAGCGCCTCCAGGAGCTGGTCGATGGCCGCGTCGGCGTCGTCGGTGGGGATGCCGAGACCGTCGGCGAGGTCGTTGCCCGTGCCGGTCGGCACGATCCCGAGCGGGATCTCCGTCTGCGCGACGATGTTGATCCCCAGGTTCGCCATGCCGTCTCCCCCGACGACGACGAGGGCGTCGGCGCCGGCTTCCACGGCGCGGGTCGTCTCCCGGCGGAGCAGCTCGATGTTGGCCTCGTCCACCGCGATCACGGTGTGCCCGGCGGCACGCAGCCGTTCGACGACGCGCGGCCCGACCTCACGGCGCCGCCCGAACGACGCCATCGGGTTGACCGCGACGACCACGGTCCGAGGGATGACAGGCATAGTCCACGACTATGGCATAGCCGCCGTCCCCCGCAGCGCGACACGACCGGAACGCAGCGCGACACGACCGGAACTGGCGCGCGCTCCTCTGTGGAGGTTTGATGAAGCCATGAGACTGACGAAGTTCGAACACGCCGCCCTGCTCCTGGAGGAGTCCGGGAAGAAGCTCTTCATCGATCCGGGCAGCTTCACCTCGCCGCTGACGGACACCGCGAACACCGTGGCCGTGGTCGTCACGCACGAGCACGCCGACCACTGGACCCCGGAGCAGCTGAAGCGCGTCGTGGAGATGAACTCCGATGTGCCGATCTTCGCGCCGGAGGGCGTGGCCAGGGCCGCCGCGGACTTCGACATCACGGTGGTGCACGCGGGCGACACCGTGGAGGCCGGCCCGTTCATCCTCCGCTTCTTCGGCGGCCGGCACGCCGTCATCCACGAGAGCATCCCCGTGGTCGACAACCTCGGCGTGCTGGTGAACGAAGAGCTCTACTACGCGGGCGACTCGTTCGTCATCCCGGAGGGCGTGGAGCTCGAGGTGCTGGCGGTGCCCGCCGGCGCGCCGTGGATGAAGGTGGCCGAGACGATGGACTACGTGCTCGCGGCGAAGCCCAAGCGCAGCTTCCCCACCCACGAGATGGTGCTGTCCCGGGCGGGCAAGGATCTCTCGAACTCCCGGATCGCGTGGGCGACCGAGCAGAACGGCGGCGAGTTCTTCGCACTCGAGCCGGGCGACGCGCTCGACCTGTGACCGCCGACTCCCGCCCGGCCGTCGTCTGGTTCCGCGACGACCTCCGCGTCGCCGACAACCCGGCTCTGGACGCGGCCGCGCGCACCGGGCGCCCCGTCGTCTGCGTCTACGTCTGGGACGAACAGTCCCCTGGCCTCCGCCCACCCGGCGGCGCCGCCCGGTGGTGGTTGCACCACAGCCTCACCTCGCTCGACGCCGACCTCGGCGAGCGCGGTTCCCGGCTCGTCGTCCTGCGCGGACCCGCAGAGCCGACGATCGCGGCACTCCTCGGAGACCTGGACGCTGGCGCCGTCTTCTGGAACCGCCGCTACGGCGGCCCCGAGCGACGGATCGACACGGCCGTGAAGGCCGCCGCTCGGGAGGCCGGAGTCGAGGCCGAGAGCTTCGGCGCGAGCCTGCTCTTCGAGCCGTGGACGATCCGCACCGGCGCCGGAACGCCGTTCTCGGTCTTCACCCCGTTCTGGCGGGCGTGCCAGGCGGCCCCGGCACCGCGAAGACCGCTCGGCGCACCGCAGGAGCTCAGGGCCGGCCCGGCACTCGACGGACTCACGATCGACGACCTCGACCTCGTGCCCACCCGGCCGGACTGGGCCGCCGGACTCCGCGACACCTGGGCGCCGGGCGAGCACGCGGCGAACGCCGCCCTCCACGGCTTCGTCGCCGACGGTCTCACCGGCTATCGCGACGACCGGGACGTCCCTGGCGTCGACGGCACCTCCCGGCTCTCCCCGCGCCTGCGGTGGGGCGAGCTGAGCCCGCACCAGGTCTGGCACGCGATCACCGCCGCGCGCGATGCGAACAGATCCGACGGCGTCCTGGCCGAGGCGGCCGCCACCTTCCTCTCCGAGCTCGGCTGGCGCGAGTTCGCTTACCACACGCTCTTCGAGCACCCCGACCTGGCCACGGTCAACATCCATCGCGAGTACGACTCCTTCCCCTGGCCGCGCCTGCACCCGTCCGTGCTGCGCGCCTGGCAACAGGGTCGCACCGGCGTCCCGCTCGTGGACGCCGGAATGCGCGAACTGTGGACGACCGGAGTCATGCACAACCGGGTGCGGATGGTCGTCGCGTCCTTCCTCACCAAGAACCTGCTGATCGACTGGCGGTACGGCGAGCAGTGGTTCTGGGACACGCTGGTGGACGCCGACCCGGCGAACAACCCGTTCAACTGGCAGTGGGTCGCCGGTTCCGGAGCGGACGCCGCGCCCTACTTCCGCGTGTTCAACCCCGAACTGCAGCGCACGAAGTTCGACCGGCACGGCGACTACGTGCGGCGCTGGGTGCCGGAGTGGGACACCGGCGACTACCCGGAGCCGGTCGTCGACCTCGGTGAGTCGCGGCGCGCGGCGCTCTCCGCCTACGAGACCGTCAAGAGCGCTCAGCGCGCGTGATCGGCGAGGATCTGGTCCACGTCGATCTGCCGCAGCAGTTCGGGCCAGTCCAGCTTCCGGGCGACATCGGCCAGCTCCTCGTCGGCCAGCACCTTGCCGCTGCGCTGCACGACGATCCCTCTCGGCAGCTTTCGGTTCAGCTCGGCCAGGATGGCGTCGTCCACCGCCTCGGTGTCGAAGTCGGCGCCGACCTGCGCATAGTAGTCGGAGGACAGCGTGTAGGAGACGATCCCGGTCTCGATCTGGCTCATGTGCGGCATGGTAGCCCGGCGGGCACGAGGGCCGTCAAGTCCTGCGCCCGGCCGCCCACGCCGCGATCTCGGACCGGCGTGACGCTCCGAGCTTGGCGAGGATGTGCTCGACATGCGTCGACACGGTCTTCGGGGCGATGTGCAGGGCGGCGGCGATCTCCCGGTTGGTCGCGCCTCCTGCGATCTGCGCGGCGACCTCCTCCTCGCGCGCGCTCAGCATCGACGGCTCGACGCCCTCGGCCAGCCGCGCGGTCAGCGCGTCCGCGCGGCGTTCCAGGACCGTCCCGCGTGCTCGCGTGCGGGCCTCGGCGACGAGGGCGGCCGCCTCCCCGGGGCTGCGGGTGCGGCGTGCGCATTCGGCGCGGTCCAGGATCGCCTGCGTGCCCTCCCACCACCGGCCGAGCGCGTCCCACCCGGCGGAGGCCGACTCCAGCAGGTCCCGGGCGTCGGAGGGACGCCGCTCGCGCAGGGCGAGGACCCCGGCGGCGTGCTGGAGGGCGAACTCCGTCCCTGGGATCCGGCGGCGCTCGACCAGGACGCTGATCCGGTCCAGCCATGCCCGTGCCGCGGCGGCATCACCGGCCGCCAGGTGCGCCCGCACCCCGGTGACCGCGAACGGGAACGCGTAGGCGGAGTCCTCGACGCGGCGCGACTCGACCGCGCCGCGCTCGCAGTAGCCGACCGCGGCGGCGGCGTCGTCCGCGAGCAGGGCCGTCTCGGCGAGCCCCCACAGCGCAGGCGACAGCCGCTGCAGCTCCTGCATCCGCTCGCCGATCCCCTCCGCCCGGCGCAGCAGTTCCTCGGCGCGGACGAGATCGCCCGAGGACAGCGCACAGTAGCCGAGGACGTGCAGCGCGGTCACCTCCGTGGTGATGCCGCCGCGGCCGTCCGCGAGGGCGTGCCCGGCGAGCTCTGCCGCGGCGCGGAGGTCGCCGCCGGCCCAGCGCACGTGCGCCAGGTGCGCGGTGAGATAGTGCGCATCGTTCCAGCGCTCGATGCGCTCGGCGTAGGCGATCCCGTCGGCCAGCCACTCGGCCCCGCGCTCGTACTGCAGAAGCACCGACGCGCTCGATCCGAGCATCCGGTACGCGCGGGCCGACGCCTCCTCCTGGCCGTGCGCCGCGCCTTCCTCCGCCGCGCCGAGCAGCAGGTACCAGGCCGGTTCGCCTTCCCCCGCGAACACCAGGACCGAGCCGAGGGTGGCGTCGAGGCCGATCCGGTCGCCCTCCGCGGTCAGGAGCCCCCGCGCCTCCACGGCGACCCGCCGCGCGTCGTCCAGCCGCCGCTCGAGCATGGCGGCGGCTGCCTGCGCGGCGAGAAGACGGCCGCGCACCCGAACGGCCTCCGCGTCGTCGTCGGCGTCGATCCAGCCGAGCGCGGCACGGAGGGCCGCCACTCGCGACGGGTAGTCCGCTCCGAGGAGGTGCCGCGCGGCGACGAGCGCCGGCACGACGGCGGCAGCCTCCCGTGCGAGCCCGGCGGTGCGGTACAGGTCGACGGCCCGCGCCAGTTCTGTCGCCGCCTCCCGGTTGGCGTCGACGGCGGCGAGTTCGGCTCCGAGCCGGCGCAGGAGGTCAGCCCGGTCGGGGCCGTCCACGGCGAGCGGCATCGTCCGCTGCGCGCGGCGGTAGAGGTCGGCGGCCTCGCGATGCGCGGACAGCGTGGCCGCCCGCTCGGCCGCGCGCCGGGCGAGAGCGTACGCCTCCCGCGCGCGCCCGGCGCGCTCGGCGTGCAGCGAGAGCAGTGCGTCGGACAGGCCGGCGCCGGCGTCCACGACGCGCCCGTGCAGGATGCGCCGGCGCGGGGACGGCACGGCTGAGTACACCGCGTCCCGGATGAGGGCGTGCCGGAAGTCGTAGGACCCGGTCGCGGCTCGGACCAGGAGGTGCTGCGCCACGAGGTCGTCGAGGGCGGCCTCTCGCGCGGCCCGGTCCCACTCGTCGCCGACGACCAGCGCGAGCAGCCGGACGTCGGACTCGCGCCCGATCACGGCCGCCGCCTCCAGCACGGCCGACGACGCCGGTGCGAGGGCGCGGGTGCGGGACAGCACAGCCGTAGCGACCGTCTCGGGAGCGCCGTCGGAGCCCTCGGCGAGCAGCTCCTCCACGTGCAGCGGGATGCCGTCGCTCACCGCGTGCAGCCGTTCGGCCTCCTCGGCGGACGGCTCGGTGCCGCGGATGGCGGCGAGCATCCGCGCGACCCCGTCGGCGCCGAGTCGCGAGGGCCGCACCTCCTCCGCCAGCCTGTGGCCCACCAGGTCGAGCCGCCACGCGGTGGCCTCCGCCGCGACCTCCGGGTCCTCGGTGCGGAACGTCACCACGAGCAGGCTCGGCCGCTCGCGCACGGCGACCGCGACCCGGCGGAGGACGTCGAGCCCGAGCTGGTCGGCCCAGTGCACGTCCTCCAGGGCGAGGATCGTGGGCAGCGTGAGCGCCGCGGCCAGAGTGGCGGCCAGCTCCGCGACCAGCAGCCGTCGGCGGGTCGAGCGCGTCGCGGGATCCGCACCGTCAGCCGGGTCGCCGCGCAGCACCAGTCCTCTGATCCGCTCGGCTGCCGGGCCGTCCCCGGCCTCCGCGAGCGACGCGGCGATGCCGAGCAGCAGCAGCCCGGGGGTCTCGCGGTCGTCCGCGTACGCGTCGGCGTGCACCCGCCGCGCGACGCTGAGGGCGACGACCTCCTCCATCAGCCGTGACTTGCCGATCCCGGCCTCCCCGCGATCAGCAGCAGGCCGCCCCGGCCGTCCAGCGCGGCGGCCAGGCGGCGACGGGCCAGCGCGAGCAGGTCCTCCCTGCCCACGAACACCGGGCACACGCGTTCGGCGCCCCGGAACGATGCCGGCGCCGCATCCATGCGCGAAGCATAGCGCCGCGCGAACGCGTGCCGCACCGGGATCGGTCGGATGACCGATGCCACGGCGTCACCCGCTCGAGGAGACTCCGGACGTCGCGGGGAGGATCCCCGGCGGCACGAGGAGAAGGAGCCGATCATGACACGATTCATGGACGTCCACGACGGATTCGTCGGCGTCACCGAAGACCAGCTCGCCGAGGCCCACGCGGCCGACCTGGCGGTCGAGGGCGAGGAGGGCGTGCACTTCGAGACCGCCTGGCTCGACCCGGAGAGCGGCAAGGTGTTCTGCCTGTCGACCGGGCCGTCGAGGGAGGCGGTGATGCGCGTGCACGAGAAGGCCGGGCATCCCACCGACCAGGTCTACGCCGTCGACATCATGGTCTGACTCAGGCCGGCTCGGCGTAGAGTGCGCCGCATGACGGATCGAAACGACGCACCCGAGCCTCCCGAGTACCGCGAGCAGGAGCTCCGCGACAAGGTCTCCGGCCTCGGGGACACGCCGGAGGACGCCCTGGAGGAGGTCGCGAGCCGCAACGACTCGCTCGAGGAGCGGCTGCCGGACCAGGAACCGGGCGTCGGCGGCCGCTCCGACGAGCGCGCCGGTGACGGCGAACCCGACGCAGACGTGACCCGCGGCGAGGGGGCACCCGGCCAGGGGTAGGCCGCCGCGGTCGTCCCTCACTGGGGACTGGGGAGTCCTCCCGCACGTCCGTACGCTTGCGGGGATGAACGAGAACGGACGGCGCACGACGCGCATGCGCGACAGGGCCGCAGGCGCCGCGGTGATGGAGCAGGTGGTGCGCCTGCACACCCAGTCGCCGCCGCGGTCCGCGCTCGCACGCGCGCTCGGCGCACGGCCGATCGGCGCGGACACCGCGCCCTGGTTCGCCGGCGCGCTCGGCGAGCGCGAAGTGGGTGCGCTGCTCCACCGGCTCCCGGGGGCTGGAGCGTCTTCCACGCCGTTCCGGTCGGGACGCGACCGGACGCCTCCGGAGCGGTCTCCGACGTCGACCACATCGTCGTCGGCCCGCCAGGCGTGTTCGTCGTCAACACCGAGCATCACCGCGGCCAGCGCGTGTGGGTGGGCGAGCGCGCGGTGCTGGTCGCCGGTCAGAAGCAGCCGTACCTGCGCAACTCCGACCTGGAGGCCTCCCGCGTACGGGGCGTGCTCGCGCAGGCGGGCATCGCCGCTCCCGTGACGGCCGTCGTCGCGCTCGTCGGGACCAAGGAGGTCACCGTTCGGCAGCGGCCGCGCCGGGTCGTGGTGCTGCGCGCCGAACAGCTCGTCCGGTGGCTGACCCGGCGCCCGGCCGTGCTGGACGCCGCCACGATCGCCGAGGTGGCGGGGCTGTTCGACGACCCGGCCACCTGGCGCCCGGTGGACTCGTCCCCCGAGACGGTGGAGCGGTTCGCGGTCATCGAGCGCGAGGTCAGGACCGCGCAGCTCGTGCGCGCCGGCTGGCTGCTCGCGGTCGCGCTCGGCGCCGTCGCCATCGCCCTCCCGGTCAGCTCAGTGCTGATCCGCTGAGCGCCGAGGGACACGTAGCCGCCGCGACAACCGTGTTCCAGGGGCGCTCACGTGCCGTTCGGCATCAGACCGGGACGGCTGTCGTGCGGAGGTCGCGGCCATCCGCGTCCACCTCGACTTCGACCCGCTTCTTCATCGCGCTGGACAGCTCGGCGAGCATGGCCGGCGTGGAGGACGTGACGAAGTCCATCTTCCCGAGTCCGTACTCCGGGATGACCTTCTTCTGGGTGGCCTCGGTGAGCCCGGCGCCCGGCTCGATGCCGACCAGGCGGTTGCCGAAGTCGGAGGCGTGCGACGCGAGCTGGTCGAGCGAGTCGATCGGCGCGTCCTTGTTGACCGCGATGGTCAGCTTGGCCTCGTCGTTCCAGGCGCCCAGGTCGGAGAGGTGCGCGCCGTAGGTCTTCATGTACTGCGCGTGGGTGGTCGGCAGCCAGCCGTCGAACGCGATGTCGTAGTCCCCGGTGCTCAGTCCGGCGAAGGCCGGCCCGGCGTCCGCGTACTCGAAGTCCACCTGGTAGCCCTCGCGCTCCAGCACGTGCTTCCACAGGTACGAGGCCGCCTCGCCCTCCGGCCAGCCGTTGAACACGGCCACCTTCACGTGGCCCTTGTCGCCGCCGGCGGTGGAGGCCGCGGTCACGGCCGTCCCGCCGATCACGACGAGCAGGCCGGCGCCGAGCACCGCGAGCGCGCGCTTCGGCATCCGCACCCGGGCCTTGCCGACCGCGGCGGTGAGCCGGTCGAGCACGATCGCCAGGATGACGACGGCGATGCCCGCCTCGAAGCCGAGCCCGACATCCACCCGGCTGAGCGCCTGGACGATGTCCCGGCCGAGGCCGCCCCCGCCGACCATGCCCGCGATGACGACCATCGAGAGCGAGAGCATGATGACCTGGTTGACGCCGGCGAGGATCGACGGCATGGCCAGCGGAAGCTGGATCTGGCGCAGGATGCGGCGGGGCGGCGAGCCGAACGCGCGGCCGGCCTCCACCAGCTCGGTGTCGACGCCGCGGATGCCCAGCTCGGTGAGCCGCACCCCGGGCGCCATCGCGAAGACGATGGTCGCGACCATGCCGGGCACCACGCCCACCCGGAACAGGATCAGCGCCGGGATCAGGTACACGAACGCCGGCATCGTCTGCATGAAGTCGAGCACCGGCCGGATGATCGCCGACGCCGTCCGGGACCGCGCGGCGAGGATGCCGAGCGGCACGCTCAGCGCGATCGCGATGGCCGAGGAGACCAGCACGAGCGCGAGGGTGTCCATCGCGTTCGCCCACTGGCCGATCCCCGCGATGAGCAGGAGCCCGAGCACGGTGCCCGCGCCGAACACCCAGCCGCGCAGCCAGACCGCGAGGATCGCGACGATGAGGACGACGCCCCAGAACGGCGGCGTCTGCAGCGCCCAGTCGACACCGTCGAACATCCCGGTGAAGACCACGCGGATGACGTCGAACAGGCCGCCGAAGGTGGTGGTGACGAAGTCGACGACCGCGGTCGCCCACTGGCCGAGCGGGATCAGGTGGGCCGTGTTCACGCGACCACCTCCGCCTCGTCGGCGACGACCGGGACGGCGTCGCCCGGGACGGCGTCGCCCGGGATGGCGTCGCCCCCGGCGGACTCCTGCAGGGCCAGCGTCATCGCGTCCACCGGCACGGTGGCCGGAGGCTCGACCACGACCGGGATCTCGGTGGTGTCGCTGGACACGTTCCCGAGGGCCGCGAGCAGGGTGACCCGCGGGATCACGCCGAGCAGGCGGCGCTGGTCGTCCACCACGGCGAGCGGGAGGGCGCTGCCGACGGCGGGCTCGACCAGCTCGCTGAGCACCTCGTCGCGGGACACCGTTGCGATGTCCGTGTCGATCGCGTCGGCCAGGTCGCCCTGCCCGTCCCGCACCTGGCGCATCACGTCCCGGTCGCGCACCGCGCCCAGCAGCCGCCGGCCCTGGCCGACGACGAACGCAGCGGAAGTCTGGAGGTCCCGCATCGTGCGCATCGCGGCGCGCGGCCCGCCCGCGACGGTGACCAGCGCGCGGGCCGGCTCCATCACGCTCGCGGCGGTCAGCACGCGGGCGCGGTCGACGTCCTGCACGAAGCTGGCGACATAGTCGTTGGCAGGATCGGTGAGGATATCCTCCGGCGTACCGGTCTGGACGATCCGGCCGTCCCGCATGACCGCGATCCGGTCGCCGAGGAACATCGCCTCGTTGAGGTCGTGCGTGATGAACACGATGGTCTTGCCCAGCGAGCTCTGCAGTTCGAGGAGCTGCTCCTGCATCTCGCGGCGGATGAGCGGGTCGAGCGCCGAGAAGGCCTCGTCCATCAGCAGAACGTCGGTGTCGGCGGCCAGCGCTCGGCCGAGGCCGACGCGCTGCTGCATCCCGCCGGAGAGCTCGCCGGGGAGCTTGTCGCCCCACCCGCCGAGGCCGACCAGCTCCAGCACTTCGACCGCGCGCTCGCGGCGCTCGGCGGCGGGCATCCCGCGCACCTCCAGGCCGTAGGCGATGTTGTCGAGGACGGTGCGGTGCGGCAGCAGGGCGAAGTGCTGGAACACCATCGAGATGTGCTGCTGCCGGACGGCGCGCAGCTTCGCGCCCGCGAGGCCGGTGATCGTGGTGCCCATGACCTCCACCTCACCCGCGGTCGGCTCCAGCAGCCCGTTGAGGAGGCGGATCAGGGTGGACTTGCCCGAGCCGGACAGCCCCATCACGACGAAGATCTCGCCGCGCCGGACGGTCAGGCTCGCGTCGATGACGGCGGCCGTCCCGAGCCCGGCGACGTCCGCGCGGCTCGCGCCCTGCCGCAGCCGGCGCACGGTCTCCCGGGGTTTGCGTCCGAAGACCTTGAAGATGTTCCTCGCCTCGACGGCGATCGTGTTGCTCAACGTGTCTCTCCGCGGTGCGCGCTCGCGTCTGGTGGACACGCACACTCTGGTCGCGCCCGGGCCGACGGCATGCGGCGACGGTGGCACGACTCGAGCGCGGGCCTTCCGCGCGAATCACCGTCGCTGGCGCGACCATCGGGGTGCGCCCACGCCAGCCGACCGTACGATCCGAGCGGGGCCACCGGTGCGGCCGCACGGCCCGGATCGCGGGCTGGTTCACCTCCGGCGCGCCGCGCTCGCAGCGCACCAGGGCCTTTCGACGCTATCAGGGTCTTCGCAGCGATCGCCAATCGAGAGCGGGTGAAACCGCGCGTGGTGCACGACCGGATCTATCGCGCGCGGCGCGATTCCGGCAGAGTGATCGGCATGGCGAACAGCACCGGCGACCACCCCTGGCAGCGCGTCCCGATCGAGCCGCAGAGCGTCGACGCCCCCTCTCCCGCGCGGCGGTCTTCCTCGTCGTGACGGTCGCGGACTCCCCGGCTCCGTCGCCACCGCGCGGGACGTGGTTGCGAACATCTCCGACATCGTGAAGACAGTGGGCTTCCGCGATCTGAACGCCAACCTGTCGTGCAACATCGGCATCGGCGCGGACTTCTGGGGCAGACTGACCGACGTCGCGCCGCCGAAGGAGCTGCACCCGTTCCGGGAGGTCCGCGGCGCGGTGCACACGGCGGTCGCCACGCCCGGTGACCTGCTGTTCCACATCCGCGCCGAGCGCGGCGACTTCTGCTTCGAGTTCGAGCGGCAGCTCCTCGACGCGCTGGGCGACGCGGTCACCGTGGCGGACGAGGTGGTCGGCTTCCGCTACTTCGACGCCCGCGACCTCCTCGGCTTCGTCGACGGGACGGCCAATCCCACCGCGGGCGACATGGCGGCGGCCTCGATCGTCGGGGACGAGGATCCCGATCACGCGGGCGGCAGCTACGTCGTCGTGCAGAAGTACCTGCACGACCTCGCCTCCTGGAACCGCCTCCCGGTGCCGTCGCAGGAGGACGTGATCGGGCGGACGAAGGTCGAGAACATCGAGCTGCCCGACGTCGAGCACGGCCAGAAGGCGCACAAGACGCTGAGCACGATCACCGACGAGAACGGCGTCGAGCACGACATCCTCCGCGACAACATGCCGTTCGGGAGGCCGGGCCACGGCGAGTTCGGCACGTACTTCATCGGCTACTCGCGCGAGTTGTGGGTCATCGAGCGGATGCTGGAACGCATGTTCATCGGCGACCCGCCGGGAAGCCACGACCGCATCCTGGACTTCTCGACGGCCACCACCGGGACGACGTTCTTCGCGCCGACCCGCAGCTTCCTGGAGGGGCTCGGCGACTGAGGGCGGCCGGGTGACGGGTCGGGTGACGGCCGGGTGGCGACGCGAGTGACCGCCGTGTGACGTCCCATGACGCGCGCCCGCGCAACAGGTCGTCATCTTCGTGGCGACCGGAGGCGGCGGCAGGGTACAAAAGGCCATCATGTCGCGCATCTTCACGAGCAAGTTCAACCCGGGCCGCGCCCGCTGGGAGCTGGTGGTCAGCCCGCGCGGCGACGTCTACGCGTTCCCGCTGACGCTCCCGATCGCGCAGCGCCAGGCGCTCGGCGGCCACAAGCGTTATCTGGTCGGCAAGGTCGCGAAGCGGAAGGAGACGTGGACCGCGGCAGGGCCGTCCGGCCTCGTCTACGGCACGACGTTCCCGACCCTGCCCTCCGCGCTGGAGGCCATCGCCGACGAAGTGGACCTGGCCCCGGTTCCCTGAGCACCCCGCACTCCGTCGAAGAGCACGCAAAAACGCGTGCCCTTCGGCGGTCAGGCGGACTTGAGGAGGGCGTCCTCCAGCGCCACCCACGGCAGCATCGCGCACTTCACGCGCGTCACGTACCGCGAGACCCCGGCCAGCGCGACGGCGTCGCCCAGCAGCTCCTCGTCGCCCTCCAGCGCGCCCTTGGACTGCATCAGCTCGCGGAACGCCGCGATCGACGCAGCCAGGTCGGCGCGGTCGGCGTCGTGGACGAGGTCGCTGAGCAGCGAGGCGGACGCGGTCGAGATCGAGCAGCCGTGACCCTCCCAGCTGATCGCGTGGACGCGGCCCTCCGCGTCCGTGTGCACGCCCACGGTGACCTCGTCTCCGCAAGTCGGGTTGTACTGGTGCGACGTGGCCGCGGCGTCCTCGCCGAGGCCGTAGCCGTGCTTCTCGCGCGCATGGTCGAGGATGACCTGCTGGTACAGGCTCTGCAGGTCGCTCACCGGTCGATCACCCCGAAGAAGTCGCGCGCGTCAGCGACGGCCGCCACCGCGGCGTCCACCTCGTCCGCCGTGTTGTACAGGTACGCGCTGATCCGGGTGGAGGCCGTGGCGCCGAACCGGCGGTGCACCGGCTGCGCGCAGTGGTGGCCCACGCGCACCGCGATGCCGCGGTCGTCCAGGAACTGCCCGACGTCGTGGGCGTGGATGCCGTCGACGACGAAGCTGGCGAGGCCGACCCGCTCCACGTCGGGTCCGGGGCCGAGGACCCGCACGCCGGGGATGCCCGCGAGCCCGGCGAGTATTCGCGCGCCCAGCTCCGCCTCGTGCGCTTCGATCGCCGGCATCCCGACCGCGTCGAGGTAGTCGACCGCGGCCGCGAGCGCGACCGCCTGCGACACCCGCTGCGTGCCGGCCTCGAACCGTTGCGGAGCGGGCAGGTACTCGGCGTGGTCGAGTGTCACGGTGGTGATCATGGAGCCGCCGGTGAGGAACGGCGGGAGCGCGTCGAGCAGCTCCGTGCGGCCGTAGAGGGCGCCGACACCGGTCGGGCCGAGCATCTTGTGGCCGGAGAACACGGCGAAGTCGACGCCGAGCTGCGGGAGGTCGACCGCGAGGTGCGGCACCGACTGGCAGGCGTCGAGCACGGCGAGCGCGCCCTGAGCGTGCGCGAGCGCCACGAGCTCCTCGACCGGGTTGATCGCGCCGAGCACATTCGACACGTGGGTGAAGGCGACCACCTTCGTGCGCGGCCCGATCAGCGCGGCGGCCAGGTCGAGCCGGAGCAGCCCGTCGTCGGTCAGCCCGATCACACGGAGCGTCGCTCCGGTGCGGGCCGCCAGCTCCTGCCACGGGATGAGGTTCGCGTGGTGCTCGGCCTCCGTGACGACGAGCTCGTCGCCGGGGCCGACCCGGAACCGCTCGGCCGGGGCGCCGCCACGGCCGGCGGACGCGTTCGACATCCCATAGGCGAGGAGGTTGAGTCCCTCGGTGGCGTTGGAGGTCCAGACCAGCTCCTCGGGCCGGGCGCCGACGAAGCGGGCCACGCGGGCGCGGGCGTCCTCGAAGAGCTCGGTGGCCTCCCCGGCGACGGTGTGGGCACCGCGGTGCACGGCGGACGTGAACCGCTCGGCGAACTCGCGTTCGGCGTCGAGCACCTGCCGCGGCTTCTGCGACGTGGCGCCGGAGTCCAGGTAGACGAAGGGGTGCCCGTTCACCTCGCGGGAGAGGATCGGGAAGTCCGGGCGGAGCCGGACCGGGTCGAGGGTGTCGGTGCGCATACTGTGCTCAACGCTACCGGGGTTCGCTGCAATCCCGCCGTGCGTGACGACGCCGGTCACGGCGAGGGGCCGCCGGTAGGCTCGGGGCATGGTCGAACGGACGAACGGCTCCCCGTGGTTCTTCATCGGCGGGATCCTGCTCGTCGTGGTGGGGCTCGCCGGTCCGCTCCTGGTGGATGCGGCGACGGGCGACGTGCAGTGGGTGGTCCGTGGGGTCGGGGTGCTCGTCGCCATCGGCGGCGGCGTGCTGATCGGGTTCGGCCTGCGGAGGCGGCGGGGGCGCTGAGCGCGTCGCGCCTTACTCCGCCGCCGCCCGCGCCAGGTCGCGCAACTCGACCAGCCGCCCCGCGGCGCCGCTGTGGCCGCCGCGGACCGCGATGTGCTGCCGCGCCGGCGGCGTGAACGCGGCGTCCAGCGCGTACGTCACCATCAGCAGGTAGAACCGCAGCAGCCGGGACGCGTCCGCGCGGAGCGGCTCCTGCTCCGGCTCGCACGTCATCCCGTCGAGCCAGCGCGAGAGCTGGGTGAACGCGATCCGCAGCCGGAGGCCCTGGCGCGCGTCCGCCGCGCCGAGCCGGCGGTCGGCCGGGCGCACTCCGATCGGGTGACCGGGCTCCCCCGCCACCGCGCACCGCTCCAGGAGGCTTTCCGCCGCGGACAGGTACGAGACCGCCTCCTCCAGCACGGCCAGCAGCGTCACGGCGCTCAGCCCGTCTTCCGCGAGCGCGACGGAGTCGGCGCGGCGTGTCCTGGCGAACCAGCCCATCGAGCGCCTCCCACCTGATCGGCGTGCTGCTGAAGTGGGTCCGATTGTACGCTCGCCTACCCCCGATCTCCGGGCGGATCAAGGTCCTTCCCCGCCGGTCCGGACGCGGCTAGCGTGCGCCGCGGCAGTTCTGCCGACGCACCCGCCGCACCGGCGCGTGAAAGTGGAGGAGGCACCGAGATGACGGACCGTAGACCCCCAGCGAACGAACCGGCGGAGACCCGCGCATACGAGCCGGGAACCCGGGCGTACGACGCTGCACCAGCGGACGCGACGGCGCCGGCCGCTGGAGCGCACCGGGCGGCGGGTGAGCCGGTCGAGCCCGTCGCGGCGCGCCCCGACTCCGCCGTCGACGACCCGACCCCGACGCGCCGGGTGGACGACCGCTCCCTCGATGAGGAGCCGGTGGACGAGTACCCGCGCGCCGCGCGTTACCCGAGCGACTCCCAGGAGGAGACCGACGAGGCCCTCCGGGTCGACGGCAACCGCACCCTTCGCGAGAACGTGGTGGCCCGCGAGCGGAGCGAATTCGGCGGCATGAAGTTCGGCGCCGCCTTCTTCGGCTGGCTCACCGCGACCGGCATGGCGGTCATCCTGACCGCGCTGGTCGCCGCCGCGGGCGCCGCCGTCGGCCTCGGTGCGTCGGGCGGCAGCGGGAACGCCGCCGCGAACGAAGCCAACAAGAACGCGGCGACGATCGGTTTCGTCGGTGCGATCGCGCTGGTCGTGATCGCCTTCGTCGCGTACTACTTCGGCGGCTATGTCGCCGGCAGGATGGCGCGCTTCGACGGCGCCCGCCAGGGCCTCGCCGTGTGGATCTGGGCGATCATCATCGCAGTGGTCGTCGCCATCCTCACCCTCATCCTCGGCGCCCAGTACAACATCCTGGGCAACATCAACGGCTTCCCCCGCATCCCGCTGGACGAGGGCAGCGTCACCCTGACCGGCGTCATCACCGCGGTCGCTGTGGCGATCGTCAGCCTCGCGGGCGCGGTGCTCGGCGGCGTGGCGGGAATGCGCTTCCACCGCCGTGTGGACCGCGTCGGTCTGGGAAGCTGATCAGTCGGTCGAGACGTTCGGTCTCGATGTTCGGTCTCGAACAGAGAGTGCGGCCGGTCTCATCCCGTCCTGTGGATGAGACCGGCCGCACTGTCACTCGCATCACGGAGTGACCTTCGGTCGCGGAACCCCCGTACCGCTGTCCCGGTCGGATGATCTTCCTCGCCGGGGGTTACCACGAGGTGAACTGCATCCTGTGACTACCCCCAGAACAGGTGCTTCGGGCTGAGGATCCTCCGATGCGGAGACGCCGGGCGATAGTGTCGGTGCACCCCGATCGAGGAGCCCGATGAGCCAGTTGCCGCCGCCCGGCTGGTACCCAGACGCCGACACCCGGTTCCAGCGCTGGTGGGACGGCCTCCGCTGGACGGACGCGGTCCGCCCGTTGGCGCCCTCGGCGCCGGTTGCCGGCCCTCCCCGACCAACGGCTACGCCACCGCCTCGATCGCCGCGGGCGTGGTCGCCGCCGCGGTCGTCGTGCTCGCGCTCGCGACCGGAGGCGGCATCGACCCGCTCCTCGCCCTGCTGATCCTGGTCGGCGTCGGCCTCTCCGTCGGCCTCGGCATTCCGGCGCTGATCCGCGCCGGACGCCTGGCGACGCATGTGGGGCGGACGCGCGCGATCTGGGGGATCTCTCTGGGCGCCGGAGCGCTGCTGGCGTGCGTGCTCGTGGTGGCGCTGGTATTCGGCGGCGCGCCGGTGGATGGCGGGACGAACGCATTGGGCGTCGTCCTGTCCTGACCGGTCTCCCCGGGCGCTCTCCATGTCGCGTTTCCTGGGACGTGTCGATTTCGGACCCGCTGCGACGTCGTAGTGCTGAGTCGACAGCAGAACGTCGACCAGAATCAGAAGGAGCACATCATGTCTGCGTTCGTCTTTGCTTTCCGCAACGATCCGGCAGTGAACGCCACCGAGGAAGAGGTCGCCGCCTGGGGCGCCTGGTTCCAGAAGCTCGGCTCGGCGGTGACCGACATGGGCAGCCGCATCGGCGCGACCACGCTGTTGGGAACGCCCGCAGGAGCCAACGCCTTGTCCGGCTATGCCCTCGTGGACGCTGCCGACCTCACCGCGGCGACCGCGCTGGCCGAAGGATGCCCCGGCCTCTCCTACGGCGGCAGCGTCGAGGTGGGCGAAGTCATCGCCATGTAGAGCGGCGCCGTTGCGTTCCGCCGAACAAAAAACCCCGGCTCATCACCGGGGTTTCGACGTCTTTTTTTGCTGGGGTACCTGGACTCGAACCAAGAACAACTGAGTCTGGGTACGGGTGCTCTCGATCCGGATGTTGACCAGAACTTTCACTATTCCGGGCTGTCCAGGAAACCGCAAAACTGCAGGAAAGTCGCAGAAAAGGCCCTCGCGATGCCGCTCGCCTCACTGCTGGTCACCTCCGCTCACCACGATCATCACCCGCGTCGCGTTGAAAGGGCACCGCTGCTGAATGGCGCTGGACCTTGGCCAAGAGCCTGCGGAGCTGGCAGCCACGCGCAAGAGGTTGCCCCTCCAGTCCGCGCCCCGACACGCTCCCCGCGCCGTCACTCTCAGCCCCGTTCTCGGCGACTGGGGTGTCTGCTGCGGCCCATAGAGTTGTGCTGCTTCAAGTGAGTATCGGTGTATCTGCTCATTTGAGGTGCGCACGTCCGCAACCCAGCGTCGAGCAACCGAGGAGGAATCATGGCCACGCTCTACGAGCCCTGCTCTGCCAGCCAGCGCGCCGCTGAGAGGAACGCGCGATGAGCCTCCTAGAGAGCCTGGCGAGAGCGTCCACAGTCATCGTCATCAACAACGACCCGCCGCTATGCGAAACCCTGCTCCAGCTCGTCGCCCCGGCCGTTGCGGTAGGCATCGCCGTGTGGGGGTTCCGCGTTGAACTCCGGCGACGCCGTGAGGCCCGCGCTGAGGACGACGATCGAGCCCTTCGGCGAGCCGAACGACTTCGGTGGACCGCTTACAGCATGGCCACCTCCGGAGGGCACCGGCCGGGCTACTCGGAGACCAAGATCGAACTGACCAATACAGACAGCCAGCCGGTGTACGACGTGACGATCGGGCCTGTTCGCTTGAAGGATGGTCCTCCCGAAGCGATCTGGAATCCGAACGGCACCTCGAACAGCGGGAGCCCCTTCATCCTGGCCCAGGAATCGAAGACGTTCACAGGTCAGTGGCGACTCCCGGATGGCTCCGGCACCGAGAACCTTCCGACACCCGAAACGAACCTGGCTGTCGTTCTGAATTGGACAGACGCCGACGGGCGCCGCTTCCGACGAAACGCGGATGGTTCCGTCGAAGAGATCCGCAGCTGACCATGTGGGCGCTGGCGAGCTTCACAGAGGAGTAGCTCGCCTCGCCTCCCCGTCGTCGAGCGACGAGGCCACCTCAACAGGAGCGTCAACCATGACCTTGAACGCAGATCCAGTCCTGAACGATCCGGCGTTGGTGCAGGCCTCTGCCGAGCTAGTCGGTCGCCTCCCCTCCTGGGTGGAGAACGCAGAGCTGCGAATCCGGATGCTTCATCCCCTGGAAGGAAGTCGCGCCCAGGTCGACGACAACGTCAAACCCATCGACCCACCGTCCGACCAGATCGTGCACCTTCTGCACAGCGCGCTCGACCACCTCACAATGCTGGCCCAAGGCATCGAGGCGAACGGGCCGCGGCCACTCGCCGGGTACTCGTTGATCCGCGTGGCGATCGAGGCGTCCGCGCTTGCGTCCTGGTTGATGCTGCCCGGCACAATCGATGCTCGCGTGCGCCGCTCCATCCGGCTCACCTGGGACAATCGGCAGCGCGTCATCGTCTACACGAAGAAATACCCGACGCCGACGGACGCCATTACCAAGGAACTCCGTCGACTGCTCACCGAGGTCATCCAAAGCCGGCCCGGGCTGAAAAGCCTCGACCTCGACAAGCCGTTCGCGCACCTGACAGACATCATCGGCGATGTCGACAAGAAGATCCCCGAGAACCGCGGCGCCAAACTCATCGGGGTGGACGCGTGGAGAGCATGCTCCGGCATCGCCCACTCCAACTCCAACTTTGCGGCTGGGGCTCTCAGCCGAACTGAGATGCCCGATCACATCCTCGTTACCGTCAGCCTCACCACGCTCGGGATGATGCTGGAGCAGGCGACTCGGCACCTCAGCTTCGCGATCGGCCTCGCGGAGAAATGCATGCTGTCTGTTCGCGCCTCAGCACCGCGCGGTGCCGGGTCGGCATAGCGTGCGCTCTGTGAGCTGAGTCAGCGCGCTCCCGGACCCGCTGCGGGGTGCCGATGCTCACGCGTCAAGCCTCGGCAGCAGCCGAGGCTCTGATTTCTTCGAGGTAGCGCGCCACGGCCGCGTCCCGCTCGCGCACCACACGCAGAATCTCAGCGGGTGTTTCCAGCCGCAGGCTCCATCCCCGCCCCTCATACACAGCGAAGTCGCCCTGGATCATGACCACTTCTTCTCCACCGAGGAGCTGCCGGCGCCATTCATCCGCGTAGACGTCATCCCTGTAGTCTCGCGCCGTCTCCCACCCCATGCTCACAAAGGCGGCGTTGAGTTCATCGTCGAACGGGCGCAGCTCGCTGAAGGTCATGACAGCATCGTCTCCTATGCCTTCCTTGGGCCGCTACATCCATCGAGATGAAGGAAGCGGCGAGGCCTAGAGCGAGCGGCCACCGGTATGCGTAGAACTACTACGACCCCAGAAACCCCGCGTCTTCCGGCCAGTTTGCACGGTAGAGCTCCACGTCGGTGATTGCGTGCAGCATGAGCGTGATCGACTCGGGGGTGCATCCCGACCACGTCACGCATCCATCGTATGGAAAGAGATTCTCGTCTGACTCGCAGAGGCCGAGGTATTCGGCCCACTGCCGGCACAGCGACTCGCCATCGGGGTGGGCCCGACCGAGCGGGTGAGTAGCCTCGATCGTGGTATCCGCCACGTCGGAGAGCTTCCAGTCCAGCGGTGCAAGTCCCACACGGGCGCCAATCTCGTTATAGGCGGCGCTGATACCAACGTTCGTCGCTTCGTCGAGGACAGCCAGGTCGAGATGCAGGTCGGTCACGGCGGCAGCGTATCCCTTTCTGCGTCAGCGTCGGACTTCGCCCCGCCGCGCTGGAGCCAAGTCCGAGAGCTTCGCTGTACTCCGGAGGCACCCGATGGAAGGGACCGGCCTCCCTCCGGTCGGCCGGCACGCTCCCGTCCCCGCTAACCGCCGCGCCCCGGCATGTCGCTGTTCCGTTCCCGCTGGCTCCACGCCTCCGTAAGCGTTCAGTTAGCGCACACGCAAGGCGCCCGCCGCGCCCCCGCACCACACGAGAGTTACCGCGGTTAGCCGACACAGCCACCGCCGGGCCAGCGGGATACCGCCTGGCGCGACCGGAGTCAAAAATGCCACGATGCTACGATCCATGCACCGAACATGAGGATTCGTTTCACCCGAGGGGGCCCAATGAGACAGCGATCGTTTGTGCGAGCAACCGTTGGTGTTTCAATCGCGGCGATCGCTTTGGCAGGTTGTTCCGCTGCTCCGGCCGGGCCAGACCCTTCATCGACCGTTACAGGGAGCTATGCGCCAACCGGGCGTGCGGATCATCCCGATGCGAGTGACGCTTCCGGGAGTCTGTCTGTCGCAGCATTGGAAATCCCCATTTCGACGTCTCCGAGCGATGCGGCGAAGCTCGTCGAGCAACGATTCGCCGCGTGGCAAATGGCTGGAACGACTGATCCTACTTACCGCGCGCGGCTCAACTTCAGCGGCTCCACGGGCAGTTTCACTGCCAACATCGCAGCAACGAATGCGACGGCATTCACTCAGGCGCTCTTCGTCCCTGGGTGGCAGTCGAACTCCGTGCTGTCAGGCAGGGCGCGAGGGAGCAGCAGAACAATGCGGGCCGCATTGAGAACTGGATCATCACTTACAAGAGCGGTGACCCGGCCGACAAACAGGTTTACAAGTACTGGACCACGATCGAATCAGAACAGGTTCAGCAAGCCTCGAGCACATCCGCACTAGTCGATGTGACCGTCACAGAACACAACAACTCCGCGCAGAACCGTATCGGTCTGCAATACCACCCCGTGGAAGTCTCCCAGAACGGCAACCGATACCTCTCCCACATTCAACTGGCTGCCGTCGGCGGGACGTGGAAGATCGCGAACTACGACGCTGAGGGCGCTCCGTCTCAGTGACGTTCGCAGTGGTACGTCGGCGTGACCCGCGCGGCCGACGGGCACTCCCGACGTCGCGCTTGGTAGCCCTACCCTAGCGTTCCCGCTGGCTTCACGCTTCAGACCGCACCGCGTCTCGTCATCACGCCGCTCTCCGGCGTGCATCGTCACGCCTGCCGTGCCGCTGACTAGCCGCCGCACGTGGACGCGACCACCACCGGTGCGGTGTCGGAGCGCGCTCGCTCCGCTTCCGAGACGTCTGCGTGTCGTGGGCGGTTCGGACGGTCCGCGGGCGTGACGGCTGCGGTGCGGGTGCGGGTGCGGGGCGAGTCGCGGGCCGAGCCGCCGCGCGAGGCCCGCGGGTTCGCACCTGCGGCCGTGGCTCGTCGCATGGCTGGGGACGAACGCCTTGCCTCCGCCGCATGTGTGGTGGTGACCCCCGGAAAGGACCCCACACCATGCCCGCACTCCCCCGCGTTCTCGCCCTCCTGCTCGCAGCAAGTATCGCTGTCAGCGCCGGCGTCGCCGCCGCCGAACACGTCACCCAGGAGCGTTCCGCCGTCGCGGCGCAACGGCCCGGGTACGACGTCGCCCGCGACGCGCTCACCTCACGTCGTGGAGAGGCGCTCCAGCTCGTCGGCGCCGCTCAGGACGCGGTTACCGCGGGTGCAAAGGTGCTCGCCGACAGTGCCGGGAAGGTACTCGACGGAGACGGCTCCCGAGCAACGCTGGAAGACGAGCTCCGCCGTGACACCTTCAAGGTGCAGACCGGGGAGGCCGAGCAGCGGCTCGTCGACGCGGCTGCGAAAGCGAAACCGGCCGCCGGCCCCTACGGCCCCGACTACGCCGCCGCAGCCCGGGTGATCGATCAGCTTCAGTACCCGGTCGCTCAGCAGCTGCGGACCGTGCCGGTCGAACTCGGACAGCTCGCGGCGAACGTGACCGCTGCTGAGGCCGCGTGGCAGGCCGAGCAGGCGCGGATCGCGGCTGAGAAGGCGCGGGAAGCTGCCGCTGCGGCCGCTGCGGCAGCGGCTTACACCGCCAACAACAGCATCTACGTGTGGACGAGTTCCAACGGGCCCGATGTGCAGTCGAAACTAGACGCCTGTCGCGGTGGGGTGAACGTTTCGTCGTACTTCGGGACTGGGGCGGTCGCCATCCACGACTACTGTGGCGGAGATGGCCTCGACAAAAATATCGGCACCAAATACACGCTCACCGGTGAGGTCTCCGGGACTTTCCAGGTCGTCGGGATCCTCCACGTCAACGGCTACACGACCCACATCGACGACCTCCCGCATCAGTACTCGCTGCTCGTGCAAACCTGCATCGGGCGAGGCTACGGCGACATGATCGAAATCGAGCTCAACCGAGTCTGACAGCGAGGTCGGGCGCGCCGGCCCGGCTCTCACCCGTGGGCATTTTGTACGTCTTGGCCATCGCTTTCCGCGTCGACGACGCGAGCGCGCCGCAGCGGGATGGCGTTGTACTTGTTGCTGCCGTCCGGGTCAGAGACGAAGAGGGCTGCCGTGCCATCGGCGGCGCTGAGCGCGAACCCCCATACCTTGTAGACCCCCTTCTTCCGGCCGTCGCGCACCAGGGTGCCCTTGCGGATTCCCCGTTCCAGGGCCTGCTCTTTCGCAGAGCGGTCCTGGGCCCGCATCCGCTGGCGCCCCTCCATCTCAGCTGCGGCGGCGGCTTCCGCGTCGGCGCGGGGAATGCCTTGTCGTTCGAACCGGCGGACCGTGTTCTCGAAGTTGGTGACCGGTTCGAGATGTTCGGGGCGGACGCATGCGCGAGTCTCGCACACATGGTCAAGTTGCATCCCATCGGGGATCGGGCCGACGTACGTCTCATAGCTGAGCCGGTGCGCCCGGTGGGTGCGACCTTCGAAGGAGGCGACACCGTAGCCATCTTTGTCGAGCGGTCCGGTCCATAGCAGGCAGCCACTGGCGTCTTCGCGAGTCCGCCGCTCGATGGTGTCCTTGCCCGGGTTGTACGACTCAATTGTGACTTCGTACTTACCGAGCATGACCGTGTACGGCGGCTCCTCAGGCTCCATGAGCCCAGTCTGGCCGACAACGCCGACATCAGCGATAGCTACTGCGGTGGCCTCCCGCGGATCCGCGGCCAGTCGCGCGGGTCGTCCTTCAGGCGGGCGCTTCTCCGGTGACCGTGGCTGGGTCGACCTCCGGCCGCACCCGGAGGAAGCGTGCGACGTGCCGGATCGACCCGCTCTCCGAGGCAGCAACGTCTGTGCTCACCTCAACAGTGATCGGCTCGACGAGAGTCACGCGTTTCTCCGACCGTGGGTTGAACCTGTCCCAGGCTGTTGAGGGAAGCACATCCGGCCACGGATGGTCGCTCTCCGGCTCACGCAGGAAAGGCGTCAGCGATCTCGCGGCCGCCCTACTGACCGGTGCGGTACGCCCAACGATGCGGAGCTCACCGTCCTGCCAGGCGCCGAGGATGATGTCACCTGGCTGGGTGAGCGTCCCGGTGACGGCGCCGGCGAGGAACTCCCGGGTAACGCGGGCCTTGTGTTTGACCCAGCCGCGCTCCCTGGCCGGTACGGCTGGGTGCCGCCCTTGGCGACGATTCCCTCAACCCCGTTAGGTGCGAGCTCAACGGCCCACTCCCCTGCGGTTGCCGGATCGTCGGTCATGGCGATCAGCGAGAGCGGCGCGGCCCAGGCCTGCGCCAGTCGTTCGAGTAGCTGCCGACGGGTGTCGTACGGCTGCTCCCGAATGTCGATCCCGGCCAACGCGAGCATGTCGAACACGACGAAAGAGGCCGGTTCCTCGGCGACCAGCTGGTTGATCCTGCGGCCGGCGACCAGCCGGCGCTGCAAGGCATCGAACGAGGACCGGCCCGCTGCATCCCAGCGCACCACCTCGCCGTCGAGAACGTAGCCGGGCGGGACCTGCTCGGCCAGCGCTTCTGCGATCTCCGGGAACGCGCGAGTGAGGTTCTTCCCCTGTCGCGACCAGAGGGTGACCGTCTCCTCGTCCAAGGTCGCCGCAACGCGAAACCCGTCCATCTTCGGCTCGTAACGGGTCCCGCCGGGCAGCGCCGCGGCACCCGGGAGACGGGCGGCAGACTTCGCCAGCATCAGTTCGGGCCCGGCGCGCAGCTCAGCAGGCAGGCGTCCCGCAGCCGCAGACGTTCCGGGCATGGCCCGGACGATACGCCGGTCAACCTGCGCGGTTCAAGGGTGTGTGCGGGCGGCCCGCGGGCGCAGCAAGGCTGTGCGCGGCTGTGCGCGGCCGGAAACGCTCAACGGGCCATTGCTGGTCGCGGGGCTGAACGCAGCGCACCGGGGCGCACAGCGGCGCAGCGGGGTGATTCTGGGCGGAACGGGGTCGCAACGGGCCAGCGGAAGAGCGCCGCGCGACTGTTCAGGGGCGCGTGGTCCGCCTCAGCTGCTGCGTCATGAGCGCCAAGACCGGGTCGACGAAACTTACCGCGAGCTCGGGGTGTTGCTGCGGAAAGTCATCAGCATCGACCCGCAGCTCGGCGCAGGCGGCGTCATGTCCGACCGGGATCAGGTCGGTTTCGAACTTCCACTGCGCCGTCACGTCGCGTCGATTCGCTCCGTTAATGTCTACGAGCCAACCTTCTGGGTGCTCCACGAAAGCGTGTGCCAGGAAACGATGACGGGACTCGTTGATGTCGCGGCCGCGGAGCGTGAGGATCGGCCAGCCCGTGCGGTCCGATACTGCGATCGCCAGGCTCAGACAGTTCCCCAGCATGAACGCGCGGCGCGCGTGGCGGTCCAGGTGACCCGGGGCGACCCGTGCGGGCCGCCCCTGAGTAGTCGTCACCCGAAGCCTTCGGCGCACGAGTCAGGAAGCCTTCGGCACGCCGAGCCGGCTGAGATGCGTGTCGACCTCGTCCCTCTCGAACCAGTTCACCCGGTACAGGACGACGCGGCCGGCCGGGTCGATCGTGACGGCGCGGCCCGGGTGCTTGTCGCCGGCGTTGAGGAGGGCGGCGACCTGTCGGGCCTCGGATCCGAACGTCGTCGCGAGGTCCTCCCACGCGAGCGGCTTCTGGATTGGGGTGACCGGCGCCGAGATGTTCAGGTTCTCGCGGAGCACGGGAGGGAGGGTGTCCGCGGTCGCTCGCTGTGTTCGGATCAGCAGGTAGATGCCGACGGCGCGTCCGGTGGCGGAGATCTCCGTGAGGTTATGCACCGCCCGCAGAGCTGCGAGACGTTCCACGGTCGAGTATCCGTCGGTGAGGGTCAGCGCGCCGAGGTCGGCCACGACAACTGTGATCGGCACGAGGCTCTCCTGGTCACGTACTTCCTCGGGCAGGTCCGACCAGGTCGCGGCCTTGTGGGCCTTGAGAACGTCGGCGCGGCGGGGCAGCTCCTCGACTGCGGCGTAGGTGCCCTCTGCGACGGCGTCGAATGCGCCGTCGGTTACTGCGTCGGTGTACCAGGGCTTCGCTGTGACATCACGGAGCCGGTTCTTGGGGTCAATGAGGACGATCCGGTGGCCGCGGGCGAGCCGGTGAACCAGATCGC
The DNA here is from genome assembly GCF_050632895.1 of Leifsonia sp. L25. The sequence continues at coordinate 204,565 of NZ_JBODRZ010000002.1, read as the reverse complement.
TGATTAGCGCGGGTTCCGCAGCAGAACCCAGGTAGCCCAGGAAGAGCCGGTGTGGTTGGGTGCGGATGTCGTGGTGCAGGATGTCGCCGTCGGCGTCGATACCCTGCGGGATGGTTGCCCACTCCCCCGGTGCGTAGGCGTCGGGGAGTAGTGAGGTGCCGGTGACGAAGCCGGGGAGCGTGTTGATCTCGGTCATGTGAAGCCCTTTCTGTGGCGGTTTGTGAGGCGGTGGTGCTTTCACGTGCTACAGAGGCGGCGATCTGGGCTTCGTGGACGATCTACGCGGAGAACCAGCTGTCGGCGTCCGGGACACCGATCTCCCGTAGCCGTCCCAGCAGGTTGTCCGCGTCGTCCGGGACTGCCTGCCGGTACAGGCTCGGGATCCCGGCGATGTCGGCGACGGCGAGGCCCGGACCGGTCAGTTCCTGCGGGCTCTTGGGGATCCCGTCGAATCGGGCGGTCAGCTCGAGTAGTTCCTCGTCGACGGTGTCCATCAGCGTGATCCGTGAGTTGAACCGGGTGAGGTGCTGGGCGGCGGCAGGCCGGAGCGCCGTGGCGGTGACCAGCAGGTGGATGCCCAGGTGGCGGCCGCGGGCGACGATGGTGTCGAATAGAGCCGCGAGCTCGGGCTCCGCCAGCAGCGGGGCGGGGTCTTCGACGATGACGGTGATCGGTGACACCGGTTCCCAGCTCATGCGGACAGTGTTCGGGAGCCGGTCGAATGAGAACGCTGCATGCTCCTGCAGCAGCCGGGTCCGGCGCGTCAGCTCGGCGGAGACGTGGCGCAGCGCCACGGCCGCGGCATCCATGTCGGTGGCGCGCGCGGCGATGAACGGGCAGAGGACCTCGGTCGCGGAGGGTTGGTCGGTGAGAGCGATGACCGCGAGCTCATGGCCGCGGGCGAGAGCCTGAGCGCTATGATTGGTCGCTGCGCGGCCGGTCTGGCTAGCGTCCCCGGTGAGGAGGGTGTGGTTGGCGTCGGCAACCAGCGGGCCGGTGATGCCAACCCCGATTGGGATCTGGTTGAACAGGGCCGCGCCGTAGGCGTAGACCCGTGGGAGCATGCTCTCCGTGGTGACGAAAGCGGGTAACACCGCGCGTGTGATGGTCACCCGAACGCCTTCCCCATCGACCGGCAGATCATCGTAATGCAGATCCAGGCGAGGAACATCGGAGAGAGCACAGCGATCAGTAGAGCGGGCACCTGGTGCATTCGGCGTCCGAACCGGCAGATTGCGTAAACGATGCCGACCGCTACCCAGTAGACGAACAGCCAGACCCACGGGGTAGAGCACAGGTGTATGAACCATGCGCCGACTGCGGCGGCGAGCATCGGAAGGCCTGTGACCCACATCCAGAGTGCGCCGTACGCCAGGCCGGCGGTCACGATGAGGCCGGCGAGGACCGACACTGTGACGATGGCGCCGCGGTTGACAGGCTTCCGATGCGGCCGCGGCGGGTAGGCGGAGTCGAGCTCGGGGCCGTCGGCGATGATGGCGGCCGGGATGATGATGGATGCGTTCGGGTTCGCGGGTGGGATGACGATGAGGTGGTCGCTGCTGTGCATGGTGGTCCTTTCTGGGTGGGTTCAGCTGCTGTAGGAGGTCCGCGGCTCGGCGTCAGCAGCAGCGCCGAGCTGCGGAGTGCTCACCAGTTGGGGTCGCTGGAGTAAGGGTCGACGGAGACCGTCTTGAGGGTGGCGGGCATAGTCACCTGGCCGGTCGCCGACTGGTACGCGCATCCTGTGGCGAACTTCGCGGTCGCATCCGGGTTAGCGGCGCAGAACGTGTTCAGCGCCGTGCGCAGCTGCCCGACGGTGACCTTTCCGCTGGTGAGCCCCTGGGTGACGGCCTTGGTGAGGTCAGTGTTGCTGGCGGGGTCGCCACAGGACCAGATGGAGACCCCGCCGGTCTTAGCCGTGGCGAGACCGAAGGTTACCGCGTTACCCTTCTCGTCCGGCAGGCAAATGCGGGCCATCCTGTCCGGGAGGGCAACCGTGCCCGGCATCGCTGCCCACTCACGGGTTACCGCGAGCGTCTGAGGGTTGGCGTCGCGGTAGCTGCTCGCCTGACCGATCTGGACCGGCTTCCCCTGCTGGCACAACTGCCAGACCGCGGAGGCGTCCGGCTGGGTACAGACGATAGGCAGGATCTCGCCCTTGGCGGCCGCGGGGTTTCCCACCAGGTTGTTACTGAACGTGAGCTTGCCGCCGGCGACCTGTGCGGCTGCGTCCGCGGACAGGGTGGAAGACTTCCCGTACGGGGCGCTCAGCGGTCCGTCCACGGTCAGCTGCGGGACGGTGATGACGGTCTTGCCGCCGCTGCGGTCGACACTGATTAGGGCGGTACCGATCTTCTCTGTCCGGCCGGTGACCGGGTCGGTCCACGACGTCGGTGCGCCCGGGTGCGCGTTCAGCTTCGCCGGCAGCCCGTTCAGCACCGCCAGGGTGAGCTTCTGCGTCGCCAGCGCCTGGAACGCGGCGTCCTGCGCGGCGGTGGTGCCGATCGACGCCGAGGTACAGGCGAAGCCGGGGCCGTACGCGGCCGCGTCCAGTGCGAGGGCACCACTGTCGGTTGTCACAGGCACTTTCGCGCCCAGGTCGAGTGCGGTGAAAACGGTGGAGTGCGCGGCACAGAACTCCGGGCCCGGGACATATGCCGGGAGCGGCTTCGCGTCTGTCGACGGCAGATACCGGGCGGTGGAGCGGTCTCCGTCTACTGCCGGGTATCCGGTCAGGTGCTCCCAGCCGGCGTCGCTGAGCGATCGTAGAGGGGTGATCGTCTGTGTCGCCGCCGCGAGTTCGCAGTGCGACCAGTGCTGGTTGTCCTTCGAACCGGTCAGGTCCCAGCAGAAGACGGGGATGAGGTCACCGGTGAGCTTCTGGCCCGGAGCTGCCGCCTCGATGGTGGCGTTCTTGCCCCAGGTGGCCGTCAGGGTCTTGGCGAAGGCGGGGTCGGCCTGCTGCGCGGAGCAGCCGGTCAGGGTCAGTGCGGCGACAGCTGTGAGGGCGGCGACGGCGACGGAGATGAGCTTCTTCATCGGGCGCGCCTCTCAGTAGCTCTGGTGGAGGTTGGTCAGCAGGGTGACGGCCAGGGCAATCATCCCGAGGACCGTGACGGTGGCCAGTACCGCGGTCACCTTCGCAATCCGGGCGGTCGCGGTCAGCGCTCGCACGTCGGCCCGGGTAAGGGTGGCCGGCTCGTGGGCGTCATGTGCCTGACGGACACCAGCGACCGACTGCGCGGCGACAGCCGACTTCGCGCGGGCGGCGACGGACTGGGCGACCGGCGCGGCGAACGACTTCGCCTGCTGCGCGGCGGCCTGCGCACGAGCCGCGAGCGAGACGTGATCGGGAGACGGGGTGGGGTTGGACATGGGCTGCTGAGCCTTTCTGCTGGGGGCGAGGAACACCGGCTGGTGCCCTCACCCCTCCAGAGGCGGCGATTTGGCCACCCTGGACATCCGGGCGGCCCGACCGGTTCAGTAGTCCGGCGGCTCCGGGATGTCGTCGTCGTAGTCCGGGGCTGGTTCGGTCAGAGCTTCCAAGTCCGCCAACGAGAACGACACCTTGCCGCGGGTCACCTCGGTAGCCTCGACTCGGGCCGAGCGCGGCACGCGACGGAACGCGGCGTTCGGTTGGCTCAGCGCGTCTTCCGTCACCTTCTTCAGCGGGGTGCCGCGCGGAGCGCCGATCGTCTCCAGGTACGCGGCGTGCTCCTCGACGAAACCGACACGGAAGCCGGCGACCTCGCCACCTTCGGTGGCAGCCACAGCGAACCCTCGACTGACACCATCGTTGAGGTCAGCGATCTCCTTGACCGCGTACTCCAGGCTGTTCGCGTCGAACACCATGCCAAGCAGCGAGTTCGGCGGCACCTTGGTCGGCGGGATCAGGTAGAGCGCGGTTCCGATATTGGCCCGCGTCTCACCGTCGAGCATGTGCGCGTACGCGGTCTGCGATCCGATTAGCAGGTGAACACCGGCGGAGCGGGCCTCACGGGCGATGTTGCCGATGTGCTGCTTGATCTGCGCCTTCGCGTTTGTCTTCTCTTGCCATTCGAGGAGGATCGGGTCGTCACGCTCGAGACCGGCCGGCTTGGGGTCCGGGTTGATCAGCGACGAGTACTCGTCGACTACGACCAGAATCGGGCGGACGCCGAGTTCCGGCGGCAGGTGCGACCAGTCCGCGGCGTGGTGCTCGTTGTTCAGGTCGACTCGTTCCTCCACCTCCGTGTACACGGACTTCAGCACCTGCGCGGCTTCCATCAGGCCTCCGCGGCCGACGCCGGAGACTGCGAACGCGTCGCAGTAGGGTTCCAGGTCCCAGAGACCGTTGCCCTTCTTGATCTCGTCGATGAACACGATGCGGAACCCTCGAGCGATCGCATTCATGATCGCCTGAGCGATGTAGACCGTCTTCCCCGAGCCGGTACCGCCCACGGCGAGGCTGTGCGGGCCGGCGGTCAGGTCCACGTTGAACGGGCTTCCGTCGGCCTTCACGCCCACCTGCCAGCGCTGCCAATCCGAGTCATGCATTCGGGTGGGGAGAAGCGTGGTGCCCTCGACTCGCTTCGGAAGCCGGCGGGGGCGACGGTAGGCGAGCGTGATCGTGTTGCCGTAGGAATCGGTCACGACGTCCCAAGACGATGCGATCTGCTCCCCGTTGTTCGCCCAGGCCGGGACGATCTCCAGCAGCTTCTGCCGGCCGGCTTCGGACAGGTGCGGCAGGCCGGAGAAGACGACCTGGTCGATACGCCCGAGCCCGGTCTCATTATCGAGGGCCCAGTCGACGACGCAGGTGACCCGCCACGGCTCCATACCGCTCAGCAGAGCGGCGCGGTCGCGGATCGTCTGCGTCACGGGCGGCAGCCACGCTGCGAGGCCACCGCGGTGCGGGTCGAACGCGACGAGGGTGCGGCCGTCATACAGACCAGGCACCTTCGCCTCGAGCGCGGCGATCTCGTCCCGGCGGAGCCCGGGCTTGCTGAACACCGGCGTCGCACCGGGCAGCGGTTCCGGGGACTGATTAACAGCGACGACGAGGAAACGGCGGTCTGGGGAGACCATCTCGATATGAGCGTTCGGGCCGCAGTGATCCTTCACGTAGCGGACCAGCACTGGCCACGACTCGTCTGGGAACGGTTCCGCGTTCGGGTCCCCGCCGGTCAGGTCCAGCATGACCTTGCTGGGCGTGACCGGCGGGGACGCCTGCGCCTGCGGCGTCGCTCCGTTCGTAGGAGACGGAACCTGGAACATGGCGGCCTCAGTTCCCGTACTGGCTGGCGGTCGGCTGACCCTGCTGTGCCTGGACGTGCGCCGCGTACTCCGCGAACGAAGGCGCGGCGACCGGAGCCGGCTGCTGGGGCGCCTGGACGGGAGCCTGCGGGACGAACGCGGCCCCATTGAACGTCGAGGCCTGCTGCGGTGCCTGCGGTGCGTACGCGGCAGGGTTGAACGTCCGGGCCGGCTGGGGCTGCTGCGGCGCCTGCGGGGCGTACGCGGCAGGGTTGAACGTCGGCGCGGCGGCCAGGGCGACGGTCGACCACGGGTTCTGGGTGGCCTCCGTGTCGAGCCCGACGATCAGACCCCCGAGGCCTTCATGTGCTGACGCAGCTGCTTGGTCTCCTCCGAAGCGCGGCCAAGGACCAGGGTCTGGTCTTCGGCGGTGACGAATTCGAGCTCGGGGACCTTCAGATACCCCTCGGCGGCGATGCGGGCCAGCGTGGTGTTGACCTTCTCCGCCGACATGATTCCGTGCGCGTACAGGTCAGCCGGGATGTTCTTGACCACGAGGGCCTCGTTTTCGGCGTTCCACACGATCTGGACGTTCCACTCCTGGAGCTTGCGTTCCGACAGAGACGGGTCCTTTGCCAATTCGAACAACGCCGCCACGAGGGGCCTGAACTGGGAGAAGTCGGCGTCGGCCTGGTCCATCTCGGCGAGGACACGCTTGCGTTGCTCGTAGCCGACCTTCACGTACACAATCGCGCGGAAGAGCGACGGGATGAGTGCCAGCCACGCCAGCAGGGGGAACTGGATACCCGCGAGCGCCAGGGCGACGGTCACCCAGTGCGCAACCTTCACCGCGAGGCGGACCCACCGCTTCTTCCCGGTCCGCCACCACTCCTTGTCGATGTCGGCGAAGTCGGAACGGGTGAGCGTCACGTCCTCGGCGGCCGCGATCCGGCGAACGGTGATGAACGGTGCGTACCACGTCATCGCAGCGATCGGGCCGGCGAGGATGAGCAGGTTGAACGGGAACGGCAGGAGCGCGCCCAGGACACCTCCGAGGATCACCGGGGCGATGACCATGAAGATCGCCGACCAGGTGGCCGCGATCTGGCGGTTGACGTACTCGCCGCGGGCTCGCATCTGCTGCCGCGCCTTCACGGCTTCGGGGTTGTCGTTCATGATGCCGCGGTAGCCGCCGTAGTACGTGGCGACGACCGGCGAGATGAACAGGAAGCCGACGCCCTTGAGGATCAGCCAGAGGAGGCTGTCCCCCTGCTTGGCCTGTGGGGCCGGCTGGTTCGTGTTGGTGGTGGTGGTCATGGTGGTTCTTCTCCGATCGATTCGTGGTGGGTGGTTACTGGTTTGTGCTGCTGAGGCGGCGGCCGATGGTGATGCCAACGCCGATACCGGCTGCGACCGGGACGATGATGAAGCCGGCCAGGACGAGGTACGGGGCAAGGAACAGGGCGGCGAAGCCGACGCCGATGACGACGGTCAGCAGGAACCAGAACGTGGCGATAGCGATGGTCTTCATGGGCGGTTCCTCTCGGTGGTTAGGGCTTCTGCTTCTCCAGAGGCGGCGAATTGGCGGGGCCAGACAGACGATGAGGAGGCAAGCTCCCGGCGGGGTGCGGACGAGCCGACCGGGAGCTCGCGAAGGGTCACTTCGTATTGCCGTCCCGGTCCGGGGAGGTGGGAGATGGGCGCTCCCCGGCAGCCCCCGGGGCCGGAACGTTGGCGGCCGCCAACTTGACCAACTGGTCGAGGCTGATCGTCAGCGACCCGAGACGGGCCGGCTCCTCGCTCATCAGACTTCCCGTGTTGAGAGCGGCGATCTGGTCCAGAGTCATCGAGCCGAGGCGGCCCGCGTTCTCGGCGAGGCGCTTCGCGGTCTCCTCCTCGACACGCTTCTCCAGGAAGTACTCGAAATCAGCGTTCATGGCAGCGATGTCCTGGAGGCGGCGCCTCGTCAGCCGACGATGCACAAGGATCCAGGTGAGGCCGACGAAGAGCGGTGCCGTGACCAGGGTCTCCGGAAAGCACGGGATCGCGACCATGCAGCCCACGATCAAGGCACCGGTCACGAGGCCGAGTACGCGATCCCGGAAGTCAACCGGTGCGTGGGTGTTGGTGTCGATCATGGTTTCCTGCTCCTCTCGGTAGTTCCCTGCACGGCTCATTTCTTGCCCCCCTTGGACTTCGTTTCGTTCCGCTGCTCGGCGTCAGCAAGGAGCCGGCGCAGCGTGGCGATCTCCCGGCGGCTGGCGCGGGTCTTCTTCGGCGAGGTGCCTGCAGCCTGGTCGCGGAGGGCTTGCGCCTTCTCGTTCTCCGCAGCTCCGATCGTGTAGGCGAGGAGACCGGCCGAGACCGTGAGGCCGGAGATCAAAAGGACACCGGAGACGACGGAGAGAGAGCTGCTCACGACCGCGAATATCAGAGCTACGACAGAGGCGGTCACTACGGCGGCGCATACCGAGGTCATGGCGACCGTGAACCCGGTGTATGGTCCGGTCTCGACGACCGGTGGCTTGGCTGACTTCATGTGGTGTGGTCCTTTCCAGACGTGATGGTGGGTGTTGGCCTCGTAGGGGATACATGCGGCGAAGGCGTCCGTCCCCTCGGCCGGGTCAGTGGTGTTTGGCTGGGGTGTAGGCGAGGTAACGGATGCGGGCGGACTCATCTAGTGGTTGCGCGGCGTTGTGGAGGGAGCGCACTGCGAGCTCGACACTTTCCGTGAGGAGGGTGTGCTCCAGGTCCGCGGGGCGATCCCAGTTCTCACTGAGACGCACCCCGGCGAAGACCCTGCGGTCGCCGAAGAGCACGACGAGGTCCTCGAACGCGATCCCGCGCGCGGGGACGATCACGGGCAGGCGGATGGCATCGACGGTGTGGGCCCGGGGTGCCACGTACTTGCGGGTGACCGGGTCGACCAGACGGTGTGTCCGACATATCCAGTCGATGGTGTCGGCGAGGAACGAAATGTGCGGTGCGTAGTCCGTCAGCGACGTGACCTGAGGTGGGATCGAAGTGAGTGTGAACATGGTCTTCTCCTCTCAGGTCACGCCGCTGCGGCGGTCTGGTAAGCGGACTGGGCGCGGCGGTGAAGTTCGCGGCGGGCGGCGATCTCGAGCGCGGCGGTGAACGGGGTCGCCGTGAGCGTCTGGACCTCGTCGACGACGTCGTAGCCTTCGACACGGAGGCCGAGGAACACGTTGTCGACGTCGAACAGAGTGGCGAGCACGGCCACCCTGTCTTCGGGGAGGACGAGGATCGTCGCATCGAACGTGGTGCCGGCCGGGTCGCCGTCGATGCGGATGCGGTGCGACGCGTTCGAGCCCTTCTCGATGGCGAGGACGGCCTGGCGGACGGTGTCCGCTCGCAGCTGGATCATCTCGTTGGTGACGGTGCTGTGGTCGATCATGGTGCTGTCTCCTCCCGGGCGGCTTGGTGGTTTTCGCCCTCTGAAGGAGATGTGGTCGGCGGTTTTGGGAGGGTCCCACAGTGGGTGGCGACAGCATGAGGGAAGGGAAAAGCCCCGCCTCTGTCGGGAGCCAGGGCGGGGCTTTCAGCGGCTGGGAGATTCCCGTCTCCGGGCCGCGCTGCTCGATCGGGAACAGCAAGTTCGGGATGGTGGTGGCTGGCGGCGCATCCGATCCTGCGCCGCCAGCTTGGAGAGGAGAGCGAACCACCGCTCGACGCCCCGGGAAAACCACCAAGCTGACCGGGGCGTCGCAGCTTATGTATGCGGCGGATGGATTCGAGGTGCCGGCGGCCGGTTGGATAGGACCTGAAAGGCGCCGGCCGACAGCGGTGCGACAGTGTCTCGAACAGCGTCGCAGCCGACATGTATGCGGCGGACACCCACGGGCGGGAAACACGAAACCGCCGGCCCGAGTGATCAGCGGGTGGACGTATTCCAATAACGTGTGCTCATGACACCGACGCCGGTCCCCATCGAGATCGTCAACTCGACCACCACTGACTGGGTCGGACCGCTCATCGCTTCGTTGGGTGCACTGGTAGGTGCGCTCGTCGGAGGCCTGATCGCGTCATTCTCGGTCCGCGCCAGTGACCGTCGACGGCAGCAAGCGGAGGATCTCCGCCAGTGGGACAGCCTAGTTCTCGCACAACTCGCGAGAGTGAGGAAGTCTCTGGACCCATTCTGGGATGCCCGATATATCGGTGACGATGACGGACGGCGATTCGGGCTCTTGTCTGCAAGTCTGTCCCGGTCGGTCATGGAGATTCGAGACGCGGAGGAAAGGTTCAGCATCATCGCCCCGAAGTGCGCGACAATCACAGGTCACATCGGAGACCAACTCAGATTGGCTATTGAGCTTGCCGACAGGAACAAGGCCCCTACGGCACAGCTCGCTGAAGACGTGGTCCGCCTGAACACGGAACTCTCCGCCGAGGTGCGCCGTCAACTCCGGATCCCGGATACAACGCCGTAACTCCCACCTCGGCGTTCAAAACTACGCCTCTCGCTGGCGGACGCTGCCGCCACCCTCGATCCCGCACGGGGCGGACCCGAAACGGGCGGGAACACAGAACCGCCGGCCCGAGTGATCAGCGGGCCGGCGGTTCGGTGGCGTTGGGGCGCCGGAGGGAGATACGAGACGCGGATCGGGCTGACGGAACCCGAGCAGCGGCTTGTACTAGGAGCAGACGCGGCGAGAGACGGCTTCTCTCCGGACAACGAAGAAGGACCCGCCGGTAAGGGGAAGCGCTCCCTCAACCGGCGGGCCCACCGCGGGTACAAGCGCGGTTCGTGTGGCGGCGCGCACATCTAAGTCATATGCGACAAAACCGCCTAGACCTTCTTCCAGCTCCTCCCGAGTATCGCCGAGTCACCCGTCATCTGTACGCCGAGGAACTCGGAGGACATCTCTTGCACGAGCACGCTCTGGGCAAGGTCGGCGAACCGGGCGGGAACTTCCACGACGAGTTCGTCATGGATGGGGAGGAACGCGGATTCGACCTGCAGCTTGCTGAGGACTGCCTCCATCTTTTGGTAGAAAACATCCGCGGCCTGGCCCTGGACCGCGGCGTTGAGCATGGCGTGACGGCCTTTCGGAGTCGGCATCGGCCGTCCGTTGGTGTACCGCATGACGCGTCCCGCGCGCAGGTCCGTCAGCAGCCGCGCCTGGTAGGCCGCCAGCTTCGGATACGCAGCCCACAGCTGCTCCCTCCGCTGACGAGCCTCGCTCAGGCTCACGCCGAGCTTCGAGGCGAGCGTCTCATCCTGGGCGCCATACATCGTCTGCAGGAAGACGTTCTTCGCCAGTTCTCGGTACGCCTTGATCACGACGCCGTCTTTGAACGCGGACTCTCCCCAGATCTTGCGGGCCAGCGAGGCGTAGACCCCGTCCGGCGAGTAGATGTCGGCGAGCAGCGACTCGTCTCCGGAGAGCGCGGCCGCGACCCGCGGTTCCGCGTTCGACAGGTCGAGCGCGACCAGGACGTTTCCTTCGTCAGCGACGAGGAGGTGGCGCAAGTTGCGTGGAATGTTCTGCAACGCAATGCGGGAGCTCGACGCGCGCCCGGTGCGGGCTCCGCGGATCATCAGGGTGGAGTAAACCCTGCCGCCGCCGCGCTCGGCTGCTCGCTTGATCTCCAAGATCTTGCTGAGCCGCCAGCTAGCCGAGTAAGCATCCCTGAACGGTTGCCAGGCGAGCTTTGCCCGCTCCGGGAGATCCGCGACGACGACCGCGTCGATCGCGTCGTGGCTCAGGGAGGACAGCGCGATGCCCATCTCCGCGAGCTGGGCGAGGACCTCGGCCTTGCGGCTGTCGCTGCGCGCACTCGCGAGGTCGATGCCGAGCGTCTTCGTGAATTCGTCGGCGGTTGCCCGTGCAGCAGCGAGCTCATCCTCGAGGACGGACATGTCGACACGCCACCCCTTCATCTGCCGCGGGCGCCACATCTGCTCCCACCGCACCGCATCGGTGGCTGCCTTACCGGCCACTCCTGCTGTCGCTTGGAGCTCCGTCACCAGCATGGCGGTCTTCGTGGCCGCGTCAGCGGCCGAGTCGGCCTTGAACCCGAGGGTGTTCGACCCTTCGGCCTGACGCAGCGTACGCGCCTGCGGTGACACCATGTTTGGTCGGAGCGTGTACAGAGCGGTGGTGGCGTCCCGCAGCCAGGAGAGGTCCTGGACGCGCAGGCTCCATTTGCGAGCAATCCGAATCGCGACGCTGCCGGCGAGTTCGCACCACGGACGCTGTCCGGAAGCAGCGATGGCATCCAGCACGGACCGCACGAGGTCACTGTCTGTGGTGCGTACCGTCCAGCTGTCGTCAGTAGCCTCCCCGATCGCGAGGTCAGCGCCCGCCCAGGCGAGGCCGAGGATCCGCTTCCCCGAGTTCAGCCAGGCGGTGAACTCGGGAAGCGACTCGGTCGTCACCCGGGCGGTCATCGTGCGTCCTTGAGGGTGTGTACCGGGAAGCCCTCCGGGTTCGGGATCAGACGGTTGTCTGGTCCGTAGCACTCGAGGTAGTACTTCGTCGGGTTGGTGTCACCCTTGGGCTTCTTCTGCTGCAGCAGCTTGTAGGTGTTGCCCTCGTAAGGAATCGAGGTGCCGACGATCTTGCGAGTCTTCGCGGCGAACGTCTTCCCCGCTCCGGGGTCGTTCGCCCGCCACGGCCGGAGGTCATCCGGCACCTCAGGGTGGCGGATGCCATGCTGAGCGCGGTGAGCGGAGACGCATTCCGTGAGACGAGCGAGCGTCTTGGCGAGGACCGGCTTGGTGCCCGCCTCGTTCCAGAGGTGGCAGAGAATCTCTCCCCAGGCGCTGCCGTTCTCGTCGGAGGCGTTCAGCTCATCCACCCAGCCGTCGAAGATCAGGTCCGCGACGGAGCCTTCGCCCTCTGGGCTCGGGATGTGGGTCAGCGAACCGAGGATGATCTGGGCCCAGTTGTGGTTGAGCTTGACGTCCGGGATCACGCGGGTGGGTGCGTTCTGCAGCCCATACAGCAGGATCGTATGCGCGGCTGCCAGCAGCTTCGGGCGGTTCTCTACCACCCACTCGAGCAGGTTCGGGTGCCGACGAGTGCTGTTGTCGACAGCCAGAGGACCCGCCCCGGGGTAGTCCAGCCGGATCGTCATGAAGCGACGGTTCAGGTCAGAGCCGGTGGTGACGTTGTTACCGCACGCGGTGACGATGATGCCCTTGCGCTTGACAGTGTCGTTGCCGCCGAGGATGCGCATTCCGATGCCACCGTCGACCTCGGGGATCATGGCCTGGATCACCTTCGAACGCATGGTGCTGCCCATCGCCACTTCGTCATCGTGGAGGAACGTTCCACCCTCCACCATCAGGCTGACGATGGCGTTCTTAGTTTCCTGGTCGGTCCGCTCGTCGAAGCTGAAAGTCTGCGCGACCGTGGTGCCCTGAGCGATCAGCCGGCCGAGCATCGCGAGGAAGGACTTGCCGGAGCCGCGGGTGGTCGCGTTGAAGAGGAACCCGATGCTCCCGTTGAGGAGGTTCCGTCCACATGCCGTGAGGATGTATGCCATCGCTCGTGCGCCGTCTCGCGCCTCCACGAACGGGAAGTCGGAGAGCACCTCGGTGTAGAGGTACTGGTACGCGTCGATCGCCTGTCGAAGAGTCGGGCGTCCGGGCACCTCATACTGCTCGCGCCAGTAGTTGACCTGCCGGGACGGGATCGCGAGGTATGCCTTCGCGCTCGGGTTGTAGCCCGGCTCGATGACGACCTCACCGTGGCCTCGGCGGTGGGAGACGACCATCGGCTGGCGGGCGATCCACTCGACAGGAGACAGCTGGCCGTCCTCCTTGAGGTTACGGATGATGGCGTCGACGAGCTCGTCGGGGCCGCCGTGCAGGTAGGAAGCGACGTACTCCTTGCCGGTGTCCTTGTCTTCCTTCACGATCGCGTACTGCGCGTACGCGGTCATCGCGGTCTTGAAGGTAGTCCGCTCGTTGAACCGGATGACGTTGCCGGACGGTGTGATGCCGATGATCGCCTCGACCTCAGTGTCGCCAGGGGTCCGCTTCGCGAACAGCAGAGGCTGCTTAGGGTTGGTCTTTGACTTGGCCTTGCGCGCGGCGTTGGTGTACTGGCGGATGACCTCTTCGGTCGGCTGATTCTTGTTGATGATCGCCTTTTCACCGCGGGCGGAGAACACGACGGTTTCGGCCTGGAAGTGCCCGTTGTCCGAGAGCCACTGCGCGGCATCCTCGGAGGATTGCAGGACGCTCCCGCCTTGCTCGGATCCGACGAGGAGGTCGAATGGGGTGTGCAGCGTGCGGAGGTAGAAGTCGGCCTCTCCGTGCTCGTTCAGCTGGGCTTCGTCGCACACCGCGAGCACGCACGTGCTTCGGGTCAGCCGGCCGAATTCGCTGCCGCGCTTGAAGCTGAGGGAGTGGTCGTCGCTTCCGGTAGCCTCCCAGCCGTTCTCCTCGAGGAGGGTCTGCACGCCTTCGACCGTGGCTGCCCGGTTGTAGCTGTCGCGGATCATGTTGACGCCGGTGTCGTGCTTGCGCACGTCGTAGGGGAAGTTCTGCGGCGAGGTCTTGGTGTCGGAGAGCTCGTCGAGGACGACGCCGAGGCCGAACAGCTCGTTTTCGTTCAGCACGCGCGGCGACCCCATGTTGTCCATATTCACGAAGCCGGTAGTGGGGGCGACCGGCTGGTGGCCGGTGAAGTCGAGGGTGACGATGGCGCGCCCATTGTTCAGGGCGATGTCCGCGGGAAGGAGTCCCATGACGGTCTCGAACTCTTCATCGGTGTCTGCCTGGACGGCGAGGACGTGGACCTGGCGCTTGTCAGGGGCCGTCTCGACCCATCCACCGGCGATGCGGCCTACCAGCTTGTTGCAGGAGAGCCGTGCGGCGGTGTCCTCGTACGCGATCGCGTCGGCGCTTTCTGGTGCTGGGGTGGTGAGCGCGATGAGGTAGTGCGGCTGGCTCTCGGGTCCGAATGGGAACTTCCCGTCCGTTCCGAGAACGACACTGATCTCGCTTTCGGGCGTGATTCCGAAGCCTTTGGCCTCACCATCCACGAGAACCGTCAGGCCGCTGGCCTGCAGGGTGCTGAGCGCGGTCATGATCCGCTGCAGTGCGAATGCGGAGTTCTGCTGCTTTTGCAGGTGCTCGAAGCGTTCGAGCTCTTGGGTGTAGTCGAGGGTGATGTCCGTCATCGTGCGCTTCCTTACGGTGATCAGACGGTTCACGAGCCCCGGCACTCACCGAGAGTGGCTGGGTTGTACGCGCTCGTTGACGTCTTCATGAACGACAAATGCGGCGGAAAATCACGGGCTTGGGACGGATGCCGTCCGTCCCTCCTGTAATAGGAACAAGATCAACAAGATCTGTTGTGAGGTCCTATAGGGGGTGAGGAAGGTTATCGATGTTCAACCCCCTCCTGGAGGGCACAAACCTTATTGTTCATATTGTTGCTATTGCCGTTGCCGCCTGGGGCTTTGCGGGTTCGGGCTCTTGCAGACGTTCTACAAGAGCCCGAACCGGCCGACGTGTTAGCTGAGCATCACAGCCTCCATCTGCCGGCGCCGCTTCTGCAGCAGGTTCTGGTCGCTGACGAGGCCGCGGCGCAGTTCCTTGAGGTCGACGATCTGTCCGGTGAACCGCGTGCGCTCGGGTCCGTCGGGGGTGCGGCGGCTGCGCTGTTCGAGCTTGGTGATGGCGGTGTCGCACCGGTCGATCCAGGTGGTCTGCTGCCGTTCGAGGAGGCGCAGGACGACCCTGTCGGCGGTGTCGCGGCGGTCGAGCCATTCCAGCTCGGTGAGTCCGCGCTGCGTCGCCTGCACCTGATCGAGCTTCTTTGCGGCGGCTCGGACTTCGCTCGTGCGGCGGGTGATGGTGTCCCGGAGGTCGTCGGTGTCGGCGAAGGGACGGGACGCGCTGTCGACGCTGGAGCGGACGGTGGCGGCGAACGCGCCACGCTCCGCGTGGATCGCCTGCACCTGGTGCTGGCCTAGTCCGGTGACGTCGAGCTCGTCGAGGGGTGCGCTGACCGGCGGGTCCAGACGGTAGGTCAGCGAGACGCGGTTCTCTCGGTCGAGGGGCACGGTAAGCAGACCGTCGTCGCAGGCCAGGTCCGCGGAAGTGAGGCCGAGGACGGTGCCGTTGGCGAGCTTGACCTTGGTGATGTCCCCGTCTTGGTTGTGGACGAAGTCGGTGATGGACGTGGTCTGGTCCAGCACCGCCTGGTACTTGGCGTCTTCGGGCTGTGGGTTGGTCACTTCGACCAGGGTGAGGCGTGGGGTGGCGCCGCCCTTGTTGGTGATGAGGTCGAGGAACTTGTCCCGTCCGGTGATGACCTTTGTTGGCGCCGGCGTGGGCAGCCCTGTGGTCTGGTTGATCGGCGCGCCTTTGAGGATTCCGTCGACCGCGCCCTTCAGCACTTTGTTCCGAGGTTCGAGGGCGACCGCGCGGCTGCGGTCGCGGCTGCGGTCGCGGGGACGTCGCAGAGCGTGGTTGGCGGGCTTGTTGCCGCAGTTCGGACAGCGGCGGCCGGTGTCAGTGGTGGCACTCCGGCACATCAGCGCGCCGCCTTGTTGGTCTCGTCGATGTCGATCACGTCGACGAGTTCGTGTCGGCGGGCGGCGATCGCCTTGATGGTGTCGATGACGAGGGCGCGGGTGCGCTCTTCGGCGGGGACGTCTTTCAGGCGGGCGGCGATGAGGGCTTTCCAGCCGGATCCGTTGTCGGTGACCCAGCCGTCTTCGAGAACAGCGAGGCTGTGGGCATAGGGAACGTCTTCTTCGCGGGTGTGACCGACGCGGACGATCGAGAAGACGGCGGGCTCTTTGGTGTGGGCGGGCACGAGGCTCCTTCGGTAGAGGGTGAGCGGTTCTGCTGCTTCAGAGGCGGCGGATTGGCGCGCCTGGACGGGCTTGCCTCCAGCTATGCCTCGACCACCCGCTCCAGCAGGGGGACCGACGCTTTGCCGCCGCATATCTCCCGTGTATGAGCGAGACGAAGAAGGCGGCAGTCACCCTCGGTGGCCGCGATTTCCGCACCCACGACCACGCGATCGGGTATGCACAGTCGGAACTGTTCCGGCCGAGCCTGCGTGATGGACATGCGCTGGACCGGTGGGATTTGAAGCTCGCTCAGGAGATCTGGGCGATCGCCAACCCAGGGACGGACAACCCGGTTCCGTCTCGGTTCTTCATCACCCGCCGTGGGAGCGGTCCGTTCCCGTTCGAGCTCAACTACATCGACCACCGCGGCATCCAGCGGGGCCTGTCGATTGCACGCACGTTGAAAAGGCCGTTCTTCGTCGAACGGAACCCGCACCTGGTGTTGCGCCGCGCAGTGCAGGGCCAGCTGGATCGGTTCCGGGACTCATTCCTCGCCGAGATGCCGGAAGGCACCGTGTGCCCGGTCTCAGGCCGCAAGCTGCACTCCCACAACGTTGCCGTGGACCACTCCCCGATCCAGATGGGGACCTTGCGCGTCGCCTGGGCGGCGTACTACGGCGGCGTCAACGCGCTGCAGCTGAAGAAGACCGACGAGGGCTACCGGCTCGCGTCGGTTCAGCAGGAGCGTGACTGGCAGGAGTATCACGCGAAGACCGCAACCCTGCGCCTGATTCACGTCGACGCGTACCGCGACGTCCGTGCGGAGCAGGCTCAGGCCCGCGTCTCCGCGGGCGGGGAGTACCCGCCGATGCCGCTCCCGTCGTCACAACGCGGCTTCGGCCTCTTCGACAGGCTGGACGACATGACGTTCTGAGCTTCCCGAGAATAGGCGAACCGGCCCGGTGGGATGGGGATCCTGGCCCGGGCCGCTTCGTCGTACCTGTCGTGTGTGCTGCTCGTGTCAGCGCATACCGTTCAGACGCTTGCTCGCGATGACTCGGGACGCGTAAAACTGGCGTCGCCGGGACCGCCAGTCGCTGTACCCGTCGCTGAGCGCTTCGTGAGTGAGCTTCTTCTCCACCGCGATCCGCCGGTCCACAGCTGCGCCGTACGCAGCTTGCAGAACTGGGTCTGCGCCGTCTTCGCCCGGCATGTGCCCGGTGGCGAACATCCGCGAGAGAAGCTCTTCCTCCTCCCCAACCGCCTTCGAGTACTCCATCTCGAGCGGCAGATACACGGCCTCGCGAGCTTCCATCCGTGCCATCGCCCGGCGAATGCCCTCCGCGCCCGTCACCTGGAATGGGAGCGCCTGCTGGTCGGCTGCCGCAAGCTGCGCGCGCTCGGCCCAGTAGTCGAGCGGCGTCATCCCGAGTGGGAATCGAACCCGGCCGTCTTCCCCGATGGCCGGCGTGACCAGCGGCGCCGGTTGCAACGAGCTCCGCATCCCCTGTGGGCGCACCGCGCCTCCGCCTAGCTCGCGTTTGAGCTGGTCGCTGCGCTGCCGTTGCTGCTGCCGGCGCTGTTCGGTTCCGGCGTCGCGGGCCGCGATCGCCTCGCGGGCGACCTGGTTCGCTTCGGCGCGGAACACGGCAGCGCTCACCCCGGCGAAGTAGTCTCGGATCCGGGTCCAGCGTTTCGGGCCGCGCCCGCCGCGGGAGGGGATGAGGGCGAAGTCCGGGTTGCTACGCCGGGTCACGCGGCGGCCTCGTCGAAGACGCCGCCCTGGCGGATGTAGTCGTCCGCGGCACTCCGCACGGAGTGGTCGGCGTACGCGGTCAGCAGCGCCCGCCAGACGTGATCGGGCGCATCATGGAGCGCCCAGTCATGCCGAGCGGCGAGAACGATCGCACCGAGAGCGCCGAGCGGTTCGGTCGCACTGGCGATCACTTCGAACCCTGTGAGCAGGAGGACTGGGAGCTGCTCGTCGGCGATGGTTTGCGCGTCGGCTGCGAGCGGGCCGGTGAACACGCCGTCCTCCCAGACGGTGGGGGCGGTTGACTGGTCGGCGGGTGTGTAGACGGTGACCGCGGTGACGTCGTCGTCGCGGTCGAGGTTGGGCTGGGACATGGGTGAACCTCCGAAGGTGTTGGGCGGCGTGGGGGTTCCCACGCTCAACGCTGCAGAGGCGGCGGATCCGGCGGGTTGGACGCTTCGCGTTCTGCGCCAGTATTGACGCTGGCCCGGGTTAGGCGCGTATCGTGGCACCGTTATCGGTCGGAGGCGGGAGGGGCTGTGAAGGACACATCCGGGTTCGGCCTGCGAAAGGCTAGCTCTGCGGCTGACGGCGAGAAGGACCACCGCATAGCGCCCAGGGACAGCCTCCTCCACAACTTCGTGGCGGACTTCGATGTCACGCTGCTCGGCCGCCGCATCAATGAGGTGCTCTTCGAGACCGACATTGACGCTGGGCGAGCGTACAAACCCGGCCGTCTACGGATCATCGACATCGCCGGTAAGGAAGTCGACCTGGAGGTGTCTCTTGCGGAGAGCACCTTCATCATGGCGGTCA
This sequence comes from Leifsonia sp. L25, assembly GCF_050632895.1. The sequence continues at coordinate 185,976 of NZ_JBODRZ010000002.1, read as the reverse complement.
TCGACCGTGTCGTGCGGGGTCGGCAGGTGCCGATCCTAGAAGAGACTTCCGCGGATCCGGAGGCGTTGGCGGAGATGGCAATCGCCGCGCTCCCCAACAAGAGTCCGTGGGATCGCGAGCTCGGGCCGTTCTTCGATACTGAGGCCCTCGCCCGGTGGAAAGACGTGACCGTTGAGAAGCTCCTCGAGCTGCGCGAGGAGAACCGCGTGATCGCGCTGAGGACAACGGACGCCGATGGGACCGTGCTCTACCCACGGTTCCAGTTCGACGGCCGCGGCCGACTACTCCCACACCTGCCGGAGATCTGGCCAATACTCACCAAGGCGTACTCACCGTGGACGGCGGCGGCCTGGTTGAACACGCCCGATCCGGACTGGGGCGAGCGCACCGCCGCGCACGTGCTTCGCTACGGTACGGAGGACCATGTCGCGTTGGTTCTGCGGGATGCGACCCAAGACGCAGCCGGGATGACCGCCCGATGACCACCACCCCGCCGGCCCCTCGGTCAGAGACCGTCCAGGACACACCGTCCGCGGGGCTGGACCTGACGGGGTTCCCTACCGCCACGTTGGAGGACGGGACAGCACTGTTTCGAGCTCACACCGTCGGCTATGGACCTTGGTACTTCGACAACACAGCAGGCGACGAGGGCGGCCGGTTCAACCTGACCGGGCCCAAGGGAACCTGCTACGTGGCGGACACTCCGGAGGCGGCCCTGCGGGAACGGTTCGGTAAGAAGCTCTCGCGGAACCGATGGATCGACACGGACTCCGTCGGCCGGACTGTGGTGTCGCTGCTCACCGTCGGCAGGACCAGGGAGACAGCGCTGATCAGCACCCCGGACGCTGCCGCGTACGAGATCACAACAGAGCTCGCCGGCGCGGTCAGCTACGACATCAGCCAGGCGTGGGCGGCCCGGTTCGACGCTGAACCGTTTGACGGGATCTACTACACCGCCCGGTTCTCTGCTGGTGGACCAGCGAACGCATGGGCGGTGTTCGGCCCGACCGGCGAGCACACGGAGGGTGAGGATCCGGTGACGGTGCCGGCGGCCGGGGTCTGCCGCGGCGTCGGCATTGAGGTCCGCGACCCTGCGGCGCATCCGGCGGACCTGACGGTCATTCGTCCGATGCCGCTGGTCAACCCTGTCCCCGACCCGTAACGGTCAGCTGGCGCCCCGGGTTCCGGCGACGGCGTCGAAGTGGTCGTCGAGGCGGCCAAGCAGGACAGGGTCGATGTCGTACACGTTCGGTGCGCTCACTCCCCCGCTCACAGGTCGATGTGCCCGCGGAACTTGACCATGAGCCGTTCGGCCAGGTTGAGGGAGGCGAACGCGGCCCGGAAGTGGTCGGCGTCAGAGAGATGCTCGGCGAGCTCATCGAGTTGCACGCTGGTCAGCTGACCTCCGGTGGGGACGGTGAGGATCGGTGTGAAGGTGTGCGCGCACCATGCGACAAACCCCGCCGTCTCCTCAGACACTCCACTGGTGATCCAGGCGAACTCGCGGGGCCGGCGGCGCTGATCGCGAACGATCGCAGCCGCGTCGGTCCCCGGCACGAACAGGGCCCGATCGAACATGCCGGCGCTGGCGCCGGTCAGACTGACCAGCTCGGACTGATACGCGGAGACCAGCCGGCGCAGCGGTTCACCCTCGGTGAGGTGTTCGAGCCCGGCGCTCAAGTACACGGTGGACGCGGGGCGAATGTCCCGGGTCATGCGAGGTCCGCGGTGTGGGCTGGCGCAGACGACGAGTCGACATCGATCCGTTCGAGAAACTCTGTGGGCATGCCGCCGCTAAGGGCGTCGAGCAGGTCGGAGTACGTGTTGGGCAGGAAACCGAACTCCGGGTGGGTGCTGATCAGCTCCAGGCGGGTCCCGGCGGGGATCTGCTCGTGCAGGGTGGCGCGCTCCTCGGCAGGGACGCTGTCCAGCCACGCGGCAACCTCTGCCGGATTCTCCCGCAGGTCGTCCAGGACCAGCTGCTCCCAACTCCGGTGACCCCACGGCGTCAGGAACCGGTCAACGTGCAGGCCCGTGATCTCCGCGAACTGGACTCCCGCCTCCAGCGTCTCAATCAGCAGAACGACGTCCAGGTTCTCGTGCCGATCGGCAGTCCAGTTCAAAGCCCGGATCAGGCCCGGGGAGTACGCAGCAGGCAGCGTCGCCAGCAGGTACCGGCGCTGCCCGAAGAACGGGTCCGGGCTGGGGACGGCGAGCGTCCCGAATGGTGCGATGTACAGAGTGGCCTTCTGAGTCATGATGGTGGTCTCCAAGTCGCGAGGGTTCGGTCTCTCCGTCCCTGCTCACGATGTGGTCGGCGCGCAGGACTTCCTGCCGCGCCCGCCCGCCCGCGCTCACCTGTCGGGTGTTGCACGCAAACTTGAATCCATGAGTTCTGGCCAGTTCGCGAATTGGGAGGATGCTCGGCGCGTCCAGTTTTCGGAGTTCGAGGCGTGCGTCCGCAAGTACGATCCGATGTCGGTTCTGATTGCGATGGCGCGCGTCTCCGCGTCGATGCCCGAGGCCGAGGGGTTCCAGGCGACGTGGGCGAACGTTGCTCCCTGGACGGTCTCAGCGATCGCCCGGCAGGCGATATTGTCGTCGGGCCGCTTCGGCACCCGACGTCCGCTCGATGACGCAGGATTCAGGCGGCTACTGAACTTGTTCCGTGGGGTCGACGTCACACCACATACCGGTTTCGAGTTCCACCAGTTCTTGGTGGGTGCAGCACACGAGCAGTTCTCGTACAGCGTCTCCGTGAAAGAGGAAGTCGCTCGCACTTTGGCGGTGCTGCTCGATACCCCTGCCGCTCGCCCGGATTCCCTGAGCGAGAGTGATCTCAGCAACCTGGTTGGAGCGCCGATCCGGGACCTGGCGTCGTCAACGTTCGTGCTGTGGGCGAGTGCGCGGGCGAACCACGGAATTGTGCAGCGAGAAACGATGAGAACACTGGCGCGGGAAGCGCCCGGGAATGTGCCCGCGGCAGAATCCCTGCTGGCAACTCTCGATCGGCTCACTGCGACGCTGGACGAAGCGCGGGCCGACGGGCTCGCTGCGCCCCAGTTCAAGGGCGGCCTGCGAAAGTATGCGTACAATCCGCTCACACGCACCCCGTTCATCCGCGTCGACGAGGAGACCGTAGTCGCGCCCCAGACCGCCTTCGTCCTCGGCTCCTGTTCGCTGGAAGCCGTCTACTACCTGGGCCAGCGAGCGAAGATTCCGAACTTCGGGTCAGACCTCGGACTGAGAGTCGAAGCGTACACAGGCCGCCAGCTCCGTCACACCGGCCAATTGGACGTCCACCCAGAGATCAGCTGGAGCGACAAGAAATCGATCGACTGGTTCGTCGTCACCCCGGCAGCGACCATCCTCGTGGAGTGCAAGTCCGCCCACTCGACCTTGGAGATCCGGGCGGGATCACCCACGACCGCCGAAGACACTACTGCGAAGCTCGGCCCTGCCATCCAGCAGATCAACCGGACCGTGTCACAGATCCGCAACCACAACCCGAAATTCGCGCACATCCCAGCCGACCGCCCATTCGTCGGCGTGATCGTCACGGCGGAGCCGATCTACGGTGCCAACGACCAGGAAGTCCGCGAGCTCATGCCGGAGCCAGTTGCCCCCACGATCACGATCGCCCTGCGAGAGCTCGAGAGCATCTCGACGTTGGATCCGGACTCGCTTGGAAACGCGCTGCTTCGGATCGCGTCGGATGCCACCCTTTCGACGTACGAACCGTTCAGCGCTCTCAAATCGGTGCTCGGCGACTACCGGATCGACCGCCCGAACGCATTGGTCGACGAAGCGTTCAAGCGCCACATCATGCCCGCCGCTAACTGAATCACCAGGCAACCGAGCCGACAACCAACCGTACGAGGGCTCCACTCGCCGGCGCTCCCTCCGCCCTCGCCTTCGGCCCGTCTCCGTCCCGCTATCCGCAGCGAGGTCTATGCGGTGCTGCCGTGACGTTCCCGCCCGCCATCGCATCGGTGGCGGAACGGAGCTGGTGCCGGTCCGCTGCCCGGATCGTGGACGAGCCGTCCGCGTGCGGTCCCCGTGCCCGCCCCGGGTTCGCCCCACCACCGTGGCGGAGCCCCGACCCGCCGGCGGACCGAGTGGCGGTCGGTGAGGCTTGACGGGCCGCCGACGACCGCAGGGAGGCGGGGTGGAGCGGGCGCTCGGGAAACGGAGAGAGCCCCGCCGAAGCGGGGCTCTCGCTTGATCAAGTCCAAGGACTCGAGCCCTCAGTTTGGTGGAGCTTGGCGACAGGCGACTCGAGCCCTTCTGCATCCCGAAGGAGGATGTGTGCATCGTATCGTTGCGGCCCTCCGGCACCACGTCAGCGACACGCCAGCGCCGGACCGCTCCGGGCTGGCGACGATCCGTTGCGGCATGATCGTGGCCCGGACGGGGGCTACTTGACGGGGCCGCCCTACCCATAGCCTCAGAGGATGCGTTTTCGTGGGGTGTTTTCCCTTGCCGGTGTTGTCGCGGTCGTGGTTGCTCTCGCCGGCTGCTCTGCCACGCCGGATGGCGCACCGAAGCCGACGGCGTCCGTTGCAGCCGCGCCGAATGTCACCGCGTTGATGAAGGCGGATAAGGCGCCCGTGTCCGCGAAGGGCGAGTACACCAGCGCCATAGCCGCGCTGACGCGCGCCTGCACCGAGGGGTCCGCCATCACCTTCAGCGTCGACGCGGACGCGTCGAACAGCAGCGAGACCCGGTTGCAGATCATGCAGCAGGTCGAGCATGCCGTGGCCGGAAAGACGAAGCAAGACTGCACCACCGACGCTCTAGACGCGGCGGCGGGAACCCCGATCACGGGGCCCACCCCGACCGGGACTAGCTACCTACTCGGCGATGCCGCCACCGCATCCACACCAGTCCCGGACTGTTCTCTCGCCGTCGCGAACTGGACCGGCGCGACCGGACACACCGTCGTAATGGTGCTCGGCGTGCAAGGCCCGACCACCGTCACCGTGCTGGTTACCCTCAAGAGCGGCGCAACCCAGACGTTCTCCGGCTCAATCGGCGCCGGCCAAGACGCGCACGACTTCCAGCTCACGCAAACGCCGGCAGACCAGATCACCTCCGTGAAGATCACCGCGACAACAAACGATTTCGGTGTTGGCGGGTCATGCATGGCCACAGGCGGGCCAAACGCGTGAGATCTGCGCGGGAATCGATACGCAAGGGTCCGTCCACCCCCACCCCTCGCTGCGACAGCGACCACGGCCTGTGGACACACAAACTGGGGTCTGGCTGAGGGGCCGGGTCGTTGGAACCATTCGCCTCATGGGTTTGATCGTCATCGCGCTGGCCGAGCTCGGCGTTTGGGTGCTGAAGTTGATCCGCCCGATCCTGCCCTACCTCCTGATTCTCGGGCTGATCTTCTGGGTTGTTTCCTCGGCGATCAAGTACTGGTGGATCACCGCCTGCGTAGTTGGGGGGATCGTGCTGCTCGTCCTCCTCTACCACCTGGCGACGCGTAAGAGCCGTAAGAGGGCCAGAGAAGCACAACGTCGTCGAGCCGCTGAACGAGCAGTTCGCACGGCAGGTGTGCTCTCAGAGGATCAGCGTCTGAAAGAGGCGGCCAAGCAGCGTGCGGCTTTCGAGGCCCGCAAGCGCCAAGAGCAAGCCGAAGCGTGGGCACAGTATGAAGCGGCAACAACCGAGGTAGAGAAGGCGGAGGCGCGTGACCGGTTCACTCGCGCGGCACTCTCCGAGCCACCTCTTGCGTGACTCGGACGAATGACAGTGACTTGAGGCAAACGCTCCGGCGAGGCTCCGATCGGCAAAGAGGGGAATTGGATTGGACTGGACGGTGCCGCCCGCGCGCGGGAGATTGAGGAACCGGGATGACGTTCTGCCAGCTGAGCCAGCGGTTGTAGACCACTTCGGTGAGCGCGTCCGACGCGGGAAGTACGGTTACCGCCTCAGCCGCGAAACCTACGCGATCGTCAACAAGAAGCCCTCCGTCTACATCCCGCGCGATGCGGTGAGTCCGCAGACGTGGGAGGAATTGTCCTGGATGTTCGAGGACGAGGATCACCGCGTCCTTTCCAATGATTTCTGTGACCGCAATCGGGCCCAAGCGCTCGAGAACTTCGACCTGAACATGTCGTTCTTCTCCCAGATCCCCGCTGAGTACTTCGAGAATGCGGTGTCCACGATGCTGGAACGCAACCGCAATCTCAGACCAGTTTCTGACTTGCGGAAGTGGGACGGAGCCATAGGCCTCTACGTCATGGTGCTCGACGATTACCGTCAGTGCTACATCGGCCAGACGATGGACGTTCGCCGGCGGATCAAGTCCCATTGGGCGGGCACGAAGCAGTTCGATCGGCTCCTCTGGGGTGCCGTTCACGAGTCGGTGATCTCGATCGACGCGTTTCGCGCCCTGGACACCACACGCATCTTCGCAGCACGGACGGTCAATGCCGACGAACTCGAGACCCGCATCGTGAACAAGTTCCCGGCCGACCTCCTCCTTAACCGAATCAACGGCGGGCTGATGACCGGCTTCAGGGCGATGGTGATCGAAGGTGAGATGAAGCGGCGCCAGCTCGTTACGGAGTAGCGGCTGACCCGGCCCTCTTCACTCCGACGGCGTTTCGAGTTCGTCCCGCACAAGCAGTACCTTCTGGTACGGCCCGGCGTACCCGGTCATGAGTGTGACGTCGGCGACCCGCCAGCCGAACTCTCGCGCACCCGGGTGTAGCGCCAGAAGCCTCTCCTCGCCGGCGAGTAGCCCGTCGTCGTCGAAGAGGTCGGTCCCCGTGGCGTTGGTGGTCATCACCCATGCCTCGCCTCCCGGGTTGAACTTGTTCTTGACGAAGGTGATGGGTGCGTACTTGCCGACCCAAAGGTCGTCGCCCCACGGGAATCGCGAAATGGGCTGGAAGGAGGTCATCTCGGCGAGGACTGGCTCGATCGCTGCGCGCCACTTTGCCCGTGGGATGCCGTGGAGGGCGAGGTCGCAAATGTAGTCGACGTCGCTGTGCTCGCCGTGGCCGCCGAGGTACCTCCCTTCCGCCATGATCACCATGCGATGTCCGTCATAGCTGCAGTAGTAGGCGGCATCCCAATACTTGTGCGCGGCGATCGCACCCAATGGGCTTGGCGCTGTCTTGCGGGTGACGACCTTTTTCGTGACTCCGCGGACGGTGCCGGGTCGGACTGCTACAGCGTCGTGCAGCGACTCGATGAGCGCTGCGATCGCTGCTGCTGTCGGCGAGCTGGACTCGCTGGCCACGTCGTACGGGCCGAGTGGTTCGAGTGCACCGAGGCGGAGGCGGACGACCGTCCACCCGACGGCGGCGAGCAGGGCGTCGCGGCGCCGGTCGTTGTCCGCGTTGGGGTGCGTGCGATCGGTGTCCACCTCGATGCATACCTTGGTTCCTGAAAGGAGGATGTCCGGCGTCAGCACCGGGTAGTTCTTTCCAACCGGGTCGTACTCGCATTGAATTGCCGACCGGCCTTTGTGGACTTTGAACCCTGCCTCTACCAGCTTCTGACGGACCTGCAACTCCATCGCGGACACCTCGAGGTGACGGCTCATCACCACTGCGCCCGGCGCATAGAGCGGTGCGGTGCGACCGGAGAGATAGAAGCGCGGGCGGCTTTGCATGGTCAGATCCTGGAGTGTACGGCTGACATTCGTGATTGTCGGCAGGTGAGGACTATGCCGACGGCTCCGTAGGGGGCTCAGGCACGCCTGCTTCTGTCGGTACGGTGTAGCGGGCTGTCGCTTGCTCCATCAACGTCGGCTCTCTATCGTCCGTCGCAGGCGCATCGGCCTCCTCGACGGGCGGGTGCAGGTAGAGAGGCGTTTCGCTTCGGGAGTTAGCGATGGCGGTGCGGGCCCCCTCGAGAGTCATGACTCCGTGCCGCGCGATGAAGTAGAGCGACTGGTGGTAGTAGCTGCGCAGTTCGGCTTCCGACATCGGCCCATGCATGAGCAGCAGATTCTGCGCTCGGTGCATCGCGATCTCGTGCTCCGACGGCGACGGCTGCTCCCGTTGGTTCTTGTGTCGACCTCTCATCCCGCCACGATACGAAAGAGCGAACAAGACCCGCAGGCCCCAGTGGTGGGGCTGCCGACACCTCCGGCTCGTCACTCAGGCGCGTTTGCCCAGGCTAGGCAATCCGCCGGATACGGTGTGGACGCCACGTGTTGCGTAGATCTTGCGGTCGAGCTTGCCGCCTCGCATCTGTTCGGACACGTAACGCCGGAACCTCTGCTCTGCGGCCACGGCCAAGGCGCGCTCGCGCTCCTTCGCGGCACGCTCCAGTGCCTGGCGTTGCTCTCGCTCTGTCCGCAGGCGGCTCCGCTCTTCAGCGCGTTCAGCCCTAAGCCGGCTGCGCTCGTCGCGCTCTTTCTGACGGCGGATGCGGTCACGCTCGGCTTCTTGGCGTCGTTTGATGTGGGCTTCGGGATCGCCTGAGCCGCCGCACCGCGCACCTGATCCGTTTGTGTGGATCGACATCTCACCGTTGCGCATGACGGTGTGGGGCTCGTTACAGGTCGGGCAGATCTGAAACTCGAGCGACAATGCTGGGCTCCTTCTTGGGGTGAGGTCAGGCTAGACCTGTCCACTGTCATCTAACGAACTTCGAAACCTTTATGTAGCCTCGGACCGTCGTCCTCGCTGAGCGCCGGCCACGAACTACATCACTGGCCGGTGCCCTGCGCATCTGCACGGTGGTCGTTCGCACTCCGGATGGGGTACTGGTCGGGTCTCCAAGTATTCGCCGGCTGTCATACGGAGTGGCCCTGATTGGCAGGGCACGCAGGTGCAGCCGGAGATGAGAAATTCCGTGTCTGGGTCGTAGTGACGGACGATGCCGTCGCAGTAGATGTCGTCGGCGCGTGCGCTGGTTTCCAGCCACGGTTCTCCGTTTTGGGCCTGGAAGTTAGCGAGATCGAATAGGATTTCCCGCTCCTTCGGCCAGCTCCCCGACGCACGCTCGCGGCGCAACGCGATCTCGACGGCGCGCACGTACAGGTCGCCAAGGCGCGCTGTCGGGTCTTGCCGCTCCACCGCCAGCCAGGTCTGCTCATCGATCCCGAATCGGCCGACGCGGTGAATGACCTGTTCGCGCTCGGCGCCGGCCGCTGTCCGAAGCGCCCCATGATCGCGCACGAGCGTTACTCCGCACTCACCGCAGACCGCGGCCCACGACGTAAGCACGCTCCCGCACGCCGGGCACGACAATGGCAGCGGAGCGCTCTCGGCTCGCCGACGTGCTGCCTCCACATCCGGGTCCGAGCCGAATGCCAGGTACCGGATCAGGAGGGCGAGTTCCCGGGCGTACTCGTGTCGGTCGTGCAGGATCCTTGCCGCGCGGAGGGTGTAGAACGGTGCGATCCCGCCGCCGTTGCTGCGACTCGATTCGATGGCTGCCTCGTTGCATTCCATGAGCAACTCGAGCGCCTCATCCGTCCGGCCGCCCTTGAGCATGGCCCTGATCTCTGGCGCCCAGCGGAAGTACGGGACGCCGCGAACCTCCGGGATTATCACGTCATTTCGCCGACTTCAGCGACCAGAACGCGAGCGGCTTCCCACCGTTAGATGCGGGGTCATCGAACTGCAAGATGTAGCTGGCGTTCCGAGACATCTCGTAGATCGCCAGGCCGGTCTTCGACTCGCCAGGGGCGAGTTCACCGTTGCGGAGGGGGTCTCCGAACGGAGTGTAATCGGCAGTCATGTCGGCGCCCCAACCATCACCGTTTGTGGGACCACTGACGAAGTTCGCCAACGTGCCGTACTGGACGAGAATCGCGTCATCGTTGAAAGCGAACGGTTTCGAGCTCGTGTTCTTGAGAGTCAATGAAACGACAGCGAGTTCCGTTAGCGAGTCGCCGTTCGGCTCCGGCGCGTACTTGACACTGTTGAGCGTGACTGTGGCGGTCGAATGATTCGACTCTGTCACCTTCTTCGGAGAGCCTGTGTGCGCGAACGCCGCCGGCGTGTGCGCCGGCTTTGGTTTGTGCGTCGCCTTCTTCTTTCCCGCGGGAGACGGCTTGTGCGAGTGCTTAGAGCTACCCTTCCCGTTAGACGGTGCGGGTGAATGAGTCGGAGACGCGGCAGCGGCTGGTCCTGCGCCCCCACGATGACCAGGCTCGCCGCCAACACGACCCCACCGATCATCTTCGAAACCGCGGCGAGAGAAATGGCTGCAGAAAGCGATCGATGCACACCCCGACGCTATGGCGAGTAGGAGCCGGACGGTAGCCACACGTTCGTGGGGTGCTTACCCGTGGGCCCGTCATGATCAAGCGAAACCATCGACCTCGCGATGCGCCCGACATCTCCACCGATACGGTGACGCCCCTCAACGGTGCAGACCGCCGACACACCGCACCCGGACCGGCTGGCACGTCTCGGGGCGCCCGCGAGACGGTAGACGAAACGAGGCCGGCTCGCTGCCGGCCCGTCATTTGTTCCGTCACCGGGCGCCCGCGGCGCCCGCCCCGCCCCCGGAGGCATCCCGCTGTCGGACCGCCACCGTGGCCGGGGCTGCGCTCCGGACCGGAACGCCACCGCCCCGCACCCGAACCGCCCCCGGCACCGCACCGCCCCGCACCGCCGACGGCGCGGAACCGGAACGCCCCCACCCGCAACGACGACGAAACGCTGGGCAGGCCGGGACCGTCACGGCAGCGGGCCGGGCGGAGCGACGAAGGAGCGGAGCCCGGCGGGGCCGGGCAGGCGAGGGCCCGTGGTGACAGGCGAAGTCAGGCCCGGCGACCAGAACCGGGTGCGCCAGCGTTAAGAGCCCTCACGCTTGACGACTCCACCCGCGTCACATCCAGAGGCAGGAAAGGGTCGCTGCTGGGCCTGCGCTTCAGCGATGGCGTTACGACGTCGCCGCCCTCCGGCACTCCCCCGAAACGCCCTGATCCCCCGCAGACGGTGATCCGGTCGGCAAGCATGTGCGAGTAGATGACACCCTGACGGCGGCTCACGCGGACGGTCTGCTCACAGACGGGGCAGACCGCCTCATGGGAAACGGCGTCCTTGCGGCTCTCGCTACTCATGGGGAAACGGTAGTCCGATGGTCAGGGGCGGAGCCAGAGGGTGGGTGGCCCCAGCTCAGGGGCGGCCCCTTCTTCGAAGCCGAAGGTCGGCTGCCTGGCGGTCAGCTGTACGGAGGGAACGCAGTGGCGAGCACCCGGAGGGTGCGGTTGATCGTGTCGGCGTCGAGGTTGCCGGGCCGGGACACGTATTCGGCGGCTTTGCGGGGCCAGAGCACGGTGATCGAGTCCACCGTGAATGGGCGCTGGAGGAGACCCCAGGTCGAATCTACGAAGCAGAGCATGCCGTAGACCGGGATCTCTTGGAGGCCGGCAGCGTCAAGAGCTGTCCGTACCCTCGTGACTTGCTTCTCCACGCCTGGCACGAGCTTGGTGCGGTCTCGACCGTTGACGATCAGTTTCTCGACGCGTGGGCGGAGGAAGCCGCCTTCGATCCGCTGCGCTACCTGGCCGTCGTATCGCTTGGCGTCGAGGACGAACACTCCCTGGGCGGTGGTGACGAGGTGGTCGATGTTGGCGGTCGTTTTGGGGATTCGGCGGTCGTGGAGCGGCCGCACTGTGTCGGTCGCGACGCTGTCGAGCCACGCGCCCAACTTCATTTCGCCGTCCGCACCCCGCCCCCACGCTCGCGTGCTTTGCGGGTCTTCGGTGATCGCGAGGAGGAACCCGCCGATCTTCGGGTGGTTGGCGCGGACCCGTTCTTGGCGGGCGTTGTGGAGTTTCTGGTGCTGACGCGCGGCGGACGCACCGGCTTGACCGCTGGTGATGGGCTCGTCCGCGGGATCGGTGTCGCAGGTGACGCAGCGCACCGTCTTGGTCGAGCGGTCGTAGACGGCGACCGTCCCGGCCGCGATGTCCGCACCGCATACCGTGCAGCGGCCGGCGTAGCGCAGCCGCATCACCTTGGTCGGCGTGGGCTCCGCTTCTGTCGTCACTACTCCCCCGATCGCTACAGTCAGGACGACGCTATCCGGACATCGCTCGGTCGGCTCAGTCCCAATTCCAGGGGCAGTAGTCGTCGGGGCGCCCCGACTCTCGCAGGGCCCGGCCGGATCACCGGACCGTAGCGGGCCGCACCCGACACGCGTATCGGGACGCACCGCCCGAACCGGTAACACCCCGCCAGCATGCCGTCGGTGTCGCGTACTCGTTCCGGGCGGAGCGACGAAGGAGCGGAGCCCGGACGGCACGTCGGCTCGAACCGTCGGCCGAACCCTCCAGAATGGTGGAGGAGGTGCGCATGGCTGAAGGGGACGCGGCGCAGGAGCCGGAGGACAGCGGCGGCGAGGAACTGGGCGTCGACTCGGCCGCTATGAAGCGGGTTGGCGAAGCGTACTCTCGACAGCCGGAGTTCGTGAAGCTCAGCGAGAGCATCACCAAGATGGCCAGCCGCAATCTGCTGATGGGGCTCACGGACACGAAACCTTGGTTCGACACGTCATTGACCGCCCATCTGAGCAACCAGATCGCCCTCGGCGCCATTGCACAGGAGAGCCTGCGGAAGATGCTCCCGGACCCCGGGTTGACCCAGGCGATCGTGAACGCGACTCAGCTCTCAAAGTCCACCAGTGCTATCTCGCAAGCGCTGCTGACATCGGGAGCGTTCGGCGCTCCGTCTGGATCCGTAATTGGCCAGGCAATGGGATTGAACCAGCCCGGCAGTGCGATCTACGAGGCGATGAGGGCTGCGCAGAAGATCAACGGCGCGTCGATCATCGCCCAGGCCGCGGCTTTCAATCAGCCCGGCGGCGCGATCTATGAGGCGATGAGGGCTGCGCAGAAGATCAACGGCGGGTCGATCATCGCGCAGGCAGTCGCGGAGATGGTCTCCCCCAGTCTGCAGAGCATGCTCACGCAAGTGATGCCCCAGGTTGGGTGGTCGGCGGGATCGCTCGCACGCGCGGCCGCGCTCGAGGCAGAGTTCACTAAGGCCAAGCCCTACCCCGGCATCGGCGCCGGGTTCGCGCTCCTGCACGAACGCATCGACACTTCCCCTCGCCTCGCCGCCGAAGTTATCGGGTTCGCCGAGACCGCGGCCGCCCCACCGAGCGGTGCCTTCAAGATTCGCGCGAAAGACCTCCATGAGCGGGCCATTCGCGTAGAGCAGGCGCTTGATGAGGACCCGCAGTTGCGGGACGACCTCGCGGGCCCGCTCGCGGACGTACAGATGGTGTCCGCCACCGATGACTTCGACGTGATCCGACTCGGTGCCCTCCTGAACGTCGTCCACCGCCGCGGTGCGGTCACGGGCATCGCCGTGGTCTCCGGTCTCACTATCTGCCTGGGAGCCTTCGTCATCGGTGCAGGCACCGGACAACCCGTGGAGGCTGCCGCGTGGGCGGGAGCATCACAGGGTCTGCCGGCGGGGGCGGTGATGTACGGGCTTCTGCGCCGCCTCCGGAGCGGCCGCAGCGAGAACGACGACGCGGGCGGACCCCTCTAGGAGATCCGCCCGCCGTACCCGGAGTTGCAAAGCCGCGGGAGCGCTCAGGCTACGGGCACCCGCTGACACGTGCCCGGGTTATGCCGCATACCAGTCGTCCTCCTCCTCGAACGAAGCCGCGGTGGATTCGGCGTCCACGGTCCACGGCAGGTTGACCAGCACGAAGTCCTTCATGTTCGAGTTGCGCTGGGTAAGCCGCCACTCGAGCTGCCCGCGGATGGTCGCCGCGATCTTCTCATTGACGAACAACGGCTGTGCGTGCTCGACCCACCACGGGTGGACCTTCTTCCACCACTTCTGGAACCGCTCGCGATCCCAGGATTCGTCCGGAAGCGCACCGAACCTGTCGCGGATGTCGGTGAAGAACGTCTCGTCCAATCGCTTCTCGAGCTTGCGTTGGGCGGCGCGGCCCCGGACGAACTCGTCCCGTTCAGCGGCGACCTGTTCCCGCTTCACCTTGGCGGTCTCCATCGCGTCGGCGTACACGTACGCAGCGAGCGTGGACTCCGACAGGGCACCGAGCTGCGGCTCAAGCGGTCCGCGCCCGATTCCCGGCAGTCCAGCCTTGGCGAACTCGGCGCCGACCTTCTTCCGCAGCCGGGCCCTGGTCGCTGCGGGCATCCCCAGATTGGGTTTCGCCGCTGCGGCCGCCAGTGCGAGCACAGAGGCGAACCAGCCACGGTAACCGTCCCAGGCGGCGACGCGGGTTCCGTCTGGTCCGGGCGTGCTCGCGTACGCCCATGTCAGGTGGCCGACCGACAGGATCAGCTCGGCGAGGGGGTCGGACGTGTCGCCGATGGCCAGCGCGGTGATCGTGTCGATGTAGGCGTCGCCGATCTCCAACTCCGTCCCCGGGCCGCGGCTACCGAGACGGTAGCGGTTTACCCCGCGGCTAGTCTTCCCTGCCTGGCGGAGGAAACCGAAGGTGGTCGCTTGCTTCAGCAGCGACCAGGTCGCCCGCTCCCCCAGGTTCAGTCGAGGTGCCAGGTACAACCGAGATGCGAGGGCGCTGTCGAACCCGGATTTGTCGGTGAGGATCTGGACGCCCAGCAGCGCGGTCAACGCCCGCACCTGAACATCCGCACGCGCCGACAGTGTCAGCTTCTTCGAGATCGGGTCGCCGATCGCCGCCGCGCGACCCGCCGCGACATCCGTATCCTTCGCTTCGACGAACGTCGCGCGCGCCGGCGCCGGGGAAAGGAGGAGGGAGAGGAGCGATGTCGCAACCTCGACACGTCGATTGGCGACAGCCGTCTTGTCCGAAGCTGACGGAGTGCCTTTCAGGTACTGGGACGCAGTCGTGACCGAGGACGCCCAACGGACCGAGTCATCAGCGATCCGACGAACAGGGTCATCGGCGTCGGTGACAGACAGGACCAGCCGTCGGACGGACGCCGCAGCCATCGTCGGAAGCAGGCCGCACAGAACAGCCAGCACGGTGTTGACCGGAGAACGGCTACGGTTGGCGGCCAGCAGACGACGAACAGCGGACTTCGGATCCTCCCGTTCCGGGCGAGGATCGGGGGCGGTGGTGAACGAAACGGGCATGGGGTGGTGGTCTCCTAACGACTCAGAGCTTTCAGAACATGCGGCCAGGCGAAGCCGGCCGGCCGCATGTTCGTGAAATGCGGCGAAAGGCAGGGAGGAGGACGCCGGGCCACGTGGAACGCCGGAGCGTGTGCAACCAAACAGGCCGCGAGCCGGGCGCGCAGCGCACGGGTTAGGGGATACGAGCAACCGCGCTCCGGTGGCGTCCCGTTGTGTGGTGGAGTTTCTCGACACCGTGCGGGATCAGCTGTTGGTGATTATGCCGCAGTGAGTTCGGGGATTGCCACCTCCTCGGTTTGAACGTCCAGGAGCTTCATGGAGTGTTCGCTGAAGTAGCGGCGGTCGGCGCCGTCCCATTCGTCGTGTTGCTCGATCAGGACGTGCCCGGCCAGGCGCAGCAGCGCGGCCGGGTTGGGGAAGGTGCCGACGACGTCGGTGCGGCGTTTGATCTCCTTGTTGACCCGCTCCAGCGGGTTCGTGGACCAGATCTGCCGCCAGTGCGCGACCGGGAACCCGGTGAAGGCGAGGAGGTCATCGCGGGCGTCCTCGAGCATGTCCGCGACCTTGGGATGCGAGCGGGCTAGCATCCGGGTGACCTCGCCGAACTGGGCGATCACATGCTCGGTGTCGGGTTGGGCGAAGATCGTGCGGATGATCGAGGCAACCATGGGACCGGCCGTCTTCGGGACGTTGGCGAGGACGTTGCGCATGAAGTGAACGCGGCAGCGCTGCCAGGCCGCGCCGGCGAACACCGTTTGGATGGCGGCGATCAGACCGGTGTGGGCGTCGGAGATCACCAACTTCACCCCACCCAGCCCGCGCGCTTTCAGGGAGCGCAGGAAGCTGGTCCAGAACGGTTGCGACTCCGTCTCGCCGACCTCGAACCCGAGGACCTCCCGGCGCCCGTCGGCGGCGACACCGACCGCGACCACGACCGCTTGGGACACCACCCGGCGGCCGACGCGGGCCTTGCAGTAGGTGGCATCCAGGAACACATACGGGTAGGTCGTGTCCGTCAGCGGCCGGTCGCGGAACGCCGCGACGTCCTCGTCCAGGTTCGCGCAGATCCGGGACACCTCCGATTTGGAGATCCCGGTGCCGGCGCCGAGCGCCTTGACCAGATCATCGACCTTCCGGGTCGAGACCCCGTGAACATAAGCCTCCATCACCACCGCGAACAGCGCTTGATCGACCCGGCGGCGCCGCTCCAACAGCGACGGGAAGAAGGAGCCTTGCCGCAGCTTGGGGATCTTCAACTCCAACTCGCCGGCGGTCGTGGTCAGAGCCCGGGGTCGGGTGCCGTTGCGCTGGGCCACCCGATCGCTGGTGCGTTCGAACGGGGCGGCGCCGATGAACGCGACAGCTTCCGCGTCGATCAATTCTTGGTACAGGGTTTCGGTCGCGACCCTAATCCGGTCGCTGACATCGGTGAGTTTGAGTTCCCCGAGCAGCTCGAGGAGGGCAGACTGGTCAAGAGCCATCGTGCGTTGTGTCCTTCCGTGAGATTCCTAGACAGTTCTCACTGACCATCGCACGATGGCTCACTGCGTCAACGACGTGACACTCAAGCCCAAGAACTACACCACCCCAAGGGACGCCACCCCGCGCTCACTTCGTTCGCGCGCGCCAGCGGCCCGCCAACGAATAGCCAGCGTTTCGAGGTCGCGCCGATGGCGCGGCCACGGTTCGGAGTCGGGGCGACTGCGCACCGTCAACGAAACGCCGCGGAGCAAGGCGGGGCGGACGCGTAGCGCAGACCGTATCGTTGCGCGCCGGGCGAGCGCCAGCGAGCCCGGTTCGGGGGCGTGTCGCTGAACGCATCGCGTGCGGGCCGTGGGCGGGCCGCGCTTCGCGCGGGCGCGGCCGAAGGCCGCCGTGACGGACGCGATCCGGAAGCGGGCCGGTGACGGGACGGGGGCGTCCCGCCGAGCGGAGCGAGGCGGGGTGGCGGCGTCGCGTACTCGTAGCGGGTACTCCGATGATCACCTTCACTTAAGAACCAACCCTCAGTTTCAGCACCTCTGGGGTTACTGCTTCACCCCTTCTTGGGTCTCTTTCAGTTCACCTGCGGGGCCGGCCGACTGGCCGGGGCGTCGGATGTCTGGGAGTGCGGGAGGGAACCTGGTGGGCCGACCACATCTCCGACGGGAGCTCGGAAGGTCTGAGCTTCGGTGTCTCTGGGAAGGGGACCCACCTCATGCCTACGTTCTCGAGCAAGACCGTCGAGTCGGTGCGCCAGACGCGCCGCATGGCGCGATGGGATCCGAACTCACCGTCCTTCGTCATCTTCAGCGCCGTGGTGATCCTCATCACCTTCGCGGGCCTGTTCTGCGTGTCCGCAGAGAGCGGCCTCTGGGTTACGCAGAAGGGTCAGCTGGACCTCGCGCCGGGTCTCGGCTGGTCAGTCATCATCGGCCTCGACGGAGCCCTTGCCGCGAACGCGCTGAGCCTCGCGGTACAACGCAGCCGCGGTCAGCGGGCTGTGCTGCCGAAGGTCATCATGGGCATGTCACTGGCGCTGTCCACCCTGCTGAACGTGATGAGGGCGCTGAGCCTCCACACCGCATCCGGGCCCTCCACCGTGGCGGTGTTGGCGGTCACCTGCATGACGCCGGTGCTGATCCTCGGCGCGATCGAGAGTGTGCTCACCGTCCTGGTCAAGCCGGCCGAGAACGCTGACACCGCCCGCGCGAAGCAGGACCTGGTGGACAAGGGCATCGTCACCTACGACGGCGGGAAGTCCCGCGCCGTCAAGGACGACATGGCCACGATCATCCGCTCCCTGGCCGCGGCCGAGCCGGAGCTCTCACGGGCGGCGATCGCCCGACGCACCGGCGCCTCCCCGACCCAGGTGAAGGCGGCGCTGGACGGACAGCAGAAGCCGGCCCGCGCGGCCGCCCTGGTGGCGCCACTGGACGCCGATGGTGTGCCGGCGGTCCCCGAGTACTGACCGGCGGTTCGCCTGCCTGCTGACGCCCGTCCTGCCGTTCTGGTGGGGCGGGCGTTCTGCTGCGGCAGGGGTGGCTGTTCGCCGACCACATCTCCTTCGGGAGCCAGGACAGACGGCTTCCAGGAGGGAGCGTCTGTGAACGCCAAGTACGAGAAGTCCAGCGCGATCATGGCGGAGGCTCACGTCGACGAGCTGCTGGAAGTACTGGCCGGGCTCGGCAACGGGACCGTCACTATCGACCTGGACGGCCGCACGCTGACCCTGACCGGGGAGCGGATCGTGAACCGGATCGGGCGCGCCACCTTCGCATGCATCACCGGCCCGTGGCGGGACTTCGTCAGCCGCGCCGGCTCCCCCATCCTCACCCCTGAGGAGGCGATCGCGGAGGCCGCCGCGCAGGTCTCCGACCACCTCACAAAGCTCCGCTTCGGGAGGGTGAAGACCACCGGCCAGGGGGTCCTGCGCAACGAGGCCGTCCGCGGCGCCTCGCGTGCCGCCCGGGCGATCGAAGCCCGCGCCAGCGACGTCGCCCTGGGTGCCGGACAGATCCAGAGGATGCAGGCGTTCGTCGCGGCCCGCGTCCTCCCCGCGCTCACCAAGCAGCTGGGCCGCACTCCCACCGATGACGAGCTACTGACCGCCGCGCAGACCGCTTGGGCGGCACAGCCCCAGGCTCAGAAGCGCCGGGCGCTGACCGCCCAGGACCTGCAGCCGCTGCGAACCGCGCGGACGACGAACGTCACGGACCATCCGGTCGACCACGAACGAACAACCCTCGAGGTCCTCCTCGACCGTCAGGCAGCCGCTGACGGCGACCACCGTGTCGCCGACCCCCTCGAGCTGCTGATCGAGCAGGAGGACGCGGCGGAGCGCCGAGAGGCTGCACGCGCCATCCTCGCGGCCCTGGACGACGAGACGCTGCAGATGGCGTTGGACGTGTTCGGCCGCGACGGCGAAGACATGACGCAACCGCCGCTCGCGCGCAAGAGGGTGCGCCGGCGCATGGCCGCACACCGACACCTGTTCGCCGCCGCGTGACTCAGCAAGGGGACAGGCGCTTTCCTCGCCGCATGTGTTCTTGGCATGAGGGAAACCACCGCCAAGGACCAGGCCAACGCCGCCGCCACCAACGAGCTGAAGGACGGGCTCGCCCGGGCCACCACCGCCAGCGAGCAGCGCGAGATCATCCGCGAGCTCAGCGGGATCCTGATCGGCATCGTCCGCGTCTGGAGCAGCAACTTCTACAAGTCTTTCGCCCAGACCATCGAAGCGGACGACCTGAACGGCATCGCTCACGTCGCCGTGTTCACAGAACTGAACGCCCTAGCCGGGAACCCGACCAAGCTGAACAACATCCGCGACCTCCTCGCCCACCTCCACACGGTCGCCTACCGCGAATGCCAGCACGCCTCCAACGAGAACGGGTTCGTCGACCGGCGCGACATGGCCTACATCGTCAAGGCCCGCCGCGAGTTCGAGGCCCGGGGCGTGAGCTACACCAACCACCAGGTCGCCGCGCTAGCCAACAGCTACAACAACGACAACGGCGGCCGCCAGCACCGCCGCACCCTCACTGCTGCTGACGTCCTGGGCATCGACGTTCGGCCCATCGAAGCGCTCGAAGACAACAACCCCTGGCACCCAGTGGCCGCCATCAGCGTCGAGAACGAGGTTCTCGCCCTGGAGCACTCCCGCCGCCTGGCCGCGCAGGCGCTCAACACGCTCACGGAGAACGAGCGGGGGCTGATCCTCTCCGTCCTGGTCGAGGGCCGATCCCGCGTGAAAGTCTGCGGAGAGTTCGGCTACACGACCCGCGAGGTCAGTGGCGTCATCGACGCCCTAGTTTCCCGGATGCGCAGCGCCCTGAACGGTCTCGACCTGCACGACCTCAGCTACGCCGCGTGAGCCGCGCGACACGTCCCAGGCGACCACCGCGTGGCGCCGCACCAGTCACTTGGGCGGCGCGGGCGCGGCGCGACTACGGTTACAGCCATGACCTCCAGATCATCGTTGAACGACGTGGTCGGACCATTCTTCGACCGTGCGGGCCTCCGCGCGTGGTTGGGGTGGACAGAGACACGACTCGAAGAGCTGGTCGCCGGCGCTCATGTGATCCAGCTGACCACCGCTGACGGGACGGAGGTCTTCCCGAGGTATCAGTTCGACGATCGCGGGACTCCTCTACCGCACCTGCCAGAGCTCTGGCCGCTCTTGGCCGGAGCCTACGGGCCGTGGTCAGCGGCAGCCTGGCTGAACGCCCCCGACCCAGACGGCTGCGGCAGAACCGCGGCGGACATCCTTCGCAACGGAGACGACGAGCAGGTCGCCGCAGTCATCCGCGAGGCCCGGCACGACGCCGGCCGGATGCGATTCTGACTGAACTACCAGGACCCGCAGCCAACCGGATACGATGCGGGTGAAGAAGGGGACCGACCATGACGACCGCGTTGACGTTCACCAACGTCGGTGCAGCCTGCGATGCGTTCGCCGCCGGCCGAATCTCCGAGGACGACTTCGTGACCGCCCTGGTCACCCTCCCCCACGTAGAGCAAGCACCCCCACCGGGCGGGTCCTGGTACGACGGGTATGCCGTCGTCCACGGCCCCGTCTACCAGCTCCTACACAAGGCCTACGACGGGGTCATCCCCGCGGATGTCTACCTGCACGCGGTCAACGAGATGCTGGACGCTGGCCATCAAGCGTGACTACCGGGCTCGTCGCACGCTCCTCGCCCGGTCCGCCAACGGTCCGCCCACCGTTGCGCTCTCGAATCGCAACGTGTGGCGTTGACGAGTCGCGCGCGGCGTGAAGCGCCGCTTCTTGCGCGCTCTCCGGATTACTAGACTCGGTGCAAGTGCCGGCGGCCTTTCTCCCCGGATTGCCGCCGCCGGCACCTCACTTGCTGCTCGCACGGTCCGGTGACGATCCGCACGCGTTTCGTGGCACGCAACGGCTGCGCTCCTCGCCCCGGCCCGCCGACGATCCGCCCACCGTCACGCCCTCGGATCGCCAACGGTCCCCGTCTCGCTGGCGCGGCGACTACGCGGCGGGGGGCGTTCCGCATGCGGCCGCACCGCCGACGGGATGCCGACGGTACGGAGCCGATCCGGCAACCACTCGGATCGTGGACGGTGCGGAGACCGGTTCGTGGACGGGCTGCAAGCGTGGACGCTGCGATGGCGGGCCGGTGGGCGACCCGGTCGCGGGCCGGCGGCGGGTTGGGCGAGCCGCCAGGCGAGCCCGGCGGGCAGCCGAGAGACGGCGTCCCCGGGAACGCTGGTTGTTGGTTCGCGCGTCTGTGACGGTGGAACGTCGTAGCCTTGCCCGGAGGGAGGTGTGCATGGCTGTCGAATGGTCGCCGAGCCAGCACGTGCGGCCTGTGGAGACAAGGCCCGGAGGAAGGACGCGAGCTGATGGCCGCACCCGCTGACCGCGAGGAGGCGTACACGGCGCTTCGGATCGCGACGAACCGGCTCGTCAGCGCGCTGCTAGACAGCGGAAACGGGGCGGGACTGGTTACCGACATCCGGGTGGCGCGGGCGTTCCAAGCGCGGCTCCCGGTCGGAGACCTGGAGGCCCTGCGCTCCGGCGTGACACAGCTGAATGCCGTAGCAGAACGCGTAGAGAACGGCGAGGTTGTCGATGTGAGCGCGGAACTTGGTTCGCCGGTCCCATTACCCGTCGACGTCGTCGTGGAGTACGACACCATGCGAGAGAGTGCCAGCCGGCTCGCTGGGTGGCTCGTTGCCGACGCCAGTACTGACGAACAGGCGGCCGCGGCCGCCAGGGAGATTTGGGACGCGGTCGGGGCCGTCGACCCGCGTGACGACGACGCCGTCCTGCTCGCACGGGAGCGTTTCGCGAAGCGGCTGCGGGACCTCGACGAGCCCGGCGCCGACGAGGCCATCGAGCAATGGCAGGCCAGCGAGATCGTGGCCGAGGCCGAAGTCCTCATCGACAAGCCCCGCGAGGCGTAGCCTCACCTCAGCAGCTACGGCCGTCCCTCCTTCGTCCGGTGCAACTCCGCCGCCCCGGACGTTCCTACACCTCAGTTCCATCTTCCGCGCATAGATGACTCGGCGGTGGGTGGATCACCGCCAACAAGCTGATACTGGCCACCCCCGGCTTCCGTGGGGGAATCCCCTGGGGTGGCCAGTACGGTGACAGGCAGCGACCAAGGCGAGCCGAACGTCTCGACGTGCTGCTGGGCCCTCAGAAGTCGTCATCGACCGGGGGTTCGGGGGTCCGCGCCACGCGACTCGGGAGCAGGTGCAACCTCTGCTCGAGGAGGCGCCGGGGTATGTCCAACCCGAATCGGCCGTCAACATCCCGCAGGTCTTCTCCGAAGACCGGCTGTCGTAGGACCGTAAGGCATTCGGCGATCGGGCCGAGGGCAACAGTGAGATCCCCCTTTTCGATTTTTCGCAGGGTGCCGACGGAGATGCCTACACGGGCGGCAAGTTCGGCCTGTGTCATCTTGCGCTCGCGGCGAGCCGCGCCGATTTGCAACCCGAGGAGCTCCCCGATCATCTCTGCTCGCTCAGAGTACGAGTGTGGCAATCGAGACACGCAACGATCCTCTCAAAGCTCAGTACACTGCGTTTCCGCACTGCAAGCGTCAGTGTAGCGCGTTGAGCCGACCTATCTCAGGATTCGTGCCCGGCTTCGGCGAGGGCGCGCGTAAGCTTCACCGCGAGTTCTGGCGGCATCTCTCCGCGCACAGCGGTGTTGTAGACGGCTCGGATAGGCCCGTGCGCGAATATCGCCTCGCCACTCCACCAGGCGTCGTCGGGCCACGGGATATGTGGCACGCTCGGCAGCTCGACCAGCTCGGCCTCAAGCTCAGCCTCGGTCAGACCACCTGCGGAGTGCTCTCTGAGTAGGGCGATCGCGGCCTGGTAGCTGGCGGGCTGGTGCTTCAGCCAGAGGTCGGTGCGGTCGGATGGGAACGTCGTGACGAGGAAGTGCAAGTGGTGGGTGAGCTGGCCGGTCCAGTAGGTGGCGATCGTCGAATCGAGGAACTCCATTTTGTCCTCAGCGGGGATGACGATGGCGTCGTAGCCGTGGGAGAGGAGACCGGCGTTCATCACCAGTCGCGCGGTGCGGCGGTTGGCGTCGAAGTAGAACTGCTCGTACGTGGCGAATGCCGCCCACGTGGTCGCCCGCAGGATCGGGTGTTCGAGCGCGAGGATCCGTTCGAGTCCGGCGTCGAGGACAGCCTGAGTGAGTCGCGCGTCGAGCGCGCGGAACTCTTTCCCACCACCAAGCTGGACGCGGGGTCCGTCGTATCGTTCACGCTGGTCGCCACGGAACGCATTCGACTTCAAACCGAAAGGCGCTGCCAGCACGTCGTGGACCTGATCCGATAGCTCCTTCGACGGATCAAGCACCTCCCCTGCCTCCACCCGGGCGATAACAAGGTCACGGGCCCGCTTCATGGCCGCCAGCTGAGCGGCATGCCCGAGCGGGAGCCCCGCCACGTGGCGGCCGGCGAGGAACGCGGCGACGTCGTCGCGGGATACGTCGAAACCCTCGATGGCTGCGTCCCCGTGAAGGTTGTCGAGCTCTGACTCCCGGAAGCGAGCGAGCGCGACCTCCACCCCGACAGGCTCGAAGAACCGGACCGAGTCGGTCAAGTCAACCCAGCCTGGTTCTGGGACGGCTTGTGCGTCCGCCGGCGGCGTTGGGTATTTCCGAAGTCGAGCCGCCCACGCACGCTTCCGGTCTGCTGGAACGTCTTCCCGGCCCACCATCTCTCGGCCCTCCCGTAGTCTGCAGCGTACCGACAGCCGCCGTCACCGCAGGACAGATGCGGCTCTTCGCTGGCTGCGGGCTAGTGCCCCGTACTGGGTGCGCGACGCTGTGGCATACCTCTGTAGTGTTGCCGCGGAGGAAAAGTTGCCTGAAGAACGCGCACGGCCACCGGCTGGTTGGTATCGGACCGCCGATGATCGCCGGACAGAGCGGTGGTTCGACGGAACAGATTTGTCGACGCCGCTCGGATTCTGGACGGTTTCGCCGGGTGAAAAGTGAACGGTTGCGGGCAGTCTAGTTCTCGGTGTCGGCGGTGGTGGTGCGGATGCTGGGGAGGCTGTCGATGCCTCGGCCGCGGAGTCGGTAGCTGGCGCCTTTGAGGGTGAGGACGTCGGCGTGGTGGACGATCCGGTCGATCATCGCAGCGGCGACGGCCTGGTCTCCGAAGACGCCGCCCCAACCGCTGAAGGGCAGGTTCGAGGTCAGGATCAGCGACGCGTGTTCATAGCGGCTGGAGACGAGTTGGAAGAACAGGTTCGCGGCGTCTTGCTCGATCGGGAGGTATCCGACTTCGTCGACGATGATCAGCCCGTATCGACGCAGCCGGGCCAGTTCCTGCGGCAGCCGGCCGGCGCGGTGGGCGTCGGTGAGGCGGGTGACCCAGTCGGTCGCGGTCGCGAACAGGACCCGGTGTCCGTGTCGGGCGGCGACGATCCCGAGCGCGGTCGCGAGGTGTGTTTTCCCGGTTCCGGGAGGGCCGAGAAGGACGACGTTCTGCGCTTCCAGGAGGAACCCGCCGGAGGCCAGTTGAGCGATCTGTTGTCGGGCGGTCGGTTGGGCGTCCCAGTCGAAGTCCTCCAGCGTTTTCCGGGCGGGGAATCCGGCGGCTTTGATCCGCAGCTCTGCTCCGGATGCGTTGCGGGCGGACACTTCGCGTTCCAGGACGGCGGCGAGGTAGTCCTCGAACGACCAGCCGGAGTCCCTGGCCTGGTCCGCGAGTCGGGCCGCGGCATCGGTGATCCGGGGTGCTTTCAACGCGGCGGCGAGATAGGTGATCTGTTTGACCGCCTCGGCCGGTGAGCTCGTTGGGGGCATCAGATAACCTCCCCGGTCAGCCCGAACGCCCGGTCATAGTCGGCCAGGTCCCGGTGCAGATCATCGACCGGCCGAACCGGTCTGGGTTGCTGGAACTGCTTGCGCAGCCGGGCTGCGACTTGAACATGAGCCGGATCGGTGACCGTGGTTCCCCGCGCCCAGAGACGGGCATGGTCAGCGACGAGACGGCCGCCGGCGCGCACTCGCACCCGTTCCAGGTCGGCGCTGACATCGACCAGGCGGCCGATCACGGACGGGTCGACGGAGTAGTCAGTGGTGTCCAACCGGACGTAATAGTCCCGACCGAGACGGACCTGGTTGCGCCAGCCCAGATGCAGCGGGATCGGCGGCAATGGCAGCATGGCCGCCTGATCCGCCGCCAGCCTCGAGATCGGTGACGCGTTCGTGGTCCGCACCACCCTGGCATTAGCTCGTGTCAGCCAGTCGGCGAACTGGGTATTGAAGTCCGCCGGGGAGGCGAAGCTGCGCCCGGGCATGAAGGAGGTCTCGAACCATCGGTTGCGGCGCTCGACGATGCCTTTGGACTCCGGGTCTCGCGGCGGCAGCAACACCAGCCTGGTCGCCAGAGTCCCCATGAACGCGCTCACCCCTTCCGCGCGCCGGGGTCCGCGGCCGATGCCGGGCTCGTTGTCCCAGATCAGTCGACGCGGGACCGCGCCCAGCTGCTGGATCAACTCCCACGACCCCAACAGCAGGTCCTCCGTCTTCCGGGTCGGGATCATCCGCCCGGTGACGAACCTCGAGAATGCGGCCGTGATCACCAACACCGGCAACAAGCACGCTGTCCCGTCCTCGAGCGGGATCTTCTTCGGCGGGAACCACAGATCGCACTGGGCGGCATCGCCTGGCTCCCAGACCAGCCGGTCGGCCGGATCGATCCGACGATGCTCCGGCCGCAGCCGCTTCACGTTCTGACGGAACCACGACATCGATCCCGGCCACTCCACCCGTTCCGCGATCACCGTCGCCGGCAGCTCCGGATCCTCCGCCAGCAACGCCCGCACCCGGGCCTGGAACGGATCGAACGAGGTCGGCGCAGCCCTGCGCTGATACGTCGGCGGCGAATCAGAACCCACCGCCTTCCACACCGTCGTGCGCGAGATCCCTAACCGGTCGGCTATCCGGGCCTTCGGAACACCCTCCGCAGCGAGCCTCCTGATCAGCGCCCAATCCTCCAAAGTGATCACTCTCCAATCGTTGAGTGTTCACTTTTCAAGCGTCGATACCGTTCAGAATTCGAGCGTCGTCAACAAGATTTTACGGACCTCGAACGTGCAATAAGACCGGGCTGGTCACGCAAGACCCTCTGGCTACTCATCGGAGGTTGCGCAGCGGCAGCACTTGTCATCGCAGCGATCCCGTTTGGTGTAACAGCCCTAGCGTCCGCGCCGGTATCTGCCACCACAAAGCGGGCAGCCCCAGCTGTACCATCCGTCGCCCCATCACCCGCAGCTTCCGTCTTGGCGCTTCCCTCCGGAAGCGCCACACCCACCGAAAATTCAAGCGCTGACGCGATCGTGTCTGACAGCGAGTCAGGCGCAGGTGATGGTGCCCCCGGAACTCCGCCCCCGCTCTTCGTCGAAGTCAGCAACGGCAACTGCTACAACCCGCAGGCATTCTGCGAGCTGTCCTTCAAGGTGACGAACACCACGGCGGCACGTTTCACCGCCACCGGCGAGCAGCTCGGCGTCGTCGGAGACAACGGGCAGACCTACATCGCAGGGTCGACGCGACCCGCCAGTTGCGACATCGCCCTGAACCCCAACTACTACACGAACTGCTACGGAGAATTCCACATCCCGTCCGGAGTAACGATCGACAGCGCCTTCATCAGCACCGATGCCACGCAGGCCCATGCTGACGGCGGGGGCAGCGCAAGCTACCGAATCCCATAGGGCACCCAGTTGGACCGTAAGTGCTTCACCCTTTTTGCTCGGAGCGGAGACGCCGGCAGCCGGCCGCCGCTATTTGTTCGAATTGAGGCTCATGCCACGTAAGTCGATCGCGGACCGTCTGCAGGCCGGGTTCGAGGTGGTGCCTTTGGAGAACGCGGAGACGCAGGCGCGTCGGGCGGCGTTTGAGGCACGACCGGGGGTGCGTCGGCTGCGGAAGTGGACGGCCATCATCTTGGCCGTATTCCTCGTGCTGCTTGGGATCTGGCTCGCCGTGGTCGGGATCGTGTGGAACAACTGGTGGAACACGAAGACCAGCTTGGTCTGCACCATCGACGACATGGACCACTACGGGGTCTACGGGAAGGTCGGCTACGACCACACGGTCTACGACGTGTACACGACCACCTGTGGTGACCTGGAAGTCACCCAGGGCGCTGGGAAGAACGACCGGGAGGCGATCGCGTTCGCGAAGTCGTTGCAGATCGGGTCCACCTACGAGATGGACGTCCGCGGTTGGGACGGGTGGATGGGTGAATCCCGCGCGATCGCGGGCGCACGGCTGATCGGCGGTGGGCAGTGAGCGGGCCAGCGGGCTTCCCGCTTCTGAACATTGTCTGGCTGGTTTTGGTGATGACGGCGATCCTCGTCTTCCGGCGACGCCTGGTGGCGTTCCTTCTCCGAAGGGCAGAGCCGCGCGAGGATGAAGCGGCTCAGCGGCGGGACATGACCGTTGGCGTCACGCTGGTCGCTGTGTTCGGCTACCTGCTCTGCTCGATCGTGACGGTGGCCGCGTTGGTGCCGGATCCCGCGCGGGCGTGGGCTTTCGGTCTTGGCGTGCCGGTCATCGTCGTCGTCAACCTCGTCTACTGGGTGCGGCTCTCCCGGGCCGGGCTCTCGGTCACGCGGTGGCTGCGACGATGACCGACGTGACGGCGAAGCGCGTCCACTGGTACCGTCGCAGCCCACCACCCGGCCTTCCCCGGTTCCCGAAGGTCGTCTGGTGGGCTGGCCACGCCCAGCTGTTCATCGGGGTCGCGGCGGCCGTCGTCGGCTTGGTCCTGCTGTTCGGGGGTGACGGGCCCTGGCAATGGGGTCTGCTCCTAGTCTCGACGGCGTTGCCGTTCGCCACCTCCGGGATGATGCTCCGCGCGCAAGGCCTTCGCCAGGCGACGCTCACGAGTCGGTCCTGGGCGGTACGGATCGCCGAGCTCGCGGCGGTGGTGCTCGGTGTCGCGGTGCTGTCGATCGTGTTCGTGATCGTCGACGTGTGGGTGCTGTTCTTTGCGTTCGGGTGGATCCTGAACTACGCGATGCACTAGGGCGTGGGGCCTCGCGCTCAGCGATGCCATCCGTAGCCATTCGACCGGGAGCGCTTTTCCCCTTGTCAACCAACCACGCCGCTCGCTGACGGGCGGCGACACGGCGCGCCACGTCTCGCCATCACTCCGTCCGGGGCCGGCTCGTCTGGCGCGGCGGTGGCGTCTCGCCGGCCTTTTCGCCCCGCAGGACGAAGAATGCTGCGCTTGTCCGGACCATTCGGTACTTTTGCAGCGTGAGTCTGATCGACGCCATGCGCAAGGTCTCCGACATCTGCGGCACACAGTACGGGATGACGACGGTGCGGCAGGCCGCGGCAGCCGGTGTCTCCCGGCAGCAGCTGGCGCGTCTTGTCGAAGCGGGTTTGCTCGAGAGGGAGACGCATGGCGTTTATCGCGCAATTGCCTCCGCGGGTGACGACTTGGATTGGCTCAGGGCGGTCTATCTCTCTATCGACCCCGGGGTTCTCGCCGGCGAGCGGCTGGCGGAGCGTGAGCGGGGCGGCGTAGTTTTCTCACACGCCGCCGCGGCAGCCATCCACGGGATCGGCGATCTCCGGGTCGACGTGGTGGACCTCACCGCGCCCGTGCGTCGACAGGGAGGTAGTCGCGACGTCCGTTGGCATCGTCGCCAGCTACCCAGTGATGCTGTCCAGATCTGGAGGGGATTACCTGTCACGTCGCCCACGGTTACGGTCGCGGACTTGCTCAACTCGTATGTGGATTTCAGCCTGGCGGCCCAAGTCCTCCGCGACGGCATCAGCGAAATCGACATATCTCAGCTGGCGACGCTCGTCCGCCCGTCCGTCGCCCGAAACTCCGGCACGCGGCACCCTGTCGAACTCGTCGAGAAGCTGGCAGCGCTAGCCGGGGTCGGCTGAGATGGTTGAGTCGTAGTCGCGGTGCTTGGCCAGGGTCCCGCCATTCGACAAGCTACGAGCTGTCTCGAATTTGGACGCTGCCGGGCCCTCTGCCTGATCTACTGGCATTTGGACGGCGGGGTAAGACCATCTATTCCGGGAACGTCGTTAGAAAATCCGTGGCAAAGTCGTCCGGATAGCCAACCTCCAAGGCCGACAGATTCACAGTGTAGGCCTTCGTGTTAGACCCGTCCGTAATCGCAACGGTCACCAAACGCCCTTCGCGAGTGATGCGTTGGTACGCCAGTTCGCGACCCATATGCAACAGGGGCTCTGTGTATGCGGACAGGTCGTAAAGTAGTTCCGCCCAGGCGTCGCCAAACGCTTCGTCAGCGCGTTCGGGGGTGCCACCGCTATGCGAACTTTGAAATCGCGGAAAAGTCCGCTCGGATCCATATCGACCCGGAGCACTACCTCTTCTCCGTCCGCTACCAGCTCATAGACGTGCTGCGCAAAACTCACTCCGTCAAATTCCTTGAGTGTCATCACGATGACCGAGGTGACGTTGGCGAGTTGGTCGGCGATTTCATTCACTTGCTTTGTTCACCCAATCCGGGCATCTGACCATCCCTTCACAGAAGGAAGTGACCACGCCCATTGTTTACCGTCGGGGGTATTGGTCCGGAGGATGACTCATCCGGCTCTGGGCGCACCAGAGCGCTCAGCGCAGCCGGACGCGCGCTTTCCTTCCTCTCCCTCGGTAGTCGCGCCAACTGACCCGCGCGAACGCGTCGATCGGATACCACGCGCCGGCAACAGTGTCGGCCGCCACGGGCTGATATGAGCTGCCGACCTGGTGTATCTGCAGTCGAGGATCGCCGCGAGTCTCCGTCCCGGGGACCGGACGCGACTGCCCGTGGTCGATGGGCGCGTTGATCGTGAAATCCGTGTGGGTCGCCTCGTGACCGTCACGGGCAGAGTAGATGAGGCGCACGGTGATGTCGGAGGCGATTGAGCCGCCAGTGTTGTGCAGCGTCCACGGCTGTGGGATGTAGCTCCGTCCAGCTGCTGGATATTCAAACATCCACCGGGCCTTAGTCGGCCGGTTGCGCACCAAGTGCGCCGTGATCGCTTGCCATCCCGTCAAGCCGGCTGCCACCACGGCCACGACGAGCGCGATGATCGAGACGATGACGGCGGCAAGATCGGCTTGAGACTGGGACACTTCTCCCCCTCTTGTTTGTGAACCGCCCGGTAGCACGCTCTAGTTGCTCGGGAGGTAGGTGTCCCCAACCTTGTACTCGTCGTACACCTTGTGACTCACCTCGATCGTGTTCGCATGACGGCCATCGAGGATGTCGAACTGGTAGTCACCGCCGGCAACATGCTTGGCCGTGATCGTCGGACCAGACTGGACAGATTGCGTCGGCTGATGAGTGACCACTCCGAACACGACGGCTGCCCCGTAGACACAACCAACTACACCACCCAGAATCCAGGTGAGATTCCACCTGCTCCAACGCCGCTTCGCCGGCGACTCTGCATTGACCATCAAGCTGCCCGCCTGCTGAGACGGTGAACTCGACATCCCGCCGGTTGGCAATCACCAGCGTCCGGCGGGCTCCACGCAACGGTGCCGGCCAGGCAGCTGCCCAAAGCCGACAACAGCATGTCCTCTCGAATCCGGTCGCTCGACTGGGGCGTGTTTGGCATTGGCATCGGTCCTCACCATCTCCGGATCATGAGCTGCACGGCCCGCGACCTGCGGGTCGGTGCGCACCAAAGCGGTCGCCGACGTACGCCCACGGAGCACCAGTCAAGTTCCAGTACAAGACAGCTGAAAGCCCATCGGACCGCCCACCGTGTTCACGCTCGGGGTGGAGACCTGAGTAGACACGTTGCCGTTGCATTACCGTGCTGGCCTGTCCACCCACAAGGCTCCTGGGATGGCTATGTGAAAAAACCGGTTCTGGTCCACCTCGACAATCACGAACCCGAACAAGCGCCTCATAGGCTTCAACCGGCCCCAGTCGTACCGCCATTCGCCCGCCGGCGTGCGAATCCAATACTCATCTACCGTCGCTCCAGAAGTCACAGTGTCCCCCACACGCCAACTCTCTGCCTGCGATTTCGCTGCAGTGAACGTCGCTCTCACTGGTGACCAGATCGACCAGACCCCGACTGCAGCAATCACCAGGCTCACGGGACGCGGTAAGAGCTCACCGACAACCAGCGCCACCACGCTCCCCAACAAGATGAGGACCGACAACGCAAACATGGTTCCTGCGACGGGTCGAGACAGAATTTCGTAGCACATTCGAACCGCTGACTGTCTCAGCGTAAATCCGCGCCGAATGACCAAGACCGGGTCGCCACCAGGCGTTGCTCTAAGAGACTGCGACACTCTGCGACCTACTCATCGGGTCCATCTTCCCACCCGTTCCTAGGGTCAGATGGGTCAGGCACCGCTGGCGGCTTTATCGGTTCCTGATGCTCAATGTGGGACAAGATGTTGATCCCCGAAACATAGACCCGACGCGCTAACGCCGCGGCCGCTGGCCGGCAGCGATCCGAGCGTCACGCCATCGCGCCGCAGACGCCGCATCAGACGAGCCGGTGGCCCGCGAGGAGGCGCCAGCCGACGAGCTTAGTTGGTCCGGCCGAGCAAGATGGAGCAGCCGCCGGCCCAAAGTCGCGCGCAGCCAGAGCCTCCGGATACGATCCGATTAGAGGAGGCGTGATGGTAGCGAAGCCGCGTGTCCACGAGATCGCCTTCGAGCTCGGTGTGGACTCGAAGGTCGCGTTGGCGACCCTCAAGGAGATGGGCGAGTTCGTGAAGGGTCCGTCGAGCTCGATCCAACCGCCAGTTGCGCGGAAACTCCGCGCCCGGTTGGAGGCGATGGGGTACGACGGGACGAGCCGGATCGGTCTCGGCAGCAGCGCGTCCCGTGGCGCCGAGCTCACGGCGCGCTTGCCGGCCTCGCTACCTGAGCTCGCGGATCTGTTCCGCGCTCGCGCGATCGGGCATCAGCCAGTCCGAGCGCTCCTGCGGGTGGCAGCGGAGTCGGAGAACCTCTTCTACGTTCCGTCGTCCGGCGCCTCTGCGATCGAGCACGGCAGCCGAGTCGCGGCGACACTCGATCTGGACGAGCTGCCTGCGCCGGTCGGTTTGGCGGTCATCTGCGGAGCTCCCGGTCGCCGGTATCCACCGCAGTGGCTGCTGTGGTGGGAGGCAACCGAGCAGTCACTGGCGGTCGCTCGTGCACAGTTGGAGATGCATGAGGACTCGGGTGAAACGAACGAGCCGCAGCTCCGGTTCGACCCGGTCGTGCGAGACGACCTCCGGTCCGACAACGGCTCGTTCCAGATCGGCGCCGCCCCGGCCGCACAGCTTCTTGCTGGCCTCGTGGCCGCGATCCCCGTTGAGCCGCCTAGGGGCGGCGCGGCAGGCACACGGAGGCGGAACTCGCCAGCGGAGCCGAAGGTCGAAGACGACACCCAGATCGTCTACCTGCGGCGTGCCGCCACATCCTCGGGGCGGCCGGAGTCTTCGGCCGATGCGGTCCGTCGGCAGACCCAGTGGACGGTCCGCGGGCACTGGCGCAACCAGTGGTACCCGTCAGAGGACGACCACCGCCGGATCTGGATCGATCAGCACACCGCCGGTGCCGCCGACGGCCCGACAGTCAGCCGTCGCAAAGTATTCGTGATCCGTCCTCGCGCTGAGGTCTGAGTGCGTTGTTCAGAGCCCGAGGACGTTTCCTGTTGAGCGGTCCAGTGCGCGGCCGCTGACGTACCCCAGGGTGGTCGACGGATTCGTGTGCCGACCCTGAGCCATGAGTTCTTCCAGTGACGCACCGGCTTCGGCCGCGACGGTGAGGTGCCCGCGCCGGCCGGAGTGTGAGGAGAGCCGCGGCGCGGTGAGGCCGGCGGCGTCGCAGCGGTTGTGGAAGATCTGATTTACGCTCTCGCCGGAGAGGGGTGTGTCGCCCTGGCGGTCGCTGCCCTTGTAGAAGCGGACGAAAACGGGGGTATCCGGCATCAGTGCGCCGGACGCTGTGGTGCGGTCCGCGAGCCACCGTTCGAGGATCGCTACGGGATCGGTCATCTGCCCGGAGACGACGGGCACGTCTTGCCCTCGGCCGAACGGGTCGCCTTTCGACGTGGGTAAGTGGAGAATCAGCCCTCGGCCGGGATAGGTGGTGATCTGTCCATAGCGCAGGCCGGCGGCTTCGCTCCGGCGAAGTGCCCCCGCGAACAGCAGAACGATCAGCGCGGCGTCTCGGTGCCCCCGGGGTGTGTCCTCGATCGCCCCGAGGATCTGTCGGAGCTCCTCGGTGCGAAGCGGATGAGCCTTCTGTACCTGCCGGCCGGCGAGTTTACGCCGGACGCCGGCAGCAGCGAGTCGCACGGTGGGGTCGTCGGTTGGCGACGGGGTGATCCGCTGCTCTCGCGCGTAGGTAGAAACCGCAGCGAGTACGAGCGAGATCGACGACTGGGAGACTCCAACAGTGCGGCGAGTGTTCGGGTCGGTGCGTCGGCGTAGAGCGCCCAGGTAGGCTGCGAGGGTTCCGGGCGCCAGCCAGTCCAGGCCTTCCGTCTCCGCCCAGGCGCGCAGACTGTTCAGAGCTGACCGGTAGGCGCGGCGGGTTGCTGGTGCCAGGGAGGCGTCGACGTCCTCGGCGATGTGTTCTTGATGCGCGCGCAGGCGCTCGAAGCGCTCGAGCTCATCCGACGGTTCCGGGCTGGGTAGGAGGGTCATACCGGAGCTATGCGCGGAGTTCACTTTCCACTTGCGTTATGTGACGTTAACGCATGTTGGCGAACCTCACCGGTATTCTCGGCGCGCCTCACGCCCGAGCACGGCGGCCGTCGATGAATGCCTCGATCTGCCGCAGATGGCCGGGCAGAAGACCGGACGAAGCGTGAGGAGCGATGAGCAACCGATCGCGCGAGGAGTCTGCGGCCCAAGCAGGGTCGAGAGCGGTCAGCGGGTGAAGTTGGTCGTCGATCCAAACGACCCCGACGTGCTTGGGCAGTCCCGCTTCGACTTTGCGGACTGCGTCCAGCTTCCACCGGGCCAGGCCGCCGGCCGCAGGTTGGCCGGCCAGGATAAATCCGCCGTTCAGGCTGTCATCCGGCAGCCTCTGCAGGAGCTGATCCAGCTCGCGTGGCCGCGCGCCCCACGATGACGACCAACAAAATTCGACGCCATCCTGGTAGAGGATGTCGCTGAGTTCCACAACACGCTCGACGATGTCCAGGTCGTAGACGCGGCCGGCGTCGTCCTCGAGTTGCCGGTGCTTCACCCCAGCCCGGGGCGGCTGGCGCAGCACGACACCGTCAATATCCAGCACGACGAGGACATCGAGGCGGGAGAGCTCTTCCGCGCTCGGACGTGGTCGCACGTAAGTCAGTGACCAAGGTTCCGGAAGGCCAGCCGGCGGCGGGTCCCCAAGAACCGCCGCCAAGTTCCGGGGAGGGCTCGGGTAACGAAGCGACGAGATTACGTCGTGAACGCGCGCCGTAGCGACGGCCACGGCATGCCACTCCTCCGGTACCGCAACGACATAGTCACGCACGGCAGTGATCTCATCGTCGGCGTTCGGGCGGCCGCTGTCACGGATCCGCTCGATCGCCGTATCCGCAGCGGCGCGCAGCCGGGCTGCGGCAGCTCGAACGTCATCCTCTGTGCGCGTCGTGAGGCTCACAATTCGGGCTCCTCCGCCAGCTCGTATTTCCTGTGGATCTCCGCGGACGCTTCCTCCAACGTGATCTCTTCGGTGAGTATTCGACGCGCGCGATCGATTGCATCCGGATTGGGGCTGTGGCAGGCCAGCTCCGCGGATCTCTCTATCTCCGACACGCGGGCCTCCAGTGCATCGCCCTCAAGCCACCGCTTTCGCTCAGCCATCAGAGGGCCGGTCCCCGAGGAAGACGCTGACGTCGACGTCGGAGTTTGTGCGCAGCTCGGCGAGGAGTTGCTCCAGCCGGAGCGCGGCGGCGCGCATCGCCTCGGGGTCGTCCCGCGGAATGCTGCGCTGCCAGGCGTGTGTCGCAGCCGTTAGCTGTAACGCTTCTTCCGGGCTGATGCGGCCGGCGGCGGCGTGTTCTTCGAAGGAGCCACAGAGATCGCCCCAGGCGTCGAGGAGGACATCCAGGTCGACCGGGATCGACTCTGGTTCCGCGGTCATGACCACGCGCTCAAGGCTCATCAGCGGCCCTCGCTGAGGAACGCGGCGACGTCGACGTCACCCTCATGGAGAGCCGCGAGAAGTGCTCGCATCCTTCCCTCCGCGGTCTCGATGGGGGCTGCCTCGTGCCGCGGGAGGGCATCATTGACCGTCGACTGGTAGTAGGTGTGTGCGGCGACGACATCGTGGACGAACACACGACGGCCCTCGTCACTGTCGACATCGCGTCGTTCGCGGAGGGCCAGTGTCACCTCCCCGAACAGGTCGAGGAGCCTGTCGGCCGCGGCGGCAGCGGCAGGCCGTGCGTCAAGCGTGCTCATCGGGTCCTCTGTTCTGCAGCTGGCGGTCTCCTTGAGATCGTACCCACTACCTATGCGCGGAAGCAGAGGCCAGGTGCAAACGGAAGCGGGCCGCCTCCGTGGAGGAGGCGGCCCGTTTCGGTTTGGTGCTTAGTGGGCCACGCCGTTGATGGTGGTGTGGCCGAGTGTGACGTCATAGGCGTAGGAGCCGGACGCGAATCCGGGCAGACCCTGGGACGTCAGGTCCGTGAGACCGCCGTCGAGGTGGGGGCCCGAGATGGTAGTGAGGTCTCCACCGCTGAGCACGATCTTGGACGGGTTGTTGGACTGGCAGTGACCGCCGGCGCCGATCGCGGGTCCAGAGTTGCCGTCCGCCTCGAATGCGGTTTCGGCGGTGATGATGCCCCCGCTGATCGTCAGCGGGACCAGGTCGGGGTGGTCGTCTGGGGTCGCGCCGACGCAGATCGCCGGTGCTCCGTTGGAGCCCCAGCCGTCGCTCTGCTTCACGAGCGGGTGCACGTGACCACCGCTGAACGTGACCGTCCCGTTCTGCCCGAGCTGGATGGCGGACATCCACCAGTACGAAATTGCCGAGACGTCGCCGCCGCTGAAGATGACGTCGACGCCCTCGCTGAGCGTGCCGCCGATCTGTGCCTCGTTAGGCATGTTGCCGGTGTCGTCCGGGTTCTGCAGCGTGACCTTGACGGTTGCGCCTGCGTACTCGAAGACAGCGCCTTGGTGTGGTGCGACAGCGGAACCATCGCTGCTCGGCCGTTCGACACCGATGCCGACGCCCATGCCGTTCGTGGTCACGTTGATGGTGCCCGACTGGAAGATGAACTTCCCTGCGTCGTCTGACGCGACAGCTCCGATACCCGCGGCGGTGTACGCAGTGTTGAAGTCGGAGTTGTCGACGTTCAGGACGCCGCCCGGCGCGGAGGAGATGAAGGTGACAACACCACCCTTGGTAGCCTCGACGGCCGGGTGATCCTGATTTGTCGCTGTATCGGAGTAGCCCGAGAGGGTGATTGTGTGGCCGGCGCTGTCGAGGGAGACCTGGTGCGAGGTGGTGAGGTAGTCGCCACCCGGGGTGACCGTGATGTCGTTGGCCGCGCGAACGATGGTCCCGTCGGCACTGTTGGCGAACGCGTCCGAGAGTTCGCCGGCGTCGTGGACCATCACGACAGGCGCGGCAGGCAATGGGGCGAGCGTGGAAAGGTCCGCGCAGCTGGACATGTCACCGGCCGTCAGCGGCTTCGCCACCGCCATCGACGAGTCGATCCAGAACACGTTTCCAGCGTCAGACCGGATCGCGGCGACCCAGCACTGGCCAGAGTTGCCAGTTGTAACGGACAGCTCCACCTTCTTCGTGAGCAGGTTCGCGGCGGTGAGGGCATTGCCGTCGCCGTAGGTGAGGTCGGAGGCCTGCACCCGGTAGGCAGCCTCAGCAGTCTTGACCGAATTCAGGCTCTGGACCGCCGCTTGGTCCTGCGACCACGGGATGACTCCGAACAGCGATGCGGCGATGACCCCGGCAACGATCCCGAGGACGAGGATGCCGACCATGATCGAGGCGAGGTCGACGACGCCGTTCTCGGCGCGCAGGCGGGCTTTCTGGTTGCGGAGCCGCGCCCGGATGTCTCGGGCAAGGCGGTCGAGAAACTGCATGGTGGTCTCCTTCAGCTAGCGGAGGACGCTTTGTCCCCCGCGCTGAAGATGTGGTCGGCGCCCGGCCAGGGGTCCCGCAGCCGCAGCAGGCTCCAGGGCCGGGAAATCCACTTCGTCACCTGTACGGCGGCGGTGCGGGTGCTGGCCGCGGCCGCGGCCCAGTGCGCTATCTCAAGACGCGTCACATGTCCCCCGAACTGGGGGAGGCGATACCCCTCCAAACCCCAGGCAAACCGCTGCCTCCGCGCATAGCAGATAGTGAGCGGCAGTGATCTCCGATGATCGCTTCCGTTCAGAGCATCGTGCTCAACGGTCGCCTCGCCCGCCTCGGGGGCGACCGACGCAGGCGGGAGAAAGAGCAACATGGGCGACAAGACAGCCAAGAAGACCCTGCGGGTCGATCGGCTCTGGACGATGGAGGACATCGCCGATTACCTGCAGGTCGCGATCGGCACCGTCCGAAACATGTCCTCGCGCGGCCAGCTGCCCGCGCCCGTGAACAACATCGGACGCTCGCGCCGGTGGCGACCAAACGACGTCATCGCCTTCTTCGGCCCGAGGCGGGGCAACCGATGACCGGTCGGCCGCGCACGTCGCTGGGTGCGTGGGGCAAGCTCACGTACGAGACCCTCGCCGACGGTCGGGTCCGCGTGAGCGGTGCCTACCGCGACCAGTGGGGAACTACCCACCGGATCCAGCGGACGGCAGCCTCTCGTGCGGCGGCAGACAAAGTGCGCCTCGCTGCGGCCCAGAAGATCAGCGCACGTCGGTCCGGCGGCAACACATCGATGCTGAAAAGCGAATCCACGATTCGTGAACTCGCAGAGCTGGTGCTCGCAGAATACGATGGACGCACTGACCTGGCGACACAGACACTGAGCCGGTACCGGGCATCAATTCGCAACCACATCATCCCGGCTCTCGGCGCTTTGCGCTTAGACGAGGTCGACGGTCACCTGCTCGGAGAATTCCTGACGGAGCTCAACTCGCAGCACCCGAGTGAAGCCCGAAGCTGCCGCACAATCATCCGCGCCATGCACACGAAAGGAGGCCGTGCGATTCACGACAATTGGGCGTCCGGCCTCCCGAAGCGGCTCAGCCGTCGTCGCGGAGACGTACGCGCACTCACCGCGGCGTCGGTGAACACGCTGTTCGAGATGCTGGAGCGCGACCGCCAGCGACCGCGCAGCGGCCCCACGTCCCGCCGAGCACACGACGTGCTCGAAGACGTGCTGACGGTCCAACTCGGCACCGGCCTCAGAGTGAGCGAGGTCGCAGCCTTCCGTGCTGAAGACGTCGTCCTCCACGATGACGGCCGCGTCCAGGTAAGGGTCCACAGCGCAGTCGTCTATCTAGCGGCGAGGGGGAAAAAGACTTCAATGCCCGGGCGCAAGCGGGCGGTCTACGAGAAGCCCGGTCGATACATCGTCCAAGAGCACAACAAGACGCACCAGATACGCCTGGTGTGGGCTGACGAATGGGCAGCCCGCGTCCTCATGCGACGTGTCACTGCCGTCGAGAGTGGACTCCTGTTCACCACCGACACAGGCACCCCTCTCAACCTCAACAACGTGCGGCGCACCCTCCGCGACGTCATCGAGGGCACCGACTTCGAAGGTTGGCTTTCCACCCACACGATGCGCAGAACGGTTGGCAACGCCGTCG
The DNA here is from genome assembly GCF_050632895.1 of Leifsonia sp. L25. Next base: position 147,224 of record NZ_JBODRZ010000002.1, on the reverse strand, counting down.
CACTGGCACAGGGCGAAGATGCAGCTGCAGCGGTGCTCGGGCACGCCTCGGTCGCTACAACCCGGGAGTCATACATCGAGAGGGTCCAGCTCGCGCCAGACGTAACGAGCGTCACCAGCAAGCTCCGCTGACGCCAGAACGTCCGAACGCCCCCGCCGACTCAAGGCGGGGGCGTTTCTGCTGTATCCGACGGTCTCAAAGCTGCAGAAAAGTCGTAGAAAACTGGAGCGATATGGAGTGACTTGCGGTGACGACCAGTGACTCCGCTAGTGGTCGACACGCCGAAGCCGAGCCTGCGCAAAGCCGCATGAAACCGCCGGTCAACTACGAAAAAAGGCCCGGATCTCCGGGCCTTCTTCACGTCACTTCCTGCTGGGGTACCTGGACTCGAACCAAGAACAACTGAACCAGAATCAGCCGTGTTGCCAATTACACCATACCCCAAGGGCTTCGGACTGCGGTCCGGGCACGAGATACAACAATAGCCTATGCTCCTCCGCTTCCACAAAACGCGGGAGGGCCGGGCGAGCCGTCGCCCGGCCCCGCCGTTCGGGCCGCGACGGCGAATCGGACCTGGAGGCCTTCGCCGCCATGCTGGAGCGCTACAAAGCCGCCCCCGACGAGTGAATCGAGCGCACGCGATTCGTGACGAATGTCGCGAATGGCGCGCCGAAACACGCGATTCGTGACGAATGTCGCACGCGGCTAGAGGACGGCGCCCTCATCGACGGCGATCCCGATCAGGTCGCGGTTCACGGCGGCGGCCACGACGGCGCCCGACCCCGCCGCCACGATGAGCTGCTGCGGACCCGGCGCGGTGGTCTCCCCCGCCGCGTACACCCCCGGCAGCGACGTGCGGCCGTGCACGTCCGTCACGAGATACCCGTCGCTGTCGCGGTCGAGGTCGAGTGCGTCCGCGAACGCCAGCGCGGGAGTCCACACCGGCCGAACGAACCCGCCCGCGCGCGGCACCACGGTCCCGTCGGCGAGCCGGACGCCGGTCATGACGCCCTTCTCCCCGACGACGTCCTCGATCGGACGCCGCTCGACGCCCACGCCGAGTCGCGCGAGCGAGCGCTCCTCGTCGGCACCGATCGGCGCGACGCCGTTGGTGAAGACGATCAGGTCGTCCGTCCACTGCGTGAGCAGCAGCGCCCGCTCGGCCAGGTCCGCCGTCTCCCCGATCAGGGCGAGCGGTTCGCCGGCCTTCTCGAAGCCGTCGCACTCGAGGCAACTGTGGAGCTGGGTGCCGTAGAAGGCGCGCAAGCTCGGCAGGGCGGGCATCGTCTCGGTCACGCCGGTCGCGATCACGACGGTCTGCGACACGGCGTCCACGTCGGCGCCGCCGCGCACGCCCGTTCCCCGCACGCGGAACCCGTCCGCGTCCACGGTCACCGAGCCCACCTGCGCGAACACGATGTCCGCCTCGTCGTAGCCGGAGACCTCCTCGCGGCCGAGGCGGCGCAGCTCTGCGGGCGGCACACCGTCGCGGCTGAGGAAGCCGTGCGCCTGCAGCGTCGCAGCGTGCCGCGGCCGGTTGCCGTCCACAACGAGCACCCGCCGGCGGGCGCGCGCCAGATTCAGCGCGGCGCTGAGGCCGGCCGGGCCGCCCCCGACGACGATGACTTCAGCGCTGACCCCCACGGCGGGACCTAGTTCAGGCTCGCCGACAGCGCGCCCAGCCGGGCGAGCGACTCGGCCTTGCCGAGGATCTCCATCGACTCGAACAGCGGAGGCGACACCCGGCGGCCCGAGACGGCCACACGCAGCGGTCCGAAGGCGACGCGCGGCTTGAGCCCGAGGGCCTCCACCAGGGCGTCCCGCAGTGCGCCCTCGATCGCGTCGTGCGTCCACTCCGACTCCGGCAGCACCTCGAGCGCGCCGAACGACGCGGCGAGCACCTCGCCCGCGTTGTCGGGCAGCGAAGCGCGGGCGTCGTCCTCGATCGTCAGCGACTCGGCGTCCGTGAACAGGAACCCGAGCATCCCCGGCGTCTCGCCGAGGAGCTGCACACGCTCCTGAACGAGCGGCGCGGCCTCCGCCAGCACCGCGCGCTGGGCGTCCGTCAGCGGCTCGGTCAGCACACCGGCGGCGACCAGGTACGGGATGGTGCGCTCGGCGAAGTCCCCGACCTCCAGCAGCCGGATGTGGTCGCCGTTGATCGACTCGGCCTTCTTCTGGTCGAAGCGGGCCGGGTTCGGGTTCACGTCGGCGACATCGAACGCGGCGACCAGCTCGTCGACCGAGAACACGTCGCGGTCGTGCGTGAGCGACCAGCCGAGGAGCGCCAGATAGTTGACCAGCCCCTCCGGGACGAACCCGCGGTCGCGGTGGTGGAAGAGGTTCGACTCCGGGTCGCGCTTGGAGAGCTTCTTGTTGCTCTCGCCCATCACGTACGGGAGGTGGCCGAACCGCGGCACGAAGGTCGTCACGCCGGCGTCGATGAGCGCGTGGTACAGCGCGATCTGACGCGGGGTCGACGACAGCAGGTCCTCGCCGCGGAGCACATGCGTCACGCCCATGAGGGCGTCGTCCACGGGGTTCACGAACGTGTACAGCGGGTGGCCGTTCGGGCGCACGACGACGAAGTCGCTGAACGATCCGGCCGGGAAGGTGATCTCGCCGCGCACCAGGTCGTCGAAGCTGAGGTCGTCGTCCGGCACCCGCAGGCGCAGCGCGGGCTCGCGGCCCTCGGCACGGTAGGCGGCCTTCTGATCCTCGGTGAGGTCGCGCTCGAAGTTGTCGTAGCCGAGCTTCGGGTCGCGGCCGAGCGAGACGTTGCGCGCCTCGATCTCCTCGCCGGTGGCGAAGCTCTCGTAGATGTGGCCGGAGGCCTTCAGCCGCTCGATCAGTTCGCGGTAGATGTCGTACCGCTGCGACTGCCGGTACGGCTCGTTCGGGCCGCCGGCGTCGATGCCCTCGTCCCAGTCGAGGCGCAGCCAGCGCAGCGCGTCGAGGATCATCGCGTACGACTCCTCGCTGTCGCGCGCGGCGTCGGTGTCCTCGATGCGGAAGATCAGCTTGCCGCCGGTGTGCCGCGCGTACGCCCAGTTGAACAGGGCGGTGCGGATCAGGCCGACGTGCGGGGTGCCGGTGGGCGACGGGCAGAACCGGACGCGGACATCCGCGCCGGTCGCGGTCGAGAAGGGGTGCGAGGCATTGTCAGACATACAGAGGAAATCCTACTTGGGCGCGCGCACCGGATTCACCAGCGAACCGACGCCTTCGATCTCCACCTCGACGGTGTCGCCTGCGACGATCGGCCCGACGCCGGCCGGCGTCCCGGTGAGGATGACGTCACCGGGCAGCAAGGTGAAGACGCTCGACGCGTAGGCGATGATCGACGGGATGTCGTGCACCATCTCGGAGATGCGCGCCTCCTGCTTCAGCTCGCCGTTGACGCGGGTGCGGAGGAAGGCCTCCGGGTCCAGCTCGGTCTCGATGACCGGGCCGAGCGGGCAGAAGGTGTCGAAGCCCTTCGCGCGCGTCCACTGGCCGTCCGACTTCTGGAGGTCGCGGGCGGTCACATCGTTCGCGACCGTGTAGCCGAAGATGTGCTCTGCGGCCTTCTCGGCGGGAACGTGGCGGGCGATCTTGCCGATCACGACCGCCAGCTCGCCCTCGTAGTCCACCTGCTTCGACTGCGGCGGCAGCACGATCGCGTCGCCGAGGCCGATCACCGCCGTGTTCGGCTTGAGGAACAGCAGCGGCTCGCCCGGCGCCGCCTCGCCGCCCATCTCGGCGGCGTGGTCGCGGTAGTTCTTGCCGACCGCGACGACCTTCGAGCGCGGGATCACCGGGGCCAGCAGCGAGCCGACCTGGCCGAGCGGCACGCGCTCCCCCGTCGTGTCGAAGCCGGAGAACAGCGGATCGCCGGCGAGGACGACCAGGGCGTCGTCGTCGACGATGCCGAAATCGATCACCGGGGTCTGCTCGGAGGGACGTGTGTGGCTGAACCGTGCGATCTTCACGCGTTCGAGCCTAGCGCCGCGACGATCCGGGCGACCGCCGGTGTGGGGACACCGTGCCGGGCGCCGATGCGCAACAGCGCGCCGCCGATCGCGTCCAGCTCGTTCAGGTGGCCGTCGGCGAGGTCCTCCTGCAGGGAGGTGCGCATCCCGCCGGGGACGCTGTGCAGCACGCGGATCAGGTCGAGCGTGGAGGTCGGGACGCCCTCCGCCGTCGAGCAGGCGACGATCTCGGAGACGACCGCCTCGGTCAGTTCCGGGTCCTCGCTGAGCGCCGGGCCGGCCGACTGGCGCCAGTAGGAGGTCAGCAGCGCGAGCGCCGACAGCAGCCGGAACTTCGCCCAGAGCACCTCGGCCTCCGTTCCGCCGACCTTCACCCGCGGACCGGCGTCGGCGAGGGCGCGGATGGAGGCGAAATCGCCCGCGGCCTCCGGAGCCTCGATGTTCACGAACGGGCTGCGGTGATCGATCGCGGTGGTGGAGGCGCGCAGGGCGGACACCGCGACGGACGCGCCCGCCACCGGCACGCCGGGCAGCGCCTCCCGCAGCAGGCCCATGTGCTCGACACCGTTGAGGAACGACACCACCTCGCTCGGCTGCGCCGCCGCGATCCCGGGGAGGACATCCTCCTGCCCGTAGGCCTTGGTCGCCACGATGACGCTCGCGCCCCGCGGGACCTCGGTGGCGGCAGAGACCCGCTCGACGCCGTCGCCGAAGGTGGCGCTGCGCACCTCGATGCCGTTCGCGCGGATCGCCTCGACCGTCGCGGGACGGCCGACCGCGACGACATCGTGCCCGGCGCGGCTCAGCAGCCAGGCGAACAAGCCGCCGACGGCACCGGGACCGACGACGGCGAAGACAGGTGCAGGAGCATTCATGGCTCGATCGTAGCCAGCGTTCGCGCCTATCCCTGTCGCAGCGCTTCCACGGGAAGGACCCCGTAGACGGTTCGATACCGGGCGGCGAAACGGCCGAGGTTGGAGAATCCCCAGCGTGAGGCGATCGCGGAGACGCTCGCGGTCTCGGGGCTGGCACGTAGGAGCTCTCGGTGCGCGTTCTCGAGACGCACGCGGGTGAGATAGACCAGCGGGGTGGTGCCCGCGTGGGCGACGAACCCGCGTCGCAGCGTGCGGGCGCTGGCCCCGACGGCGGCGGCCACATCGGGGATGCTGATCGGCAGCCCGGCGTTCTCCTCGATGAAGTCCATCGCTCGCCGGATCACAGCGGGGACGACCTGACTCCTGTCACGTTCGAGCGCGCCCCGGTAGCGGTGCTCGGTCGCGAGGAACAAGCCGGTCATGACCATGCTGGCGAGGTGCGCCGACAGCAGTGGGTTGCCGGCCAACCCGTCCGGACCGCGAGCCGAGCCGTAGAGGGCCTGGACGATCCGCCACCACTCGGCGGCTCGGCCCGCTCTGAGGTCGACGAGCGGAGCGAAGTCGATCGGCGTCGTCACCTCGTCGCCGATGATCCGCCCGAGCTCCCGTTCCAGCGTCCGCCGGTCGATGCGGACCATCGTCAGCCGGTCGCGGGGGTGCTCGAAGCCCGAGATGGTCGACTCCACGTCCGGGCCCGCAACCGCGGCGTGCTCCGGACTGGCCACGACCTCCCGCCGGCCGGTCCTCAGATTCAACAGACCGGCGCTCGGCGCGCTGATTCCGTAGGCATCGCTGTGGGATCGCATCTCGACGTCGACCTCGGCGCCGTACGCCATCCGGACCAGGCTGACGCTCCCGAGCTGGAAGCCGGAGACTTTCCAGGCGAACGGGGCGTCGACGCGCACCGGGGTCACCCGGTGTTCGTAGCCCAGCAGGCGGGCGGAGATCTCGACCGCCTCGTCGACGTCAGCCGAGCGGTAGGTCTGAAAGCCTGACGCGACCATGTCCACCCCCTCCGGCGAATCCGAGGCGACTGCGGCCATTGTTCCGCGTCGCGCCGGCTCGGGCAACAGCGCGTCAGCCGACAGGAGCCGGCTCGCGCGAGCCGGGAGTCAGCCCCCAGGGCGCACCGTCGAGGGCCAGAAGCGCGTCCGCCGTGGCGGCGATGGCCGGGACCGCGTCGGAACCCGCGGCAGCCACGAGGTTGATGGTGCGGTGGTCGCGGTTCGCGGTCGGCCGCAGCACCACGCCCTCCACCGCTCCCGCCGAGCCGACCGCGAGCGCGGGCAGCAGGGCGACGCCGACGCCCTCGGCGACCATCCGCAGCACGGCGATGAAGTTGTCGGTCTCGTAAGCGATGCGCGGTGCGTAGCCGCAGGCGTCGGTGAGCTCGAGGAGGTGGCCGCGGCAGCGCGGGCAGCCGCCGATCCAGGAGGCCGTCGCCAGCTCGGCGAGGTCGACGCGTTTGCCCGCGGCGAGGGGATGGTCGGCGCGCAGGGCGACCAGCATCTCGTCCTTCCAGAGCGGTACGACGGCGAGGCCGCGCGCGCTCTCGCGGTGCGGGTCGACGCGATCGCCCGGGTAGCTGAAGGTGATGGCGAGGTCGGCGGCCTGATCGCGGACGGCCGCGACGGCTTCCGGAGGCTCGGCCTCCAGGTAGGTGATGCGGACGCCCGGATGCGCGGTCTCCATCGTGTTGAGCAGGCGCGGGACGAGCGAGGACGACGCCGACGGGAAGCCCGCCAGCCGCACCCGGCCGGTGCGGAGGCCGCGCAGGTCGGCGAGCTCGCCGGCGGCCGCGTCGAGCGCAGTGGTCACGGCGCGGGCGTGCCGCGCGAGGACACGACCCGCCTCGGTGAGCCGGACGCCGCGGCCGGCGCGCGCGACCAGCGGCATCCCGATGCGACCCTCCAGGCGGCGCAGGTGCTGGCTGATCGCGGGCTGGCTGTAGCCCAGCGACTCGGCGGCGCGGGTGATGGAGCCGTGGTCGGCGATCGCCCGCACCACGCGGAGGCTGTGGGAGTCGAGGTCGTCGAGCAGCATGAACGAATCATAACGCTGGGTGATCGATGCGATTCAACACCTGTTCTGGTGTGATGTGTGAGGGTCGCTCAGGATGGAGGTCATGCCCGAGACGCGCACCCTCGCCGCCACCCGGCCGACGCCGGACTTCCACAACGCCTTCGCCGCCGGCGCCGGCTACCTCGCCGCGTGCACGCAGGGCCTGCCCACGCACGCCACGGTCGAGGCGACCCGCGCCGACCTGGACCGCTGGGCGCGCGGCGAGGCCACTCCGGGCGACTACGACGCCGCGATCGCACGCGCTCGCTCCGCGTTCGCCCGGCTGGCGGGCGTGACCGTGGACGATGTGGCGATCGGGTCGCAGGCTTCGGTGCTGGCCTCCCTCGTCGCGGCGTCGGCGCCGGACGGGGCCGTCGTGGCCTGCCCGGAGGGCGACTTCGCCTCGGTCGTCGCGCCCTTCCAGGCGCAGGCGCACCGCGGCGTGCGGGTGCGGGAGGTCCCATTGGCCGACCTCGCGGACGCCATCGACGGCGACACCTGGCTCGTCGCCTTCTCCGTCGTGCAGTCCGCGACCGGCGAACACGCCGACGCCGGCGCGATCCTCGACGCCTGCGCCCGAACGGGCACGCTGAGCCTCGCCGACCTCACCCAGGCGCTCGGCTGGCTCCCGGTGGACGCCTCCCGGTTCGACCTCACCATCACGCACGCCTACAAGTGGCTGTGCGCGCCGCGCGGCAGCGCCTTCCTGACAGTGAAGCCCGGACTGCGGGATGCGCTCAATCCCGTGCACGCCGGCTGGTATGCGGGAGAGGACCCGTGGAGCTCCTGCTACGGACCGCTCCGGGAGCCCGCCTCTTCGGCGCGCCGCTTCGACGTCTCCCCCGCCTGGCCGGTGTGGCCGGGCACGGCGGCGGCGCTGGAGTTCTTCGCCTCGCTCGACCGCGTCGCGGTCCACGCTCACGCGACCGGGCTGGGCGACCGGCTGGCGGAGGCGCTCGGGCTCGCCGACGCGCTCGGCGCTCCGGTGCGCGGCCGCGCCATCCTGAGCTGGCCGGACCCGGAGGGCGCCGACCTCGCTGCGCTCACCGCCGCCGGCCTGCGGGCCTCCGGCCGCGCCGGGCGCGCGCGCGTCGCCTTCCACCTCTGGAACACCGACGCCGACGTCGACCGCGTCCTCGCCGCGCTCGCCCCGCACCATTCGTCACGAATGTAGGGAAAAGTCGCCTCATTCGCGCGATTCGTCACGAATGTCGTGAGGCCCCGGTGCCGCGATTCGTGACAAATCGCGGCACGGGGGCGACGAGACGCGCCTTACGCGTCGAGGCGCACCATCCAGTTGTGGCGGTCGTGCTCGCGGCCGTACTGGATGTCGGTCAGCTCCTTGCGCAGCGACATCGTCAGCTCCCCGGGAGGCGCCGTGATGTCCCCGACCGTGAACGTGTCGGACTTCAGCTCGCCGATCGGCGTGATGACCGCGGCGGTCCCGCACGCGAAGACCTCGACGATGTCGCCGGACTCCACACCGTCGCGCCACTCGTCGATCGTCACGCGGCGACGCTCCACCGAGTGGCCGCGGTCGCGCGCGAGCTGCAGCACCGAGTCCAGCGTGATGCCCTCGAGGACGCTGTCCGACTCGGGCGTCACGAGGGTGCCGTCCTTGTAGACGAGCACGACGTTCATGCCGCCGAGCTCCTCGATGTACTTCCCCTCCACGGAGTCGAGGAACAGCACCTGCGCGCAGCCGTGCTCGTAGGCCTCGGCCTGCGGGAGGAGGCTCGACGCGTAGTTGCCGCCGGTCTTCGCCGCGCCCGTTCCGCCCTTGCCGGCACGCGACCAGTGGTCGGACAGCCAGATGGACACCGGCGCGACACCGCTCGGGAAGTACGCGCCCGCCGGGGACGCGATCAGGTAGAAGGCCACCTTGTTGGCCGGGCGCACACCCAGGAACGCCTCCTTGGCGAACATGAACGGACGCAGGTAGAGGCTGGTCTCCTCACGGTTGGGCACCCAGTCGCCGTCGACCGCGACGAGCTGCTTGAGCGCGTCGAGGAAGTGCTCGACCGGCAGCTCGGGCAGCGCCAGGCGGTAGGCGGAGCGCTGCATGCGGGCCGCGTTGGCCTCCGGGCGGAAGCTCCAGATCGAGCCGTCCTCGTGCCGGTAGGCCTTGAGGCCCTCGAAGATCTCCTGCGCGTAGTGCAGCACCGCGGCGGACGGCTCGAGCTGGATGGGGCCGTACGGGGAGACCCGCGGCCGGTGCCAGCCGCCCTTGGCCGACCAGCACAGGTCGACCATGTGGTCGGTGAAGTAGTTCCCGAAGCCCGGGTTCGCGAGGATCTCCTCGCGCTCGGCCGCGCTGCGCGACGACTCGTTGCGCGTGACGTTCCAGAGGAGGCCGGCCGTCTCGCTGGGTCCGGAGGTGAGGTTGATGCTGGTGGAGGTCATTGAGTGTCCTTTTGTGCGATGCGTCAATTCTGCGTCACGCGGGCCGCGATCGCGTCGCCCACTTCGGAGGTCGTGCGCGCGGCGCCGCTGCGGGCGGCGAGGTCGGACGTCACCGCCTGCTCGACCCGCTCGGCGAGCTCCCGGGCGCCGAGGTGGCGGAGGAGGAGCGCGACGGAGAGGATCGCGGCGGTGGGGTCGGCCTTCTGCTGGCCGGCGATGTCGGGGGCCGATCCGTGAACCGGTTCGAACATGCTCGGGAATTCGCCCGCGGGGTTGATGTTGCCCGAGGCGGCCAGTCCGATGCCGCCGCTGATCGCGGCCGCGAGGTCGGTGAGGATGTCGCCGAAGAGGTTGTCCGTGACGATCACATCGAATCTAGCAGGATCCGTGACCAGGAAGATCGTCGCCGCGTCGACGTGGAGATAGTCGACGGCCACCTCGGGATGCTCGGCCGCGACGGCATCCACGATGCGCTTCCAGAGCCCGCCCGCGAAGGTGAGCACGTTGGTCTTGTGCACCAGCGTGAGCTTTTGCGGCGCTGCTCGGCCTGCTCGAACGCGAAACGCACGACGCGCTCCACACCGTAGGCGGTGTTCACCGAGACCTCGTTGGCGATCTCGTGCGGCGTCCCCTGCCGGATCGCGCCGCCGTTGCCGACGTACGGGCCCTCCGTGCCCTCGCGGACGACGACGAAGTCGACCTCCCCGGGGTTCGCCAGCGGGCTCGCGATGCCCGGGAACAGGGTCGTCGGCCGCAGGTTCACGTAGTGGTCGAGCGAGAAGCGCAGCTTCAGCAGCAGCCCGCGCTCGATGTTCGCCCCGGCCAGCCGCGGATCGCCGGGCCTGCCGCCGACCGCGCCGAGCAGGATGGCGTCGTGTCCCGCGATCGCCGCGAGGTCGTCGTCGGTGAGCACGTCGCCGCTCGCCAGGTAGCGGTCGGCGCCGAGCGAGAAATGCGTCTTCTCGAACGCGAGCTCGCTGCCCGCGGTGACCGCGTCGAGCACCTTGACCGCCTCCGCGATCACCTCCGGACCGATTCCGTCCCCGGGGATGACGGCGAGTTGGACGGTTCTGCTCATGACGCTCCTGCACTGATCGGTGGGCGGACGGTTCCCCTACACACTATCGCCGCGCCGACGGCCGGCGCGCCCCGCTCAGCCGCGCACGCGCCGCAGCGTCACCAGCGCCAGCACCGCCGCCGTCAGCATCAGCCCGGCGCCGATGGAGGACGTGAGCGCGATGCCGCTGTCGAACGCGTGGCGCGCGGACCCCAGGAGCTGGGCCGCCGCCCCGCTCGGGAGGCCGCCTGCGACCGTCACCGCGCCGCCGAGCGTGTCCGCGGCGGCGGTCGCGTCGGCCGGGCTCAGCCCGGCCGGCAGCACGATCGCGGCGCGGTACGACGCGATGATGATGCTCCCGAGCGTGGCCGTGCCGAGCACCGCGCCCAGCTCGTACGCCGTCTCGGACACCGCCGACGCCGCGCCCGCCTTGTCCGCCGACGCCGTCGACACGATGAGCTCGTTCGACACGGTCTCCGCCGCGCCGATGCCCGCCCCGAGCAGCACGAACGCCGTCAGCAGAATGCCCCACGAGGCGTCCCCGCCGCTCACCGCGACGAGCAGGTAGCCCGCTGCCGAGACGCACAGGCCGCCCGCGATCACGAAGCCGGGCCGCAACCGCCGCGCCACCGGCACCACCAGGAGGCCCGACACGATCATGGTCGCGAGCCCAGGCAGCAGCACCAGCCCTGCCCGCATCGGCGGCATCCCGAGCACGAGCTGGAGGTGCTGCGACACGAAGAACAGGAAGCCGACCAGCGCGATCACGCTCAGCAGGTTGATCAGCACGGCGCCGCTGAACGCCGCGCGCCGGAACAGGCGCATGTCGAGCATCGGCACCGGCCTCCGGAGCTGACGCCGGACGAACAGCACCCCGGCGGTCACCCCGACGACCGCCCCGAGCACCGGCACGAGCGCGAGCCCGTGCACCGCGAACTCCTTGATCCCGTAGACGATCGGCGCCATCGTCACGAGCGACAGCAGGATGGACACGACGTCCACCGGCCCCGGCTCGGGGTCGCGCGACTCCCGCACGAGCAGCGGAGTGAGCACCAGCAGCGGGATGAGCACGGGTACCGCGAGCAGGAACACCGAGCCCCACCAGTAGTGCTCGATCAGCAGCCCGCCGACGATCGGCCCGAGCGCGGACCCGGCCGCGAAGCCCGCCGCCCAGATCGCTATTGCGACGCGGCGCTGCTCTCGGTCCTGGAACACGCTGCGCAGCAGCGACAGCGTGGACGGCATGAGCATCGCGCCGAACACCCCGAGCAGCGCCCGCGCCCCGATCAGCAGGTCGGCCGTCGGAGCGAACGCGGCCGCGGCCGAGACGGCGGCGAAGCCGGTCGCGCCGATCATCAGCACCTTCCGCCGGCCGATCCGGTCGCCGAGGCTGCCCATCGCGACCAGGAGGCCGGCGAGCACGAGCGGGTAGACATCCACGATCCAGAGCATCTCGGTGGAGGACGGCCGCAGCGCCTCGGTGATGGCCGGGAGCGCGAACCCCAGCACGGTGTTGTCGACCGACACCAGGAGGACCGGGAGCATGAGGACGACCAGGGCCGCCCAGGCGCGCGTGCCGGCGCGGGCGCGCGTGCCGGCGCGGGCGGGCGTGGGCGCAGGGGGCTGCGCCATCGGCTCGGCGGCGGCCGGAATGCGGTCGGGGCGGGCGGTCGCGGTCATGGATTTACTGTACCGTCCGGACGGTACAGTAGTCAATGAGCCGGGAGCCGCTGAGCCGGGAGCCGCTGAGCCGGGGCCGCTGACACGGGACCGCAGCGGTGTCGCGGCTAGCATGGCCCCATGGCCTCCCCCGCCGCATCGGCGTCCACCTCGTCCGCTCCCGCCGCGCGGTCCGCCCGCGACCGCATCCTCGACGCGTTCGAGGACCTGCTCGCCGAACAGAGCGAGCGCGCGGCGACGCTGGAGGCCGTGGCCGCGCGGGCGGGCGTCTCCAAGGGCGGCCTGCTCTACCACTTCGCGTCGAAGGATGCCCTGGTCGACGGCGTCCTGGAGCGCTTCGCGGCCGACCTCGCCGAAGACATCGAGCACATGCGGGCAGCGCCGGACGGGCCGGTCGCCTACTTCTTGCGGACGTCCATCCCGTCCGACAACCGCCTGGAACGCGTGATCGTCGCCATCGCCCGGCTCGCCCAGGCGTCGGACGCCCGCGCGAGCGACGCCCTCGCCGACGCCCAGCGGCAGTGGCTCAGCGAGCTGGAGGCCGTCGTGGGCGACCGGATGGTGGCGCTGACCATCATGCTGATCGGCGACGGGATGTACTACAACTCCGCCCTGCTGCCTGCGGCGAACACCGTGCTCCGCGACGAGACCGACCTCCATGAGCTGATCGGGCTGGTCGAGCGGCTGAGCGCGCAGGACTGAGCGGGCGCTCAGGCGCCGCCCGCAGCGAGCAGCCTGAGCAGCGACCTGCGTGTCCGGTCGTCACCCGCCGTCCCGATCGCGCGGCGCAGCTCGGCCTCCGATCCCGCCCGGTCCCCCGCCAGCCTCAGCAGCTCGGCGCGCACCGCGTGCGCCCGGGAGTCCAGCGGTCCGGCGAACGGGTCGGCCTCGGCGTCGAGCGCGGCGAGGGCGACCTCCGGTCCGGCGTCCGGGCTGTGAGCCAGGGCGACGAGCCGGCCGAGGCGCGCCGACGCGCTCGGCCAGACCCGCACCAGCCCGTCGTAGAGCCGGACGATCGCCGGCCAGTCGGTGGCCTCCCAGGTCGGGGCGATCGCATGCAGGCCGGCGATGCCCGCCTGCAGCCCGTAGCGCCCGTCGCCGTCCCTCGCGCCATCGAGCGCGACGGTCGCCAGCCGCTCCCCCTCCACCATCATCGCCACGTCCCAGCGCGTGCGGTCGGCTTCCCGCAGCGTCGCGAACTCGTCGTCCGCCGTCAGCCGCGTCGCCTGGCGGGCCTCGGTGAGCAGCAGCAGGCCGAGCAGTCCGGCGCTCTCCGCATCGTCCGCGATGCGGTGCGCGTCGCGGGCGAGGGCGATCGCGTCGGCGCGCAACCGGTCGTCCGCGGTCGCGTGCCCGACCGTGTAGAGCAGGTAGATCGTGGTCAGCGCGTCCGGCATCCTGGCTGCGACGGCCGCGCGGTCGTCGAGGGCGAACCGGAGGCCGGAGTCGTGGACGCGCTTCTTGGCGCGAGTGAGCCGAGCAGCCATCGTCGGCTCGGAGACGAGGAAGGCATCGGCGATCCGCGCGGTCGGAACGCCGCAGACGTGCCGCAGCGCCAGCGCCACGCGCGTCTCCGGCGCGAGGTCGGGATGCGCGACGAGCAGGATGAGATCCAGTCGCTCATCGCCGGTGAACACCACCCCACCACCCCTCTCCTCCGCGTCGGCGGCAGCCGCGCTCTCGGCGCGCTCGGCCTCCGCGGCCAGCATCGGCGCGACCCTCCGGGCGGACCGCTCGCGCCGGAACGCGTCGAGGGCGACCCGGCGCGCGACCGTCGTGATCCAGGCCGCCGGGTTCAGCGGCTCGCGGCCGCGCGCCGCCTCCGCGACGGCGCGCGCGAACGCCTCCTGCACCGCGTCCTCGGCGAGCAGGAGGTCGCCCGTCGTGCGTGCGACCGCGCCGAGGATACGGGCGGCGTCCTCGCGGTAGGCGCGCTCGATCCGGGAGGCCGGGGTCACGGCCCCGCCCTCCCCAGGCGCGTCGTCGCGCTGTCCGCCATCCGCAGCGCCGCCGGCGGGGCTCAGCGCACCGTGTCGAGCACCAGCACCGGGTACAGCTCGACCCACCCCCGGTCGGCACCATCGCGGCCAGTTCCCTGGCCTGCTCGGGCGTCGAAGCGGTGTAGCTGTAGAAGCCGGTGACGACCTCCCGGGTCTCGCTGAACGGCCCGTCGGTGATCAGCGGGGCGCCGCCCTCCCGCGGCGTGATCTTCGTCGCCTTGGTGATCGGCTGCAGTGCGCCGGTGGCGACGATCCGCTCACCGGCCGCGACCACGGCGTCCTGGAATGCCTTGTGGCCGGCCATGCCCGCCTGCCACTCCTCCGCCGTCATCGCCTCGGGGTCCCAGTTCGGCTCGTGGATGAGCAGAACGTACTCGTCGGACATCGTGGTCTCCTCACTTCGTCGGAACGCCGCCCCGCTCGGGCGACATCCCTACGACGCAAGTCAACCGTCGAAATCGACAGCGCGCGACAACATCTTTGCCGAAGGGGAGGGTCAGGACTCGCTGATGTCGATCTCCTGCAGGAGGTCGGCGTCGATCGCGACGCGGACCTTCTCGAGCAGGCCCTCGGGCACCCGTGAGTCGACCGTGAGCACGCTGAGCGCCTTGCCGCCGGCCGACGTCCGCGCGATCTGCATGCCCGCGATGTTGATCCGCGCCTCGCCGAACTCGTGGCCGTAGACCGCGACGATGCCGGGGCGGTCGTCGTAGACCATGACGATCAGGTGCTCGGCGATCGGCACCTCCACGTCGTAGCCGTTGATCTCCACGACCTTCTCGATCTGCTTCGTGCCGGTGAGCGTGCCGGAAACCGACACCTGCGAGCCGTCGCTGAGCGCGCCGCGCAGCGTGATCAGGTTGCGGTACTCCTCGCTCACCGAATCGGTGATGAGACGCACCTCGATGCCGCGCTGCTCGGCGAGCAGCGGCGCGTTCACGTATGACACCGTCTCGGAGACGATGTTGGTGAAGATGCCCTTGAGGGCCGCGAGCTTGAGCACGCTGACGTCGTAGTCGACCAGCTCGCCGCGCACCTCCACGTCGATGCTGGTCAGCGGGCTGTGCGCGAGGCCGGAGAACACCTGGCCGAGCTTCTCGACCAGCGGGATGCCGGGGCGCACGTACGGGTCGATGACGCCGCCGGCGACATTGACCGCGTCGGGCACGAGCTCCCCGGAGAGCGCGAGGCGCACCGACTTGGCGACC
Source organism: Leifsonia sp. L25 (assembly GCF_050632895.1). The sequence continues at coordinate 131,969 of NZ_JBODRZ010000002.1, read as the reverse complement.
GACACGCCGGCCTTCTCCTGGGCCTCGTCGGTGGAAGCGCCGAGGTGCGGCGTGACGACGACGTTCTCCAGCTCCAGGAGCGGCGACTCGGTCGGCGGCTCGCTCACGAACACGTCGAGGCCGGCGCCGGCGATGCTCTTGGTGCTGAGCGCGCGGTAGAGGGCGTCCTCATCGATCAGGCCACCGCGGGCGACGTTGACGATGAACGCCGTCGGCTTCATCTGCGCGAGCTGGTCGTCGGAGATCATCCCGGTGGTCTCCGGGGTCTTCGGCATGTGGATGGTGATGAAGTCCGCGTCGGTGAGCAGTTCGTCCAGGCTGACGAGCTGGACGCCGAGCTGCTGCGCACGCGCGCTGGTGACGTAGGGGTCGTAGGCGATGACCTTGGTGCCGAACGCCTGCAGGCGCGCGGTGATGAGCGCGCCGATCCGGCCGAGGCCGATGATGCCGACCGTCTTCTCGTAGAGCTCGACGCCGGTGTACTTGGACCGCTTCCACTGCCCCTGCGCGAGCGCACTGTGCGCGGCCGGGATGTGCCGGGCGAGGCTCAGGATGTGGCCGACGGTGAGCTCCGCCGCCGAGATGATGTTGGAGGTCGGCGCGTTGACGACCATGACGCCCGCGTTGGTGGCGGTCTTGATGTCGACGTTGTCGAGGCCCACGCCTGCGCGGGCGATCACGCGCAGCTTGTTCGCCGCGCCGATCACCTCGGCGTCCACCTTGGTGGCCGAGCGCACCAGGATGGCGTCCGCGTCGGAGACGGCGGAGAGCAGTGCGGGCCGATCGGTTCCGTCGACATTGCGGATCTCGAAGTCCGGCCCGAGGGCGTCGACGGTAGCGGGCGAAAGTTCTTCGGCGATCAGCACGACCGGCTTTGTCACGTGGCAGTTCCTTACAGGGAGGCTGGCTTGGGAGAAGGCGCGCAGCAGTCGTCGGTGCGCGGGTTGCTTAACTCTAGCGGGAGCGCAACGCCGCCTTTCGCCGCGTTACGAACCGGCGGTGCGGACAGCGGCGACCGCCTCCCCGACCGTGGTCGGGTCGGTGATGTCGTAGGCAGCGTCTCCGCCGCCGGGACCGCTCGGCGCGCCCGACACCGACGTGCGCGCGGAGAGGTGCACGGCGTCGACGCCGGCCGCGATGAGGCGATGGATGTCCTGCACGCGCACTCCCCCGCCCGCCATCACCTGCACCCGGCCGCCCACCCGCTGGGCCAGCGCCCGCAGCCCGTCCAGGCCGTCGACACTGCGTGCGGCCCCGCCGGAGGTCAGGACGCGCGCGACGCCGAGCTCCGCGAGCGCGTCGGCCGCGCCCAGCGGGTCTGGCAGCGTGTCGAAGGCCCGGTGGAACGTCACCTCGAGACCGGCTGCCTCCGCGACGAAGCGGGCGACGGCCTCGCGGTCGATGCGCCCCGCCTCGTCCAACGCACCGACGACCACGCCCGCGGCGCCGGCCTCCCGGGCGAAGCGGATGTCGGCGGCGATCGTGCCGAGCTCGTCGGAGTCGTAGACGAAGCCGCCGCCGCGCGGCCGCACCAGCACGTGGGTGAAGCCCGCGCGACCGTCCTCCCGCGCCTGCTCGACCGCGGCCCGCACGAGACCGGCCGACGGGGTCAGCCCGCCGAGGCCCAGCGCGACGCACAACTCGACCCGGTCGGCGCCCTCGGCGAGGGCGACGCGCACGCCCGCGATGTCCTGGACGGCGATCTCGACGGCAGTGCGGCGGGGTTCGGGCATGCGGCCCACGATAGCGGCATTCCCGGCACGACGGCCCCGGCGTAACGTCGGCAGTGAGGGTTCAAGGAGGAGGCCGACATGCAGGCGACGATCGGAGACCGGATCTGCATCCGGGGCACCCACGTGGAGTCCGCCGACCGCCACGGCTCGGTGGTGGAGGTGCGCGGCGCGGACGGCGCCCCGCCGTACCTCGTCCGGTTCGACGACGGGCACGAGACACTCGTGTACCCGGGTCCGGACGCGGTGATCGAGCACAACGCGGCGTGAGCCGCGGCCGGGTTGCGCGCCGACGACGGACGGGGCCGCACCGACGCTCGGTGCGGCCCCGTCCAGGATGCCGTGGTTCAGCGCGGCTGGATCAGCGCGCGACCTCGCCGTCGACGTAGTCGTCGTCGTTCGACGCGTTCCAGGCGAAGAGTTTGCGCAGCTCGCGGCCGGTGGCCTCGATGGGGTGCTGCTCGCCCTTCTTGCGCAGCTCGAGGAACTCGGGCGCGCCCGCGTCCTGGTCGGCGATGAAGCGCTTGGCGAACGTGCCGTCCTGGATGTCGGAGAGCACCCCCTTCATGTTCTCCTTCACGTGCGGGTCGATGACGCGCGGGCCGGAGACGTAGTCGCCGTACTCGGCCGTGTCGGACACGCTCCAGCGCTGCTTGGCGATGCCGCCCTCCCACATCAGGTCCACGATGAGCTTGAGCTCGTGCAGTACCTCGAAGTAGGCGACCTGCGGCTGGTAGCCGGCCTCGGTGAGGGTCTCGAACCCGTACTGGACGAGCTGTGAGACGCCGCCGCAGAGCACGGCCTGCTCACCGAACAGGTCGGTCTCGGTCTCCTCGGTGAAGGTGGTCTTGATGCCGCCGGCCCGCAGGCCGCCGATGCCCTTCGCGTAGGAGAGGACGAGCGGCCAGGCGTTGCCGGTCGCGTCCTTCTCGACGGCCACGATGACGGGGACGCCGCGGCCGGCCTCGTACTCGCGACGCACGGTGTGGCCCGGGCCCTTGGGGGCGACCATGATCACGTCGACGCCCTCAGGCGCCTCGATGTAGCCGAACCGGATGTTGAAGCCGTGGCCGAAGACGAGAGCGTTGCCCTCCTCCAGGTTGGCCTGGATGTCGTCCTTGTAGAGGTTCCGCTGCACCTGGTCGGGCGCGAGGATGACGATGACGTCGGCCCACTTGGCCGCGTCGGCGGCGGAGAGGACGCGGAAGCCCGCCTCCTCGGCCTTCGGCTTGGACTTCGAGCCTTCCTTGAGGCCGATGACGACCTCGACGCCCGAGTCGCGGAGGTTCTGCGCGTGCGCGTGGCCCTGCGAGCCGTAGCCGATGACCGCGACCTTCTTGCCCTGGATGATCGAGAGGTCCGCGTCGTTGTCGTAGTAGATCTCAGCCACTGTGTGGGTTCTCCTTCGTGATGTGGTTCGTGCGTTAGTTCTTTCGCCGCCCGGAGGGCGAGTCTAGTTCTTGAAGACGCGTTCGGTGATGGACTTGCCGCCGCGGCCGATCGCGAGGAGGCCGGACTGGGCCATCTCCTTGATCCCGTACGGCTCCAGCACCTTGAGCAGCGCCTGGGTCTTGCCGCTGTCGCCGGTGACCTCGATGACGAGGGCGTCGGTGGCCACGTCGACGACGCGGGCGCGGAAGAGGTTGACCGCCTCCAGCACCTGGGAGCGGGTCGAGTTGTCGACCCGCACCTTGATCAGCAGGTGCTCGCGCTGGACCGACTGCGCCGGGTCCAGCTCCACGATCTTGATGACGTTGATCAGCTTGTTGAGCTGCTTGGTGACCTGCTCCAAAGGCAGCTCCTCGACGTCCACCACCACGGTGATGCGCGAGAGGCCGTCGACCTCGCTCGTGCCCACCGCCAGCGAGTGGATGTTGAAGCCGCGCCGCGCGAAGAGGCCGGCGACCCGGGTCAGCAGACCGGGCTTGTCCTCGACGAGGAGGCTCAGAACGTGTGTGCTCATGGGGGTCACTCCTCTCCGAAGGACGGGCTGTGGTCGCGTGCGTACTGCACGTAGCTGTTGCTGACGCCCTGCGGCACCATCGGCCACACCATCGCATCGGCGCTGACGACGAAGTCGATGACGACCGGGCGGTCGTTCGTCTCCAGCGCCAGTTTGATGGCGGCGTCCACCTCCTCCTCCTTCGTGACGCGGATGCCGAGCGCGCCGTACGCCTCGGCGAGCTTCACGAAGTCGGGCACGCGCACGGTGTCGTGGCCGGTGTTGAGGTCGGTGTTCGAGTAGCGGCCGTCGTAGAACAGCGTCTGCCACTGGCGCACCATCCCGAGCGACGAGTTGTTGATGATCGCCACCTTGATCGGGATGTTGTTGATCGTGCAGGTGGCCAGCTCCTGGTTGGTCATCTGGAAGCAGCCGTCGCCGTCGATCGCCCACACGACGCGGTCGGGCTGAGCGACTTTGGCGCCCATCGCGGCCGGCACAGAGTAGCCCATCGTGCCCGCTCCGCCGGAGTTGAGCCACGAGTTGGGACGCTCGTACTTGATGAACTGCGCCGCCCACATCTGGTGCTGGCCGACGCCGGCGGTGTAGATGCCCTCCGGCCCGGTGAGCTCGCCGATCCGCTGGATGACGTGCTGCGGGGCGAGCAGGCCGTCGCTGGTGGGCGTGTAGCCCAGCGGGAACTCCTCGCGGAGTCCGTTGAGGTACGTCCACCACTCGACCAGGTCGGGCGCGCCCGCGCGGGTGGCGTCCTGGTAGGCCGCGGTCAGATCGACGATGACGTCCTTGGCATCGCCGACGATGGGGACGTCGGCGACTCGGATCTTGGAGATCTCGGCGGGGTCGACGTCGACGTGCACGATCTTCGCATCGGGCGCGAACAGCGAGGTGTTTCCGGTGACCCGGTCGTCGAAGCGCGCTCCGAGCGACACGATCAGGTCGGACTCCTGCAGGGCGAGCACCGCGGGAACCGTGCCGTGCATGCCGGGCATGCCGAGGTGCTGCGTGTGGGTGTCGGGGAACGCCCCGCGTGCCATCAGAGTGGTCACCACGGGGATGCCGGTCGCTTCGGCGAGCTCCAGGAGCTCCTGCGAGGCACGCGAGCGGATGACGCCGCCGCCGACGTACAGCACCGGCTTCTTCGACTCGACCATGAGCTGGGCCGCGGCGACGATCTGCTTGCCGTGCGCCTTGGTGATCGGCCGGTAGCCGGGGAGGTCGATCTTGGGCGGCCAGACGAACGGCACGGCGTTCTGCTGCGCGTCCTTGGTGATGTCCACCAGCACCGGGCCCGGTCGTCCCGTGCCGGCGATGTGGTAGGCCGCGGCGATGGTGGCCGGGATGTCCTCGGCCTTCTTCACCAGGAACGAGTGCTTGGTGATCGGCATCGTGATGCCGACGATGTCGGCCTCCTGGAACGCGTCCGTGCCCATCAGCGTGGAGAACACCTGGCCGGTGATGAACACGACAGGCACGGAGTCCATGTGCGCGTCCATGATCGCGGTGACGAGGTTGGTCGCGCCGGGACCGGAGGTCGCCATCGCGACGCCGACCTTGTTGGACGCCGAGGCGTAGCCTTCGGCCGCGTGACCGCCGCCCTGCTCGTGACGGACCAGGATGTGACGGATCACGGAGGAGTCCATGATCGCGTCGTAGATGGGGAGGATCGCACCGCCCGGCAGCCCGAAGACGTCGGTGACGCCGAGGAGCTCGAGGGTGCGGACGACCGACTGGGAGCCGGTCAGGATTTCGGGCGACGCCTTTCCGGGCGCCGCGGGGGGCAACACTGAACTGGGGGTTGCATCCGGCGTCATGCCTTATCGATCCCTTACGTGCGAAGCGGTTGATGAATCCGAGTGGGGCGAAGGCTACCCCGTGACCGCGCCCTCCGCAGCGGAGTGCACGAGCTTGGAGTACTTCGCGAGTACGCCACGGGTATAGCGCGGAGGAAGAGGCGCCCAGCCGTCACGGCGGGCGGTCAGCTCTGACTCGTCGACAAGTAGGTCGAGGGAGCGAGCCGCGATATCGACCCGTATCAGATCACCATCGCGCACGAAGGCGATGGGACCTGCGTCCACCGCTTCGGGTGCTATGTGGCCGATGCACAGGCCGGTTGTGCCGCCTGAGAATCGTCCGTCCGTCAATAGTAGTACATCCTTGCCGAGGCCGGCGCCCTTGATGGCGGCAGTGATCGCGAGCATCTCGCGCATGCCTGGGCCGCCCTTCGGGCCCTCGTAGCGGATGATGACGACGTCCCCTGCGCTGATGCGCCCTTCGGTCAGCGCGTCCATCGCCGCCCGCTCGCGCTCGAAGACCCGGGCAGGCCCTCGAACACGTCGGCGTCGAAGCCGGCCGTCTTGACGACCGCGCCCTCCGGGGCGAGCGAGCCCTTGAGGATGGTGAGTCCGCCGGTCGGGTGGATCGGGTTGTCCAGCGAGCGCATGACGTTGCCGTCCGGCGCGGGCGGGTCGATCTCGGCCAGGTTCTCCGCGACGGTCTTGCCCGTGACGGTGAGGCAGTCGCCGTGCAGCAGACCCGCGTCGAGCAGGGCCTTCATGACGACGGGGACGCCGCCGTGCCGGTCGACGTCGTTCATGACGTACTTGCCGAACGGCTTGAGGTCGCCGATGTGCGGCACCTTGTCGCCGATCCGGTTGAAGTCGTCGATCGTGAGCTCGACTTCGGCCTCGTTCGCGATGGCCAGCAGGTGGAGGACGACGTTGGTCGAGCCGCCGAACGCCATGGCGACGGCGATCGCGTTCTCGAACGCCTTCTTGGTGAGGATGTCGCGCGCGGTGATCCCCTGCTTGAGCAGGTTGACGACGGCCTCCCCGAGCGGTGGGCGAAGTAGTCGCGGCGGCGGTCCGCCGAGGGCGGAGCGGCCGAGCCGGGGAGGCTCATGCCGAGCGCCTCGGCGACGCTGGCCATCGTGTTCGCGGTGTACATGCCGCCGCAGGCGCCCTCGCCCGGGGCGATGGCGCACTCGATGCGCTTGAGGTCCTCCTCGCTCATCTTGCCGGCCTTGCATGCGCCGACCGCCTCGAACGAGTCGATGATCGTCACGTCCTTCTCGGTGCCGTCGCTGAGCTTGACCCAGCCCGGCGCGATGGAGCCCGCGTAGAGGAAGACCGCGGAGAGGTCGAGCCGCGCGGCCGCCATGAGCATGCCGGGCAGCGACTTGTCGCAGCCGGCCAGCAGCACGGTGCCGTCGAGGCGCTCCGCCATCATGACGGTCTCGACCGAGTCGGCGATGACCTCACGGGAGACCAGCGAGAAGTGCATGCCCTCGTGGCCCATCGAGATGCCGTCGGAGACGGAGATGGTGCCGAACTGGAGCGGGTAGCCTCCGCCGGAGTGCACGCCCTCCTTCGCGCCCTGCGCGAGCCGGTCGAGGGAGAGGTTGCAGGGCGTGATCTCGTTCCACGAGCTGGCGATGCCGATCTGCGGCTTCTCCCAGTCCGCGTCGCCCATGCCGACGGCCCGCAGCATCCCGCGGCTGGTGGTGGCTTCGATTCCGTCCGTGACGACGCGCGAACGCGGCTTCCAATCGATCTCTGGCATGTGACAACTCTAGGACCGTTTGGATGCCGGGTCGGCCATGCGTCGGGGGCTGTGGACAACCCAGTCTCTTCAGGCGCCAGTACTGACATTGCCATATCGCATTGGTGTTCCTATATGGTGTTCCTCATCGTGAGCAAGGGAGGCGACGTGGGAGGAACCGTCGGTGCCGACACCGAGCACCTGCGCACGAGCGCGCAGACATTGGCCGAGGCGATCCAGGGGCGCCACTGGCCGGACGTCGACCCCGACGGGGTCGGCTCACCGCGTTCGATGGACGCACTGGAGCGTTTCGACGGCTATTGGCATCCCGGGCGTATGGCGTTGACGGGCAGCGTCGAAGCCCTCCAGCACGTCCTCCGCTCCACCGCGGACGCGTACGACAGGCGTGACCACGATGATGCGAAGACGTTCGGCGGTGCGGCTCGTGCGTTCTAGCTCGTGGGACTGGTCACCCGTCGGGTTCGACTCCGACCCGACCCCCGGCTCGGTGGAGACGGTGGACACACTGGCCGCCGAGCTGAGGAGGACGGCGGAATGGCTGTGGCACCGGTCGAACGTGCTGGACAGTGTGCACGCGACGATCGCGGCTCCCTATTGGTCCGGCGTCGCGGCCGAGGTCTTTGCAGAACGGCTCCGCAGCGTCGTCGACGGGGCCCGAGTCGCCTCAGGGCGCCACAACGAAGGCTCAGATGCCGCGCGTCGGTGGTCGACCGCGATGGCCGAGACGCAGACCGCGACCGACCGGGCGCTGCAGGACGCCGAGCTCGCGCAGGCCGACCTCCTGCTGGCGGAGGCCTCGCTCGGGCTGCGGACCGGCGTCGGCTTCGCAGGGACCGGCAGCCTGGACCCGGCGGCGGAGACCGAACTGCTCCATGCCCGGTTCCGCCTCCAAGACGCGCAGCAGTGTCTGGACGACGCCCGGAGGAAAGCGCAGATCGCCAAGGACGACTACGACACCGCCGAGGACGCGTTCGTCCGACAGCTCGACGCCACCCTGCACGGCGCCCTCCCCCATGCCTCCCTCCCGGAACTCGGAAACTTCGTCACGCTCTTCGGGACGATCACCGGGGTCGAATCCGCCGCCGCCCGCGGATCGGGGCTGCTGGACCTGCTCACCGCGCTGACCCCCGAGCAGGTCGAAAAGCTGCTCGCGGAGGATCCCCGCCTGGCGCAACGATTCTGGGACGACCCGCCTCCGCCGGAACGGGTGGCCTCCTGGTGGAAGGGGCTCTCTTCGGAGGTCAGGGAGGCCTGGTGCCAGTTCGCGCCGACGATCATCGGCAACCTTCCCGGGCTCGACGCGGAGACGCGCATCCACGCGAACTCGATCCAATTGCGCCGGGACCTCTACGACCCGGAGATCGACCCGGACTCACCACAAGGAATCGCGCTGCGGGACATTCTCACGGCACTCAACGTGCACAAGTTCTCCGGCCCCTGGCTGGACTACGAGAAGCTCGCGCGAGGCTTCGACCCGCCGCGCGGGCTGCTGTCCTACAATCTGCGCCACGACCCACCGTTGGCAGCGGTCGCCATCGGGGAGACCGAGGCGGAGAAATCCGGAAAGGTCACCTGGACGGTACCCGGTATGAACACCGGGATGGGCGAACCCGGGCCGGAGGCGACCGGCTGTCCCACGAACTGGACGGGCAATGGGCGGCCGACTTCATCCTCGCTGGCAACCCCCACCCATACACCTCCGTCGTCGGCCACTCCTACGGCACCACCGTCGCCGCCAACGCCGTCACCACCCTGAACCATTACGTGCAATCCGTGGTGTTTCTGGCATCCGCCGGAGTCGAGCAGAACATCGCCAGTGTGGACGCCCTGCACGTTGACGGCGGCGAGCAACACGTATACGCAAGCCAGTCGTCCCACGACGATGTCGCCGACGCGGGACGTGGGCTCTCCGGGCGAAAAGACCCCCGCGACAACTCGTTCAGGGCACGTCGGTTCTCCTCCGAAGGCGACCCCGAACACAACCTCCAGACAACCGACGGGCACGACCCCATCGGATACGGTACCGACAACGGGTCATTGTTCAATCCCCACGCCACCAAAGGACACGGCTACCTCGACAGAGACACCGAAGCGCTCCGCAACACCGCCGCAGCCAGTCTCGGACTCGATAGAAGAATCAACGGCGGCACCAGCATCCCCGGAACCGGCAAGAAACAATGAAACACCACGTCTTCACAGGGGTGATCGTGTCGTCGCTGACAGTGGCGACTCTGACCGGCTGCTCACTAGGAGGAATCATGACCAACCGCAACGACGACGTCCTCTCCCCACCCAACGGACTCTCCACCAAATCCCACACCGAACTCCTGGGCGAAACTATCCAGCAAACCAACGACCTGGTCCAACTCCTCGGGGGCGAATGGCTCGACTCCGCGTCACCGCCAAGCGCCTTCGACCCCACCGACCGAACTGGATGGCGATATCTGGTCCCCTGCGACATGAATGGCACCGCCGAGCAATACGACATCTTCATATCCCAGGTGAGACCGCTTGAAAACCCAAGCGCGGCGATCAACCAGGTCCGCTCGTACTGGGACAGCCTCGGCTACAGGATCGGCCAAATCGGCCCGAATGACGCCGACGACGAGCAGTTCACCGAAATCAGCGTGGCGCTGGAACACAAGGCCAGCCTTCAGTTCAGCGCAAGCACCACAGGAATGACCATCTGGATCAGCAGCGAGTGCGCAGCGATCGAAGAATGAGCCAGGACCCGTCGAAGCCGCCGATCGCGTCTGAGATGACGCCTGTGCAACCCGCGCGAAAGGGCACCGCGCCCCGGAAGTCGCACGCCCCTCGCGGGGTTCCTGTTGTGGGTCGGCGCTGTTCTCGTGTTCGGCGCCGCGATGATCATCGGGAATGTCATCGACGCCTCACATAAGCCAGTTTCGTTCTCTATGTATATTGGCGCGGTGCTCATGCTGCCCGTCGCAGCCAGCGTCCTGTACCTCCCGATGCTGATCGCGAGCGGTGCGATCTCCGTTCGAGCACTGTGGGTCGAAAGTCGGCGCGGGCTTGCCGCACTCTCAGTTGTCCTCGACATCATGAGCTGCGTTCCAGCAGGCTGGAGCTTCTTCCTGTTCGCAAGCACAAGATTCTTTGGGCTGTTCTAACGCCCCGACGCGATCCGGGTGCTGCCCGGTTCAGCCCTCCGCTGACTGAGCCGCGTCCCCGCGCGCATCCGCCAGCAACCCCAGCAGGGTCGCCACGGCCCGCTCGTCCGCGACGCGGAACTGCGCAGCCGTCTCGCCTTGGCCGACCTTGATCCCCAGGTCGCCCTCCTCCGGCCGCAGCACCGCGAAGGCGTCTTCGTCGGTGACGTCGTCGCCGGCGAAGAGGACCGCAGTCGCCTTCGTGTACTCGCGGAGGCGCTCGATGCCGTCGCCCTTGTTGGCTCCGCGGACCGAGAACTCGATGATGTCCTTGCCGTCGCGGATGGTGAGGGAGTCGCTGACCGACGCGGCGGCCTCATAGGCGCGCGCCACCACGGCCTGGCCCTCGGCGCCCTCCAGCAGGCGGTAGTGGACGCCGAAGCCGACCGGCTTGACCTCCAGGCGGGTGCCGGGCACGCTGTCGACCAGCGCGCCGAGCGTCTCGCCCAGCTTCTGGAGCGTCGCGCGCTCCTCGGGGCTCAGGTCCAGCGAGACGCCGTCACGGCCGAAGCGGATCTCCACGCCGTGAGAGCCGATCAGCAGGGCGTCCTCGTCGGCCTCGGTGACGATCTCCAGGCTGGAGAGCGGACGACCCGAGACGTACGCGACCCAGGTGTCCGGGAGCGCCTCCAGGCGGTCCAGGGCGGCTTTCGCTGCCGGAAGCATCCGGGCGGCCTTCGGTTTGTCGACGAAGGGCGCGAGCGTGCCGTCGAAGTCCAGTGCGAGCAGCAGTCGATCGGCGCCCGCCAGCCGCGCGACAGCCGTCGCGAGGGCGATGGCGGCCGGCTGCGGATCGGTGGCGGCGTTCGGGAGGGAGGTGTCTGTCATGCGGCTCTCGGTTGCGTGAACGGGGTCAGCGCCGGTTGACCGGCGGGTTCTGCAGGGGGTGATCGCCGTGTGCGCTCCGGGTGAGCGCCTCCAGGAAGCTGGCGGACCAGCGGGCGACGTCGTTCGTGAGCACTTTCTTGCGCAGGGCGCGCATGCGGCGCATCCGGTCACGCTTCGGCATCGCGATCGCCTGGAGGATGGCGTCCTTCAGGCCCTCGATGTCGTGCGGGTTGATCAGCAGCGCCTGGCGAAGCTCGTCGGAGGCGCCGGCGAACTCGCTGAGCACCAGCACGCCGTCCTCGTCCACCCGGGTGGCCACGTACTCCTTGGCCACCAGGTTCATGCCGTCGCGCAGGGCGGTGACGAGCATGACGTCGGCCGCGAGATACAGCGCGACCATCTCCTCCTTGGGGTAGCCGTGGTGGAGGTAAGCGATGGCCGTGTGGCCGAGGGTGGCGTAGTCGCCGTTGATCCGTCCGACGGTGAGCTCGATCTCGTCGCGCAACTGACGGTAGGTCTCCACGCGCTCGCGGCTCGGGCTCGCCACCTGCACGAGCGTGACGTCCTCCACGCTGACCCCGCCTTCGTGCAGCAGCTCGCCGAAGGCCTTCAGCCGGTGCCCGATTCCCTTGGTGTAGTCAAGACGGTCGACACCCAGCATGATCGTCTCGGGGTTGCCGAGCTCCTCGCGGATCTCCTTGGCGCGCTCCCGGATGGACGGGCGGCGGGCGAGCTCCTGGTACGCCTCGGCGTCGATCGAGATCGGGAAGGCCCGGGCCAGCACGGTGCGCACGAGGCCGCCGTGGCGGTTCGTCGTCACGTGGCGGTGCGAACCGGACTCGGGGTCGTCGGTGTCGATCGGCACCTCGATGATCGGGCCGCGGGTCTCGTAGCCCTTCAGCCGGCGGACGGCGCGTGAGAAGTTGCCCGCGTCGGCCACCCGCTGGAAGCCGATGACGTCGGCGCCGAGGAGTCCGTCGATGATCTGCCGGCGCCACGGGAGCTGCGAGTAGATGCCGTAGGGCGGGAACGGGATGTGGTTGAAGAAGCCGATGACCAGGTCCGGCCGCACCTCCCGCAGCATCGCCGGGACGAGCTGGAGCTGGTAGTCGTGCACCCACACGACGGCGCCGTGGGCCGCGACGCGCGCGGCCGCGTCGGCGAACCGCCGGTTGACGCGCACGTAGCTGTCCCACCACTCCCGGTGGTAGCTCGGCTGGGCGATGACGTCGTGGTACAGCGGCCAGAGCGTGTCGTTCGAGAAGCCCTCGTAGTACTCCTGAAGCTCCTGCTCGCTGAGCGCGACCGGCAGGATGCTGATGCCGTCGGCCTCGAACGGCTCGATCTCCTCGTCCGCGACACCGGCCCAGCCGACCCAGACGCCGTCCTCCGCCCGCATGACGGGCTGCAGCGCCGTGACCAGCCCGCCTGGAGAGGGCCGCCAGGACGCCTGCCCGGCCTCGTCGACCACGCGGTCGACGGGTAGTCGGTTGGACACGATCACCAGGTCGTACGTATCGGTTGCTACGGCTTCGGACGTCTGGCTGATGGTGGGTCAACTCCCCCAGTTGATGCGATGGTCTGCCTGCCACAGTACCAGCGCCCGCGCCGACGGGTACCGGCGCGCGTTCCCCCTCAGGACACTGCTCGTTCAGGCGCCGTGGTTAGAGTGACGGTCGTGATGCGCATCGGCATGGGCACGACCTGCGTCTACCCGCTGGGGGTCGAGACGGCCTTCCGCACGGCCGCCGAACTGGGCTACGACGGCGTCGAGGTCATGGTCACCCGCGACGACCGGACGCAGTCGGCCGAGCCCCTGCGGAGGCTCGCCGAACGCTACGGCACGCGCATCCTGAGCGTGCACGCGCCCGTCCTGCTGCTGACGCACTTCGTCTGGGGACGCGACCCCGGAGTGAAGCTGGAACGGTCGGCCGAGCTCGCCGCGGAGCTGGGCGCCGACACGGTCGTCGTCCACCCGCCGTTCCGCTGGCAGTCCGGTTACGCGGAGGACTTCCTGGGTCTCGTCCGATCGACCGCCGAGCGCACCGCCGTGACCGTCGCGGTCGAGAACATGTTCCCGTGGAAGGTCGCCGGCCGGTCGATGGCCGGGTACGTCCCGCACTGGAACCCGGTCGGGATGGACTGCGACGCCGTCACCCTCGACTTCTCGCATGCCGCGCTGAGCGGAGTGGACGGGCTCGACCTCGCGAACCAGCTCGGCGGCAGGCTGCGGCATGTGCACCTGTGCGACGGCTCCGGCCCGCTGGATGACTCGCGGGTCTTCGACGAGCACCTCGTCCCGGGACGGGGCAGCCAGCCGGTCGCCGAGGTGCTGCGCTCGCTGGCGGCCTCCGGCTGGGACGGCTCGATCGTCGCGGAGGTGAACACCCGGAAGGCGCGCGACGCCGGCGAGCGGGCGGCGATGCTCCGCGAGACGCTCGAGTTCGCGCGCGCCGCCATCGACGGCAGCAGCACCGACGGACGCGCCCGCATCACCTCCCAGGCCGCGGAGGACGACCCGGTTACTTCGCTCGACCCAGCAGCCGCACCAGCGCGTTCGCGTACTGCGCGTAGCCCGCTGCGGTCGGGTGGAAGGCGTCGGTCCCGCTGAGGTTCAGCCACGGCTTCTTCGAGCCGATCCCGTGCCCGGCGAAGTCGACGCCGACGTAGGTCATCGGCACGCCGTGCGCCCGCTGCGTGGCCACGACGTCCGAGATCGTCTGGTTGAGGCCGAGGGTCGCCGCGTTGATCGCGGTGTCGGTGCCGAACGTCGGCGACTTCGGGTCGTAGTTGTCGAACACCACCGCGTAGCCGGTGACGACGATGCGGGCGTTCGGCGCCGCGAGGTGGATGGCCGCGTAGACCGCCGACAGCCGCTCCGGGAGGACGTTGAGCAGCGACAGCGCCGAGGACACGCCGTTGCGGCAGGCGACCGCCTTGCCCGACGAGCACTCGGCCGCGATCGCGGCGACGCCGAGGTCGTTGCCGCCGATGCTCACCGTCACCAGGTCCGTGCGGTCGTCCAGGGCGATGAGCTGGTGCTTGAGGAGGTCGGAGGTGGTCGCTCCCGCGCACGCCGCGTCGACGACGAGGTCGACCCCGGAGTCGCGCGTGAACACGCTCGGGTAGCTGAACGGGCTGGAGCGGCACTTGCCGGTCTCGTCGCCCCCGCCCATCCCGGCGGCGAACGAGTCGCCGATCGCGACGTAGCGCGTCTGTGCCGTGAGCGGCTGCTTCGGGAACGGGTCGTGGGTCGATTTCGGCGACGGCGTCGCGCTGGCGGCCGCGCCCGGCGTCGCCTCCGGGTTCGCCGGAGCGGCGCACGCGGCCACGACCAGCAGCACGGCCGCGCAGAGCGCGGTCGCGAGGGCCGGACGGAGCAGTCGACGTCGCATCGAGCACACGTTACCCGCTGCTGCTCGGCGTTCGATCAGACCCCGGAGATCAGACCCGTTCCGTGAGGGCCAGCAGGATCGCGGGGACCGACTCGGAGAGCCGTTCGGCGAACTTCCGCTCGTCTCCGGAGAGCAGCGCCCTGGCCTCCCCGTTCGCGCAGAGCTCGGCGATGACGCGCACCGCCTCCCCCGGGTCGATCGTGAACCGGCGTCGGGCGCTGGCGAGCGCGGCGACGACCGTCTCGGTGAGCTCCTGGAAGAAGCTGTCCTGGTAGTGCAGGAAGTCCGCCGAGATGGCCGGGTCGCGCAGGGCGAGCAGCAGGAACTCCGACTGGACGAGCCACCAGCGCCGGTCGTCGGACTGCAGTTCCAGGATGCGGGTGATTGTGCGGAGGACATCCGCGTCGTCGAGCTCGGCTCCTCCGGACCCGACCAGCGGCCGGAGGAACTGCTCGACGCCGGCGTCGAGCTGCGCCAGGCGCAGGGTCTTCTCGCGCTCCATGAGTGCGAAGAAGAGCTCCTCCTTGCTGGAGAAGTTGGAGTAGAACGCGCCCCGGGTGAAGCCCGCCGCTTCGGCGATCGTCTCCACGCTCGCGGCCTTGACGCCCTGCTCGGCGAAGACGTCGAAGGCGGCGTCGAGGAGGCGCGTGCGGGTGCGCTGCCGGCGTGCGGACTCGAGAGGCGCGTCATCTCTGAGAGCCGTGCTGTTCAAGCTGAAACCTTCCTGTGCCGAGTTCCCGATACACGAGTGTATCCGATACAGTCGAGCATCGGATACGACGGTGTATCGAAACCCTTTCGACGGTCGGGCCTCACCCGCGCCGTCGTTCCCTTTTCACTGCTGGAGAACGCGTGTCCTCGCTCCTGTATTCGATCGGCCGCTGGGCCTTCCGCGCCCGCAAGCTGGTCCTCTCTCTGTGGCTGCTGCTGCTCGTCCTCCTGGCCGGCGGCGCAGTCGCCTTCAACCAGGGCACGGACAACACCTTCAGCATCCCCGGCACGGAGTCGCAGGACGCGCTCGACACGCTGAGCAGGACCTTCCCGCAGGTCAGCGGGACCAGCGCGCAGATCGTCGTCGTGGCCCCGAAGGGCGAGACGGTCGACCAGGCCGCCATCCAGGGTCCGGTGGAGAGCACCGTCGCCGGCCTCGCGAAGACCGCCGGCGTCGCCGGCACGACCTCCCCGTACAGCACGACGGTCAAGAACCTCATCTCGGACGACCGCACGGCGGCGATCATCACCGTGCAGCTCCACGGCCAGCAGACGACCGTCCCGGCGGAGACCAAGACCGCGATCAAAGACGCCGGCGCCGCACTGCGGAAGGAGCTGCCGTCCGGCTCGCAGACGGCGGTCGGCGGGCAGCTCTTCTCGCAGAACCTGCCGACCATCTCGCCCACGGAGGGCGTCGGGCTGCTGATCGCGATCGTCGTGCTCATCATCACGTTCGGCTCGATCCTCGCGGCGGGGATGCCGCTCGCCACCGCCCTGCTGGGCGTGGGGCTCTCGATGGCCCTGATCTTCCTCGCGACACTGTTCGGGCCGATCTCCTCGACCACTCCCTGCTGGCGCTGATGCTCGGGCTCGCGGTCGGGATCGACTACTCGCTGTTCATCATCTCGCGGCATCAGAGCCAGTTGAAGGCGGGCGTCGATCCGGAGGAGTCCGCCGCGCGCGCGGTGGCGACCGCCGGCTCCGCCGTGCTGTTCGCGGGCATCACGGTGATCATCGCGCTGGCGGGGCTCGCCGTCGCGGGCATCCCCTTCCTGACCACGATGGGATTGGCGGCATCGGTCGCCGTCGGCATCGCGGTGCTCGTCGCGCTCAGCCTGACGCCGGCGTTCCTCGGGTTCGCCGGGGCGCGGATCACGCCGGGACACCGGGCGGCGAAACGTGCCGCGCGCGCGGCGGAACGCGCAGCGGCGGCCGAGCCGGCCGCCATGGACGCCGCTGCGCCGGTTCCCGAGCCGGCGACGCGCGCCAACCCGTCCCTCGCCCACGCCGCCACGGCGGACATCCCGAAGGGCCCCTTCCGCACCTGGGTGCGCGCCGTCACGCGCTTCCCGATCGTGACCGTCGTCGCTGTCGTCGTCGCTCTCGGCATCGCGGCCGTGCCCGCCCTCCAGCTCCGCCTCGCGCTCCCGGACGCCGGGTCGCACGCCAAGGACGACCCGGCCCGCATCGCCTACGACCTGGTGTCCGAGCACTTCGGCCCCGGCTACAACGGCCCCCTGATCGTCACCGGCTCGATCATCTCCAGCCACGACCCGCTCGGGCTGATGAAGAAGCTCGGCGCGGAGATCGCCGACCTCCCAGGCGTCGCGGCCGTCCCGCTCTCCACTCCGAACCAGAACGCGGACACCGGCATCGTCCAGGTCATCCCGACCACGGCGCCTGACGACGCCCGCACCGCCCAGTTCGTCGCCGAGCTGCGCGCCAAGCACCAGCACTTCCTCGACGAGTACGGCGTCGACCTCAAGGTGACCGGCACGACGGCGGCCCAGATCGACGTCTCCACCCGGCTCGGTGGGGCGCTGCTGCCGTTCGGCATCCTCGTCGTCGGGCTCTCCCTCGTGCTGCTGACCATGGTCTTCCGTTCGATCGCCGTGCCGATCAAGGCCGCGCTCGGCTACCTGCTGTCGGTCGGCGTCGCGTTCGGAGCGGTCACCGCGGTGTTCGAGTGGGGCTGGTTCGGGGATGCCGTGCACCTCGACAAGACGGGGCCGGTGATCAGCTTCATGCCGATCATCCTGATGGGCGTGCTGTTCGGGCTCGCGATGGACTACGAGGTCTTCCTGGTCAGCCGCATCCGCGAGGACTACGTGCACGGCGGCGACGCGCGCCGGGCGATCCAGAGCGGTTTCGTCGGCTCGGCCAAGGTCGTCACCGCGGCCGCCATCATCATGATCTCGGTGTTCGCAGCGTTCGTGCCCGAGGGCGACGCCTCCATCAAACCGATCGCGCTCGGCCTCGCCGTCGGCGTCTTCGTGGACGCGTTCATCGTGCGGATGACGCTGGTGCCCGCGGTGCTGCAGCTCCTCGGCGACCGGGCCTGGTGGATGCCGCGCTGGCTCGACCGCGTGCTCCCCTCGTTCGACGTGGAGGGCGACGGCCTGCAGAAGGAACTGGAGTTGGCCGACTGGCCTGAGCCGGGCTCCCGGTACGTCGCCGCAGCGGACGGCCTGTCGGTCAGCGCGCGGCGCACGCCGATCCTCCGCGACGTGAGCTTCCGGCTCGCCGATGGAGAGACCCTGGTCGTGCACGGCCCGGACCGCACGGCTGCCCTCGCGCTGCTGATGGCCGTCACCGGCCGCACGCGCGTCGACGGCGGAACGGTCAAGGTCGCCGGTTTCGTCCTCCCCACGCGCGGATCGGCCGTGCGCTCGCGGACCTCCGTGGTCCGGCTCGACCGCGCCGAGACCCCGGTGGAGGACGTGCGCCGCGCGCTCGCCAGCTCGCCCGTCATCCTCTGTCTGGATGCCGCCGACAGCGTGACCGACCCCGTCGAGCGGCGGCGCGTGCGCGTCGAGCTGAGCCGCGCGTTCGCCGACGCCTCGGCGGCCGGTCGACCGTTCGCACTGGCGGTGAGCTGCGTGGACCCGTCCGGGCTGGACGACCTGCTCCCCGACACCGCCGAGCCCACCACGGTGCAGCTCGTCGTCGACTCCGACGGCGCCGCACACGGCACCGCCTCCCCATCCTTTCCGAGCGCGCCCGAGCTCGCCGAGGCCGCCGACCGCCACCCTGCCGCCCACCTCGAGAAGGCGAACGCCCGATGACCACCCCACCGCCCTCCGCTTCCCCGAATCTGGCGCTGCGCCGCCCGCGCTCGCTGTTCTCGCTGGAGCGGATGCGCTCCGACAAGCGGGTGACCTGGCTGACCGTCGTCGGCATCGTCCTCGTCCCGCTCGTCATCGGCGGCCTGCTGGTGTGGGCGCTCTGGAACCCGACCGACCGCCTCGGCGAGGTGAAGGCCGCCGTGGTCAACCTCGACCAGCCGGCCACCGTGAACGGCCAGATCGTGCCGCTCGGCCGGCAGATGGCGGCGGGACTGCTCGGTGCGAAGAACGAGAACTTCACGTGGGTGCTCACCGACCAGAAGGACGCGAACGCGGGCATCGCCGACGGCAGCTATGTGGCCGTGGTGACCATCCCGAAGAACTTCTCCCAGGCGGCGACCTCCACCGCCGGGACCTCCGGGGCCGCCACCCAGGCGACCATCGACGTGCGCACGAGTCACAAATCCAAGCTGGTGGACCCGGCGATCAGCCAGGCCGTCACCACGACCGCGACCGGCGTGCTCAACAAACAGCTCACGACGACGTATCTGGAGAACGTCTATGTCGGGTTCAACACGCTGCACGACCAGCTCGCCAAGGCGGCGTCGGGCGCGGGATCGCTCTCGAATGGGCTGACCCAGCTCGCGAGCGGGACGCACCAGCTCGCGGACGGGGCGACGCAGCTCTCCACGGGAGCTGACTCGCTCGCGAGCGGGCTCGGCCGGCTGTCGGGAGGCGCGTCCGGGCTGGCGGACGGGCTCGGGACGCTGTCGAACGGGATGACCCAGTACGCGGACGGCGTCTCGCACGGGGCCACCGCGGCGCAGCAGCTCCCGGCGGGGGCTGCGCAGCTCGCGACCGGCACGGCCGGGGTGCGCGACGGCATCGGCGCGACGGTGGCCGGATTGAAGAGACTCGAGGCGAACTGCACAGCGCTGCACCCGGGTGTCGGCGCCACTCCCGACCCGATCTGCGCCGGCATCCAGGCGACCATCGACGGGATCACGAACCCGGATCCCGCGCAGGGACTCCAGGCCGCCGCGACGCAGGTCGCCGCCGGAGCCCAGACCTTCGCCGGCAGCGTCGCACCGCTGCCGGGCCAGCTCGCCCAGTCGGCCTCGGCCGCGCAGCAGCTCGCGGCCGGCGCGTCCCAGTCGGCCTCCGGCGCGCAACAGCTCGCCTCCGGGGTGCAGCAGTCGGCGGACGGCGCCTCGCAGTACGCGGCCGGCGTGCAGCAGTACGCGGCGGGCGTTCCCGCTCTCGCGTCCGGCGCCGACCAGTCCGCGGCAGGCGCGGCCTCCCTCGCCTCCGGGCTGAACCAAGCCGTCGCTCAGCTCCCGAACTACGACGCGGGTCAGCGCACCAACCTGGCGTCGGTCGCCTCGCAGCCGGTCGGCCAGAAACAGTCCGGCACGACGGCGTTCGGGACCTCCAGCGTCCCGCTGTTCGCGTCGGTCGCGCTCTGGCTCGGGGCGTTCGCGTCGTTCCTGGTGCTCCAGGCGATCTCGCGGCGTGCGCTGCTGACGTCTCGCGCTGCCGGCCTCATCGCGTCCGACGGGCTCCTGCCCGGCGCCGCGATCGGCGTCGTCCAGGGCGTGCTCGTGGCCGCGATCATGCAGCCCGCCCTGCAGCTGAGCGTCGGCGCGTGGTTCGGTTTCGCGGGCGTGGCTGCGGCTGCGGCGGTCTGCTTAGCGGCGGTCAACCACGGGCTCGTCGCGCTGCTCGGCGGCCTCGGGCGCTTCCTGTCGATGCTCGTGGTCGTGGTCACGCTCGCCTCAGGGATCGTGTCGACCGCGCCCGGGTTCTTCGACAGCGTGACGGCGTGGCTGCCGACCTCGCCTGCGATCACGGCCCTGCAGGGTGTGGTGGACGGATCGACCGGCGTGTGGCGGGGCCTAGGCGGCCTCCTGATCTGGACCGCGATCGGCTTCGCGCTCGCCCTCGCGGCCGTAGCCCGCCGCCGCATCGTCAGCGCCGCGCAACTCCTCCCCGCCGAGTGACGCACAGGGGTCGCAACACGCCGCTACGCGCACGCGATAGCGGCGTGTTGCGACCCCTGTGCGGAGCGGGTCAGGCGCTGGCGGCCAGGGCGAGCGTCGCGAGGACGACGGTGACGGGGGCGACGATCAGGCCCAGCAGCATGTAGCGGCCCCAGCGGATCCGGACGTCGAACGAGGTGAGCCGCTGGTGCCACAGCAGCGTGGCCAGCGAGGCCCACGGGGTGATCAGCGGACCGGCGTTGACCCCGATCAGCAGGGCCGCCAGCCGCACCGGGCTGCCCGCGGCCGGCTCCAGCGCGAGGTAAGCGGGGAGGTTGTCGATCGCGTTGGCGCCGACCATCCCGGTCAGCGACAGCCGCAGCAGCGCGAGTGGTGACTCCCCCGAGCCCGACACGCGCGCCAGCACGGTGCCGAGGCCGTTCGCGTGCAGCGCCTCGATGAACAGGAACAGACCCGACGCCAGCAGAACGAGCTGCCACGGCAGCAAACCGAAGCGCAGCACCGAACGCCGCCGCACCGCGAAGACCACGACCAGCACGACCGCCGCGCCCGAGGCCGGGATCCACACCGGGATGCCCGACACCAGCAGCGGCATCAGCGCGACCACCACGGCGGCGGCGATCCAGAACAGCACCGGGTCCTCGATCCCGTCCTCCGGCCCCGTCTCGTAGCGGACCAGCAGCCGCGTGCGCGAGATGACGAACACCACGACCAGCGGGATGACGATCGCCACGAGCGCAGGCGCCCACATCAGGGCGGCGAAGGCGAACGGCGTGGGGTCGCCCATCGCGTGCTGGGCGAGCAGGTTCGTGAGGTTGGAGACCGGGAGGAGCAGCGACCCGGTGTTCGCGATCCAGACGGTGGTCAGGGCGAACGGCAGCGGGTCGAGCCCCGAGTGCCGGGCCACCACGATCACGACCGGCGTGAGGAGCACCGCGGTGGTGTCGAGCGACAGGAAGATCGTGCTCAGCGTCGCGACGAGAGCCACGAGCAGCCAGAGCAGCCAGGCGCGCCCGCGACCCCAGCGCGCGGTCTGCTGGGCGACCACCGTGAACACGCCGGCCTCCGCGGCCAGCTCGGTCACGACCGTCACCGCGATCACGAAGAGCAGGATCGGCCAGACACGGTCCCAGAGGGCCACAGCGTCCGCGCCGGGCAGCAGCCCGGTGAGCACCGCGACCGCACCCAGGAGGAGCAGCACAGCGCCGACGATCGCCGTCCGCATCCCACTCCTCTCCCTGCGACATCGTCAACCCGGCGCACCCCTTCAACCCGGCGCCCTCGGAAGCGTACCCTGGCGGAACGAGCGAAAGGACGCGGATGCGCAAGTTCATCTTCAACGGAGCGATCATCAGCGCGGTCATCGGGCTGTGGACGACGATCCAGTCGACCAAGCAGGGGCCGCGGGACTGGCGGGTGCCGCTGATGTGGATCAGCGCCGCCCTGAGCGTCGTGATCGCGGTCGGGACGGTCCTGGAGGAGTCCCGCGAAGCCGACGGGCGCGAAATCCGGCGCTGACCGGACGATTTCCGCAGTTCGCACGGCGTGTCCGCGCGCTATGAGGTGAATACCCCCGAGACTGGTTCTCGACGGAGAACCTGGAAGGGGTATCGCGATGTTTGGTCGTAGGCGGCATGCCGCCGCCGAGGTGCAGGCGGCGCCCGTTCCTCAGCTCACGGATGCACAGATCCTCGAGGTGGTCCACATCAAGATCGCCGAGCTGATCGGCGAACGCGGTGAATGGACCGTGTCGCGCCGTTCGACCGACGACACCGACTCCATCTTCCACTCCGTCCTCGCGCAGTCTGTCTCGGTCGGCATCACCGCCGCCCTGGTGGAAGCACGCCGCCGCCTGGAGGCCGGGGAGACCACCGTCGTGGTCGCGTCCGAGCCGCAGCACCGCGCTCCCGCCGAGCCCGTCGCCATCGCAGCAGCCGCGTCGGTCGACGAGACGCAGGAGCACGAGGAGCAGGAGCACGAGGAGCCCGCCGCCTTCGGCTGGGAGCCCGCCCCGATCACTGTGTGGACCGACCTGCGCAAGCCCGTCACGGGCGAGTTCCCCGCGATCGCGGAGCGTCCGGCGGCCTGAAGCCCCGCTGGTCGCGCCCCGCTCAGCCGATCCTCTTCCACGACGCCGGCCCGTCCGAGCCGGCGCGGTAGGTCTGCAACGGCACCTCCTCCTTCTTCCACGCCGCGATCACCGGCGCGACGATCCGCCACATCTCCACCGCCGTGTCGCCGCGCACCGAGAGCGACGGGTCCCCGTCGAGGATGCCCTCCAGCACCTCGGCGTAGGCCAGAAGCAGCCCGGGCCCGAATTCCGCGCTGAGCGCCACGCGCTCGATCTCGTGCGGGTCGTCCGGGCCGTTGATGTTCAGCTCCAGGGACATGGCGTCCGGCGCCAGCATGATGCGCAGCATCGTCGGCTCACGGTGTCCCTTCAGCCCGCGCGGGATGTGCCGCGCCGGCTTGAAGGTGACCAGGATCTCGCGCCGGCGCGAGCCCAGCGCCTTGCCCGAACGCAGCGTGAACGGCACGCCGGCCCAGCGCCAGGTGTCGATCTGCACCGTCACCTCGGTGAGCGTCTCGGTGTCGTTCGCCGGGTCGACGCCCGGCTCGTTCGTGTAGGCCGGGAGCTTCTTCCCGCCGACGGTCCCCGCCGTGTAGCGGGCGCGGCGGCTCGCCTCGACCGGATCGTCCTTCCACACCCGGGTCGCCCGCAGCACCGCCGCTTTCGCGTCGCGCAGGTCGGTGGCGTCGAGCGCGCTGGGCGGCTCCATCGCGAACACCGCGAGCACCTGCAGCAGGTGACTCTGGATCATGTCCATCAGCGCCCCGGCGTGGTCGTAGTAGCGGGCGCGGTCCTCCAACCCGAGCGACTCGTCGTAGACGATGTCGACGCTCTGGATGTGGTCGCCGTTCCACACCGGCTCCAGGATGCTGTTGGCGAAGCGCAGGCCGATCAGATTCAGCACGGTGGAGTTGCCGAGGAAGTGGTCCACACGGTGGATCCGCTCCTCCGGCACCAGCGTCGCCAGCCGCTTGTTGAGCGCGATGGCGGAGCGCTTGTCCGTGCCGAAGGGCTTCTCCAGCGCGAGAGTCAGTCCGGCCGGAAGCGTCAGCTTGCCGAGCGCCTCGCACGCCTTCGCCGTGATCGCCGGCGGCAGGGCGAAGTACAGCGCGGGCGCTCCATCGCACGCGTCGAAGATCTTCCGCAGGTCGTCGGGCTTCGTCACATCCGCCGGCAGGTACACCGTGCTCGTGAGCACCTGCTCCACCGCTGGGCCGCCGGCCTTCACGGTCTTGAAGGACGCCTTCACGACGGACCGCCAATGCGCGTCCGACCAGTCCTCGGCCCCGGAGCCGACCAGGTGGAAACGCCGATCCGGGTGGTGGGTGAGCAATTGCCCGATCGCAGGGAGGAGGAGCCTGGACGACAGATCGCCACTCGCTCCGAGAATCACCAGAGTGCCCACGGACTGCGTCATGCGCTTCACAGTACGGCCATACTGGGGATATGTCGCTCCCCATCGAGGATTACGCCCTGATCAGTGATTGCTTCACCGGGGCCCTCGTCGGACGGGACGGCAGCATCGACTGGCTGTGCCTGCCGAGGTACGACTCGCAGTCCACGTTCGGCGCCCTCCTGGGCACCGAGGACCACGGCCGCTGGCTGCTCGCCCCGACCGACCCCGAAGCCACCAGCACGCGCCAGTACGAGCGGGACACCATGATCCTGGTCACCCGCTGGCGCACCGCCACCGGCGAGGTGGAGGTGGTGGACGCGATGCCGATGGGCGACCACCGGGCGGACCTGGTGCGGCGCGTACGCGGCGTCAGCGGGCACGTGGAGCTGCGCGAGGAACTGCGGATCCGCTTCGGCTACGCCAGCGCGATACCGTGGGTGCGCAAGGTCACCGGCGAGAAGCCGGCTGCGCTCGTCGCCGTCGCCGGCCCGGACGGGCTCGTGTTCCGCGGGTCGGCGCTGCATGCGTCGAACCACGCGCACGAGTCGACCTTCACCGTCCATGCCGGCCAGACCGTCGACCTGTCGATGACCTGGTTCCCGTCGCACCGCCCGGCGCCGCACGCACTCGACGTGGAGACCTCCCTGCAGACCACGCGGGAGTGGTGGACGAAATGGGCGGAGAGCTGCGACCACGAGGGCCCGTACCGCGAGGAGGTCGTGCGCTCGCTGCTCATCCTGCGCGCGCTGACCCACCTGGAGACCGGTGGCATCGTCGCGGCGGCCACCACCTCGCTGCCCGAGAACTTCGGCGGGGAGCGCAACTGGGACTACCGCTACGTGTGGCTGCGCGACGCGTCGCTGACCATCGGCGTGCTGCTCGCCCACGGCTACGACGACTCGGTCGACCACTGGCGGGACTGGCTGCTGCGCGCCATCGCGGGCGACCCCGGCGACGTCCAGATCATGTACGGCCTCGCCGGCGAACGCGATCTCGCCGAGCGGGAGCTCGACAGCCTCCCCGGCTACCAGGGCGCGCACCCGGTCCGGATCGGCAACGACGCCTCCACGCAGTTCCAGGCCGATGTGATCGGCGAGGTCATGCTCGCCCTCGACCACGGGCGCACGCAGGGCGTCCCCGAGACACGGTTCTCCTGGGCGCTGCAGCGCGCGCTGATGGGGTACCTGGAGCAGAACTGGCGCAAGCCCGATCACGGCATCTGGGAGATCCGCGGCGACGAGCGGATGTTCACCCACTCCCGGGTGCTGGTGTGGGCCGCGTTCGACTGCGCGGTCCGGGGCGTCGAGCAGTACGGCCTGGACGGCCCGGTGGAGCGGTGGCGGCACCTCCGCGACCAGATCCGCGCGGATGTGGAGGCCAACGGCTTCGATGAGCACCGGGGCGCGTACGTGCAGTACTTCGGCACCACGGAAGTGGACGCCTCGCTGCTGCTGCTCCCGCAGGTCGGCTATTGCGCCTACGACGACCCGCGGATGCTCGGCACGGTGAAGGCGATCGAGGAGGACCTGCTGCGCGACGGCCTCCCCCTGCGCTACCGCACCGACAACGGCGTCGACGGCCTCCCACCCGGCGAGCACCCGTTCCTGGCCTGCGCGTTCTGGCTGACCGAGCAGTACGCCCGCTCGCACCGGCTGGACGACGCGGTGCGCCTGATGGACCGCCTCGTCTCACTCGCCAACGACGTCGGGATGCTCTCCGAGGAGTACGACGTCCAGGGCAGGTCGCAGGCGGGGAACACGCCGCAGGCGCTCACCCACCTGGCACTCGTTCGCGCCGCGGACGCCATCGCGGAGGTGCAGGCGGGGTGACGCCCGCGATGGCGGAGCCCGCCACCGAGGAGGAGGTCGACCTCGGCGAGCGGCTGGAGCTCGGCGCGCCGTGGGTGACGATCGTGTGGAACGACCCGGTGAACCTGATGTCGTACGTCACCTATGTATTCCAGAGCTACTTCGGCTTCTCCAAGGCGGAGGCCAGGCGGCTGATGCTGCTCGTGCACAACGAGGGCCGCGCGGTCGTCGCGACGGGCACGCGCGAGGAGATGGAGCGGCACGTGGAGGCCATGCACGGCTACGGGCTGTGGGCCACGCTGACGAAGGCGGACGCGTGAGGCCGTTCCGCGCCGACCGGCGCGGCGGCGGTGTGCGCGCGCGGTTCGAGGCGGACGAGGCCGCCATCCTGCGGGGTTCGCCGCCGAGGCGGCGGACCGTGCCGAGCGCGCCGGTTCCGGGTCGCCGGACGGCGCCTCTGCAGACCCGGCCCTGGCCCGCCTGCTCCCGGACGCCTATCCCGACGACCCGGAGGCGTCGGCGGAGTTCCGCCGGTTCACCGCCGAGCGGCTGGCCGAGTCGAAGGCGCGGAACGCGCAGCTCGTCATCGCCTCGCTGAGCGGCCCTGCGGACGACGGCGCACCGGACGGAGCCGTCGACGTGCGGCTGGACGCCGACCAGGCCCAGGCCTGGCTGCGCGCGCTCACCGACATCCGTCTCGGGCTGGCCGCCGGCCTCGGCATCGAGGAGGACGGCGATGAGGGCGATGTGCACGACCTGGAGTCGGCGACGCGCCGGGCCGTCTACGACTGGCTCGCCGCCGTCCAAGAGTTCCTCGTGCTGGCCCTCGCCCGCGCCGAGCGGCACTGATCGGTCGCCGAGGGGCAGGTCAGACGGGGAAGCGGACGGCCGCCGCGGCGGCGCCTCCGCCGGGGACGTCGTCCGCCCGCAGCGCGTAGACCTTCGCCTTGGAGGCCAGCGAGCGGCGGATGATCTCGTCCACCACGCCGTAGTTGCCCGCCGTGTCGTCGTCCTGGTACGCGATCTTGCCGGTCTCGTCGTCCAGGGAGCCGGGCACCCGCCGGTCGATGTCGAACACCAGGGTCTCCACCGCGCCGTAGGTCGCGGCGCGGGCGATGTCGCTCAGGTCCACCAGAGCCGTGCCGCCGGCGATGCGGGTGGAGAAGTCCTCCTTGAGCGCGTCGATCTTGCCGGCGTACAGGCGGTCGAGCACGCCGCGCGCGGCCGTCGCCAGCTCCTCCTCGGTCTTGTCCTCCGGGTTGCCCGCGATCACGTCGTCCACCAGGCGCGGGTAGTCCGTCGCTCCGCGGAAGATGCCGATCAACGGCTCGGTCGCCGCCAGGATCAGCGGCTCGGTGGAGGTCGCCAGCAGCGGGTGCAGTGCGCGCTCGATGGCCTGGACGTACTCCAGCATCCGCACCTTCTGGCCTTCGGAGCCCTGGATGCGGCCCTCGGCGGCGCGCCCGCTGATGGAGGTCTTGCCGACCGCGGCGGCGACGTCCTTCGGCATCCCCTCGACGTCGATCAGCGCGGGCGGCTGCTCGGGGTCGACGCGGATCAAGCGGACGGAGTTCTGCGCGAGCGCGAGGATGAGCGCCGACTGCGGGAAGGTCACCGCGCGCAGCAGCGGCTTGATGTAGAAGCGGTCGGCGACCTCGCACGCGGAGGTCAGCCGATTGGGCAGACGGAAGGTCTGGGCGACCTCCCCGTCGAGGAACACGGCGAGGGAACGGGACTGGTAGCGCCAGAAGTCGCGGTCTTCGAGGATCCCTTCGCCCTCGGCCTGGACGGCGGCGATGCGGTGCCGGTCGACGCCCATGCCCTCCAACGATTTCACCGCGAGCACGAGGTGGTTCTTGAGCTCGATCCGCGCCTTGTCCGCCTCCGGCGGGGTGGTGCCGGTGGGCAGGTAGATGCTCACGCAGCCCGGTTCGCGCAGCGCCGCGATCCTCTCGATGTCAGCCTTGGTCGGAATGTCCTTGTACTCCACGTTTCCTCCTCGGTCGTGACCCGGCCGGACGTCGGCGGCCGGTCGCCCCAGTCTCGTCGCGGGCGCAGAGCGGCACAAGACCCCCGGGGGTGGACCGCCGGGTGAACCGGTTGACAGATCGGAAAAGCGCGGCTACCGTCCTTTAAACCGGTTTAGACATCAGTCGGACTCGGGTGGCACGGGTCCCCCGCCCCACGCCGGTCGAACACAGAGAAGGAACGCAATGAAGCGGAATCGACTCCTCGCCGCAGCGACGGGCGCAGCCCTCCTCGCCGCCGCGCTCGTACCGGCGATCGCCGCCCCGGCGGACGCCTCCCCGCTCCCGCGGCTCCGGCCGTCCCCACGCTGACGAACCTCGCCCACCTGAATTTCCTCCTGGACGATGTGCCGTTGCTGTCCGGGGTCGCGGGTCACTCCACGTATCAGCAGAGCCAGGAGCCGACCGCGCGTGCCCCGTGGGTGTACGCGAACCGCAACGCCGACGGCAGCTTCACGCGCGTCGGCGGCGGCCCGATCACGGATGCCACCAAGGGCTGGTATGCACAGGGCTCCTTCGACGCCGACGACATCTCCCGCGCCGCGGTCGTCTACCTCCGGGACTGGAAGCAGAACGGCACCGCGGCAAGTCGCGCCTCGGCCTACGAGCTGCTGCGCGAGCTGACCTACCTGCAGGTCGACTCCGGCCCGAACGCCGGAAACGTGGTGCTCTGGCAGCAGCACGACGGCACGCTGAACCCGTCCGCGATCCCGGCCGACCAGCCGAACCCGAGCGACTCGGGCGAGTCGTACTGGCTGGCGCGCACGGTCTGGGCGCTCGGCGAGGGCTACGCCGGCTTCGAGAAGTCCGACCCGGCGTTCGCATCGTTCCTCCAGCAGCGGATGTCGCTCGCGCTCCGCTCGCTCGAGCGCCACTCGCTCGCGAAGTACGGCACCACCGAGACGGCCAACGGCGTCACGGTGCCCGGCTGGCTGATCGTCGGCAGCGCCAGCCCGACGGCGGAGGCGGTGCTCGGTCTGAGCGCGTACACCGCGGCCGCGCCGGGCGACGGCCAAGCGCGCACCGACCTCCAGCGCTACGCGAAGGGGATCGCCGGGCTCTCCTCCGGCGGCACCGGCCAGTGGCCGTTCGGCGCACTGCTCCCCGAGGCCAACTCCCCCACGTTCTGGCACGCCTGGGGCGGCATGCAGCCGGCGGCGCTGACCGCGGCAGCGACCCAGCTCCACGACGGCAGCCTGCAGAGCGCCGCGAACACCGACCTCGCGAGCTTCACCCCGCAGCTTCTCGCCAGCGGCGGCCCGGACAACGGCTGGACGCCGACACCCGCCGACCCGTCGCAGATCGCCTACGGCGTCGACTCGCGGGTGGAGGGCCTGGTCGCGGCCTCCGACGCGACCGGCTCGACCGGCCTCGCCACCCTCGCGGGCGCCCAGGCCGCCTGGTACTTCGGCGCCAACCCGGCGGGCGTCCCGGTCTACGACCCGGCCACCGGCGTGTGCGTCGACGGGATCGGCGGCGACGGCGGCGTCAACCACAACTGCGGCGCCGAGTCGGCCATCCACACCGAGCTGAGCATGCTCGCCCTCGACGCGCATCCGGCGATCAAGCGGGAGGCGCTGGCGCTGACGCACCGGACCGCCGTCAACGGCCTCCAGGTCGTGGAGGCCGAGAAGGGCGCCCTCACCGGCCCCGCCAGCGTCGTCACCCCGCCGTCCGCGTGGACCGGCTCGGCGAACTGGTCGGGCGGCGCATACGTCTCCGCCTCCACCGGTGCGAGCGTCACGATGACGCTCCCGGCGGGCCACTCCGCCGCGCGCATCCTCCCGATCGAGGACCTCGGCCCCGACGGCACCGCCACGAGCGGGTCGGGCACCACGGCGTGGACGGCGAGCGCGGGCAACCGCACTGTGCAACTCGGCACAAGCCAGAACGTGCGCCCCGGCGCGCAAGGCATCGCGCCCAGCCCGGTGTTCCTGCTGCCGCAGACCCTCCCGGTCTCCGCCCCCGCCGGGGCGACCTCCGTCACCGCTCGGGTGAACGGCCGGGCCCGCCTCGACGCAGTGCTCGTGCAGCCCGTCATCTCGCACCTCGGCCTGACCGGCACCGGCAGCCTCGACGTCTACGTCAACGCCACCTCGACGACCGTGCCGCAGCAGCTCAGCGGCTCCGGCCCGGTGCTCGCGACCCGCTACGACGCCGCCGGACACCAGGTCGGCGCGCCGATCCCGCTCAACGGCAACGGCACCGTCACGGTCGTGCCCGGCGGCTTCACCACGGTGGTGCCGCGGTGACGCCGGCCGACATCACGATCAACGACGTCGCGCGAGCGGCGGGCGTGAGCAAGGGCCTGGTGTCGCTCGCCCTCAACGGCAAGCCCGGTGTGGCGCTGGAGACCCGCGCGCGCATCCTCGCCACCGCGCGGGAGCTCGGGTTCACCCCCAACCCCAGCGCCCGCGGGCTCACCACCCGGCGCGCCTACGCGCTCGGCCTGATCCTGCGACGCGCCGCCCGCACCATCGAGGTGGACCCGTTCTTCGCGGCGTTCATCGCGGGCGTCGAGACCGTGCTCTCGGAGCGCGGCCAGGTGCTGGTGCTGACGGTCGTGCCCGACCACGAGGCCGAGGCGCGCGCCTACGAGCGGCTCGCCCTCGACAAGCGGGTCGACGGCTTCCTGCTCACCGACCTCCTGGCCGACGACCACCGCATCGGGTTGGTGCAGGAGTTCGGGTCGCTGGCCGTCTCGCTCGGCGAGCCGGTCGGCGGCAGCCAGTTCCCGGTCATCACGCGCGACTACGACTCCGGAATCGACGAGCTCGTGGCACACCTGCTCGGACTCGGCCACACGCGCATCGCGCACGTGTCCGGCGACGAGCGGATGCTGCACGGTCTCCGCCGCCGCGAGCGCTTCGAGCAGGCGATGGTCGAGGCGGGACTGCACCCGCTCGTCGTCCCCACCGACTTCTCGCCCGAACAGGGCGCGGAGGCCACCAAGACGCTCCTCGACTCCGCGGAGCCTCCGACCGCCATCGTCTACGGCAACGACCCGATGGCCATCGCGGGCATGGGGGTCGCGCACGAGCGCGGCCTCCGGCTCCCCCAGGACCTGTCCATCACCGGGCTCGACGGATCCCAGATCGGGACCTACATCTATCCGAGCCTCACGACCCTGGACAACGACCCGGCCGGCTGGGGCATCGCCGCCGCCACCGCACTGCTGCGGCTGGTGGAGGACGGCGAGCCTGCCGACGTCGCCCTGCCCCCTGCCCGACTGGTGGTGCGCGCCTCGACGGCCGCGCCATCGCGTCACTGAAATCACAGAAAGAGCACAGATCATGCGCAAACGCATCACCGGCTACCGCAGACTCGCGGTCGCCGTCATCAGCGCCGGCGTCGTCGCCGGCACCCTGGCCGCGTGCGGCTCCAGCGGCGGAGGCGGTCAGACCGACGCCATGAAGGCGCACGGCCCGATCACCATCTGGTACTCCAACAACGCCCAAGAGGTGCAGTGGGGCAAAGCGATGGTCTCCTCCTGGAACTCCTCGCACCCCAAGGAGCAGATCAAGGCACAGGAGGTCCCCGCCGGCAAGAGCACCGAGGAGGTCATCGGCGCCGCCATCACGGCGGGCACCACGCCGTGCCTCGTGTTCAACAACCTGCCCGCGGCCACCGGCCAGTGGGAGAAGCAGGGCGGCCTGGTCGACCTGTCGAAGTTCTCCGACGGCAACTCGTACATCCAGTCCCGCAGCGGCAAGTCGGCTGACCAGTACAAGTCGCCGAACGGCGACTACTTCCAGATGCCGTGGAAGCAGAACCCGGTGATGATCTTCTACAACAAGGCCATCTTCCAGAAGGCCGGCATCGACCCGAGCAACCCGGACCTGTCGACCTACGACAAGTTCCTGGCCGCGGCTCAGAAGATCAAGTCGTCCGGCGCGGCACCGTACGCGATCTACCCGGCCCCGACCAGCGAGTTCTTCCAGCCGAACTTCGACTTCCTGCCCCTGCTGGCGGCCCAGACCGGCGGCAAGACGTTCATCGAGAACGGCAAGTCGAACCTCACCAGCCAGGACTCGATCGACGTCGCCAATTTCTGGAAGACCATCTACGCCGACGGCCTCGCCGGCAAGGAGCAGTACACCGGCGACGCGTTCGCCGACGGCAAGTCGGCGATGGCCATCGTCGGCCCGTGGGCGATCGCGTACTACGGCGACAAGGTGCAGTGGGGCTCGGTCCCCGTCCCGACCAAGGACGGCAAGTCGGCCGACCAGACGTACACCTTCCCCGACGCGAAGAACATCGGGATGTACACCTCGTGCAAGAACCAGGGCACGGCCTGGGACGTCATCAAGTACGCGACCTCCAAGGACCAGGACGGCAAGCTGCTGAACGTCACCGGTCAGATGCCGATCCGGTCCAACGTCGCGAGCGTGTACTCGAGCTACTTCGACGCGCACCCGGCCTACAAGGAGTTCGGCGCTCAGAGCGAGCGGACGGCTGACGACCCGACGGGCGTCAACACCATCGCCCAGTTGCAGGCCCTGCGCGATGCCTACTCCAAGGCCGTGATCAACGGCACCGGCACGGTCGAGGACGCGTTCAAGAGCGCGTCGCAGAAGATCGACCAGCTCCAGAGCCAGAAGTAGCCATGAGCACGACCTCCGCTCGTCCGGCGGCGGGCACCACGCCCGCCGCCGGCACGGCCCCGCGGCGGCGGCCTCCCTCGCGCAGCGGCTGCTCGGCCGCAACCCGCTGGGCTGGCTGCTCGGCGCGCCGTACCTGATCTTCGTCATCGCGATCTTCGCGTACCCGCTCGGGTTCGCGGTGTACATGTCGTTCTTCGACTACTTCTTCGCCGCCCCCGGGGCGCAGGTCAGCCAGCCCTTCGTCGGCCTCGCCAACTACGTGCAGGCGTTCACCGACCCCGCAGTGCTGCAGTCGTTCGTCAACGTCGGGATCTTCCTGATCATCAACGTGCCGCTCACGGTGGCGCTGTCCCTGGTGCTCGCGAGCGCGCTCAACGGCGTCAAACGGTTCCGGACGTTCCTGCGGGTGAGCTACTACGTGCCGTACGTGACGGCGAGTGTCGCGATCATCGGCGTCTGGCTGTTCCTGTTCAACAGCACGGGACTGGTGAACCAGATCCTCGGCCTGCTCGCGCCGAACCCGTCGTGGTTCGTGAACCCCTGGCTGGCGATGCCGACCATCGCGATCTACGTGACCTGGAAGCAGCTCGGCCTCTACATCCTGCTCTACCTCGCCGCGCTGCAGAACGTGCCGAACGAGCTGTACGAGTCGGCTGCGACCGACGGCGCCGGGCGCGTCAGGCAGTTCTTCTCCGTCACCGTCCCGGGCGTCCGGCCCGCGACCGTGCTGGTGCTGCTGATCTCCACGATCACCGGCGCCAACCTGTTCACCGAGCCCTACCTCCTCACCGGCGGCGGCGGCCCGGACGGCCACTCGACCACCCCGGTGCTCCTCATCTACCAGCAGGGCATCCAGCAGGGTCACCCCGGCTACGCCGCCGCGATCGGCGTCGTACTGGTGATCCTGGTGCTGATCATCGGCTGGCTGCAGAACCGATTCGCGGGAGGACGCGACTGATGACCACTCTCAAGACCGCACGCGCGGAACTCGCTCCCGGGGCTCCCCGGAAGCGCCGTCGCCGCGACCTCTCCGCCGCCACGCGGCTGAGCCGGCCGCAGGCGATCATCCAGGGCATCGTGCTCACGATCGGCGCCATCGCCTTCCTGTTCCCCTTCTACTACATGCTCGTCGGGTCGCTGCAGGCCGCGCCCGACACGAGCGTGGCGGGGGCCTTCCCGAATCCGGCCAACCTGACGCTGAACAACTACTCGGCGATCGACTCCCGCATCAACCTCTGGACAGGGCTGGTGAACTCCGGGATCTTCACCGGAGGCGTGCTGCTGTGCACGGTCGTGTTCGGGGTGCTCGCCGGGTACGCGCTCTCGATCCTGCACTGGCGCGGGCGCGGCGTGACCTTCGCGCTGGCGCTGCTCGTCCAGACCATCCCGTTCCAGTTGCTGATGATTCCGCTGTATGTGCTCATCGCCCGCAACTACGGGCTGGCGGACAACTACCTGGGGATGATCCTGCCGTTCGCCATCAACTCGGCGGCGGTGCTGATCTTCCGGCAGTACTTCCTGCAGTTGCCGCGCGAGCTGTTCGACGCCGCGCGCGTGGACGGCGCCGGGGAGTTCAAACTGCTCTGGAGGATCGCCCTCCCGCTGGTGCGCCCAGCGCTCGTCACCGTGGTGCTGCTGACGTTCATCGGCCCGTGGAACGAGTTCCTCTGGCCCTTCCTGATCACGAAGGACGCGAGCCTGCAGCCGCTCGCCGTGTCGCTGGCGAACTACATCAGCACGGTCGCGGCCTCCACGACCAACCCGTACGGCTCGATCCTCGCCGGCGCGGTGGTGCTCGCCGCCCCGGTCGTGGTGCTGTTCATCGCGTTCCAGCGCTACTTCATCTCCACCGACATCGGCTCGTCCGTCAAGGGCTGAGCCGCCCGCCCACCACCCGTCACGCAACGCAAGGAGAACAGTGGACGCCGCCTACACCGACGCCCTCCGCCTCAACTACGAGGAGGCGCTGGGTCACTCCAACGCCCTCACCGACCACATCTCGACCGACCAGTTCTCGGCGCACTACCCCGATGCGCCGGACTGGGCGATCGGCCCGTTCGAGCGGGACCCGTCGCTCACCTTCCGGCTGGAGGGCCAGTGGGACGACCCCACCGGCGTCGGCTGGACGAGCAGCGCGATCTTCAATCCGACGATGATCGAGCGCGGCGGGGAGCTGCACC
Source organism: Leifsonia sp. L25 (assembly GCF_050632895.1). The sequence continues at coordinate 97,463 of NZ_JBODRZ010000002.1, read as the reverse complement.
TCTTCTACCGGGCCTCGCCGCGGATGGAGTCGACCGCCAGCCGCATCGGGCACGCCGTCCGACGCGACGGCGTCTGGCACGACGACCCCGCCAACCCGGTGGTGTACCCGACTCTCGACAACGAGACGCTGGGCTGCGAGGACCCGAAGGTCTACGAGGCCGACGGCAGGTACGTCCTCTTCTACAACGCGATCCGCCGCACCGCTGAGGGCGAGACCGCCGTCGACATCATGGGGATGGTCTCCGACGACCTGGTGTCGTGGGAGAAGATCGGCCTGGTCGTCCCGCTCGAGGTGTCCCTGGGCTGGGCGAAGGGCGCCGTGGTGCCGCGCGACGAGCACGGCCGCGCGGTGCGGATCGGCGGCGAGTACCTGATGTACCTCTCCGAGGGCTGCGGGGATCGACCGATGATCGGGCACTCAGACGACCTGGTCTCGTGGACCTTCTCCGAGCAGCCCTACCTCGACCTGTCGCCGCTGCCGGGCACCCTGTTCGAGGTCGCCTGCGCCGTCGTGCGCGGGGACGACCTGGTGCTGGACTTCTTCTACGCCGACGAGCACCACGACTTCGCCGCCGCCCAGGCGCACTACTCTGTCGACGCCCCGTTCACGCAGACCGGTCTCCACCGCGGGGGGTCCCTCGCCTGGGGCGGGCTGCAGAGGATCGACGGCCGCTGGTCGTTCGCGCAAGGCTGGGATGCTCCCCGCGGAGAGCGCGAACTCTATATTTACAAGGAGGTCACGAAGTGACTGAGCCCTTCCCGTACGCTCTCACCCGCTCGGGCGTGGTGATGACTCCCGAGCCCGGCGAACCGCTGGAGGCCGAGGGTGTGCTGAACCCGGCGTCCGGGCGCGACGCCGACGGCGTGCTCTACCTGCTGCCGCGGCTGGTCGCCGACGGCAACGTGTCGCGCGTGGGCCTGGCCCGCGTCGTGGTCGAGGACGGCGTGCCCGTCGGCGTCGAGCGGGAGGGCGTCGTGCTGGCGCCCGAGCGCGACTTCGAGCGCGGCCGGCGCAACTCCGGGGTGGAGGACCCGCGCACGACCTACGTGCCCGCGCTCGGCCTCCACCTGATGACGTATGTCGCCTACGGCCCCCTCGGCCCGCGCACCGCCGTCGCCGTCTCGACCGATCTGCGGTCGTGGCGACGGCTCGGCCCGGTGAGCTTCGAGTACGACGACGAGCTGGGCGTCGACCTGGCCCTGTTCCACAACAAGGACACGGTGTTCTTCCCCGAGCCGGTGACCGGACCGGACGGCGTGGAGAGCCTCGCGGTGCTGCACCGGCCGGTGTGGGACCTCGGCGAGGTCCGGGAGGGCGAGGGCGCGCACCCGCCGACCGGCCTGGAGGAGAAGCGTCCCAGTATCTGGATCGCGTTCATTCCGCTGGCGGCCGTGCGCGACGACCTCGGCGAGCTGGCCCGGTGGCGGCACAACCGCTTCCTCGCCGGCCCCGAGTACCCGTTCGAGGAGCTGAAGATCGGCGCGGGTCCCGCCCCGGTGCGGGTGCCGGAGGGCTGGCTGCTGCTGCACCACGGCGTCACCGGCCGGCTGGAGCGCGGCGTCGACCAGCAGAAGCATGTCAACTACTCCGCCGGCGCGATGATCCTCGACGCCGACGAGCCGTGGAAAGTGATCCGGCGCACCGAGGAGCCGCTGCTGAGCGCCGAGACCGAGGAGGAGCGCAGCGGCATCGTGCCGAACGTCGTCTTCCCCACCGCGATCGAGCGGGTCGGCGACACCGACTGGGTGTTCTACGGGATGGCGGACTCGAAGATCGGGGTGGCGAAACTGGAGCGGGTGGCGTCTTCCGCGACATGATGTCGAGATGACGCGTGCCCGTCCGTATAGACGGTGAGAGGAAGGAATCACGATCATGTCCCAGTACCTGCTCAGCGTCTACCAGCCCGAAGGGCCCGTCCCCGAGCCGGAGGTCCTCGCCGCGATCGGCGAGGACCTCGACGCGCTCAACACCGAGATGCGCGCGGCCGGCGCCTGGGTGTTCTCCAACGGCCTCCTGCCGCCGGCGTCGGCGACCGTGCTGCGGCCGTCCGGCGGGGAGGTGATGGTCACCGACGGTCCCTTCGCGGAGGGCAAGGAGCACCTCGGCGGCTTCACCATCGTCGACGTGCCCGACCTGGACGCCGCCCTCGAGTGGGGCCGGCGCCTCGCCGTCGCGACGACGCTGCCGATCGAGGTGCGGCCGTTCGCATGAGGGCCGGGGATGGCGCAGCCGTCTCCTCCGGAGCGATCGACTCGATCTTCCGCGAGGAGTACGGCCGCGCGGTCTCCGTGCTCTACCGCTCCCTCACCGACCTGGACCGCGCGGAGGACGCGGTGCAGGAGGCCTTCGCCGTCGCCGTCGCGCGCTGGCCGATCGACGGGCTCCCGCCCGCGCCCGCGGGGTGGCTCATCACGACCGCCCGTCGCCGCGCGATCGACCGGCTGCGCCGGGATGCCGTCGGCCGGGCCCGGGAGGCCGAGGCCGCGGAGCTGCTCGCGCTGGCCGCCACGGTGGAGGCCGCCGACACCGGCGCGATCCCCGACGACCGCCTCCGGCTCGTCTTCACCTGCTGCCACCCCGCTCTCGCGCCGAACGCCCGGGTGGCGCTGACGCTGCGGCTGCTCGGCGGCCTCAGCACCGCCGAGATCGCGCGGGCGTTCCTCGTGCCGGAGGCCACCCTCGCCCAGCGCATCTCCCGGGCGAAGGCGAAGATCCGCGACGCCCGCATCCCCTACCGGGTCCCGGCCGCCGCCGACCTCACCGAACGGCTCGGCTCGGTGCTGGCCGTCGTGTATCTGATCTTCAGCGAGGGCTACACGGCGACCGCGGGCGACCGGCTGGTGCGCGAGGAGCTGTGCGGCGAGGCGATCCGGCTCGCGCGCCTCCTCACGGCCCTGTTGCCCGACGAGCCGGAGGCGCAGGGGCTGCTCGCCCTGCTGCTGCTCGTCGACGCGCGCCGACCCGCGCGCGTCGACACCGACGGTGTCATGGTGGCCCTCCCCGACCAGGACCGCGGCCGCTGGGATGCCGCGCTGATAGCCGAGGGCCACGCGATCGTGCGCCGCTGCCTGGTCGCCGGTCGCCCGGGACCGTACCAGCTCCAGGCCGCGATCCAGGCGGTGCACGACGACGCCGCACGCGCCGAGGACACCGACTGGCGGCAGATCGTCGCCCTGTACGACCAGCTCCAGCGGGTGCAGCCCTCCCCCGTCGTCGCCCTCAACCGCGCGGTCGCGGTGGCGGAGGCCGTCGGTCCCGAGCAGGCGCTGGCGGCGATCGAGCCGCTGCGCTCGGAGCTGGGGTCGTTCTATCTGCTGCACGGCATCCGCGCCGGCCTGCTGCGCCGGGCCGGACAGCCGGAGGAGGCCGCGGAGGAGTACGACGAGGCGGTGCGGCTGTGCGCCAACGACAGCGAGCGGGAGTTCCTGGTGCGGCAGCGGGCGCTGCTGCCGGAGGGGTGATCCCGGCGGTGCTGCCGGCGCGGTGGTCGCCGAGGCGGTATCGGCTTTCCGGGTTCCGTCTGCGGGCTCGGCGGTGGAGAGTGGCGCTATGGACATCGCATTCCTCGGGCTCGGCCGGATGGGCCGCGAGCTCGTCCCGCATCTGATCGACGCCGGCCACACCGTGACGGTCTGGAATCGTTCCCCCGAACCGGCCGAGACGATCGGCCGCCGAGGCGCCCACGTCGCGGCTTCTGCGGCGGACGCCGTCGCCGCCGCTGGCACGGTCGTGAGCGTGCTGTTCGGTCCGGAGGCCGTGCGCGAGACGCTGCTGGACCCCGACCTGCCATGGCGCCCCGGCACCCTCTGGATCGACGTGACGACGATCTCACCGGCCGACGCAGCGGAGTTCGCCGACCGCGCCACCGCCCTCGGCATCCGCTACGTGGCCTCCCCCGTCGTCGGCTCGCTCGCCCCCGCCCGGGCCGGAAAGCTCGCGGTGCTGGTCGGCGGTGAACACGACGCGGTGCGCGAGGCGAAGCGTGTCGTCGGACTGTGGGCCGACCAGGAGAAGCTGCGCACCTTCGACTCGCCCGCGGCGGCGACGGCGGCGAAGCTGGTGGCCAACCTCGCGCTCGCCATCTCGATGGAGGCGCTGTCGGAGTCGTTGCGCCTCGGCCGTGCGGCGGGACTCAGCGACGACGAGGTGCTCGCGACGCTCTCCCTGACCGCGATCGCCCCGCTCGCCGCCATGAAAGGCCCGCTCGTGACCGCGGGCGACTACGACGACGCCCAGTTCACGGCCGACGCCCTCGCCAAGGACGCCCGCCTCATGCTCGCGACCGCGGACGTGCCGCTCCCGGCCGTCGCTCTCGTCGCGGCCGAACTGCAGCGCGCGATCGACGCGGGACAGGGCGAGAAGGACTTCTCGGTGATCGCGCGCGACCGGTGAGCGGCGGCGGCGAACGAGGGGTGATTTCGGAGGCTACGAACCGGCGGGGAGCGACTGCTCGGCAGGCGCACCGTCGTGCCGAATTTCCTGCTGCTTGCTATACATTTCACAGATCCCGGTCGAAACTCGACATGTAACGGGAGTACAGACAGCGGAGTAACTGTGAACGCAATACTCGCCAGCGCGACATCCATAGTGGCAACCGCTGCCCTGACCTTCATGGCCGCCCCGGCCAACGCAGAAGAAGCTTCACCCTCATCCGCCAGCAGTTCGGCGCGCAACCTCTACTCTGCTTGGGATGTGAACCCCAACGGCACGCCTGTGGTCTACACCGTCTCCATGACCGCGACAGTCAAGGCCAACGGCACGATCAACGGTTTCGGATCCACCGTGGGATAGTCACGGCACCAGTTGAGGTCGGCCCGCCGAGCACTGAGGTGGGCCGACCTCGCGCGCCGCCGCGAGCAATTGGTCAACGCACACCCCTCACCCGACGGGGGTCACCGTCCCACCGGCCGCCGCCGATCGCCGCGCCGCGTCGACCACCTGCAGCGTCCGCAGACCGACCGCGCCATCCGGAGCGGCCGGTCGTCCGGCACGCACAGCGGAGACGAACTCCTCGAGCATGGCCGCGTCCAGATCGTCTCCCGTGGGGACCCACACCGGCCCGTCGGCGGTCTGCCCGCCGACGTGGCCTGCGAACGGCGCGATCGTCACCGAGCCGCGCGTGCCCGTCACCTGGAACGTCAGCCCGCCCCAGGTCGGCGCGGCGTCCGGGACGCTCCACGAGCAGTCGATGGTCGCCACCACGCCGCTCGGGTACACCGCGGTCACCAAGCCGCCGGTCTCGACGGGTGCCCCCGGGTGCAGGATTCGGTTGGCGACCGCCCGCACTGTCGCCGGCTGCTCGCCGAGCAGTTCGTCCAGCAGGTCGGCGCAATGGACGACGTGGTCGACCAGTGCCCCGCCGCCCGAGAGCGCGGAATCGGTGAACCAGGCGCGGTCGGCGGGGAGTTTGCCGTTGTTCGTCCCCTTCACCGCCAGCACCGTTCCGAGCAGCCCCGACCGCACCCGGTGCAGGAGGTCGGCGAACGAGGGGGCGAACCGCACCGGATACGCAGTCATCAGGGCCACCCCGGCGCGCTCGGTCGCGGCCAGCATCGCCTCGGCGTCTTCGACCGTGGTGGCCAGCGGCTTCTCGCAGAGGATCTGCGCCCCCGCCGCCGCAGCAGCCTCCACGAGCGCGCGATGGCGGACGTTCTCGGCCGTGACGATCACGGCGTCCGGACCCCAGGCGAGCGCGTCTTCGTACGTCGGCAGGTAGCGCACGCCGAGCTGCTCGGCGAGCGCGCTCCCGCGGAGTGCGGCGTCCGGCGCCGACGCGCCGTCCGGGTCGGAGACGACGAGCTCCACGTCAGCGCGGCCCGAGAGCGCGCGGCAGTAGCCGATCGCGTGCGTGTGCGCGAAGGACAGCACCGCCACCTTCAGCGGACGATCTGCGGGGATGACGCCCACGGTCTTCTCCTCGTGAGTGGGGATGGTCATGCGCCGACCACCTCGGCGAAAGCTTCGGCCGACGACAGGTCCAGCTCCACAGGCAGCCCGGTGCGCAGCGACTCCATCGCGGCCTCGGCCAGCGCCACGGCGCGGACGCCGTCCTCCGGCGTGACCCGAGCAGCACGCTCCTCCATGATGGCCGCCACGTAGTCGCGGAGCTGCGCGGTGTACGGGCTCTCGGCGTGGACGGGCGGCGGCAGGTAGCCATCGGCGTCGTGTGCCGACGGGACGTCGACCCGGGACGGCGTCAGGGCGGAGTCGATCGCGAGCGTGCCCGCGGACCCCGCGAGGTCGGCGCTGGTACGGAACGGCAGCCCGCGCGCTCCCCAGGTGCCCTGGAGGTGACTGATCGCCCCGGCCGCGTGCGTCAGCACGACGTGCGCGGTGACCGTGTGCGGCTCGGCGGCGTCCCCGCCCGGCGCGCTCTGGACCGCGTACACGCGGACGACGTCACCGGCGAGCCAGAGCGCCTGGTCGAGGTCGTGGATCATCTGGTCGCGCACGATCCCGCCGCCACGGGCCTCGTCGTGGAACCAGGTGCCCGCCTTCGGCGCCTCGCCGCCGCGCACGAAGCGCAGCACCGCCGGCACGCCGATCCGGCCTCCCGCGATCTCGCGCTGCACCGCCGCGTACTCCGGGAAGTACCGCACGACATGGGCGGGGAACAGCCGGACCCCGGCCTCCCGCGCCGCGGCGACGACTTCCACGGCCTCCTCGACGGACGCGCCGAGCGGCTTCTCGCAGATCACGTGCTTCCCCGCGCGGATCGCGGCCAGGGCGAGCGGCGCGTGACTGGTGGTCGGGGTCACGATGTCCACGACGTCGCTCGCGGCGAGCAGCGCGTCGAGGTCGCCGGCGACGGCGAAGCCGTACTGCGCGGCGAGCGCCTCGGCGCCCTCGTGCGAGAAGACGGTGACCGCGGCGCCGAGCGCCCGCCAGCCGTCCGCGTGGACGCGTGAGATGCCGCCGGCCCCGATCAGGCCGACTCGAAGGGTGTTCACGGTGTGCCTCTCTGTCGTCGTCGCTGCGGCCGCCGGCGTCATTTCAGACCGGAGAACGCGATGCCGTCGATGACGCGTCGTTGCATGAGGAGAAAAAGGATGAGGACCGGCGCCATCGCGAGCAGGCTCGCAGCGAGCAGCAGCGGGTAGTCCGGGATGGAGCGCTGGCTGGTGAGGGTGGCGATCCCCGGTGCGAGCGGCATCTGCGTGGAGTCCGTCGCCACGATGAGCGGCCAGAGCAGATCGTTCCACGACGCCAGCACCGTGATGATCGCGAGCGCGGACAGCCCGGGCTTGGCCAGCGGCAGCATCACCTTCCAGAACACCTGGAAGTGGTTGGCGCCGTCGAGCCGCGCCGCCTCGGCGAGCTCGTCCGGCAGCCCGAGGAAGAACTGGCGCATCAGGAAGGTGCCGAACGCGCTGAAGATGCCGGGCGCCGCGATGCCCGCGATGGTGTTCAGCCAGCCGAGCCCCTGCACGATCTGGTACTGCGGCAGCAGGTAGACCTGCGGCGGCACCATCAGGATGGCCAGCACCAGGGCGAAGATCGTCCGCCGGAACGGGAACTCCATCCGCGCGAACGCGTAGCCCGCCAGCGAGCACAGCAGGAGCTGGCCGACGGTGCGGATGACCGTGACGGCCACCGACACCCAGAGCTGGTTGAGGAAGGGGAGCTGGTCGAACACGTGCGCGAAGTTCTCGAAGTGCAACGTCCCGGGCCAGACGGTCGGTGGGACGGAGGTGACCTGCGCGTTCGTCGCCAGCGACATCAAGATCTGCCAGACGAACGGGAAGATCATCAGCAGCGATGCCACGATGAGCACCGCGTGGGTCAGGCCGTTGCCGCGCGTGCGGCCGGGGCGCGGCCGTGCGATCACCGAGCTAGACATAGTTCACCCACCTCTTCTGCATCCGGAACTGGAGCATCGTGAACGCGCCGACCAGCACCAGGATCGCGACGCCGACCGCCGCGGCGTAGCCGTTGTCCCCGGTCTGCTGGTGGGCGAAGAACAGGTACACGAGCGACTGGGTCTGGTTGATCGCCGGGTTCTGGGTGCCCATCAGCGCGTAGAGCAGGTCGAAGAGCTGGAACCCGGTGATCACGGTGATGACGGAGACGAAGAAGATCGATGGGCTCAGCAACGGAACGGTGATCGAGAAGAACTGCCGCGCACGGCTCGCTCCGTCGATCGAGGAGGCCTCATACATCTCCGGCGGGATGCTGCGCATGCCGGCCGAGAGCACGATGAGGTTGAACCCGAGCGAGATCCACACCCCGACGACGCCGACCGCGAAGAGCGCGAACCACTCCGTGCTCAGCCAGTTCGGACCCGTGATGCCGATCCGCGACAGCGAGTAGTTGATCACGCCGAAGTCGCCGTTGAAGATGATCCGCCAGACCATCGAGATGGCGGCCGGCATCGCGACGTACGGCAGGAAGAACGCCGTCCGGTACGCGGCGGCGAACCGCAGCCCCGGCCGGTTGATCAGGGCCGCGAACCAGACCGCCAGCGGGATGCCGACGAGCAGGATACAGACGTAGATGAGCGTGTTGAGGATCGCCCGCCAGAAGTCGGGGTCGGCCAGCATCGTCTGGTAGTTGGTGATCCCGCTCCAGGTCGCGCCGCCGAACGCGCCCCACGTCGTGAAGCTGAAGTAGGCGTTGCGGAAGATCGGCCAGATGTAGAACACCAGCACGCCGAAGAGCAGCGGCCCGACGAACAGGAGCGCCCACCAGCCGTCCTTGCGCAGGCCGCGGCTCCTCCCCCGATGCGTCGCGCGCGGTGCGCGAGCGCCCGGGGTGGCGGGCGCCGCCTGCGCGGCGCCCGCTCCCTTCGTGATCGTCTGAGTGGACATGGTCACTCTTTGGCGAGGTCCGCGTTCATCTGCTTGGCGAGCTCCTTGGCGACCTCGTCCACCGGCTTCTTGCCGCTGAACGCGTCGGGCAGCAGGTCGCTCTCCGCCTTGTTCCAGGCTGCGGTGTTCTTGGAGATCGGGTACGGGTACGCGTAGTCCGTCGCCGCCTTCTCGAACACGCTCAGGTCCCACGGCGCCGAGTCGACGAACGCCTGCTGGGTGCCGTTGTAGGCCGGGTTCGCCGCGCCCATCTTCGCCTGGGTCTGTGCGGCCTCCTTGCCGCCGAGGTAGTTCTGGAAGGCGATGGCGGCCGACTTGTTCTTGGAGTCCTTGGCGACGACGTTGGCGAGACCGTGGATGACGGTGGCCTGACGCGCTCCGGTCGGCAGCGGCGCGACCGCGATCTGGGCCTTGACCGGCGAGCTCAGCAGTTCGGCGTTCGACCAGGTGCCCGACCAGAACATCGCCGACTTGCCGTTGATGAACCACTGGTCCTGCGGGGTGTCGGAGAGCTGCGCGAGCGACGGCGACGAGCCGTCCGCGATCAGGTCGCGCACGAATTGGAGGCCCTTGATCGACTTCGGGTCGTCGTACCCCGACTTCTTGCCGTCTGAGGAGATGATCGAACCGCCGGCCTGGAGGATGGTGTTGTAGTACATCTCCTGACCGCCGCTGAGACCGCTGGCCTCGCCGTAGATGCCCTCGCTCTTCAGCTTGTCGGAGATCGCCTTCGCCTTCTGGTGGAAGTCGTCCCAGGTCCAGCCCGCGGTCGGGTACGAAACGCCCGCCTTGTCGAAGATCGCCTTGTTGTAGTAGACGGCGATGGTGTCGAAGTCCTTCGGGACCCCGTACTGCTTGCCGCCGTACGAGTAGAGCGAGTCCAGCGCCTTCGGGTAGTTGGCGGGGTCGATCGCCGAGCCGACCGGCTCCAACATCCCGTTGGACGCGTAGAGCTGGAAGTTCGGCCCGTTCATCCAGAACACGTCGGGCAGCGTCTTGGACGAGCCTTGCGTCTGCAACTTGGTGAAGTAGTTCTGGTACGGGGTGATCTGCGGCGTCACTGTGATCTTCGGGTACTGCTTGTTGAAGTCCTTGATCAGGGCCTCCATCGCAGGCTTCTGGTTCACGTCCCAGAACGCGTAGGAGATGCTGGCCGAGAGATTATGATCGGCAGGGGCATCGGACCCGCTGCCAGTGTTGGACGAGCATCCGGCGAGCACGACTGCGGACGCGACCGCGGCCGCGGCCGCGAGCAGGGCTTTTCGCATTGGTTTCTCCTTTGAAATGTGGTGTCGGTGCTTTCCCGGGTCGGCGACTTGTCCTCGCCGGCCCGGTCTTTCCTTCGGTGCGGGGTGCTCCGCGGTGCGCGGAGCGCGGGATGTCGCTACAGCATGGCGACGACCCGCTCGTCCGCGGCCGGCACGGCACGGGGCCGGGAGCCGTCGCGGAGCGATTCGGTGGCCGCCACGGCGGTGGCCACAGCGTTGCGCGCCGCAACCGCCGACGTCGTCGTCGCGGTGCCGTCGCGCACGAAGCCCACGAACTCGGCGATGGTGAGCCGATCCGCGTCTCCGTGCCCGCCCTCGTCGCCGAGCACGCTGTACTCGACGTCGCCTGCGGGGTCGTAGGTGGTCCGGCGGTTCCAGACGCGGACGACCGCGCCCTCGGTGTCGCCGAAGTTCTCCAGGCGCCCCTCCGTGCCGATCACGGTGTAGTTGCGCCAGTAGTCCGGGGTGTAGTGGCACTGCTGGTACGAGGCGTAGACCCCGTTGTCGAGCCGCATCGTGATCATGGAGATGTCCTCCACGTCGATCACCGGGTTGAGCTCGCGCTGCGTCAGCGGCGGCCAGGAGTCGAGTGAGAACCAGTCCGGCATCGCCCGGTCGGAGTTGTCCCTGCGGTCGTCGATCCCGCCGTAGACAGTCAGCCCGCCCATCCCGGTGACCAGTTCGGAGTATCCGCCGGCGAGCCAGTGGATGATGTCGATGTCGTGCGCGCCCTTCTGCAGCAGCAGGCCGTTGGACTTCGCCCGCTCCGCGTGCCAGTCCTTGAAGTAGTAGTCGCCGCCGTTGCCGACGAAGTGGCGGCACCAGATCGCCTTGACGTCGCCGATCTCGCCCCGCCGGATAATGTCGCGCATGGTGCGCACGACGCCCATGTGCCGCATGTTGTGGCCGACGTAGAGCCGGGTGCCGCTCTCGGCGGCGGCCGCGAGGATCGCGTCGGCGTCGGCCACGTCGATGGCGAGCGGCTTCTCCAGGTAGACGGCGATCCCTGCGCGCAGCAGGTCGACCGCGATCTCCGCATGCGTGTGGTCGGGAGAGGTGACGAACGCGGCGTCCACCGCGTCGCCTGCCGCGATCAGCTCGCGGTGACCGGCGTAGGTCGCACGCGCGCCGAACGTCTCGGCTGCGCGCTCGCGCGCCGCCGGCGACGGGTCCACCACGGCGACGATCCGGCCGTCGCCGCTCTCGACGGCGTGGCGGGCGATGCCCGAGCGCGCGCCGGCGCCGATCACAGCCAGGCGGAGCACCCGCTTCGCGGCCTCCACGCCGATCGTCTCCTGAACGGTCATCTCCGTGATCCCTCCACACTCTCCCGCGCCGCCAGAGCCTGCGCCCCGGCCACGTCGATCTCGGGCTCCGGCATCCCCGGAGCCAAGTACAGCCGCTCCATCGCCTGGCCGGAGGCCAGCGCGAGAGCACCGAGCACGACCGACTCGGCGCCGAGCTCGGACTGGATGATCGACGGCCGCACGGGCACGCCGATCTCGGACATCACCGCCGCGCGCAGCGGCCGGAGCAGCTCCTCACCGGCGCGCGACAGACCGCCGCCGACGACGACCACGTCCGGGTCGACCGCCATGGTCACGGTCGCGATTCCGGTGGCGACGCCGCGCACGAACGCCTCGATCTCCGCGATCGCGGCCGGGTCGCCCTCGGCAGCCGCCCTGAAGACGTCCTCACCGGTTGCGGCGGACTCCCAGCGGAGCTGCCCGGACTCGTCCACGTGCAACGAGAAGACGCTGCCGCCGATCTCACCCGCGGCGCCGTGGCGCCCGCGCCGCAGCTTGCCCTCGATGATGAGCCCCATCGAGATGCGGTGGCCGGCGAAGAAGTACGCGACGTCGTCCACCAACCGGGCGGCGCCCATCCGGTGCTCGGCCAAGGCGGCGAGCCGCATGTCGTTCTCGATCGTGACCGGGCAGCCGAACTCCTCGCTCAGCCGGCCGCCGATGTCGACGCCCTCCCAGTCGGGGAAGTTGTGCGACACGGCGAGCCGGCCGTCGGAGCCGACCATGCCGGAGACGGCGACGGCCATACCCGACAGGCGGGACAGCCGGCCGATGTCGATGCCGGCGAGGTCGAAGCAGGCGTGCACGGCCTCCTTGACGCTCTCGAGGCGGCCCGCACCGACGAAGGTGGAGTCGATGTCGCGCTGATGCCAGGCGACGATGCTCCCGGTGAGGTCGGCGACGACGACGCGGATGCGGTGGATGCCGACATCCACCCCGACCAGGAGGCCCGCGTCGGCGACGAACTCGAAGATGCGGGCGGGCCGGCCCGCCCCACGGCCGCCGTGGGTGTGCTCATCGATCATGCCGACGAGCCCGCGCTCGCGCAGCAGCGGGAGCGTGGCCTCCACCGTGGGCCGCGAAAGGCCGATGCGCTCGGCGAGCTGGGCGACGGTCGCGCGGCCCCCGTCGCGCAACGCGACCGCGACGCGGGCGCTGCTCGCGTTCGTCAGTCGCACGTCGTGCATCGCGCCGCTCTCGCCCGGGACCATCGCAGGACCTCTCCGTCCGATTACAAAGAAAATGACTTTTGTAATTGCTTTCGGACAGTGAAGCACGCCCCACGAGAGAAGGTCAAGAGCGGATTATCTACAAACAAAGTGACTTGCGTATTCCGGGGCGCCGGGACCCGCTCCGGCTGTCGGCGCGCGTCGGTCTTGTCCTCCCCGACCACCCGCCAATACGCTCGGCGGAAGGCGTGAAATACGCCGACGACGAGAGGCGGGACCCATGCGTTTCATCCAGCCGCCGGAGCGGCGCGCGCAACCGCACGCTCCCGACACCGGCAGCGCGCCGCTCATGAAGCGCAGCCCCCTGCTCTTCGGCTTCGTCGTCACCCTCGGCGCGCTCGGGGCGGTCGCCACCGGCTACATGCTCTACGGCCTGCGCTCGATCATCTTCTCGGTCTTCCTCGCGGCCTTCGCGACGGTCGGCCTCGACCCGCTGATCCGCTGGTTCCAGCGGCACGGGATGAAGCGCGCGTGGGCGATCGTGACGGTCATCCTGCTCATCGTCGGCGTGCTCGTCGCGATCGTCTGGGTGGTCGTCCCGCTCATCGTCCAGCAGATCACGAACCTGGCGACGGCCATCCCCGCCGAGGTGTCGAGGCTGCGCGCGGCGGGCTGGTTCGACCCCACCAACGCGGCCAGCAACGGCGTCCTCGGCCAGGCGCTCACCTGGATCTCGGATCAGGTGAAGAACCCGCAGACCTGGGCGAACATCGGCAACGGGCTGGTCGGCTTCGGCCTCTCGGTGCTGAACGGCTTCACCACCGGCTTCTTCATCGCCATCCTGACGATCTACTTCATCGCGTCCTACGACTCCACCAAGGCCTCGCTGTACCACCTGGTGCGGCGCTCGAACCGCGACCGGTTCACGGGCTACTCCGAGCGGATCCTGCAGAACTTCGGCAAGTACCTGAGCGGGATGGTGATCCTCGCGTTCTTCAACGCCACGTACAGCCTCATCCTGCTCCTGATCACCGGCGTGCCCGGAGCGTTCCTGATCGCGCTGGCGGCGTTCTTCATCACGCTCATCCCGCTGATCGGAACGGTGCTCACCACCGTGCTGATGACCGTCCTGGCGCTGATCCACTCGCCGGTCAGTGCCGTCGTCGTGCTGGTCTTCATGCTGATCTACATGCAGGTGGAGGCATACATCCTCACCCCGAGGGTGATGGGCAAGGCGGTGCAGATCCCTGGCTCCGTCGTGCTGATCTCGGCGCTCGCCGGCTCGACGCTGTTCGGGCTCCCCGGAGCACTGGTCGCCATCCCGATCTCCGCCGGCATCATCCTCATCGTCAAGGAGGTCGTGATGCCCAGGAAGGATCGCACGTAGCGGGCGCAGAGTCCGTCCACGGACGCTCGGTTCGTCCAGCTCGACGTGACCGACGACGCCTCGATCGCGCGGGCCGCCGACGGGATCGACCGCGAGTTCGGCCGCCTCGACGTCGAGGACGGCGCGGAGCCCAGCGTCCACCTGGCGACACTGCCCGACGACGGGCCGTCCGGCGTGCTCTGGGGGCACCTGTGGCGGCAGGAGGGCGACGGCGGCTACGGCGTCCTGCCCTGGTAGCCGGGTCGGCCGCGGGATCCGCCCCCAACCGGCAAACCGTCCACCGGGTGCCGTCCCCCTCACCGGGAGGCCGTCTCCCCCGTGCCCGTTCCGGCCGCGAGGAACGCCGTCCCGAAACACAGCTCCTCCCACGCCGGGTCCCCCAGCCCCTCCCGCATCGCCGCGCGGATGACCTCCCACGGCCGGCGCCCGATCCACTCGTCCAGGGAGGCCGACCTCCCCACGGCCGCGATCCCGAGCCGCGTCAGCCACGCCGGGGTGCGGTCGGGCTTCTTCAGGTCGAGCACCGCCCATCGGCCTCCGCGCACGAGCGCCGCGGCCCCGTGCGCGACGACGGCGCCGCAGTCCGGGACCTGCGTCAGCGCGTACGTGGACAGGATCGCGTCCACCCCGTCCGGGAAGACGAACTCCGACGCGTCGGCCTGCACCAGCTCCACGTTCCGCCAACCGTGCGCGGCGACCCGCGTCCGCGCGCGATCGAGCATCGCGTCCGTCAGGTCGACCCCGATGAGCCGCCCGCCCGGGCCGATCGCGTCCTCCAGCAGCGGGAAGTTCAGCCCCGTGCCGCAGGCGACCTCCACCACGGTCGCGCCGGCGCGCAGGCCGAGCGCCCGCACGGTGCGCAGCCGCTGCGAGCGCTGCGGGTAGCCGGGAACCGGATACAGCCGCGAGGTGAGATCGTAGTGCGCGGCCTTCCGCCGGTAGACCTCGATCAGACGCTCGGCGCCCTCCACCCGGGTCATGCCGACCCCGCGCCCGCCTGCACGTCGGCCTCCACCGCAGCCCGGATCGCGCCCATCTCGATGTCGCTGGTGCGTTGGATCCGGCGCCGGAGGATGCCGGGTGGGATGAGGCGCATGACGTTCGCGAGGTCGACCTCGACCCACATGATGGTGTCCGTGCTGTCCTCGCCCGCCGGCAGGATCTCCATCCCCCAGCGCGCCGGCGACGACCCGATGGTCCCCGCGAACGCCATCGTGTGCGGCGCGTCGACGGAAGTCACCCGCTCGCTGCGGGGGTGCTCCTGCCGGAAGTCCCGCGCCCGCTGATCGATCCACCCGCCGGCGACGAGCGGCCCGCCGCCCCGGACGCGGCAGTCGAGCACGGTGGGGGCCCACTCCGCCCAGCGCCCGACATCGGACAGGTAGTCCCACACGTCCCGGACGCTGCCGGCGACGACGATACGGCTCTCGGTGCGAATGGTCATGGGTGGCGCCGCGGGGTCGTCACGGCGTGCGTCCTCCTGTCAGGTACACGGGGTGAGCGGGTGGATGGTTCACAGCGATCGGCCGTGCCGGCTGCGCGTCATGCCCGGTCACCAGCGGACTCTCTTTCCGTGATGGCATCGTCCCCTATCGGATGCCGGCCGAGCCCGCGGCGTGGGCGACGCGCGGGACATCCCGACGACGATCGAGCGCGCCCCGTACCCCCACGCGAGAGAAATCATGGCCACAGAGAACGAAGAGACCGTCACGGTTCCCCATGTCGAGCGCATCCTCGGCCACGTGTCCGCCGAGTGGGTGCTGATCTCGTGCGACTGCCCGATCGGCGAGGACCACTCGTACGCCGAGTGGATCGCCCGCTTCGGCGCACGCGACCAGTAGGCGCGTCGTCGGGATCGTCCCGCGGGCCCCGCGTCATACCGGGCTCCGGGCGCGATCTGCATGGTGGGGCCGGGTTCGCGGCCCCGACGGGTCGTGTGCTGAGGGCCGCGGATCACCCACCAGGGCGCCGGCTCCCACCACGCCGGCGCCCGTCCACCTCGAAGGTGAAGCGGAGAACGATGAACGCACCCCGGGCGCACGCCCTGCTACGGATCCTCCGTCGTCGGAGGCCCGTCGGCGACGATGTCGAGGACGAGCCGGGAGACGGCCCGATCGAATCCCTGGGTCCGGCCGACGTCCTCCGAGACGGGCCCATCTTCTGGTCCCAGTGCCTGGTCTGCCCGTGGGAAGGAGAGGGCCGCTTCCTGCATATCGCCGCAGCGATCGACGCCGCCCAGCACAACCTGGTCATCCATCAGACGCCGCTGCCGGAACCGACGGACCTCCCTGTCCCGTGAGGTCCGCGGGAAGTGTGGAGATGACGAGGAGCCCCTCCCGGCCGGCGTCCGCGTAACGCACAGACACCACCGTGAGACGGGACGGCGTGCCGGCCGGGAACTGCGCCACGAAGTCACCGTCGGAGTCGAGCACCTCGGACTGCCACGCACCGTCGCCGGCAGCGACCGAGATCGTCGCGCCGGGATCGCCGCTCACCGTGACGACCTCCGTGCCCGCTCGAACCGTCGTGGACACGGCCGGGGCGCGAAGAGCGATCGTGGTCTCGACCTCCGGCGACGTCATGCCGTCCGCCTGCTGCCGCACGCCGATCGCGTTGGACCCGGCGACCACTCCACGATCGAGTTCGAGGACCCAGTCGCCGGACGCGTCCGCCGTCGCCGTGCTGGTGGACCCGCCGGCCGTCACCGCGACCTCTGCGCCGGGGATCGCGGTTCCCCGGAGGATCGGAAAGAGGCGGCCGTCTCCGGCGTCGATGAGAGTGATCTGCGGGCTGCCAGGAGGCCGCTTCAGGCTGACGCTCGTTGAGGACGGCAGGCTGGTGTGCTCGCCGAGCGACGCGACGGCTGAGACAGCGTACGTCCCGTCGGCCAGGGCCGAGACATCGAGCGTCGCGGTCCACCCTCCTGAGGCGCTGGACACGGCGCGAGCTGAGAGCCGGGCGGCTCCCGCGCCGGCAGCGATCGTGATATCGACGGTGGCGCCAGGGGCGGCAGTGCCGGTGAGTTGCAGAGCGTCGGCGGGAGCGTCGACCGTCGAAGCGAGAATGGTGGGCGGAGCCAGGAGCGGTGCGCTGACCGGTGCGCCGGGGACCGAGATCGGCGGCAGCGGAGCACTCGTCGCGAGCTCCGCGGTGGTCTCCGCAGGCGCGGGGGCGGCTACTCGGGACCGAACGGGCGGGCTCGGCTCCGGCGATGGCGCGGGCGAAGGCGGGGACGAAGGCCCGGGCGATGGCGGAGGCGTCGGCACGGACGGTTGCGGACGGTTCGGGGCTGCGCTCGCCCTCGGCGGTTGGATGCCGCCGGCGACGGGCGAGATCTCGATCGGCCGGGGAGGGGCGATCGCGAGAGCCGTCGCGACGACGGAGGCCGCGACCGCCGCCGCGGCCGTGATCAGTGCGACCGCTGCGGCGCCGTGGGTCGCCGCGTGCGCTGACGCAGCGTGCGTGCCGTTGCCGGCGACGCCGAGCGTTTCAGCCGAGGCCGGCGCTGCGGACGCTGTCGACAGCCAGCTCGTGTAGGCGGCCGCGCCGCCGACGCCGGCGATCAGCGGCAGGAGCACGAAGCCGATGTGGCGGTTCGCTTCGCTGGCCTCCTCGGAGATCAGGGTGCAGTCGAGGCAGCCTTCGAGGTGCTCGTCGAGACGCCGTTGAGCGTTCTTCGTCAGACGTCCCCTCAGCCGGGCACCGAGGTGTTCGATCGCCCAGCGATGCTCGGAATGCTCCGGAACGGTCGCCAGATGAGTCTGGATCCACGACGCCCGCAGCCCTTCCCTGGCGCGGTACGCCAGCGCCGCGACGGCGTTCGGGGTCATCCCGAGAAGCGGTGCGACATCACGCGGCGGCATCGACTCCACTTCGGTGTACCAGAGGACTTCCTGCCACGCCTCGGGGAGTGTGCGGAAGGCTTGGGCCGCCAGCGACTTGTTGAGGGAGTGCAACTGCCCCTCCTCCGAGAAGCGCTCATCCTCGAAGACGTCCGGATTCTCGATCGTGATCTCTCGGGACGCGCGGCCCCAGCCCCTGGCCGTGTTCCTGATCGTCGTGAAGAGGTAGGGCCGAAAGCCTGTCGTCGGTCCCCCGCCCCGGGCGATCGTCGCGTAGATCCTGGCGAAGGATTCCGAGACGAGGTCGTCCGGGTCGAACGTCGCGGTGAACGAGCGCGCGACGACGAGAGCGGCCCGGTAGTGGCGGCGCCAGAGCTCGGAGTACGCCGTGGTGCTGCCGGCGCGCGTCGCGGACAGCAGCTCGGCGTCGGATCGGGTGGCGACGGCGGGGTCGTGATCTTTCGGGCGGGACAACGGGATCGGTCTCCAGGTCGGCTGTAGAACAGGCGCAACGGGTGCGCGCCTCCGATTGAGGGAGTCCCGTCGGCCCGGATGATGACGCGCCGGCCGGCCCCGAAAATTCACACGCGCAGACGCGTCATTTCGAGCCGCATCCGCTGTCGTGACCATCGCGGGGAGATGACGGGAGAGGTGTGAGACACATCGGACGGCGCCACTTGGCTTTGGTGGGAGAGGGCTTCGACCCGCGGGTCTCGACGCCCGAACACGCGCTGCAACGACTGCGTCGCGTGATCACGGCGGAGTACATCGAGAAAATGCCCGGATTCGTCACACTCCGACAGCTCGCCGGCTTCTGCGGGATGGGCGAGCAGGAACTGCGCCTGCGCCTGCGTGCCGCGCCGGCCCAGATCTATCTCCGCGACGGCGTCCACGGCGTATTCCCGGAGGAGTGCGCCGAATTCCTGGACGACGTCCGGCTGCTTCGGCTCCCCCTGCCGAAACCGGAGCCCGCGATTCCGCTCGAGTTGATCGGCGTGTCGATCGAAGCCCTGCGCGAGCTGAGCCGTCGCGCGCAGATCGAGGAGTCCACGATCCCGGAGTACCTCGACCGTCTGCTCGATGTGGACCTGTGACCGGCGCCCCGGCGATCGGCCGGCGCGTCAGAGCGTGGCGACGTCGATCAGATGTTCCAGCGCCCCGTACGCTCGGCTGGCGCCGGCGCAGCGCCTGAGGTCACCGGCCACCGCGTACGACGCCACGACCGCCGCCACCGCCCCTGCGGCATCCTCCAGCGCGCGACGGTACGCCGGGTGGTCCGCCGGACCGTGCGCGGCCGTCGCCGGCGTGCACTGGCGCGCCGGCACCCAGGCGTGCGCATCCGACGCGGGGTCCAGGAGCAGGCACACCAGACCGAGCGTGGCGTCCTGGGCGATGACCATGCCTCGGATCGCGTGACCTCCGCTGGCCCACACCAGGATGTCGCCCGCAGGCGGCCACTCGACTTCCACCATCGTCACCTTCGTCCTGGTCGCCGACCGAGTCGGTCCTTCACCAGTGCAGACGCGGGCTCCCGACGATTCTGACGACCCGCGCCGGGTGAAAACACGGGTCGGGTCCCCGTCATGAAACCGGAGCGCGGGAATCACCTCGGTGAGCGCCGCTTCGGCGCGGAACCCCGGAAAGTTGGTCTCACAGTGCGAACGTCCCTGCGGACTGCGGCGGTCCTGGCCGTCTCGATGTGTTTGTTCGGCATCGCGGCCGCCGCCGATGCCGCCCCGCCCTACGCGACCGAAGCGACGGTGTCGGACATACGGTTCACGTCCACCGAAGCGACCTCCGGAAGCCAAGCCGCCATCCAGGCGGACTGGTCGTTGCCGGACAACCCGGCGACGCCTGCCGGCTTCTCCGTCCCGCTGCCGACCGAGCTCCAGGGACGCACGGATGCCTTCCCGCTGACCGACAGCGCCGGCGCGGTCGCCGGCCAGTGCACGGTGACCGCGACCGAGCTGTACTGCGACATCGACAGCGCGTACATCCGATCGCATCCCCTCGATCTGCACGGCACCTTCCAGTTCTGGGTCACCGTGCTCACCCAGGTGAGCCAGAGCACGCCGACCACCTACACGGTCGACGGCCAGGCCACGACCGTCACCGTCACGCCCCCGCCGACCAGCACGTGCACCCAGGACTGCGCCTTCCCGGGCCGCCCGGACAGCAAGTGGGGCTGGTACAACTCCGCCGACGGCACCATCGAGTGGGACGTCTCGATCGGCGCCGGAGCGAGCGGGATGGCCGGCGGACTGTCCGTCCAGGTCGATGACACGCCCGGACCGAACCAGCAGCTCGTCACCTCGACCGCCTCCGGGACATTCCCGATGATCTACCGCACGAACCAGGTCGCGTACGGCGCGGACGGCTACCAGACCACCGTCGGATGGCAGCTCATGGACCCGAGCATGTACACCGTGGACTCCGCGGGAAGCGTCACCTTCACCACCGACGCCGGCTACTTCTACGACATCCACTTCGCCACCAAGCCCACCGACGCCGGCCAGGGCGGGACCAGGACCTACACGAACCAGGCGACCATCACCACCGACGGCAGCAGTTCCGCACCGGTCAGCGGGACCGTGGTCTACGAGGGCGGCCACGGAACCGCTGCCGGTACCGCCGTCGGTCGGTTCGCCGTCACCAAGCACGTGAACTGGCCGAGCGCCCCTGTCACGGGTCTCGCCTTCACCGGCACCTACACCGTGACCACCCCTGAAGGCGCGACGGCGTCTGGGACCTTCACCGTCGCGGACGGTGCGACCTGGACGAGTCCGCCGTTCGAGACCGGCTCCACCGTGCACCTCACCGAAGACGCGCCGACGGGGCGGCCGGTCTGCAGTGGGCCTCGCCGACCTTCTCGCAGAACGGCTTCGGCCTCGGAGACGGCACGGTGGATGCCGTTACGTTGACGAACACGGCGACGCTCGTGCACTCGGTGAGCCCGCCGGCGCCGGTGTCCGGCACCCAGGCGACGCCGCCCCCGACGTCGCCGCCGTCGCGTAGCACCATCACTGCACTCGCGCACACGGGAAGTTCCTTCGACCCGGACGCGGTTTTCGCCGCGCTGGCCGCCGTCCTCGTCGGGGTCGCCGCCGTGGCGCTGGCCTCCGTCAGGGCACGCCGTGTCCGGCGGTAACCGGCCGGGCGGGCGGCGGCGGGTACCGATGACCGGACTCGGCGGCCCGTGGGTCAGCCGACGAGTTGCGCCGTGATGACCATGTTGTCGATCGACTCGGTCTGGTCGGGAACCTGCAGGCAGGTCAGGAGCACGAGTCGTCCCGGCGCGTTCGCCCAGATCCGGGCGTTCGTGTGGACGTCCGGTTTGTAGGCCTTCTCCGCTCCGGTGACCCGGTAGTGGAGTCCGGCGACGTAGACATCCGCGCCGGCCTTCAGCGATGAGGTGCCGGCGTCGACGTCGATGAGGTAGTTCCCGGGGCAGACCGCTCCCCCGCGGCAGGAGTGCATCACCACGAACACCGTCCCGGACGCGGCGTGGGACGGGCCGGCGCCGTAGTTGCGGACGAGGTAGGCAGAGGAGAAGCCGGGCGGGTCGATGACGCCGTCCACCTCGTTGAGCTCGCCGAGCGGCACCGTCAGGCCGGTGGCGGGGACGCGCAGCGTTCTGCCGGCGACCTGCGCGACCGCGTCGGTCTTCTCCCGCACCGCCTCGGACGGTTGCGGCAGGACCACGGGGGCGCCGCGCATGTCCTTCGGGTAACTCTGCTCGGTGAGGACGGTCGAGACTGTCCAGCCGCCGGCGACGACCGCGGCGACGCAGAGCGCCCCGGCCACCGCGATACGGACCGGACCCACACGACGGCGTCTGCGCCGGTGTCTGAGCCGCGACTCAGCCACGGGCGGCCCTCGGCCTCCGGACCCGGCGGGTGCTCTTCGAGACACCTCTGGGCGCAGCAGTGGCGCGACGACGGCGCTGGACGGAGCGCCCGGACCACCAGACGTACGCGGCTGCGGCCGCGACCGTGGCCGTGAGCGCGACGGCCCACCACGGGAACCCGGGCCCGATGGGCCACTCGGCGCCGGCGGCGACCGCGGTCTGCGGCGCAGGGGTCACGCGCTCCCCGTGACCAGGATGCGCTGGCTGTTGATCCCGATCGGGGTGCAGGTCACAAGGGTGACCAGGTCTTTCCCCGGTACCGGGGCGAGGGTCTTGGTCTGATCGGGGTCGACCACCTTGATGTCGAACACCCGGTAGGTCAGCGTCTCGCCGAAGATGTAGAGGGAGAACGTGTCACCGTCGACGACTTTGTCGAGGTTGGTGAAGAGGGTGGCGGAGGCGAGTCCGCGGTGGCCGGCGAGGACGGCGTGGGTGCCCGGGCCGCCGACGGGGAGGGAGCTGCCTTCGAGGTGCCCGACGCCTTCGGCGAGGGTGGCGTCGCTGGTGCCGTGGTAAATCGGGAGGTCGGCGCCGATCGAGGGGATGGCGATGCGGCCCATGAGTCCGTACGGGTCGGCCGCGAGCAGCCTGTCGTAGTCGAATCCGCTCGGAAGCGTGGCGCCGGTGGCGACCGGGATGCGCTCGTCCGCTTTCACGGCGGCGCCGCTCTGGAGCGCGGCGTTGTAGGCGTGGGCCTGCTTCAACGCGGCGGTGCGGCTCGCCGGTCCGAGAACCTTGACGGCGTCGCCGTACGTCGCGATCCGCTGGGCCTCCTGGATCGAGGTGAACCAGCTCGCTGTCGACGGGTACAGGGCGACGCTCGCACCGAGCACGCTGAGGACGGCGATCACCGCGGCGAGGGGCGAGAGCCGCCAGCGTCGTCGGGCGCGGCGCTCTGGCGGGAGTGCGGAGGTCATCGGGGTCGCTCCTGAGCTGTTCGTACGAGAAAGGTGTGGAGGTGGCGGAGCGGGTCAGCCTCCCCGCCGCGCCACCTCCACGGTGGACGGCTACTGCTGGGCAGCGCCGGCCGTCACCTCGTCGGCATCGGCCCGGCGGCGACGGACGACGAGGATTCCTGCGGCGGCAGCGAGCGCCAGGAGGGCGAGACCGCCCACCACGAACACGGCGGTCCCGCTGGAACCGGTCAGCGGGAGCGCGATCGGCGGCGTCTGCGGGTCGGTGACGGTGATCGTCGGGTTCGCGCTGCCCGGTGCGACCGTCACCGCGTAGCCGCCGGCGGCCTTGGCGAAGGCCGGCGCGACCGTGTAGCCGGCGGGGGCCTGCGTCTCGACGATGTAGTAGGTCAGGTCGGCTCCGGTGCCGTCGGTCTGCGCCTTGAGGCCGTTGATCGCGACCGTACCGCCGGCGTCGGACGTGAACGTGGTGGCTCCGCCCACCGACACGGGGCTGGTGAGGCTGCTGGCGTTCGCCGACGACGTGAAGACCTGGAACTGCGCCCCGGAGAGGGTGTTGCCGTTGGGGTCGACCTTGCGCAGGGTGACATCGCCCCAGGTGTCCTGCACCGAGTTCGAGGGCGTCGTGATCGGTTGCGTGGTGGAGGACTGGATCGTCTGGTTGGCGACGTTCTGGATCGTTCCGGTGCCGACCGCGTTGACGACCGTCGGGATCTTCGCGGTGACGACCGCGCCGGGGTTCGCCGTCAGGAGGGTCAGCCCGGCCGGGGTGAAGGTCACTGTGACCGTCTGGCCGGACACCGCGACCGTGTAGTCCGCCGCCGGGAGCGAGATCGCCGTGCCCGTGGACGACGCCAGCGAGACGGTCACGTTCGCCGCGGCCGGCGGGGTGAGCCGGGAGTCCAGAGCGTCCGCGATCGTGAACTGGGTCAGCGGGTCACCCGCCTTCTGGTTGGGCACCGTGGCCGCCACCGACCAGTTCACGGTCGATCCGAGACCGTAGGCGCCGGTGTCGTCGACCGTCTTGACCGGTGCGCCCTGCACCGTGTTCTTCGGGTAGACGTAGACGTTGCTGAGCCAGTTGTTGCTCTGCGGCAGCGGCAGGGTCACCAGGAAGGGCTGGCCGAGCTCGGTGCCGGCCGGGGCGCTGGTCTCGGTCACCTCGTACACGGAGGGGGTGGACGTGGAGTAGGTCGTCACGCCGCTGCTGTTCGTCTCCGTCAGGCTCGCGGCTGTCCCGGTGGTGTATGTGGTGCCGCCATTGACGACCTGACCGGAGGCATTCACCGTCAGGCCCGCGGCCGTGGTCCAGCCGGCGGCCGTGGTCAGGTCGACGCCGTTCACCGGCGCGATGCTGAACACGACGCCGGGGATCGGAGTGAGGCTGCTCACGTTCTGCTGCGTCCCGTTCGTCGGGGTGCCGCCGGTCGCCGGGTTCGCCAGCTTGGTGATCGTGAGTGTGTACGGACCGGCCGGGACGTTGCCGGTGGCCGCGTCGGCGGGTCCGGCGATGGCGGCGACCCCGACCAGCGCGAGAGCGCCGGCGCCCAGGAGGGCGCCGATCCGGCGCCTCCGGCCACGGGTGGGTGCGTTGTTCATGGGTGGGTTTCCTGTTCTTCCTGGGGTGGGGAATCGTGGGGTGGGGTGGGGTGGGGAATCGTGGGGTGGGGTGGGGTGGGATCGGGGCGTCAGGATCGCCGGGCTCGCGCTCGCCGCAGCGTCTGCGCCGCGAGGAGCACGGCGGCGGCGGCCAGGAGGCCGAGGGCGGAGAACCCGATGACATCCGTCCCCAGGCCGCCGGTGAGCGGCAGGGCGATAGCGGGGACGGCTTGGTTGACGAACCGGTAGAGCTGCTGGGTCCCGGGCGAGGCGGTCACCTGGTTACCGGAGACCGGCGTCCAGGTGGTGCCACCGTCGGTGGACTGCTGCAGTCCGAGCGCAAGGTAGGCGGTGGTGGACGACAGCGCCTGCTCGCTCAGCGTGTAGCTCGCACCGGGCTTCACCTCGATGGTGTCGGCCGTCGTGGGGGTCTCCGATCCGGCGAAGGAGGTCGCGCCGCCGAGCGCGGCGGGCGGCGTGACGGTGAGCGTGAACTCGCCGGCGGTCAGTCCGCCGCCCGGACTCTGGATGTGCTTGAGGAGCGTGATCGTCGCCGTCGTGTTCGTGATCGTGCAGGTGACCGCCTGCCCGTAGGCGACCGTGACCGCCCCGCCGGAGACCGTGACGGAGGTCCCTCCGGCCACGCAGGCCCAGCCGGCGGCGGTGGGGACGTAGTTCTGCGCGCCCGGAGCGTTGGAGGCCTCCCCGAGCGCGTAGGCGACGCCCGGCGTGACGCCGACGTTCGTCGCAGCCGCGGCGCCGGTCGTCCCGTTCGGGCCGGGCAGGGCTCCGCTGGGGCCGGTCGCGGTGAGTGTCCAGGCCGTGGGAGCGACGCTGCCGAAGGCGACCTTCTTCACGAGCGTGAGCGTCTGCGTGCAGGCGACGGTGTTGGTGATCGTGAAGGTGTTGGGCGCCGGCGTCGCGGTGAGGGTGCCGGGGTACGGCAGCGCCGCGGGCGTGCCGAGCGCGGCGCCGTTCACCGCGGTGAGTGCCGCGGACGTCAGCGTGCATCCGGGCGGGACCGTGACGGAGGTCTCGCCGACGCTCACCGCCTGGCCGACGACGTAGCCTCCGTAGGTGCCGCCGAATGACGGAGCGGCCTGTCCGGTGAGGGTCGGAGCCGCGGAGAAGCCGGCCGGAGGGGTGGGCGCCGTGTCCGTTCCCTGGGCCGGGATGTTGTAGGTGCCGACGACCGTCCCGTTCGGGTTCTTGACGATCCAGGTCTTGTCCACCTGGACTGTCTGTCCTGTGGTGGCGTTGGAGACCACGCAGTTCACCGCCCCCGCCGCGCTCGGCATGGTGAACGTCGCGCCGGTGGCCGTCCAGCCGGTGCCGGCCTGGGTGCACGCGTAGCTTGCGGCGTAGGTCGCGGCGGTCCCGCCCATCGCCTCGGCCAGGGTGACCGTGCTTCCGAGGTTCGCGGTCGCCGTGGCGACGTTCGCGGTGTCGGGGTTCGGGCCGGTCCCCGCGGTCGAGGTGCTGCTCACGGCCCCGGTCACGGCCGGGCCGCCGATCGTCAGCGCCGCGGTGGAGCCGGTGAGGGCGCCGACCCAGCGTTTGGTCAGCGTCACCCCGGCGGTGAGGGCCGTGTTCGTGAGCGTGCAGCTCACGGACTGGCCCAGGAGCAGGCTCACGGTCGCACTCGCGCCGGCGCCCCCGGCCGGCAACGTGGGCTGAACCCCGGTCGCACTCGGTGTGCTCGTGCAGGACCAGCTCTGGGCGTAGTCGATCAGGCTCCCCGCCGCGGCCGTCTCCTTCATGGTGAAGGACGACCCGGCGACGTTGCCGATGAGGAACACCGAGCCGGTGGTGGCCGACGACGCGCCGCCCGTCGTGGCGCTGCCGAGGACGTTGCCTGCACCGTCGGACACCGACACTGTGAACGAGTCGCCCGGAGTCCCGCCCACGACCTGCTTGGTCAGGGTGATGTTCTCGAACAGGAACCCGAACGCGACAGCCTGCCTGGACGTCGACGCCTGAAGCGTGGCCTGCAGAGTAGCCGGGTTGGTGGCGGCCACGACGGGCGTCCCGGTCTTCGTCTGCAGGCTCCCGATGCCACCGCCGGTGCAGGTGACGGTCGTCGTCCCCGCCCCCGTGAAGCCGCCCCCGCACGCGTTGCCGAGTGCTTGGATCGAGGACAGCGGCGTGGTCGCGGTCCAGGAGATCGATTCCGGGTAGGCGACGGCGACCGGGTAGTCGGTGCTCTCAGCGTCCGCGCTGATCAGCGAGAAGTTGCTGACGGCGTGGCCGAATCGGTCGGTCACGGTGACGTTGGAGATCGTCACGACCGTCTGGTTGCCCGCGGGATTGTTCGCGGGGCCCTGCGGCTGATAGAGGGCCGGCTGTCCGGGCACGCCGGCGTACGCGCCGTTGCCGAGGTAGGCCGCGCCGTAGGTGGGGAGGGGCGAGGGGGCCACCGATTGGCCGGACACGTTCAGGGTGAAGGTGGCCGTGTAGCCGCCCGGGAGGGTCTCCGTCATCGGCTCGCCCGCTGCGGATGTGGCCTGGACACTGTTGTAGCCGCTCATGTCGAGCCAGCACAGCGAGCTCGCGTAGATGCCGGTGCCGGCAGTGGTGGCCATCCCACAGCTCGAGCCGGTCGCGGCCTGCGCGGGGGCGCCCGCGGGCCCGGCGGCCGCCACGATCGCCCCGGCGCAGACGAAGGCGGCCACCGTCGCGATCGCG
The DNA here is from genome assembly GCF_050632895.1 of Leifsonia sp. L25. The sequence continues at coordinate 70,576 of NZ_JBODRZ010000002.1, read as the reverse complement.
ATGATGGCTCGGGCGTGCAGTCGCGCGGTTCGGCCTCGATGGCGTGGGACTGTGACGGTGTCCATCCTTCTCATGTGCGGCTGACTCCTCGGGTGATACTCCGGGTGAACTATCGATGCGGGCGACAGGACCGGAGCTCCGGGTCCTCCCAGCGAATATGGGAGCGCTGAGCTCGGCCGCAGTGACGCGCGATCAGCCAATCCACAGGTTCGAGGGGCCGGCGCCGAGGAAATCACCCCCGCTGTACTGCTGGGCGCGGCGTCATCGTCGGCGGCACGGAGCCTCTGTGAAGTGGAGGCTCTGCGGGTGCCTCCCGGGAGGCCGGCCGCACTCCAGCCACGAACCGGACAGGACGCATGATCAGCAACGAAGAGCACGTGAACGTGGTCGCCGCCACGCCGCACATCGAATCCATTCAGCTCGGTATCGGCGAGCGGACCCGGATCCCGTGCGATTGCCCGCTCGGGCATGACCACACGTACTCAGAATGGATCGAGCTCGTCGGCGGCCGACACGACAGCGCGGACGGAGGCCTCGCGTGACTTCCTTCGCGCCTGTCGCCGACCTGACGACGCCGCAGTGAGGACCAGCCGCTCCGCGCGCGCGTTTCTCTGGTCAGCGATGGCTCTCGCTTCGCCGGCGGCGCAGCGCGAAGGCGATGAATGCGAGCCCGGCAGCCAACCCGATAGCGCTGACGGTCGCGAGAGGGACGATGTCGGATCCGGTGTGCGCAAGGGACGAGTTCGTGCCGTCCGGCGTTGCGGCTGACGGGGTGCTCGCGCCTGACGCCGACCCGGCGGCCGGTGCCGACGGATGAGCCGCCGGTCCTGGTCCGGGCGTCGATGTCGACGCGGCGGTGGGAGCGGACGAGGGCGTCTTGGGCGGAGTCTGCCCGGGTGTCGCAACCGGAATCGGAGTCTCGCTGGGAGTGGGGGTCGGAGGCGACGTCTGCGTGGGTGTCGGCGTGGGAGCGGGTGTCGGCGTCGGCGTTGATCCGCCGGCACCTCCGCCTGCGCCGTAGGCGGTGATCGTGGCCTGGGCGTTCCAGGTGGCGCCGTCCACGCTGACGTCGGCGGAGTCCGTCCAGGGCCCGCCGCCGGTGAAGGCCATCCCGAGCCACAGTTGGACGACCTGGTTCGGCTTGGTGGTGACCACCGAGTAAGAGCCGCCGGGGTCGGACGTGACGGGGACCGTCTCCCATCCGGGCTGGCAGCTCCCGTCCGGCTGGACGACACCGGGGTCGCCCCACGCGTCCAGGCAGTCGAAGACCATCGCACCGTCGACGTCGGCGATCGCCTGTCCGGGCGAGGTGAGCGTGTCGGCGAAGGTCACCGTCGTGCCGGCGGCCGGGACCGTGGGCGATTGGATCGTCACCCTGCCGGTGCCGTCCGAGTTCTCGTTCCCCCACTTCCCGGCCGTCGTGGGCAGCGTGGCGCAGTCCGTCGTGCAGACGGCCCCGGTGATCGTCCCGAGGGTGTGACGACGCCGTTCACGGTCGCGTCGATCGGCTGGGTGACTCCGCGCTGGATCGACTCGTTGACGAAGGCGGTCACGTACCCGTGCGCGCTCACACCGGTGTGCGTCGCCGCATAACCGGTCAGAGTGAAGGTGAGCGTGCCGGTGGTCGGATCGACGGCCATCGCGGCGACCGAGTCGCCGTGCGCGGTGGTCGAGCCCGTCCCGTCCGCATTCAGGTAGAGAGTGATCGGCTGCAGCCCGTAGAACACGGACGGGTCGATCGACGCGGTGGCAGAACACCCGTCGGGGAGGCCATCCAGGTTCGACAGAGCGGTGTCCCAACGGAAGACGTCGTTGGCGCTCACCGAAGCGTTCGTTCCGGAGGTCGTATCGGTCAACGTCGTCGAGATGTCCGGGCTCGGGATGACACAGTCCGCTGCGGAGGCCCGCTCGGCGACGCCCGCGCCCAGGACCGAGAGCGCCGCGACAACGCCCCCGACGACAAGTGTCGTCACGACAGTCCGAATCTTCATTCACCCTCCTCGATCGGCGGCCCGCTCTGGGGCGCTCCAGCCGCGTGCTCACGGCTGTGTGCGCGCCCGAATGAGGCGCCTTTCAAGAGGAGTCCGAGTGGCGCGAATCCTGACGCTCGAGCATGGTGAGGTGCTCGACTCCGTCCCGGCCCGTGCGCGGAGGCCTCCCGCGTCACGTCCCGTCGCGCTCTCTCCGCTGCCCGCACAGATCACCGGCTTGTGGCGACCGCGACCGGAAAGGGCCGTGTGTGGGGCGTTCGAGGCGTTCTGGCACATCGGACGCCCCGCGAACCGCGTCTCGCGCGGCCGGTCCGGTGGGGCACGGGAGTCGAATCCCATGCCGGCCGAATCCACCGTATGAAGGCGCAGATCCGCGCTACGACGAGCCAGTGATCTACGCTGCCCGCAGCGCGGCTCGCACCGACTCAGCGTCTAAAGCATTTCGTGTCATCCACCTGGTGAATGCCGCAGCAGAGTACGTCGGCGGACGCCCGGAGAACCTAACACCTGCGGCAGTGAGACGTGCTTCGATGTCGCGCCGAATGCGCGACCTGCTCAGGAAGACGAGCGGCGCCGCGTATGAGGCGATCAGTGCCAACCCAATCGCGACCCAGTTGAGCCACGAGACGCCCAGGGCTGCGAACGCAGCCACAACGAGCGCGACGACGACGACAACGACGAACGCACCCCAGACCACATTGCCGATGACCGACGATCGAACGAGACGAGCCCGAAACGGATCCTCCGCGTATTCTCCCCAGCTCGCCGAGCTCACAGTCACCTACCCTTCTCAATACGTGAAGCAGGTGGCGTCCCTTGGGGTGGTGTAGTTCTTGGGCTTGAGTGTCACGTCGTTGACGCAGTGAGCCATCGTGCGATGGTCAGTGAGAACTGTCTAGGAATCTCACGGAAGGACACAACGCACGATGGCTCTTGACCAGTCTGCCCTCCTCGAGCTGCTCGGGGAACTCAAACTCACCGATGTCAGCGACCGGATTAGGGTCGCGACCGAAACCCTGTACCAAGAATTGATCGACGCGGAAGCTGTCGCGTTCATCGGCGCCGCCCCGTTCGAACGCACCAGCGATCGGGTGGCCCAGCGCAACGGCACCCGACCCCGGGCTCTGACCACGACCGCCGGCGAGTTGGAGTTGAAGATCCCCAAGCTGCGGCAAGGCTCCTTCTTCCCGTCGCTGTTGGAGCGGCGCCGCCGGGTCGATCAAGCGCTGTTCGCGGTGGTGATGGAGGCTTATGTTCACGGGGTCTCGACCCGGAAGGTCGATGATCTGGTCAAGGCGCTCGGCGCCGGCACCGGGATCTCCAAATCGGAGGTGTCCCGGATCTGCGCGAACCTGGACGAGGACGTCGCGGCGTTCCGCGACCGGCCGCTGACGGACACGACCTACCCGTATGTGTTCCTGGATGCCACCTACTGCAAGGCCCGCGTCGGCCGCCGGGTGGTGTCCCAAGCGGTCGTGGTCGCGGTCGGTGTCGCCGCCGACGGGCGCCGGGAGGTCCTCGGGTTCGAGGTCGGCGAGACGGAGTCGCAACCGTTCTGGACCAGCTTCCTGCGCTCCCTGAAAGCGCGCGGGCTGGGTGGGGTGAAGTTGGTGATCTCCGACGCCCACACCGGTCTGATCGCCGCCATCCAAACGGTGTTCGCCGGCGCGGCCTGGCAGCGCTGCCGCGTTCACTTCATGCGCAACGTCCTCGCCAACGTCCCGAAGACGGCCGGTCCCATGGTTGCCTCGATCATCCGCACGATCTTCGCCCAACCCGACACCGAGCATGTGATCGCCCAGTTCGGCGAGGTCACCCGGATGCTAGCCCGCTCGCATCCCAAGGTCGCGGACATGCTCGAGGACGCCCGCGATGACCTCCTCGCCTTCACCGGGTTCCCGGTCGCGCACTGGCGGCAGATCTGGTCCACGAACCCGCTGGAGCGGGTCAACAAGGAGATCAAACGCCGCACCGACGTCGTCGGCACCTTCCCCAACCCGGCCGCGCTGCTGCGCCTGGCCGGGCACGTCCTGATCGAGCAACACGACGAATGGGACGGCGCCGACCGCCGCTACTTCAGCGAACACTCCATGAAGCTCCTGGACGTTCAAACCGAGGAGGTGGCAATCCCCGAACTCACTGCGGCATAATCACCAACAGCTGATCCCGCACGGTGTCGAGAAACTCCACCACACAACGGGACGCCACCCTCCCACAACCTGCATCGTCGTCGGCACGAGACGATCTCCGGGCCGCGCTCGATGGGATCAGAGGGTTTGCGGAAGGCGACGTCGACATCGCTGACTGGGCCGCCTGGTTCACGGAGGCTTTGCATCTGCTCGACGCACCCGAGCCCGTGATCCCGTACCACCCTGACCTCGCCCCCGAGGGCCTTCCGCCGGAGTCACGCCAGCTCCTGGCCGCGGCGGTCAAATCATGGGTATTCGGCGGGATGGGATCCTGGAACGACATCGCCTTCTCCGACACGGCCCGCGGAGCGGAATACGACCAACGAACCGACGACCTCTACCGCAGCGTCCTCGCAGCCCTCATCGCCGTCACGCGAGGACCACAATCCGTCAAGGTATGAGCGCACTCACGACCGCATCGACGAGCTTGCCGATGACGTGACCGAGGCCAGCACGAATTCGCGCCAGGCATCTCCGGGTCTGCGCTCCGGCGCGTGACGTCCTCCGCCGCCTGCCTCTTCAACCGCATTAGGTGTCATGCCTGCGGCAACTCGTCCTCGAACGAGCCGGCGCGCGCGTCCAGCGCAGCGAGGGCTGCGCGGGAACTTCCGTAGGTCTGTGGGAAGAGGCCGCCGAATGCGTTGGAGCCCAGCGTCAACTGCAGCGGTTGCTCTTCGCCGTTCCACTGCGCGGTAGAACGCAGGACGAACTGCGGAAGCACTCCCTCAGTCGCGGCCTGCTCGAATGGAGCCAACACGAGCCACGGAATCGAAACGAGTTCTCGGGGCTGTTCCCCCGGATCGCCCCCTGCCCAGGCGGAGAGTGACTCTCGATCTGCAACTACCGTGAGGAAGTACGGGATTCTCCGGTACGGGATGTCGAGCGTGTCCACGTCGATGAATGCGCGGAAATCATCGCGTCGCGCGACGAGCGCGACCGCATCGGGATAGCGACGACGTAGCTCGGCGCGGCATCGAACGTTCGGTAGGACCCACAACGGGAAACCAACGGCCGCGGCGAGGAGCACTCCGCCGAACACCACCATCCCGATGGTCAGCTCCGTCGATGAACCCAGCGATGATGTCCCAATCCGCTCGATCATCATGAACACCAGGAAGATCAGCCAGAGGAGGGCAAACGCGTAGTACGCGACCCACCGGGTAAGGACTCGGACTCGCACAACTCCCCTTTTCGCATGCTTGGTGACGGTCGGCTCGAAGAAGCCGGATGGTGGCGACCGGACCGGAGACGAAGATATCGGATGCTGAATTCACCGGCGTCGGTGACGGCTTCGACTCTTTCACCTGGTTAGTGCACGAGGCGGCGCTCCGCTCGCTATTTCTGGCGCAAGCAGCTTATGGCGCGTCAAGGTCCGGTTCGCTGGCGGCCCAGTTCTTATCGTCGGCAGAGGCCTCGTCCTCGTTATGAGGCACGGAATTCCAGAAGACCCGCAGGTCCTTCCCGCCGCTGAGGTCGCTCGGCTGAGCAGCCCAGTCGAGGAAGTGCTCGATCCGTTCGCCCATGCAGGGACTCTAACGCGGGCCGCGTCGGCTGACCATCATCAGTCCTCCACGGTTGCCAGTGCTCCAAGACTTGATCAACACGCAGCGACGAAATCAGAGGTGGGCAGACGGCCTCATCGCGCACCCACCCACGAAAACGAAGAAGCCCCCGATCTCAATGTTTCCAAGGGATCGGGGGCTTCGCGCCACCTGCGGTGTTGCGCCCCCAGGGACTTGAACCCGGATACGGGCCGCCGGAGGGGGTTCGTACGCTCGAAAATCCGCGGAATTATGCGCCTTTTGGTTCACTAGCGATCGTTTGGATCTAACTGGATCTCACACGGTTGTGGGCAAAATGTGGGCACGCTGGGAAAGTGTTTGGGCCTACGCCCTCGGGCCAGCATCGCGGTCTTGGAGTGACGTCTCCGCCTCATCGACTTCGACGAGCAAGCCTTCGAGCACCGGTATCAGCTCCGGGAGGTCATCGATCAGGATCTCCCACAGTCGCCGCTGATCCACCTGCGCATACGCGTGCACAAGGATGTTTCGCGTCGCGATGATCGCGTGAACATTGGGGATCCGAGCCGCAGTCTCAGAGTCGGCCGCGCGAAGATTCTTGAGCGCCTCGCCGAGGATCTCGAGTTGCCGTTCGACTGCGGCTTGCAGCACCCAGTCACCTAGATACTCCGCTTGCTCATGACCTTGTGCGATGGAGGCGGCTTTCGTCGCGGCCTCGCGCGCATCCCAAAGGAATGCCGGCGACTCAGGCAGCATAAAGATCCTCGGCGCTGCCGAACGCGGATCTTGCGAAGTATGGATTGCGCACAGCGCCGGCGTCGACCAGATCGACCCCGCGACCAACAATCCGCTCCAGCTCTTCCTTCAACTCGAAGTAGTCGTGGAACAGGCCGCCGCGCCCGGGCAGAAAATCGACGAGAAAATCGACATCGCTCTTGTCTGCGTCGAAGTTTGTGCTGAGCACCGAGCCAAAGATGCGAAGTCGCCGGACCCCGTGTGCTTCGCAGGCGCGCCCAATCGCCTGCACATCTACAGGAACGGCGGTGATCATGGCAGCGATTATCGCACGAGGGACGAATAGACCGGGAAGAAGGAAGTCTGAGGTGCGGAAAGTGAAGCGCCGCCTCGACGAACTGCCGCCCCTTCTGGGGCAGGTCGTGACCGCCGCATTCTGCGAGCCTGATCACGCGACACCAACTAATCGTTAGAGACGCTAGCAGCGTCGGGGCTAGGTACGGAGTTCTCGTTGTACGTGACCAGCAAAGTAGATCTTCCCGAAGAAGTCGTGGAGGCTCACGCCAACGGAACGCTTGTCTTCTTCGTCGGGGCAGGAGCCTCGGCGGGGGCTCCGTCGAGCCTTCCCACGTTTGAGAATCTTGCGAGGGCCCTAGCAAAACGCGCATCGCACAGATTCTCAAAACGCGGGGGATTCGACTTCTTTATCGGCTCGTTGGAATCTCTGCCAGGCGGATTCAACGCACATCAGCACGCTAAGGAGCTCATAAGCGATCCCAAATCAAGATTTAGCCCTTTGCACCGGGCGATCGTTGATTTGGCGAACGCGAGCGGTACGTTTCGAGTCGTCACCACTAACTACGACGACCATTTGGCAAGTGCTGCTCGTGACGCCGCGATGCCAATCGGAGATACGTGGTTTGCGCCCGCTCTACCGCTAGGACGGTCGTTCGAGGGGCTCGTCCACTTGCATGGCTCAGTCACGCGTTCCGAAATGGACATGATCCTGACTGACCGCGATTTCGGCCGGGCATACATGACAGACGCGTGGGCGGCGCGCTTCCTGCTTCCCATGTTTGACCGGTTCACCGTCGTGTTCGTCGGCTATAGCCATGACGACGTCATCATGAGATATCTCGCGCTTGGTTTGCCGTCTCGGGATGAAGGTTCTCCGAACACCCGTTTTGCCTTTACGAGCGCCCCAGACGACACGAAATGGGAATACCTCGGAATAGTCCCGATTGAATACCCCGTCGTAGGACGCGATCACGGCGCGCTTGTGTCAGCTTTCGAAGCGTGGGGGGATCGAGCCCGAATGGGTCAACTTGAGCACCGAGCGCGGATGCGAGATATCGTGACGGCCGGCCCGAAACTCACGCCGGTGGAACGCGACTACTTGATGGGCCGACTCCGAACGACCCAAGGGGCGCAAGAGTTTGCTCAGGCGACTACTGAAGCGCAACTCGACATGCGGGTGAGTTGGCTGCGATGGATCGAGGGACATGAAAGCTTTTCGGCGCTGTTTCGTTCCGGCGCTCTGACCGACGCGAGCGCCGTCCTGGGAACCTGGTTCTGTCAGATGTTTATCGCCTCGCCCGAACTCCATGGCGCCGCGCTCCAGACTGTTCAGCGAGTCGGCCAAACCTTTTCGGACAACCTCTTCAGAGGCTCTGCTTGGACCGCTGACGAGCTTGCGAAGCTTGACGCCGATGCTGGAAGGCGTTGGAAATCCTTTATTGCCACGTCAATCGGTGGCCAGTCATCGCCCGGAGCGTTGGAACACCTACTTCCCTATAGCTCTGACGGCCCTTCGATCGACATTTCCGTGATTCGCGCGTGCCTCCGGCCCTATCTTCAACTGAAGCGTCGATGGTTTCTCGACGATTCGGATCATCCCCTGGCCCTACCCGATGCGGACGTCGAATGGGCTACCGATGAGCACTCGCTGACAGCCCACATCATCAAGCTAGTGGACAATTCACCACACGGTGATTCCCTCGTGGGCGTCATGCTGGAGGATGCGCTTGCCTCGGCCTACGACCTCTTGGAGGCCTTCCACGGCAAGCGCGAGTGGGATCAGTTTTCTTCTCGGCGATCGTCCATTGCTCCTCACGGACAAGACAGCTTTCGCCACCCGATCGATGCCGTAATCGATGGACTGCGGGCGTACGCAGACTTGGCGTCCCCAATTCGACCTGAGCTTCCAACACGCTGGTGGGAAACGAACCGACCATTATTCCAACGGCTAGCTGTAGTTCCCCGACACGTTGTGAACGCGTGACTTAGGCGAAGACCTCCGGAACGATGTGGGTTACCACACACCAATCGTTCTCGGAGGTCTTCGTGACTCACGCTAATGCACCGTTGACGCCGGAGGGGCGTCGTCGTCTTGCCGTCCTGGTCGTGGAGCGGGGCTGGCCGTTGCGGCGTGCTGCGGATCGGTTCCAGTGCTCGCCGGCCACGGCGAAGCGGTGGGCTGACCGTTACCGGGCTGGTTTGCCGTTGACTGATCGCAGCTGCCGTCCATCGACATCGCCGTCGCGGTTGAGTCGGCGCGTCGAGCGGCGGATCGTCGCGTTGCGCTTCACGCGCCGGTGGGGTCCGCATCGGATCGCGTATCACCTCGGCTTGCACCGTTCGACGGTCGGTCGGGTGTTGGCCCGTTACCGGATGCCATTGCTGACCCATCTTGACGCCAGCACCGGGTTACCGGTTCGCAGACCGAAACCGATCCGCTACGAGGTCGCCTCGCCGGGCCAGCTCGTCCACGTCGATATCAAGAAGCAGGGCCGCGTCCCCGACGGCGGAGGCTGGAGGGCACACGGCCGCGTCTCGGAGCAGAACCGCCGAGCGGGAGCCGCCCGCTCGCGCGCTGCCCGCAGAGGAGCGCCCGCCTCACGGGGCTACCGCTATCTGCACCACGCCGTCGATGACTACTCCCGGTTGGCCTACTCGGAGATTCTCGACGACGAGCGCAAAGAGACCGCGGCCGCGTTCTGGCTTCGCGCGAATGCGTTCTTCCAACATGCCGGAATCACCGTCACCGCCGTGATGACCGACAACGGAGCCTGCTACCGATCCAACGACTTCGCCGACGCGCTCGGCACCATCCAGCATCGCAAGACTCGCCCCTACCGACCGCAAACCAACGGCAAGGTCGAGCGGTTCAACCGCACTCTGGAAACCGAATGGGCTTACGCCATCGCCTACGCCGACGAAGACTCACGCGCGGCTGCCTACCTGCACTGGCTCCATCACTACAATCACCACCGACCCCACACCGGAATCGGCGGCTCAACACCCGCAGCCCGCGTTCACAACCTCACGGGGAACTACAGCTAGCGCTCTATGTCGTGGATGGCAGCTCCGCTCTGGACGAGGACGAACGTATCTCTTGGCTGCTCGATAAGGCAGCGTTGTACGCCAGCGACCTCAAGCATGAGACCTTCCAGATCTTGGCCCACTCGGTCAGCGGCGCTTCGAGTGAAACTCGCTCTCGACTTCTAGCGGCCGTATTGACCGGCCCAAGCTTCCCGGACGACATTCCCGATAGGCATCGCCACGTTCAATATGCGGTTTTCAACGCGTTGGTTTGGCTAACGCAACATGCGCCGGACTGGAATGACGCTCTCAACGAGCTCGCGAGGCTCCAGCAAGAGAACCCGACGTTTGCGGCCCGCGAACACCCAGACTTCGACAGTTGGACGTCAAGCGGCTCATGGGGCGGCAAGCTTCCGATGGCGCCCGAAGACTTTGTTGAGGCGCTGTCCAAGGCTCCGGGCGCGGCGCTTGGCGAGTTGATCGAGCGCGATTACTCAGAGCGCAGTTTTGATGAGCCGTCATGGGACGACGCGCTCTCCTTGATCAGGCAAGTCGTGGAGACGCGCCCCCGCAAGGAATTACGATCTGGTCGCTGGCAGATGAAGAGCCCGAACTGGGCGTCAAAGGGGACGATCTGCGCCGAGCGGTAATCGAGGGTTGGTCGAAGTCCTCGCTCGGCGATCTCGCGGGCGCTGCAACGCAGCGGGTCGCGAGTCAGGTCCATATCCCAACTTCCACCCGGGCTATCGGTCGGTTCCTCGTCGAACAGGCCCAAATCATGATCGACGATGAGGAGGATCGGGCAGACGCGGCAATGCGAGGGCTGGCAAGAGCGTTGTGGGATAACCACGGAGAATCGTTCTCTCACTCCGAGGATATTGATCCCGTATCGCCCGCACCGCTGTATTTGAACTCTTGGCCAGGCGACATCGCACGGTTCTGGATGAACGCGATCGACCGGCGCTGGCGAAACCATCGCGACGACTGGAAAGGGCTCAACGAAGAAGAGAGGGATGCCATCGAGGACCTATTCGCTGGACCCAGACACGCGCTGGACGCTATCGAGCCGGCATTCGCGAGCCAAGCGTTCTTCATGTTTGCGGCGGATCCGGAGTTCACCGAGCGACGAGTACTGCCGCTGTTCGGTCATGAGGTATCAGCGAAACTCGCCTGGACGGCGTTCTTGTACCAGCCGCGCTATAACGACCGGATGCTGGCAGCTGGCCTGCTCCAGAGCACCATTCGCCAGTGGGGACATATGGATGATCTCGGCGAGCGCGGGCTGGAAGTGAACTTCTTCGGAATGGTCGCGTCGATCGTCTCGTTTGCTGCGATTCCAGCGAAGTCGCGCAAACAACTCCTCGACGCGAGCATTCTCGAGGACGAGGGAAAGCATGCGTCAGGCTTTGCTCGAGAGATCGTCCACTTCTTAGCGGGAGCCGGTATCAATGGAGATGAGATCTGGAAAAAATGGCTCCGCCGACACTTGCAGGCGCGGTTTCAGGGAGTTCCCCGTACGGCTGAAGCGGACGAGCTCTCCGTCTGGGCAGATGTGGTGCCTTACCTCGGGCCGCGCATTCCTGAGGCCGTCAAGCTGTTCGCAGAACATGACGATATCCCGCTAAGCGAGCACTTCATGGAACCAGATTTTCCTGAGGGCGCATTGACCTCGTTCGGTGCTGAGATTGTGGAGTATTACGTTCAAAGAGTTCGAGCTTCGACGCCCAACAATTTCATGGTTAGCTACCACGTCAACGGGCTCGTTGAGACTCTGACGGCGAGGCTAGGTAAGGCGGCCGTGAAGCCCATTACGGACGCGGCGCGGGAGCGGGGCTTCATCGCCTGAACGAAAGTGTCTTCGAATCGCCGAGCGCAATGAATGGGGCACATGCTGCTTCTGCCGTCAGAGCAGCTAACCAACCGATGGGTGTGAACGGGTCCGCGCAGATCGCCCAACCGTCCGCCAGGTACCGGCTCACTGTATCCACGCACGTCTGTTTTTCTGCAGCAGTCGGGTCCGCGGACCCTTCTACGCCGATGAGCCCGCCTTGCAGTTCCGGACCCATGTTGCTGCTGTCGATGATGAATACCCGCATCTCGCTCACTTCCCTGCTCGATCAGTTCTTGTTGCCTTTCCGGCGACTGATCAAGAGCGAGTGGACGGCGCGCAGTGCCGGGACCGTGGAATACCGGACTGGAGCGAAGCGGAAGGAGGATATGCCGCGAAAGTCCGGCGCGGAGCACCGGGAGCGAGCTACGATCGGCCGGCGGAAAGACAACAAGCCCGGCCAGCGCAGCGCCGCCCGCAGCAGCCCCGATCAGCGATATTCGAGCGACCCTTTTCATGGCGGTCGGGATTCGTATCGCACGAGCCAGCCTCATGCGCTGCGGGCATCTTCCGCTCGCCTTATAGTTCAGAAATGACCGACGAGTTCGACAGCGAGACCCAGTGGACACCGGCCGCAAGAGAGGCCCTATCCGCAAAGGGCGAGCACCTGTTGCTGGCCCTCCGTGATCACATCTCTCTGACTCTCGGCCGATCTGGGAGGGGGAACGAGGATGTCGCCTACATCGCGTCGTCGGAAGCCTTGCGTCGAGCCGCCGCAGCATTCGACGACGCTGAGTTCGATTGGTGCGGATCCTCGCCGCTCGGACTCGAGACCGAAGATTGGGATGAGGACGACGATGAAGACGAACCACTTGAGAGGTTCGAACATGAGGTACTCAGCGTCGTCGGGAGGTGGGACTATCGGGTTCTCGATGAGCAGCAGCTGATCTCTGCGGGCCGCGTCGCTTACTCCACAGCATGGCCGGAGGATACGGAAGAGGACGCCATGTTTCGCGTTGACGACCCGATCTCGGCAGTTCACGAGATCGCTCACGTTCACGGGTGGCACGGCCTCGAACAAGTCGCCGGCCTAGAAGCTGTAGCGAGCATGACCGACGTGATCCTGCATGAGGACGAGGGCGATTCGTGGTTGGACAGCGACGAGGACCCCTTTGCCATCGTGCGTCAGTCATGACTGCGATCGAGATGACGACCACTGGGCGTTGTGCGCTGACCCGTCACAAGCCGATTCACCGGCCTGACGCGAGACCAGCGAGAGCGTCGGAGGCGTGATGTTCGGTAGTAACCAGCTCGTCCGAATCTGGACCCCGCACATCGGACCCGGCTTCGCGTCGCAGCTCGCCTCCGCATTCGCACCACTTCGTCTCCTCATCGTCGTGTTCCCGATGGGATGGGCGATCGGAATTGTCCACGCCTTCTCGGGCGGCTCACTTCACACCCTGCTGGGCGCGCTCAACGCCGCCGTCCCCGTCGCGCTCCTTGGCATTGTGATGGTCACGGCCGTCCAGCTTCGACGCCTGCGAAACGCCATCCGGCGCGCGTTGTCGAATCGCGGTTTCGAGTCAGCTACCCGCCCGAGGGTGTTGAACCCTTCCCGCTTCCGCTCGTGGCTCGTCGACGCCGGGGTGCCACCGGATCTAGCCACCGAGATCCTCATCGAAGAAGGACGACCAAGTCTCAAATCTCGCGCAACGGATCACGTATAGAGGCCAGCCGGCTTAGGCCTACCCACTCAAAGTGCCTGCGTGCATCTGCTCTTAGCTTCTATCTCCCTTCACCTTGGTCTCTCCTATCTCCGTTCTTGGTTTCTGTCTCTGTTTCCTTGGTCTTGGTCTCCTCTTGGGATGTATCTCTTCACTTGTTCTATCCTTCGCTTCAGCTCCTTTTGGGCCGCCGCTCGAACCCGATTGAAGAAGGCCCGCCCGGTCGTTGTCCTTCCAGATATCGCGATCATCGCCGTCGCACTGCGACCGTACTGTGCGACCGTCATCGCACTTGGTGTCGTGGGCGCCGGGATCGCGGCCGTGATCCTCGTGTTCTTCTTCGTCTGGGGCCTCAGCACCGGCGGCTGGAGGAAGGTGGTCTGCGGCGGCCGACTCGCTACGATGGCGCACATGACCGTAGATACCGGGTGGCGAGTCACCGTACCGCCTGGCGCAGCGATGTTTCTGCACGAGCGCGCCGGTTCCCCCAGCCGACTTCTCGCGGCTACCGGATTCTGGGCGACGCTCTACGCGGCGCCCGGCCGACTGCGGCTGGTCCGCGGGAAGGAGACTCTGTTGCTGTCGGACATCGACCAGATCAGCACAGGGCCGTCCGACAACGGGCGCGGCATCTGGCGTGAAGCTCTCGTCGTGACCTCACTAGGCGAGAAGCTTCCGCTCATGCCCTTCGAGCGACGCGGGCTACTGCCTCACGCGATCGAGGATCCCTCCTCGATCGCCGCGTCAATCCGAACCGTGGTCTTCGGCGGCGACTCATAATGCCGGAGGCGCCGCTGTGCGCTGAAAGTTGCCGAGCGGCCCGCTAGCATCATGACCAGCCGCGACGAAGGGGACGTCCGTGAATGAGTCGAAGCTGCGACCGAAGGTAGTGCTGTGGTGGGGCATCGCGCTCACCGTGGCCGGAGCCCTGTTGACCATTCTGATACCACAGATCGGCATCGCGGCCGTTGTGCAGCCGGGATCAGATGTGAATGTGGACCAAGGCGTCCTCACCGTACTTGAAGTGATCGTCCGGATCATTGGCCAGGTTGTGGCACCGCTGGGCGTCGCATTCATCGCCGCATCGCTGGTCATGACTCGTGTTGGCCGGCTCGTCGCTGCTCACACGAGCGAGGCCCAGCGCGCTTCGTCGATCGACCTGTGATCGTGGAACGACGACGGAGGAAGTCACGCTCGGTGGTCGCGGCGGTGCTGCTCGGCATCTCTCTGACCGGCTGCACAGCGGCCGAGCACACCCCGGACCTGATCCACAAGGCCAGCCATCCGGCGACGCCGACGCCCGCGGCGTCCTTCACCCCAACCGCAACGCCTGCGCCGGCCCCGACCGCCGCGGCGTGCGTCGGCTGGGGCTTCTGGGAGCGGGACTACTACAGCGAGGCCCAGCAGCCGGTCGACTGCGGCCCCATCCAGTACGCCACCGGGACCACGAAGCTGAATGATAAGGGTGTGCCGGTCGCGTACGTCGTTGCGCCCGGCGACATCTGGGAGTTCATCGCCAAGCGCTTCGACGTCGGCACGGCGTACCTCACTGCGATCAACGCCGTGCGTCGGTACCCACCCACGACGGTCTATGTCGGGGACACTGTCAACCTCGACCCAGCTTCGATCACCAGCGTCGGCGACCAGAACGGTGTCGTCTACCACAACCTGGACAGCTTGCCGGATCCGCACGTGCCGCAGCACTGAGGCCGACATCGTGCGCCCACTACGATCGCCCGGGTGGGGGCAATGGCACGAAGGACGATGGCGGACAGGCTGTAGGACGGCTTCGAGTCGAAGCCGCTGAGAGCACACGGACCGATGCCGCAGGCGCCGATCGTGACTCCGGTCCGGAAGCACATGTCGAAACTACTCACGCCTAGCGTCTCCCGGTCTGCGCTTGCGCGCGTGACGTCCCCCCGTGATGTATCTCTTCGTTCTCGCTATGCGTTATGTCTGCGGCAACTCACCCTCGACCCGCACGCGCGGGCGTTGAGCGCGGCGAGGGCTGCGCAAGAACTTCCATAGGTCTGTGGGAAGAGCCCGCCGAATGCGTTGGAGCCCAGCGTCAACTGCAGCGGTTGCTCTTCGCCGTTCCAATGCGCAGTAGAACGCAGGACAAACTGCGGAAGCACTCCCTCTGTCGCGGCCTGCTCGAACGGATCCAACACGGGCCAAGGAATCGAAACGAGCTGTCGTGGCTGGACTCCTGGATCGCCTCCTGCCCAGGCCGAGAGTGAGCCTCGATCTGCAACAACCGTGAGTAAGTACGGGATTCTCCGGTACGGGATGTCGAGCGCGTCCACGTCGATGAATGGGCGGAAATCATCGCGTCGCGCGACGAGTACGACCGCGTCGGGAAAGCGACGACGTAGCTCGGCGCGGCATCGAACGTTCGGCAGGACCCACAACGGAAAACCAATGAGCGCCGCAGCGAGCACTCCGCCGAGCACCACCATCCCAATGGTCAGCTCCGTCGAAGAACCTAGCGATGACGTCCGGATCCGCTCGATCATCATGAATACCAGGAAGATCAACCAGAGGAGGGCAAACGCGTAGTACGCGACCCACCGGGTGAGGACTCGGGCTCGCAAAGCTCCCCTATTCACGCTTAGTTGACGGTCGGCTCAGAGAAGCCGGATGGTGGCGACCAGACCGGAGCTGAACATGATTGCGCCGATCACGACGGCCCCACCGGCTCCCCATTTGAGGTTCCAGGCCGTATAGACAGTCTCGGCAGTCTTGTCGCCGAAAAACATCGAACCCGTTTTACGAAAGGACTCAGCCGCGCCCTCGGCATGACGCCAAAGCAAAACGCCAACGATCGCGAACACACCGCCGCTGAACATCGGGACGATTGCTCGCAACAGGTTGGTCACGCAGTCTCTCCTCGCTCGGGTAAGTCGAATTGTGGCACAAGGCGGTGGCGCGTCCCGGTGGTTCCACGCAGCTGAATTCGACGAATTTCGGATTTGCGCGTCAAATCCGGTTGGAAAACACAACGTGTAGGTGTGAAGGCATTGGTTTCGGACAGGCCACTGGGGAGAAAGCTCGCCGACCGCATCGCTGAGGGGGTCCGTGAGCCGCCACGCCGGCGGCCTGATTTGCATTCTGCTCGCGTCAGCGTCGGTGGTCAGCCGCACGATGGCCGTGCGGTCCTCGGCCCGGGTTTAGGCCGGGAACGGCCCAATTTTCATGAATTTCTAGCGGGTTTCGGACATATGAGCTGTTTGCGCGCCAAAACCACCTTGGATGAATTTCTAGCGGGTTTCGGACATATGAGCTGTTTGCGCGCCAAAACCACCTTGGAACCGGAAGTTCTAAGTAGAAGAACATTTTTGGAAAAGGACAAGGCTGTCCCGTTTCGGGAAGCCCAAGACGAGGTGCGCGGGAGGTGAGTGCAGGTGCGCGGCGGAGTAGCCAGATGGAAGCGGGGGCAGTCCTCTCACGGGGTCAGGCAAGCAGTCGACTACGCCTTCAGTGGCGTCTGTGACGCCACTCTCACCGCCAAAACCGCCGACGGTGTCATCGCCGCCGCAGGCTACGCCGACGCCCTCATGACCCGATACATCGTCGAGAACGGTGCCATCCGCGACGACCTCCTCACCCGCGACCGACTGAAGGCTTGGGTCGACGGACTCGACCCGCTCACGGGCGAGCATCGCGGCCGCGACCTGGAGTCGCCCGTCGCGGATCTGATTCTGGATGCGACGATCAACGCGCCGAAGTCGTTCTCCATTGCAGCCATGCTCGACCCCGACCTCGCCGCCGCGTACGAGGACCTCCAGGACCGCCTCCGCGACCGGATCGTCAAGCTCTGGCAGTCCGAGCTCAACGCCCGCCGCGGCAAAGGCGGCAGCATCCGCGAAGACCTCGCCCGGATCGAAGTGGTCGAACTCCGCCACGAACGCTCCCGATCGTTGGATCCGCACAAGCACCGCCACCTCTGGCTCAACGTCAAAGTCCAAGGCATCGACGGCAGATGGTCCAACATCGACACCCGGGTGGCGTTGCGGTTCCAGAACGTGATCAACGCCGAAGGCGACCTCGCCTCGCGCACCGACCCCGCCTGGATCAACGCTCTCGCCGCGAAAGGCTTCACCCTCAATGAGGACGGGGAGATCGCAGCGCTGCAGCATCTCGTGCGGCCGTTGTCGAAGCGGTCCGCGCAGATCGAAGCCAACAAGGTCGCGCGGATCGCTTGGTGGAAACAGCGGCATCCCGGGCAGGAACCGTCACACGACGTGATGAATCAGATCGACCGATGGGCATGGGCTGCCGGCCGGCCGAACAAGCCCGGCAATTTCGACGAAGACGACTGGGCCACGCTTGTCCGCGAGGAATTGATCGCGACCGACCCGCAGCTTGCACGTGAACGGCCCGGTGCGGAGCTCCACACAGTAGCCGTTGCCGATCTCGACCTCGACCTGCTCGCAGCTAAGGCTGTCGTCGATGCGGACGCCCGATCAACTGGCACCGGCGGTCGATTCAGCGAGTGGGACATTCGTGCGGGCGCGATTCGGGCCCTCGCATCAACCGGCGTCCATGCCCCTCGGGATCGACTTGCAGAGGCCCTCGATTCCGTGGTCGACCTTGCTGGCTCCCACACCGTCGCTTTGCTCACCGAGCCTGGCATCCCGGCACACGTCAAGCGACTCATGGCTACCAACACCGCGCTTCTCAAGACAAAACTCGCCAACCGAATCGAAATGCTCTCCGTTGACGGGGTCGATGAGCGACAGGATGTTGTCGAAGCCATCGCTCATGCGGTCGAACCGGGTCGCGGCCTCGACGTTGAGCAGCTTGCGGGCGCCGCCGCGATCGCGGGAACCGCACGCAATGTCACCGTTTCCGGTGCCGCTGGTACCGGAAAGACCACCATGCTCAGGATCGCCGCCGCGGCTCTCCGCCGTCACGGCCGGAACATGATCATCGTTGCACCGACGAAGAAGGCATCAATCGTCGCTGGACGCGAAACTCTGAGCGAGTCGTCGTCGCTGCATCAGCTCTTGTTTGACTACGGATGGCGCTGGAGGACCAACGAGGCCGGAGCCACCGAGTGGAGTCGGCTTGAGCAGGGGGCACACGATCCGTCGACAGGCCGAATCTACAGCGGCCCACGCATGCGGATCCGCCCGGCTGACCGCATCGTGGTTGATGAAGCCGGCATGCTCGACCTCGAGGCTGCGCGGGGCCTGGTCGACGTTATTGAACGCACCGGTGCAGATGTGGCGCTCATTGGCGACGAGCGCCAGGCCCTCCCGATTGGGCACTCCGGAGCTATGGCACTCTTCTGGCGCCGCACCGAGTCGCGCGTGGAGATGACCACAAGCCATCGCTTCAAGGATCCCGACTGGGCAGATCTCACTCTCCGAGTGCGCGAACTCCGGGGTCAAGACACCGCGACCGAAGTCGCAGCCGAACTAATCCAAACTGGTCACGTCATCCGTACCGACAATGATGTCGAAGCCAGGCGAGCTATGGTCAACGGCTGGTTCGAGGCGCAACAACGACGACAGTCCATTGCGCTCGTGACCGCCACACACGCAGAAGCGACGGCCGTCAATGAGTCGATCCAGGCTCAACGGATCTCAGCCGGTGCCCTCGGAACCGAGAGGGTCGCCACTGGTCAGGAGGGCCAGGCGATCTTCGTAGGCGACCTGGTGCAGACCCGACGCAACGATGTCGCTGCCGGCGTCCAGAACAGGCAGACGTGGGTGGTCAAATCGATCATCAACGGAGACGTACTGCTGGCAGCTCCCAACGACATGTCGGATCTGCGAAGGATTCCCGCCAGTTATGCCGAATCGCATTTGCACCTCGCGTACGCGACCACTGTCTACGGCGTTCAGGGAGAGACCACAGACGTTTCCATCGTCGGCCCCGGAGTCGACGCTGCCGGGCTGTACGTGGGCCTCACTCGCGGCAAGGAAGACAACAAGGCCATAGTCGTCGCGGCGACCGAATCGTCGGCGAAGGCAGAGCTCGCGGGATCGATGAACCGCCAAACCATCGAACCCACGGTCGAAGATTCGCGCGCAACGGCCCTCGAGGAGCTCCACCGAACAGCCCGCAGCTACACCGGCCCCTCGACCCCGACGGCTCCAGACCACGTCCCCTCGATCGGCCGGAGCTGAGGAGTCTAAGTGTTATCCCGTCGCCAAGCCACCATCACGGACACGACGTCCAAGCGAGTTAACACCGTCCAACGTCGCGTTTTCGGAGTGGAATCCGAGCACAGCCACCCCCAGTTCGTCCGCTCTCCGTCTAGCCTGCGGGAGCACGCCCCCTGGCACGAAGATCAGCGCTTGCCGACCATCAGGGTGTGCAACGGTCGCCACCCGTTCCACGAACTCGACATCGAGATTCCCCCTGCGGTTGTCAACCCAACCCAGATAGCGAGAGCTGTAGAGGTCACATGCTCGACGAGCCTCACCGGCAGCGATCACGGTGTCGCTCGCTCCGAGGTAGATCATCCACCGAAAACACAGCTCTACGGCTTCGACATCGTTCGCGCCCCAGCGCATCGGTTCCGGGCGACGCTTGTCCATTTCCACGGCTCCAGACTGCACCCGACTGCCGAGATCGCCGCAATGTATGTCGGTACTGGGAGTTAGGTTCACTGCCATGGGGAGCATTACTCCATACGAGACATCGTCCGGTCGCCGATATCGCGTCAGATATCGGAAGCCCGACCACTCGCAAACCGACAAGCGTGGCTTTCGGACGAAACGCGACGCGGAGCTCTTCCTGGCCTCGATCGAGGTCCGGAAAGCGACCGGGGCGTACATCGACCCGTCGCTGAGCCGAGTCACGGTGGCGTCACTGTCCCGCGCGTTCCTCGCGAAGAAGGAACGAGCACTCAAGCCGTCCTCGTTCGCACCTTTGGCCGCAGCCTGGAGGGTTCACGTCGAGCCGCGCTGGGGCAAGGTGGAGATCCGAGCCATTCGCCCCTCAGATGTCGAGGAGTGGGTGCGTCAGCTCGGATTGGGGATCGCCGAGAATGCCGGGCGACGCAAGATAGCCGACGCTACGCCGCGGTCAGCCACGGTCGTCATTCGCGCAGTAGGCGTGCTCGCAGGTATCCTCGACACCGCGGTCAAGGACGGACGAATCCCGAAGAACCCGGCACGCGGGATCGACAACCTCCCACGAAAGAGCTCTGAGAAGCCACGTGTGTACCTCTCACACACGCAAGTCGCGGCCCTGGTGCGCAGCATTGAGGAGGACAACCTGGCGCTTCTGGTGCTTCTTCTGGCGTACACCGGTTTGCGCTGGGGTGAAGCGATCGCTCTTCGCCCACGAGATGTCGACTTCGATCGTCATCGGATCTCGATTGTGCGCTCCGCAACGCAGGTCGACGGCTACGTGATCCTCGGGACGCCGAAGAGCTGGGAGCGTCGATCAGTTCCGCTGCCGACGATCGTCGGTGGACCGATCCAGGATGCGATCGCGGGCAAGTCGAAAGACAGCCTGATCTTCGAGCGCCGCCATGGCGGGTTCCTGGGCCGCCCGCACCATCGAGAGAACAACCCATCCTGGTTCGCGATCGCATTGGCAGACGCCGGCCTCGACTACATGACCCCACACGACCTGCGCCACACTGCCGCGAGCTTGGCGGTCAGCGCCGGCGCCAACATCAAGGTGCTGCAGAAGATGCTCGGTCATAAGAGCGCCGCCATGACCCTCGACGTCTACGCGGATCTATTCGACGAGGATCTCGACATGGTCGCCGTGCGGCTTGACGAGGCGGCCGCAAAGCTGGCCACCAATCCTTGGAACAGGCCATCGAGTTAGCCACTCGTCACAGAGAATTCCGGCCACCAAACACTCCCAATCGCCTCGACGGAGGCGCCAAGAACGCCACGCTCCGCGAGCTGGTCCCTACAAATGCCCGGACCGATCGTCGGAGACTCGTTCAACTACAGGTTCGCGGTCGCCGAGCAACACCGCCGCAACGCCGGAGCCCAATTCACCGATTACTGGCCAAGCGAATGGATCGCCGCTACCGGGGCCGAACAAGCGTTCAGCCCACGCCTGGCGCGATCTTCATCGCATCCGAAAGCCGCGTCGCGAGCGCTCGCACGTCGGTATCTCTCCACGTCAACGACCGCTTGCCATCGTCCGAAACCGGCACGATCGGAAGCTCCGTGAACCCAACGCCCGTCCGCACCCTCAAGACAATCGCCAGTGCCACTTGCGGATAAGGCGGCGAAGACCGCGTCTCAGCAACCGAAACGGCCTGAACGCTAGATACCGGAAGGTCCCACAGCGAGGTCTGCTTGCGCATGCCGACGAAACTCAGCCGTCCCGCATCAACCACGACCGCGAATCCAGACGGCAGGCGGGGTCCACCCAAAGACCTCACCGCATGCACCGTGGTTGGAAACCGGACTGCACGAACCGTCGTACCAGCCGGGAACGGAGCCATCAAATCAGACACTCTCGGATCCTAACGTCGCGCCTCAGCCGCGAATATGCCACCGCTCAATACGGCTAAACAGCGCTGATTGTGCCGAGCGTATTTTGCTAGGAGGTGCCCGTTGGCGCCAATTCCGGGTCATGCGTTCGAACGAGTGCGATCTGCAGGACGAAGTTAGATCTCCTCCTCCAGCCCGAACGCGAGAAGCGACCATGGAGCACAACAGCGCGGATCCACACCGGCCACTGAGTGCGCGGCTCTTCCCCTTCCGAATTCATGCTGGACGTAATCCAGCAGATCTCGACCATAGACGATGACGTCCGTCTGCCAGACAGAGAAGACCCGGCGAACTCGCGCCGGCTGGCGACGCGGGCATATAGCGGTGACCATACAATGGGACGAGGGTGGGCCATTTCGCAATCTGCTCGCGGGCGCGTCGCAACCGCTCAGGCCGGCTGTGGGGAGCGTTACCCCACGACGGCGGCCAGAAGGCGTTTTCTTCGACGTCGAACACGACGCCCTCGGTGGGCCAGGAGAGAGCATCATCGATGGTCCCGGCGTTGCCGCGCCAATCGATCCATCCCTCACCCTCCGGAACCGCAATCGACAAGAAGTCGCGATGATCCGGACTGAAGTCGAAACCGAATCGGGCTTCGACCGCCGAGAGCTCCAGAGCTGTAAGTCCCGGACTGAGCCGAACGCGCCGCGATCTGAGTAGCTCAACACTCTCGGCTGCGATCATGCACGCAGCCTACCGATCCGGGCATGAAAGCGGCGCGAGCGCTGCGGCATCGAAGGCCTCTAAGCGTCAGCGACTGCATCTAGGGCGAAGCTACGACACTCGGCTCACTGAGATGTGGGCAAAATGTGGGCAAACGACCCAATCTCGCGTCGCCTCCGTAAACGAAGAAGCCCCCGATCCCAGTGTTTCCAAGGGATCGGGGGCTTCTCGCCACCTGCGGTGTGGGGTGCGCCCCCAGGGACTTGAACCCTGAACCCATTGATTAAGAGTCAATTGCTCTGCCGATTGAGCTAGAGGCGCATTCGCTCCGGTTTCCCGGACCGAGGCTCAACATTAGCATCCGAGTCGGGCGCGACGCCAATCGGGGCGAGCACCTCCCGCAGTCCGGGCGTGTCCTCGCGCCGGGCCGCTAGGCTCCTCGCGTGAACGACGCACGCGACACCGCCCCGCAGCTCTCCGACGACCTGGCGCTCGCGCTGAGGCTCGCCGACCTCGCCGACTCGATCTCCTCCGCGCATTTCCGGGAGCGCGGCCTCCACATCGACACGAAACCCGATCGCACGTTCGTCACGGAAGCCGACCTGGCCGTCGAGCGGGCCATTCGGGAGGCGCTCGCCGCCGAACGGCCGGGCGATGGCATCCTCGGCGAGGAGTACGGCACGGAGGGCGACGCCGCACGGCAATGGATCATCGATCCGATCGACGGCACCTCCAACTATCTGCGCGGCGTCCCGGTGTGGGGCACGCTCATCGCACTCGCCGAGAACGGCAAGCCGGTCGTCGGCGTGGTCAGCTCCCCCGCGCTCGGCAAGCGCTGGTGGGCGGCGGCCGGCACGGGAGCGTGGACGACCGACGCGACGGGCGCCGAGCCGCGGCGGATGCGGGTGTCCGGGGTCGACGACCTCGCGAACGCGTCGATCAGCTTCCAGAGCATCGCGCAGTGGGATCAGGCCGGCTACCTCGACCGCCTCGTCGCCCTCACCAGGCGGGTGTGGCGGGACCGCGCGTACGGCGACATGTGGGCGTACATGCTGCTCGCGGACGGCCTGCTGGACGCGGTCGGTGAGTTCGATGTCAAGACGTACGACCTGGCGGCGCTCATCCCGATCGTGGAGGAGGCGGGCGGCACGTTCACCTCGGTGAACGGTGAGCCCGGGCCGTCGCACGGCTCGTCACTCGCGTCGAACGGCCTGCTCCACACGGCCCTGCTCGACGCGCTCGCGTAGC
The DNA here is from genome assembly GCF_050632895.1 of Leifsonia sp. L25. Next base: position 46,877 of record NZ_JBODRZ010000002.1, on the reverse strand, counting down.
CGAGCGGGCAACGCCGGACAACACTTTCATAGGATCCGAATCCCGCGACCGCGGCACCCTCCACCCAATAGGCTCGATCGTGTGAACACCCACCCCGACGAGCCCCTAGTGCACATCGCCGGCTTCCGCATGGACTTCGGGCGGACCACTGTCATCCGCGACCTCTCCTTCGACATCGTCCGCGGCGAGACCTTCGGCTTCCTCGGCAGCAACGGGTCGGGCAAGACCACGACCATCCGCGCGCTGCTCGGCATCTACCAGCCGACCGCTGGCGTCCTACACATCGACGGCAAGGACTTCTCCCCGGAGGCCGGGGAGCGGCTCGGCTACCTCCCCGAGGAGCGCGGCCTCTACAAGAAGGAATCCGTCATCGACGTGATGGTCTACTTCGGCCGGCTGAAGGGTCTGGGCGCCGAGAAGGCGCGGCGCTGGTCGAGCGAGTACCTCGAGCGCGTCGGCATCGGCGACAAGGAGAAGGTCCGGCTCGACAAGCTCTCGGGCGGCCAGCAGCAGAAGGTGCAGCTCGGCGTCACGATCATGAACCAGCCCGAGCTGCTCATCCTCGACGAGCCGACGAAGGGCTTCGACCCGGTCAACCGGCGTCTCCTCATGGACATCATCGACGACCAGAAGCGCGCCGGCTCCACCGTGATGATGGTGACCCACCAGATGGAGGAGCTCGAGCGGCTCTGCGACCGCGTCATCCTCCTCAAGGACGGCGTCTCGCGCGCCTACGGCACGGTCTCCGAGGTGCAGGAGCAGTTCGGCGGCACGGTCGTCCACGTGGACCACGACGGCACGATCCCCGCCTCCCCCGCCTACCGCATCGCGAAGGACGAGGACGGCCGCGCCGAGCTGGAGGTCGCGAACGACGCCGACACCGCCGCGATCCTGCGCGGCCTGGTGGACGCCGGCCTCCACATCACGCGCTTCGCCCCCACCCGCAAATCCCTGGACGACATCTTCGTCGAGGTCTACGGCGCCGAGAGCCGCCAGGAGGACTGAGCATGGCCCGCCACAACCTCGCCACCGTCATCGGGTTCGAGTTCACCCGCACGATCAAGAAGCGCAGCTTCTGGGCCGTGACGCTCATCCTGCCGATCCTGGTCTTCGGGCTGGGGGCGCTCGTCATCTCGGCGAACGTCTCCAGCGCCAACACTGCCGACCGGCAGAAGAACGAGCGCTTCGACTTCCTCTACGTCGACGCGTCCGGCCTGGTCGACCCTGCCGTCGCGGCCGGGTACGGCGGCAAGGAGGTCGCGAGCAGCTCCGCGGGCGTCGAGGAGGTGCAGATCGGCGGCACTCCGGCCTTCTTCGACTACCCGGCCGACCCGTCCAAGCAGACGATCAAGGTCTACGGCGCCGACGCCGGCGTCTTCTCCAACAGCAAGTACTCCGCCGTCGCCCAGTCGCTCCTGGCGACGAGTGTGGAGCAGAAGCTGAACAGCCCGGTCGACGTCGCGATCCTGCGCGGAGAGACGAACACCTCCACCACCACGTTCAAGGACGGCGCGATCGCGCCCGGCTTCCAGGGCATCGTGCCGCCGCTGATCTTCCTGGCCGCATTCTTCGTCGTGATCGTCTTCCTCGGCAACCAGATGCTCAACTCGACGCTGGAGGAGAAGGAGAACCGGGTCACGGAGATGATCCTGACGACGATCAACCCGACGAACCTCCTGGTCGGCAAGGTGGTGTCGCTGTTCGCGGTCGGCATCATCCAGATCGCGGTGTTCGCGTTGCCGGTCGTGATCGGCTACCTGTTCTTCCGCGACCAGCTCGCCATCCCGAACTTCGACCTGAGCTCGCTGGTGTTCGATCCGCAGAAGATGATCGTCGGCGCACTGATCACGATCGGCGGGTTCGCACTGTTCACCGGGACGCTCGTCGCCGTCGGCGCGGTGATGCCGACCGCGAAGGACGCCGCACCGTTCTTCTCGGTCGTCATTTTCGCCGTCGTCATCCCGATCTACGCGTCCAGCTATGCGGTCAGCACACCGGAGGCGCCGATCGTGCAGGTCCTGGCGTTCTTCCCGTACACGGCGCCGATCACCGCGCTCATCCTCAACGCGTTCGGGTCGCTGCCGCTCTGGCAGGCGATCGTGATCATCGTCGAGCTGTTCGCTCTCTCGTACGTCGTGCTCCGGCTGGCGGTGCGGCTGTTCCGCTACGGATCGATCGAGTATTCGAGCAAGGTGCGCATCCGGGATGTGCTGGGGCGCAAGCCCGCAGCGGGATCGGCGGTCCGCTGATGCGCGCCGTTGTCGTGCCGCAGCCGGGCGACGCGGAGGTGCTCACCGTCGCCGATGTCCCCGAACCCCAGCCCGGGCCCGGCGAGGTCCGCATCCGGGTGATCGCGGCCGGGCTGAACGGCGCCGACCTCAGCCAGCGCCGCGGCTTCTACCCTCGCCGCCCGGCGCCCCGGAGTGGCCCGGCCTCGAGGTGTCCGGCGTCATCGAGGCGGTCGGCGCAGAGGTCGAGTCCGGGCGCTGGAGCGAGGGCGAGCTGGTCTGCGCGCTGCTGCCCGGCGGCGGCTACGCCGAGTACGTCACGGTGGACGCCGGGCTCGTGCTCCCGATCCCACCCGGTGTGGACCCCGTGGAGGCCGCCGGGCTTCCCGAGGTCGCCGCGACGGTCTGGTCGAACGTGTTCGACCTCGGCGCGCTCGCACCCGGCGAGACCCTGCTGGTCCACGGCGGCTCCAGCGGCATCGGCAGCATGGCCATCCAGCTCGCGCACGCGCTGGGCTCGCCGGTGATCGCGACCGCGGGGAGCCCTGAGAAGGCCGCTTTCTGCCGCGGCCTCGGCGCGGACGCCGCCGTCGACTACCGCACCGACGACTTCGTGGAAGCGGTGCGCGCCTTCACCGACGGCCGCGGCGCCGACGTCGTCCTCGACATCGTCGGCGGCGCGTACATCGCCCGAGACCTGGAGGCCCTCGCGACCGGCGGCCGCATCATGTCGATCGCGGTGCGCGACCGCACCCCGGCAACGGTGGACATGGGTCTCCTGATGCGCAAGCGCGCCCGCCTCCAGGGCACGACGCTGCGCGCGCGCCCGCTCGCCGAACGGGTAGCCGTCATCGCCGCCGTGCGCGAGCACGTCTGGCCGCTGCTGGAGTCCGGCGAGGTGCACCCGGTCATCGACTCGGTGTTCCCGCTGGCGGACGCGCCCCAGGCGCACCGGAGGATGGAATCGTCCGCGCACCTCGGGAAGATCCTGCTGCGCGTCTCCTGACCCCCGCATCCACCGCGGCCGCGAGCGGTGTCGTGGAGGATGAGTCGGCGGACGACGACCACCCGTCCCGCGTTCGGTGGGAGGATCGAACCATGACCACGCCGCCCTCCGACGACGCCCTGCTCACCGTGCCGAAGGCTGAGCTCCACCTCCACATCGAGGGCACCCTCGAACCCGACCTGGCGTTCGAGCTGGCCGGGCGCAACGGGGTGGACCTGCCGTACGCCTCCGTCGAGGAGCTCGCCGCACAGTACGACTTCTCCGACCTGCAGTCGTTCCTCGACCTGTACTACGCGACGATGGCCGTGCTGCGCACAGAGGACGACTTCGCCGAGCTCACCCGGCGTTACCTCCGCACGGCCGCCGCGGAGGGCGTTCGGCACGCCGAGCTGTTCTTCGACCCGCAGGCGCACGTGTCTCGCGGCGTCCCGATCGAGGCGGTCGTGGACGGGATCAGCGCGGCGCTGGCGGAGGCCGAGCGCGACGCCGGGATGTCGGGCGGCCTCATCCTGTGCTTCCTGCGCGACCAGCCGGTGGAGTCCGCCGACGCCATCCTCTCGGCCGCGCTCACCCGGCCCGAGCGGCTGCTCGGGGTCGGGCTGGACTCGGCCGAGGTCGGCTATCCGCCTGAGTTGTTCACCGACGTGTTCGCGCGGGCGAAGGATGCGGGGCTGCACGCGGTGGCGCACGCGGGCGAGGAGGGGCCGCCCTCGTACATCGTGCAGGCGCTCGACCTGCTCGGCGTGGAGCGCGTCGACCACGGCATCCGGGCGGCCGAGGATCCGGAGCTGATGGCGCGCCTGGCCGCCGACGGCATCCCGCTGACCGTGTGCCCGCTCTCCAATGTCCGCTTGCGCACCGTCCCCGACCTGAGCGCCCACCCGCTGCTGCGGCTGGACGCCGCCGGTGTCCGCGTCACCGTGAACTCGGACGACCCTGCCTACTTCGGCGGCTACATCGGCGACAACTACCTCGCGATCCGGGACGCCCTCGGGGTCACGACCGAGCAGGCCGAGCGGTTCGCGCGCACCTCCATCGACGCCTCGTTCGCGACCGCCGAGCGGAAGGCCGAACTGCAGGCCGAGGTCGACGCGTGGCGGAGCTGACCGGAGGCCGGGTCGGGAGCATCACCCGGCCGGACGGCCGCGCGGTGCGGTTCTTCGACACCGCAGACGCGCGAGCCGCAGCCGCCCCGGTAGACGCGAACGCCGCAGTGGATGCCGGCGCCCCCGTCGTGGTCTGGCACCACGGCACCCCGCAGACCGGGGCCGTCATCCAGCCGGTCGCGGAGGCGGCCGCCGCCCGCGGCCTCCGGGTCGTCTCGGTCGCCCGGCCCGGCTACCCGGGCTCCGACGCCCTGACCGGGCGCACCGTCGCCGACGCGGCCGCCGATGTGCTCGCCGTCCTCGACGCGCTCGGTGTCGACCGCTTCGCCACGCTCGGCGCCTCCGGCGGCGGCCCGCACGCGCTCGCCTGCGCGGCGCTCGCCCCGGCACGGGTGTCCGCGGTCGTGTCCTTCGCCGCGATCGCTCCGTACGGAGGCGACATCGGCTGGTTCGCCGGGATGGCGGACCCGGGCGGCCTGCGCGCCGCGCTCGCCGGCCGGGACGCCCGCGCGGCGTATGCCGAGATCGCCGAGTTCGAACCGGAGTCGTTCACCGACCGCGACTACGAGACCCTGCAGGGGGCGTGGGCCGCGCTCGGAGCCGACGCCGGAGCCGGTGCGGCCGAGGGGCCGGCGGGCGAAGTGGACGACGACCTCGCCTACGTCGCCCCGTGGGGTGTGGAGCTCGGCGCCGTGACCGCCCCGACCCTCCTCGTGCAGGGGGACGCGACCGCGTGATCCCCGCCACGCACGCCGGCTGGATGCTGGAACGGCTCCGCCGCGGCGAGCTCTGGCTCCGGCCGCGCGAAGGTCACGTCTCGGTGCTGACGGCGCTCCCCGTAGCGTTGGACTGGGTGGTCGCGACCTCCGCCCACTGATCGAGGCGCTCACCTTTCTGTGGGTCCTTTCAGAAAAGCGCTCTTCTCCTGCTAGGGTCGCGGGACGTCGATCGGCTGGGCCGCTACAGGGCACGCGCCGTCGACGTTCTGCGAAGGAGAGCCCATGACGACGACGTCCACTGCGCCCGCACCCGCGCCCGCGCGCTCCGGCACACTGCGCCGCAACCTGGGGCTGTGGGCCATCGTCGGCCTCGGCCTCGGGTACATGACGCCGACCGTCGTCTTCGACACCTTCGGCATCGTCTCCGACGAGACCAGCGGCGCCGTCCCCGCTGCCTACCTCGTCGCGCTCATCGTGATGATGTTCACCGCGGTCAGCTACGGCGCGATGGCCGGCGCCATCCCGAGCGCCGGGTCGGCGTACACCTACGTGCGGGAGTCCCTCCACCCGAACCTCGGCTTCATGGTCGGCTGGACGTCCCTCATCGACTACGTGCTGCTGCCGATGGTGAACTGCCTGATCATCCGGCTCTACCTGGAGCAGGTCTTCCCGGGCGTCCCCGGCTGGATCTGGGTCGTGCTCTACTGCGCGGCCGTCACGACGCTCATCTTCTTCACGATGCGCGGCACCTCGAACATCAACATGATCCTGCTCGTGTTCGCCGTCGTCGTGATGACGGTCTTCGTCGCGATGGTGGTCGCCCAGCTCGCGAACGGCGCGGGCGACGGAACGGTCGCCTCGGTCAAGCCCTTCTTCCACGACGGCGTCACGCTGTCGGCGGTGCTCACCGGGGCGACGGTCGTCTGCTTCTCGTTCATCGGCTTCGACGCGGTGACCATGTACGCCGAGGAGGCCACGAGCCCGAAGGTCATGCCGCGGGCGATCCTGCTGACGGTGGTGATCGGCGGGGCGATCTTCCTCGTCGCCGGGTTCTTCACGCAGCTCCGGTTCCCGACGAACGCGCCGTTCGGCGAGTTCACCGACGACCCGCTCCCCCAGATCGGCCTCATCGTCGGCGGCCCGGTCTTCCAGGCGATCTTCGTCTCGGCCGGGTTCGCGGCGACGCTCGCCTCCGGCCTGGCGTCGCACGCGTCGGTGTCGCGGATGCTGCTGGTGATGGGTCGCAACAACGTCCTCCCCCGCCGGTTCTTCGCCTACATCGATCCCAAGACACACACGCCGACGCTGAACATCGTGCTGGTGGGTGCGATCTGCCTGCTCGCGATGTCGTTCTCGCTGGAGCTGATCTCGGCCTTCATCAACTTCGGCGCGCTGATCGCCTTCACCTTCGTGAACGTCTCGGTGATCGCGTGGTTCGCGATCCGCCAGGGCCGGCGCAGGACGTTCGGCGACATTGTGCGCTTCATCGTCCTCCCCGGGATCGGCATGCTGCTCACCGGGATCCTGTGGGCGAATCTGCACGCGGACGCGCTGATCGGCGGCCTGATCTGGACGGCGATCGGCTTCGCGTACCTGCTCGTGCTCACACGCGGCTTCCGCCGCCGCGCGGCCGCGTTCGACGAGAACCAGCCGGTCACCGGGTTCACGGCGGCGGTCGGGGAGGACCGGGAGCCGTCGGCGTAGGACGGCCCGCACGCACCTGCGAGTCACCCGAACCGCGCGCCCCCACCGCACTGTTCGTTCTAGTGTTGGCTCAAGTGTCTTGTCGTCGGGCGCCGCACCGTTTCGCGCCCGACCCCGGGGAGGAGAACCGATGTCCGAGCTCGACCTCAACCAGCCGTTGACGCCTCCGGATCAGCCGGCGGCCGGGGTGAGCCTCACGCCGCCCGCCGCGGTGCCGGAGGTCGGCGGCGACCAGGCCGTCGGGATGGTGGCCGTGCCGGCCGACAAGCGGGCCGAACTCGCGGCCAAGGCGGACGAGTTCGTCGCCGGGCTCGCCGGGGTGGAGCCGGGCAGTCCCGAGTTCACGCGTCGTGTCGACGAGATCGCGCGGATGGGCGTGCAGGAGATCCGGTCCTCCTCCGAGGTGTCCAACCGCATGCTGCAGCGCCCGGAGTCCTCACTCGCCGCGGCCCGCGGTCGCGGCGGCCCGTCCGACCCGCAGACGCAGGTGGCGCAGACGCTGCAGCAGCTGCGCACGACGATCACCGACCTCGACCCCGGTCACGCGAACCTCGCCGGCTCCAAAGGCTTCTTCGGGAAACTGCCGGGCGGCAAGTCGCTGATGCGCTACTTCGAGCGGTACCAGCCGGCGCAGAAGCAGCTCGACGCGATCATCACCGCGCTCATCTCCGGCCAGGACGCCCTCCTCAAGGACAACGCCGCCATCGACCTGGAGCGCACCAACCTGTGGGCGACGATGGGCAAGCTCGGCGAGTACACCACGCTCGCGAAGGCCCTCGACGACTCGATCGAGGCGCGCGCCGCAGAGCTTCGCGCGACCGACCCGCGCCGTGCCGACGCGCTGGTCGCCGACGCGCTGTTCCCCATCCGACAGCGCCGCCAGGACCTGACGACGCAAATCGCCGTCTCCGTGCAGGGCTACCTCGCGCTCGACGCCATCCGCAAGAACAACCTGGAGCTGATCAAGGGCGTCGAGCGCGCCCGCACGACCACGGTCGCGGCGCTCCGCACCGCGATCATCGTCGCGCAGGCGCTCGGCAACCAGGAGCTGGTGCTCGACCAGATCAGCGCGCTCAACGACGCGACGAACTCCATGATCGACCGCACCGGCGAACTGCTGCGCCAGCAGACGGCGCGCGTCCACGAGGACGCCGTATCCACCGGCGTCAGCCTGGAGACGCTGCAGCACGCCTTCGACAACGTGTTCGCGACGATGGACTCCATCGACAGCTACCGCGTGAAGGCGGTCGAGAGCATGGCGAAGACGGTGGACGCGCTCGAGCAGCAGGTGTCCCGCTCCCGCAGCTACCTGGAGCGGTCGCACTCGAACACGAGCGGTTGACGCGGCGGACGGGCGGCTCGCGCGAGCGGCCTGCTCAGGGCAGGTCGAGTCGCGACGCCCCGAACCGCTCCGACAGGAACCGCCCGTTGACCAGCAGCGCCGACGCGTCGTGCTCGACCGCGGCGTCCCGCATCCGCTTCGCCGCGCGCTCCAGCTCCGTGAGCTGCCCGACCAGCGCCGCCGCGGCGGTCGTCCCGTCCGGGAAGACGTGGTCGGCCGCCCAGTCCGCCGGCAGCGACAGGTACGCGCGCAGGGTGTCGGGGAGGTAGACGGTCGCCGTCCGCCGCACCACGACCTCCGGCTCGCCCTGCCCGGCGACCCGCGCGAGGGCGTCGATGAGGAGGTCCCCGATCCGCCCGACCAGGGCGACGGCCTCGTCCGGCACCCGGTGGCCGAGGCGCGCGGGCAGCGTCCGGAGGTCGCCCTCGATCGCGGTGTCCCGTACGTGGATCTCCGACCCGGCGGGCTCCAGGCCCAGGGTCTGCAACGCACGCGAGGAGGTGGCGGCGTCTCCGGCGGCCTCCGCGGCGAGCGCGGCGACCCGGCCCGCGAACGCGGTGAGCCAGTCCCCGAGGCCGAGCGGGCGGCGGGCGATCGTCACGCCGCCGTAGACGCGGTGCACCTCCCCTTCCAGTGCGGGCCAGGCTCGTAGCCGAGCGTCAGGGTCTCCTCCGTGCCGATCAGGCTGACCCGGGAGATCGCCCCCGGCCTCCCGGAGACGCGGTCGGCGAGGGTCCGCTTCCGCTCGACTACCAGCACCCGGGCGGCCAGCACCGGCGGCAGGGCGCGCCCGACGCTCTCGACCAGGTCGGTCAAGAACGTCTGCGGGTCGGCTGCCGCCTCGGCGGGCTCGGTCATCGTCCGCCGTCGGTGAGCGGGAGGACGAGGTTCGGTGTTGCGATGACGTGGTCGTCGCGCAGCGGGCGGACCGCCGTGCCGATGGCGAAGAACTCGGTGGTGTGGCCTCCCCAGCGGTGCGGCAGCGACAGGAGCTGGACGCCGACGACGCCCTCCGCGTCGAGTGCCTCCGCCTCGGCCTGCATGCGGCCCATCGCGAGCTCGCGGGCGTCGTAGAGCGCCTCGGTGAAGGCGGTGATCTCCACGTTCGAACCGAGGTTGTTCACGGTCGCCAGCATGCCCTGGTGGGCGATGTGGTACACGCAGGTGCCCATCACGAGACCCTGCGGGACGTAGCCGGACTGGATGAGCGTCCAGAAGTCCTGACCGGACAGGTCGGAGGTGAACGGCATCCGCTTGTTGTTGCGCCAGGTGCCGGTCGGCGGCTTCTCGTCGGCGACGACGGCCGTGCCGACCGCGACGAACTCGGCGAGGTCGTTGCCGTACTCCTTGAACTCGATTTCGAGGCGCACGCCGACGATCCCGTCTGCGCCGAGCGCGTCCGCCTCGGCCTCCATGCGGGTCATGGCGAGCTCACGAGCGTGGTACATCGCCTGACTCAGCTTCTCGAGTTCCATGTTCTTGCTCCACTTACGAGCCTGGATGCCCACATGGTAAACGCTGGAGCCGAGCACGAGGCCGACAGGCCGGAATCCCGCCTGCCGGACGAGGAGGAACTCGTTCACCGACAGGTCGGAGGTGAACAGCCGCGCTCGGCCGTCGGCGAGGCGGGCCCGCGCGTCGCTGGGAAGGGTGACGCTGGAGAGCGGGTCGGACACGGCGGTTCCTCTCGGGTGGTGGTGGACTCAGGCCCGCGAGCGCAGGTCGCTGAGCGGGATCACGGTGGTCACGGCGGACAGCTCGGCGCGGCGGCTGTAGCGCGGGACGGGGATCAGGATAGTCCCGATCACGGTCGCCTCGGCGTGGAGGTCCTTCTCCTCGCCGCAGGGTGTCCCGAACTCCCACAGGTCGAGGTCGGTCACGACGAGCTGGGCGCCCGCGGCAGCGGTGGCGCGCCTCTCCAGCCGGTGCAGGGCCTCCGCGCGCGCCGCCCGGACCAGCTCGGTCATCCCCGTCACCTCGCCGTTCACCCAGCTCGACCGCTGGGTGCGCAGCTCATAGTCCTCGTGCTTGGTGGAGACGGAGATTCCGAGCAGCAGCTCGCCGGGCGCGTACCCGCTGAGGACGGCTGAGGCCGTGTCCTCGACGGTCAGGTTCGTGCTCCACACGTCGCCGCGGTTCTTCGGGTACGGCACGAGCAGCGGGTCGTCGGACCGCACAGCCGTGCCGAGCGCTGTGTACTCCCACGCCGATCCGTCGAGCCGGGTGCGCTGGACGGTGACGCCGACCACCCCGTGCGCTCCGAGCGCACGGGCCTCGGCGAGCATCCGCCGCACGGCGCCGTACCAGGCGGACTCGTACGCCTTCACGTAGGGGGCGAATCCGCCGTACGTGCTTCCACCGGAGGTCGTGACCGGTGACCTCCAGGCCGCGCGGTTCAGCATCGTGGACGGACCGACCGTCGGCCCGGTCATGCTCCACCAGGCGCAGCCGGTGCCGGTCCAGCCGAGGTTGACGACGATGCCGCCGAAGACCTCGCCGACCGGGAGGAGGCCTGCGGTGCGCGCCGCGGCCGCCGCCGGGGCGGAGAAGAGCGAGGACCGCACTCCGCTCGCGGCCTGCTGCTCCACGCGCGAGCGCGCGGCCGAGGGAAGGCCGTCGGGAGAGTGGGTCACGCGCTCATCCAACCACGTCCGCGGTCCCGAGGCGCGCAGCACCGGAGGCTCGCGGCGCGTCAGCCTCCGACGGCCGTGCGGAGGAGCTGAGCGACGCGCTGCTTGTCGGCGTCGACCAGTTTGGTCAGGGCGAACCCGACCGGCCACACGTTGCCGTCGTCCAGGGTGGCGGGCTGCTGGAACTCGATCGTGGCGTAGCGGATCTTGAACTTGGACCCCGGCTTGAACGCGACGACCACCCTGCCATCGGCATCGGCGTAGGCCGGCATCCCGTACCAGGTCTTCGCCGCGAGCGCGGTGTTGTCCTTCACGAGCTGGTGGAACGCCTCCGCGAGCTCCTTGTCGGTGCCGGTCATCGCCGCGATCGCCTCTTCGCACGCCGCTGCCGCGTCGGCGCCCGCCTGCTGGGCCTTCTTCTCGGCGACCGTGGCGCGGATCGCCGCCTTCTCCTCTTTGCTGAACGTGGTGTCGGCCATGGTGTCCCCTTCGTGAGCGAATCGTGCCGGTGATCGGCTGGGACTCAATCTACGATCGCGGGAGGTGGTGCGCTTCTCGAAAACTGCTCGATCGTGGGGGGACGGTGCGCCTTCGAGTCACTCGGCCGTCGTGCGCACCGGACACAGAGCCAGCGGCGAGCCGCGCCTCGAGCGCGTCGCCGCGAGCGCGACACCGACACCGGCACCGAAGTGTCAAGGAACCCTCAACAACGCGCGACGACGACCGATCCGGTGGAGATGGGGGAATCGAACCCCCGTCCACTGCTGTGGTCATGTGCCTTCTACGGGCGTAGCCAGTTAAGTCGCTTTCTCAGCCCCGGAACTTGTCTCTGGCACCTGCTCCGACGGGCTCAGTATCAGTTGGAGTCCCTCTGCGCCCTGATGCTCAACGCAGAAGCAAGTCTTCTAGCTGACGCCAGGATCCGGGTAGAAGACAGTTCCCGGTCTGACGGTCTCTTCAGTGGCGAAGGGGAACTTACGCCGCGAGGGCGAAGTCGGCCTTGGCCGAGACAGTGCTCTTGTTATTGGCACTTATTTTTTCGCATGGATCGTTTACGAGATAACCATGCATCCTCGACCCGCTTCTCACACTCTCGCAGACAATGTCGAAACCGATCATCCCCGTGCGACGGCCGTGAGGCCGGGTCGTCATCGCGCGCTGTTGAGTTGTCCAGATACACGCCGCTCCTGGCGGCGAGCTTCTTATCTTACAACAACACAACCCCCTCTTCTATGCCACGATCGGTGGATGGCCGACACCATCATCACCGTGCAGGGCGAGTACGAGCTGACGCATCCGGCCGAGCGGGGAGCGGTGCGGCTGAGCGTCGCCTACGAGGGCGAGCAGCGCGACGAGACACTCGCGCTCACCACCCGGCGGCACGCCTCCCTCGCCTCCGAGCTGCGCGAGCTGCACAACCCGCAGACCGGCCCGGTGACAGCGTGGGCCTCCGACCGGCTCCGGGTCTGGGGCGACCGGCCGTGGAACCAGGACGGCCGGCGGCTCGCGCCTGTGTACCACGCGGAGATCGGGTTGGACGTCACCTTCAGCGAGCTGACTGCGCTCTCCGACTGGGTGGGCGTGGTCTCCCTCCTCGACGGCCTCACGATCCAGGGCGTCACCTGGAGCCTGACGGAGGCGCGGCGCCAGTCGATCACGCAGGAGGCGCGGCGGCGGGCGGTGGAGAACGCGGTGGCCAAGGCGACCGTGTACGCGACCAGCCTCGGCCTGACCTCGGTGAAGCCGCTCGCGCTCAGCGACCCGGGGATGCTCGGCGACGGGCCGTCGAACGGTCAGCCGCAGCCGCTCCAGGCCCGCGCGATGTCCGCCGATTTCGGCGGCGCGACGCTCGCGCTGAAGCCGGAGGACATCACGGTCGCGGTGCAGGTGCACGCGCGGTTCGCGGCGTCCTGAGAGGACACCGGTCTCAGCTGCTCGGCTTCGGCGTCGGCGTGGGGCTCGACTGCCCCGGACGCAGCGGGAGGTCGGCGACGTTGAGGATTCGGATCGCCGTCACGGTGCTGCCCGAGCGGGTTCCGACGACGATCACCTGGTCGCCGACGGCGAAGTCGGACGCCTTCTGCGTCTGGCCGGGCGCGCCGTATGCCGTGGAGGACGAGGTGTCGACGGTCAGGGTGACGCCGCGCTGAGTCGTGATGGTCCAGGTCGACCCGGCGATCTGCGTCACGGTGCCGCTGACGACGCCCTTCGCAATCGGCCCCTCGTCATGGCGGCCGCCCTGCCCGGAGCCGTTGCCCATACCCTTCTGGCCGGGGAACCGCGGAGCGCCCGGCTTCACCTGAGCCGGGCCGCGGCCTCCGTCGTGCAGGAGCCGGGAGACCGGCGAACCGGCGTGGAAGACGACCGAGCCCACCGCGAACGCACCGGCGCCGGCGATGCCGAACAGCACGATCACGCCGAGAACGAGCGTCGAGATGGCGAAGGCCAGCCCGTGGCGCTTGTAGAACGGCTCCCCTGCCGGCCGTGCAGGCGTGCCGTACTGCGGGGGCTGCGCTCCATACGGGTGCCCGGGCTGCGGAGGCACCTGCTGCTGCGGATACAGCGGCTCCGTGGGCTGGTTCTCGTCCATACTCACAAGAACACCCGATCCAACCGCGATCCCGCTGAACGCCGGTTATGCCTTCGATGTGAACTCACGCCGGCTCCACCAGCACCGAGCGCAGCTTCGCCAGCTCCAGCTCGTCGAGCCCGGTGCGAATCAGGTACTCCCGGACGCTCCCGAACCGGCGCTCCACCAGGTCGAGCGCCTCCTCGAGCGCCTCGGGCGGGCTGCCGCCGAGGATGATGCGGAGGTCGGGCGTGACCTCCACCCCGTGGCTGCGCACCAGCTCGATCATCCCGTCCAGCCAGGGGCCGCGGAGGTTGGCCTGCGTCGCCGCGTAGTCCGCGAGGACGAGCTCGCGCTCGACGCCGACGGCGAGCAGCGCGAGTGCGACCACAATGCCGGTGCGGTCCTTGCCGGCCGTGCAGTGCACGACGACGGCCTCCGCGCCGGTGTCCGCGATCTCCCGCAGCGCGGTCACGACGACGTCGCCGTGCTGCAGCAGGATCTTCTCGTACAGCCCCACCAGCGTGATGCCGATGGTGGACTGCGACGCACCGGAGCCCTCGAACACCGGGAGGTGGAGGTGCTGGAGGCCGAGCCCGGCGATGTCGTCGGGCATCACGGAGACTTCGAAGTGGTCGCGCAGGTCGATCACGACGCGCACGTCGAGGTCCCGCAGCGCCTGCCGCCCCTCGTCGCCGAGCCGCGCGAGCCCGTCCGAGCGGAACAGCTTGCCGCGGCGCACCGCGCCCTCCGGGACCGGGTACCCGCCCGCGTCGCGGAAGTTGTAGGTGCCGTTCACCGGGATGCGCTCGGCGACGACGCCCGTCGCTCCACGGCCGGTCGCTCCACGGCCGGTCGCTCCACGGCCCGTCGCGTAGGCGCTCATCGCCTCGTCGTCGATGCTCATGCCCTCATCCTGCCACCCGGCGCCGACAGCGGGCCGAGCGGAGCCGGTCACTCGCCGAGATGACGCCTGCTGGACATCGCCCGTTCGGCTTCGCGGTTGTCCTGGCGCTCGCGCAGGGCCTGGCGCTTGTCGTACTCGCGCTTGCCCTTGGCGACCGCGATCTCGACCTTCGCGCGCCCGTCGCTGAAGTAGATCTGCAGCGGGACGATCGTGTAGCCGCCCTGCTTGACCTTGTTCTCGATCTTGACGATCTGCGCCTTGTGCAGCAGGAGCTTGCGCTTACGGCGCGGGGCATGGTTGTTCCAGGTGCCGTCCAGGTACTCGGGGATGTGCACGGCGTCGAGCCAGGCTTCTCCCCGTCGACGAACGCGTAGCCGTCGACCAGCGACGCCCGCCCCTCGCGCAGCGACTTCACCTCGGTGCCGGTGAGCACGAGGCCCGCCTCGTAGGTGTCCTCGATGGTGTAGTCGTGGCGCGCTCGGCGATTGGTGGCCACGACCTTCTGGCCACGTTCCCTGGGCACAGCGTCTCCTGACGTCGAAGATGGTGCTGCCCGGCACAACGCCGGGCAGCAGACCAGTCTATCGGGTCAACCCCGCACCGCGCTCAGACGCGCAGGTACCGCTTGATCGCGAAATTCGCGGAGGCCGCCGCCAGCACCACGCCGACCACGATCAGCAGCGGGATCACCAGCCAGCCCTGATCCATCCCGACGAAGTTGATCGACGGGATCTTCGGGCCGAGGAAGCCGCGCACGAAGTACTGCACCAGCAGCCAGATCACCACACAACTCAGGATCGAGCCGATCAGCGCGGCGATCACGCCCTCGATGATGAACGGGGTCTGGATGAAGCGGTTGGACGCGCCGACCAGCCGCATGATCCCGATCTCCCTTCGGCGGGAGAACGCCGACAGCCGGATCGTTGTCGCGATCAGCAGCACCGCGGCCACCAGCATCAGGATGGCGATGCCGATCGCTGTCAGGCTCGCCGCGTTGAGGATGTTGAAGATCTGGTCGAGGTAGCTGCGCTGGTCCACGACGCTCTGCACGCCCGGCGAACTGGACAGCGTCTCGGTCAGCACGTCGGAGCGGTTCGGGTCCTTGAGGTTCACCCAGAACGTCTGCGGGATCATGTCCGGCGTGACGTAGTTCGCGATCTGGTTGCCCTTGAACTGCTGCTTGAACTGCTCGTAGCCCTGCTTCTGGTCCTGGAAGTAGAACTTCTGGATGTAGGGGGCGATCTCCGGAGACTGGAGCTGTTTCTTGACGGCCTCCACGGTCTGCGGGGTCGCAGCGCCGCCCGGGCAGTTGTCGGTCTCGGTGCACATGTACACGGCGACCTGGGCGCGGTCGTACCAGTACGTCTTCATCTGCGCGATCTGCAACTGGAGCAGCGCGGCCGTGCCGACGAAGGTCAACGAGATGAAGGTGACGAGCACGACGGAGACGACCATCGAGAGGTTGCGGCGCAGGCCGTTGCCGACCTCGGACCAGATGAGCCCGAATCTCATTTCGTGGGCCCCACATTCTGTTCGCCGTCGCGGTCGGACGCGTCGCGCAGTCCGCTCAGGTCGAGGTTGGCGGTGAAGTTCAGGTGGTCCGGGAGGTCCTCGCCCGCGGAGGCGGGCACGGAGACCGGGACGGGCGCCGGAACGGCCGGGGCCGGCGCGGGAGCCTCCTGCGCGGGGGCGGGCGGCTGATACGCCGGGGGCTGCTGGTAGGCCGGGGGCTGGTACGTCGGAGGCTGCTGCACCGGCCCGGTTCCTCCCACCGGGACAGGTCCCGTGGGGTTGGCGACCGGCGCGTGCGGACGCGTCATCGGCTCGGAGGGTGCCGGCGCGGCAGCGGCGGCCGACACCGGCGCGGGAGCAGTGGTCGGCACCGCAGAGGTCACCAACCCCTCCGCGGTCGGCCGCGGCAGCGGAATGGCGGAGGTCACACCGTATCCGCCGTGCTGCTCGTCGCGGACGATCTGTCCGCCGACCAGCTCGATCACGCGCTGCTTCATCTGGTCGACGATCGCGGCCTCGTGTGTGGCCATCAGCACCGTGGTGCCGCCGGCGTTGATCTGGGCGAGCACCGACATGATCCCGGCGCTGGTGGCGGGGTCGAGGTTGCCGGTCGGCTCGTCGGCGAGGAGGATCTGCGGCTTGTTGACGACGGCGCGCGCGATCGCGACGCGCTGCTGCTCACCGCCGGAGAGCTCGTGCGGGAGGCGCTGCGCCTTGCCGTCGAGTCCGACCATCGCGAGCACGTCGGGCACGGCCTCCTGGATGAAGCCGCGCGATTTGCCGATCACCTGGAGGGTGAAGGCGACGTTCTGGAAGACGGTCTTGTTCGGCAGGAGGCGGAAGTCCTGGAACACCACGCCGATGTTGCGGCGGAAGTACGGGACCTTGCGCGACGAGATCGTGCCGAGGTCCTGGCCCAGCACATGGATGGCGCCCTTGCTCGGCCGCTCCTCCTTGAGGATCAGTCGGAGGCAGCTCGACTTGCCCGAGCCGGACGCGCCGACGAGGAAGACGAACTCGCCGCGGAGCACCTCGAGGTTGATGCCGTTGAGCGCAGGGCGCGCTGTTCCCGCGTACTGCTTGGATACGTGTTCGAACCGGATCATGACTGTTAGAGACTAAGCAACTCTTCCGCGATCCACAGTAGCGACATGCCCGCGAGCCGCAAGCCTGACAGTCCCCGGCACACGCGCTGGGCGCGCGCGACGGGAGGCCTGTGTCCCGGGCTAGTCCTCGTTCTTGGAGCCGGCGCGCCAGCGGATGCCCGCCGCGATGAAGCCGTCCAGGTCGCCGTCGAACACCGATGCCGGGTTGCCGGACTCGTAGCCCGTGCGCAGATCCTTGACGAGTTGCTGGCCGTAGAGGAAGTAGGAGCGCATCTGGTCGCCCCAGCTCGCGGTGATGGTGCCGGCGAGCTCCTTCTTCTTGGCGGCCTCCTCCTCCTTCTGCAGCAGGAGCAGGCGGGTCTGGAGGACGCGCATGGCGGCGGCGCGGTTCTGGATCTGCGACTTCTCGTTCTGCATCGAGACGACGATGCCCGTCGGGAGGTGCGTGATGCGCACCGCGGAGTCGGTCGTGTTGACCGACTGGCCGCCGGGGCCTGAGGAGCGGAACACGTCGACGCGGATGTCGCCCTCGGGGACTTCGACCGCCGTGGCCTCCTCCATCAGGGGGATGACCTCCACCGCGGCGAAGGACGTCTGGCGCTTGTCCGCCGACCCGAACGGGCTGATCCGGGCGAGCCGGTGCGTGCCGGCCTCGACCGAGAGCGTGCCGAACGCGTACGGCGCCTCGACCTCGAAGGTGGCCGACTTGATTCCGGCGCCCTCGGCGTAGGAGGTGTCCATGACCTTCACCGGGTACTTGTGCTGCTCCGCCCAGCGCAGGTACATACGCATGAGCATCTCGGCGAAGTCGGTGGCGTCGTCGCCGCCGGCGCCGGAGCGGATGGTGACGATCGCCGAGCGCTCGTCGTACTCGCCGCTCAGCAGCGTCTGCACCTCGAGGTCGCCCAGCGTCTTCTGGAGGGACTCCAGCTCGGCGCGGGCCTCGGCGGCGGACTCCTCGTCGTCGCCCTCGTTGGCGAGCTCGACGAGCACCTCGAGGTCGTCGAGGCGCCGCTCCACGGAGGTGATGCGGCCGAGCTCGGCCTGCCGGTGGCTGAGCGCACTGGTGACCTTCTGCGCGTTCGTCGTGTCATCCCAGAGGTCGGGCGCCCCCGCCTTCTCGCTGAGGTCGGCGATGTCGGCGCGGAGCTTCTCGACGTTGACGACGGCGACGATGTCGGAGAGGGTCGAGCGGAGCTCCGCGATCTGCGGGGAGAGGTCAAGTTCGATCATGGCGTCCCCCAGCCTACCGGCTGGCGTTCCGGGCGGGATTGTGGGCCGGTGTCGCCAGCGTGCGCTCGTAGGGTCTGTCGATGAGACCGAGCTTTCAGTAATATAGATTTATTATTTCTGTGAACTCCCACACATGCGACACCTGAACGCGGTAAACCTGAAGTGCGGAGACTCTACGTACGGGTACAAGCACATCCGAGCCGAACACGAATCCCAGTGGCAGGACGTTCTCAACACGGCGCGGGCGCGGGGATGGCAGTCGGCTCAGTATGGTGTCGAGTCGTGGGACGATTTGATGTCCGGAGTCACCGCCGGTGTCGTGGCCGACCCCGGCTACGGGCTGACCAAGAAGTCGGTGTCGAACAAATGGTGTACCAAGACCACCTTCGGACTCTGGGACAGCGCTCAGAAAGCGATCATCTACGACTTTGGGGTTGAGACCGCCTGGGCATCGGATAGCGACAGGCTGATCACGTCCTTCCCGTCAACGCGGAAAGTCTGCTGACGGCAAAGGGTCGGCGTCATCGCTCGCAATGCGCCGACCCCTTCCTTTGATGAACCTGTCAACCGGCCCGATGTTCAGCGACGACTACGGCCGTGTCCCAAACTTCTCGGGTCAGCCAGGCCGCGAGTTCGTCTCCTCGCTCGCTCCAGGCCTGCTGGTCTTCCGGGTCGCGCCATCCTTCGCCCGGCCCCACGGCGGCTTCCCACTCGTCGTACCAGCGACGCAAAGCACTCACGAGTTCTTCGCTCAGCCCGTACTCGTCAGGCGTCGCGGTATACCCAGCGCACGTGTCCCACAACGGCCAGTCGTGGCAATGATCGGGAAAGAATCTGATCGTGCGCAGTTCTCCAGCGCGTCTTTTCGCGCTCCGGGCGATCGTTGCCTCGACCGTTGAGTAGGAAGGCACGGGAAGTTCTTCCTGGGTGGTCGGATCGACGGCCCGACCCCACTCGGTTTCCTGATGCGTCAGCCTCTCGGAGTCCATGCTGAACAGGCTATCCTCCCGCCCAGCGCCGATGCCGAGGGCCGCTGCGACTGCACCCGACAGTTGTACTGTGTTAAGCAAATGACTTCCGACGAGCGCCCGTTCTCCTTCCGCTCCGTCGCCCTCGCCGCCTTCCTGCCGACACTGCTCTTCTCGATCGGCGAGGGGGCGATCATCCCGATCATCCCCATCGCCGCCGGCAACCTCGGCGCGACGCTGGCGATGGCCGGCTTCATCGCGTCGATGCTGATGCTCGGCGAGCTGGCGGGCGACATCCCGAGCGGGTGGGTGGTCTCGCGGATCGGTGAGCGGACCGCCATGATCGGCGCCGCGGCCGTCGCGGTGGCGGGCGTAATCGTGTGCCTGCTCGCACCGAACTACTGGGTGCTCATGGTCGGCATCTTCGTGGTCGGGCTCGCGACCGCTGTCTTCGCCCTCGCCCGGCACGCGTTCATGACCACCTACGTGCCGGTGCGCTACCGGGCTCGCGCGCTCTCCACGCTCGGGGGCATCTTCCGCGCCGGCTGGTTCGTCGGACCGCTGATCGCGTCCGCCGTGATCGCGGCGATCGGCTCGACGCAGTCGGTGTTCTGGATCTTCATCGTGAGCTGCCTCGGCTCCGTGACCGTCCTGCTGGTGCTGCCGGATCCCGAGCGGATGTTCGGCCCCGCCCCGACCGCCCCCGGGCACGGCGGCGAGCAGTTGACCGAAGGCGAGGAGGACGCGGACGAGCGAACCCGTGGGCTGTTCGCGACGATCTGGGCGTTCCGCGGCGTCCTCGCGCGGATGGGCACCGGCATCTCCCTCGTCGCCGCCGTCCGGTCGGCGCGGACCGTCCTGCTGCCGCTCTGGGCCGTCTCGATCGGGCTGAGCGAGGCGAACACCGCGCTCATCATCGGGCTCGCCGGCGCCGTCGACTTCGCGCTCTTCTACGCCAGCGGTCAGCTCATGGACCGGTTCGGCCGGATGTGGAGCGTCGTGCCGTCCATGCTGGGCCTGGGCGCCGGCTTCCTCGTGCTGTCGTTCAGTCACGACCTCCCGGGCGCTGTGGCCTGGTACATCGGCGTCTCGCTGTTCCTCGCCTTCGCGAACGGCATCGGATCGGGCATCATCATGACGCTCGGGGCCGACCTGGCGCCGAAGGAGAGCCCCGCGGCGTTCCTCGGCGCGTGGCGGTTCACGGGCGACGCCGGCCAGGCCGCCGCACCACTGGTGGTGTCGCTGCTGACCGGGCTGGTGTCGATCGCGTTCGCGAGCGGGGTGATGGGGGTGCTGGGGCTGGTCGGCGCCGGGCTGCTGGCCCGGTTCATCCCGCGCTACATCCCGCGCCGGCCGCGGCCGGCAAAAGGGGGCGCGGAGGGGCTGACGGAATAGCCCCGGCTCCCGTACCGTTCGACTCGTATGCATACGCATCGAATAGGAGAACGGACATGGCCGCACGGCTGGAACTCGGGATCGACACGTTCGGCGACGTCACGCTCGACGCCGACGGCAATCCGCTGCCGCACGCGCAGGTGCTGCGCAATGTCGTCGCGGAGGGCGTGCAGGCCGATCAGGCCGGCCTCCACTTCATCGGCATCGGCGAGCACCACCGCAAGGACTTCTCCGTCGCGGCTCCGGAGGTCGTGCTCGCGGCGATCGCGGGCCAGACCGAGCGCATCCACCTCGGCTCCGCGGTCACGGTGCTGAGCTCGGACGACCCGGTGCGGGTGTTCCAGCGGTTCGCGACGCTCGACGGCGTCTCGAACGGCCGCGCGGAGGTCATCCTCGGCCGCGGCTCGTTCATCGAGTCGTTCCCGCTGTTCGGCTTCGACCTCGGCCAGTACGAGGAGCTCTTCGACGAGAAGCTCGACCTGTTCGCCGCCATCCGGCAGCAGGAGCCGGTGACCTGGAACGGCACGCTGCGGCCGTCGCTCACCGGGCAGTCCGTCTATCCACCGGTCGAGCACGGCCTCCTGAAGACCTGGATCGGCGTGGGCGGCAGCCCGGAGTCGGTGGTGCGGGCGGCGCGCTACGGCCTCCCGCTCATGGTCGCGATCATTGGCGGCGGCCCGATGCGCTTCCAGCCGCTGACCCAGCTCTACCGCAACGCGCTCGAGCAGTTCGGCCACGACACCGACCTCCCGATCGGCGTGCACTCCCCCGGCTTCGTCGCCGAGACCGACCGGGAGGCCAAGGACCTGCTCTGGCCGCACTGGGAGGCCATGACCAACCGGATCGGCCGCGAGCGCGGCTGGCCGCCCGCGACCCGCGCGCGCTTCGAGCACGAGGCGGCCGAGGACGGCGCCCTCGTCGTCGGCTCGCCGGAGACGGTCGCACAGAAGATCGCCTACGCCGCGCGCGGCCTCGGCCTCACCCGATTCGACGTCAAGGTCAGCAACGGCACCCTCGGCCACGAGCACATCATGCGCGCCATCGACCTGCTCGGCCGCGAGGTCGCGCCGCGCGTGGATGAGCTATTGTCGTAGCCGCGCCCAGCGCGACCGCGGGAGTGGTGAAACTGGCAGACACGCAGGATTTAGGTTCCTGTGCTTCACGGCGTGAGGGTTCGAGTCCCTTCTCCCGCACCTCATCGTCCGTCCAGGGGATGAACACCGACCGCATTCAGCAAGTCCACAGCGTGATGTTCGCCGGGAGTCCCCGGGTTCGCACGGTTCGTGGAGGTTCCGCCCACTAAACTCAGGGCTGAATCCGCCCCGCGAACTCTCGCACCCGAATCCTGGAGACACGTGATCCATCACGCCGGCCTCATCCCCTGGCTCGACCCCACCACGATCATCGCCGCGGCCGGGCCGTGGGCGCTGCTCGTGGTGTGCGGCATCGTGTTCGCGGAGACAGGGCTCCTGGTCGGCTTCCTGCTGCCCGGTGACACCCTGCTGGTGATCTCCGGCCTGCTCACCCACACCTCGCGCGTCTTCGGCGTCGACATCTGGTGGGTCTGCCTGGCGATCGCGTTCGCGGCGTTCCTCGGCGGCGAGGCCGGCTATCTGATCGGGCACAAGGCCGGTCCGCGCGTGTTCGAACGCAAGGAGACCGGCCTGTTCAGCATGGAGAACGTGCGGCGCACCAATGCGTTCTTCGACCGGTTCGGCGCGCTCGCTGTCATCCTGGCCCGGTTCGTTCCGATCGTGCGCACGTTCGCCCCGGTCGCCGCGGGCGTCGGGCACATGAACTACAAGAAGTACTCGCTCTTCAACGCGATCGGCGCGCTGCTCTGGGGCGCCGGGCTGACGCTGTTCGGCTTCCTCATCGGCTACATCCCGCCGATCGCGAACTTCGTCACCCACTACATCGACATGATCCTCATCGGTGCGGTGGTGATCACGCTCATCCCGACGCTCTTCCACTACGTCCAGTCGCTGCGAAAGGCGAAGAAGAAGCGCCAGGAGGCCGAGACCGCGGCTCCCACCGAAGCCGACCTCCCCGACCCGCACCCCACCCCCGACGTCTGACGCCGAGGGGCCGCCGCTCAGCGGTGGAACTCGTCCTCGTGCGCGGCGTGCTCGGCCGGCTCGAGCTGGAACGTCGAGTGCTCGACGTCGAAATGCTTCGCCAGGCAGCCGGAGAGCTCGTCCAGCAGCTCCCCCGTTGCGCCGGAGCGGAACACCCCCGCGTCGACCACGACGTGCGCGGTGAACACCGGCGCGCCCGAGGTGATCGCCCAGACGTGCACGTCGTGCACCGCGACGACGCCCGGGGTCCCGAGGATGTGGTCGCGGATCTCCGCCACGTCCGTGTCCGCGGGCGCCGCCTCGCTGAGCACGCGGACCACGTCGCGCAGCAGCAGCACCGCGCGCGGGACGATGAACGCGGCGATCAGCAGCGACGCGATGGCGTCGGCCGGGGCGAAACCGGTGAACATGATCACGAGCGCCGCGACGATGACCGTCAGCGAACCGATCAGATCGCCGAACACCTCCAGATAGGCGCCGCGCATGTTGATCGAGTGATCCGCGGCGGGACGCAGCAGCAGGAGGGCGCCGAGGTTCGCGACCAGGCCGATGACGGCGACCACGAGCATGGGGCCGGACTGGACGTGCGACTCCCCCGACACGAGCCGCCCGATCGCGCCGATGGTCACGAACACCGCGACCACGACGAGGATCAGCCCGTTGATGAGCGCGCCGAAGACCTCGGCCCGGCGGTAGCCGAACGTCTGCCGGTCGGTCGCCGGACGCGCCGCCACGATGGTGGCCATGAGCGCGACGACCAGGCCGGTCAGATCGCTCAGCATGTGGCCGGCGTCGGCGAGCAGCGCCAGCGATCCGCTCAGCCACGCGCCGACGACCTGGACGACGAGCACCGCGGCGACGATCCCGATGGCGATCAGGAGCCGGTTGCGGTTGGCGGAGTGGCCGTGGTCATGACTCATGGTTCTTCTACGGTAGGTCGAAGTCGTCGCGGCGTGCCAGCACGGCGGCTAGATAGGAATGAGTGCCGTTCTCATTCTCAGTGCGCCGCAGCCCAGCACGCCACTCAGCGGGCAGCCGCGACCAGCTCCCGCAGGGCGGGGACGATGGCGGCGAAGGCCCGCGAGCGGTGGCTCTCGGCGTTCTTGACCTCGGGACCGAGCTCCGCCGCCGTGGCGTCGTGTCCCTCCGGCACGAAGATCGGGTCGTAGCCGTGGCCGTGCTCGCCGCGCGCCTCGTGCGCGATGCTCCCCGGCCAGATCCCTCGACCACGGTCTCCCGCCCGTTCGGCGACACCAGTGCCAGCGTCGCGGTGAAGTGCGCCGCGCGCGTGCCGTCCGGGAGGTCGGCGAGCTGGTCGAGCAGCAGCCGGAGGTTGGCCTGCGCGTCGCCGTGCCGCCCTGCCCAGCGCGCGGAGAAGATCCCCGGAGCGCCGCCCATCGCGTCCACGCAGATGCCGGAGTCGTCCGCCAGCGCGGGCAGTCCGGTGTGCGCGGCCGCGGACCGCGCCTTGATCAGTGCGTTCGCCTCGAACGTCACGCCGTCCTCCACCGGCTCCGGACCGTCGTAGCCGACGATCTCGAGGCCCGGCACGGCGTCCCCGAGGATCTGCTGGAACTCGCGCGCCTTGTGCGGGTTGTGCGTGGCGAGGACGACGCGGACCATCAGCCCTCGATGCCGAGCGCCGACGACTCCAGCGCCGCGCGCTGCACAGCGGCCAGCTCTGTCGTGCCGCCGAGCGCCAGGTCGAGGAGGGAGTTCAGCTCGGCGCGGTCGAAGGGCGCGCCCTCCGCGGTGCCCTGCACCTCCACGAACAGGCCGCGGCCGGTGACGACGACGTTCATGTCGGTCTCGGCGCGGACGTCCTCGACATAGGCCAGGTCGAGCATCGGCGTCCCGTCGATGATGCCCACGGACACCGCGGAGACCGAGTCGATCAGCGGGGCGGCCTTCTGGCCGATGAAGCGGTGCTCGCGGCCCCACTCCAGCGCGTCGGCGAGGGCCACATAGGCGCCGGTGATCGCGGCGGTGCGGGTGCCCCCGTCGGCCTGCAGCACGTCGCAGTCGATCACGATCGTGTTCTCGCCCAGCGCCTTCATGTCCACCACCGCGCGGAGGCTGCGGCCGATCAGCCGGCTGATCTCGTGGGTGCGGCCGCCGATCCGGCCCTTGACCGACTCCCGGTCCATGCGCTCGTTCGTGGAGCGCGGCAGCATGGCGTACTCGGCGGTGACCCAGCCCTTGCCCTTGCCCGTCATCCAGCGCGGCACGCCGTTCGTGAAGGAGGCCGTGCAGAGCACGCGCGTGTTGCCGAACGAGACCAGCGCCGAGCCCTCGGCCTGGCGGCTCCAGCCGCGCTCGATGGTGACGGGCCGGAGCCCGTCGGGGGTGCGGCCGTCCGCGCGGGTGATGTCGGTCACAGTTCTCTCCTCGGTCGGAATGGTGTGGTGCGGGGTCAGAGCGGGAGGTCGATCACGCCGGTCTGCACCAGGTCGACGCGGAAGATCTCCGGCCCGATGAACCGGTGCGCGAGGCGCAGGAAGTAGTCGGCGTCGAGGCCCGTCGCCTCGTAGCGGATGCTGGGCGGCGTGGTCTCCGTGCGCTCCAGGCCGCCGCTCACGAGCGTGCGGTAGACGTCCTTGGCGGTCTCGGTGTCGCTGGAGACGAGCGAGACGCCCTCGCCCATGACGTACGAGATGGCGCCCTTCAGGAACGGATAGTGCGTGCAGCCGAGCACCAGCGTGTCCACGTCGGCCTCGCGCAGCGGCTGGAGGTACTCGGCGGTGACCCGCAGCACCTCCTCGCCGCTGGTGATCCCGGCCTCCACGAACTCCACGAACCGCGGGCAGGCCTGCGTGAAGAGCTGCAGCGACGGCGCTGCGGCGAAGGCGTCCTCGTAGGCGCGGGAGGAGATCGTGCCGGCCGTGCCGATGACGCCGACCCTGCCCGTCCGGGTCGCGGACACCGCACGGCGCACCGCCGGCTGGATGACCTCGATCACCGGCACCGAATAGCGTTCGCGGGCGTCGCGCAGCATCGCCGACGAGGCGGTGTTGCACGCGATCACGATCAGCTTGACGCCCTGGTCGACCAGGAAGTCGAGGACCTCCAGGGAGTAGCGGCGCACGTCCGCGATCGACTTCGGACCGTACGGCGAGTGCGCGGTGTCGCCGACGTAGAGCAGCGATTCGTTCGGGAGCTGGTCGCGGATGGCCCGGGCGACGGTGAGCCCGCCGACCCCCGAGTCGAAGATCCCGATCGGCGCATCCGTCACAGCAGTCCAGCCTACCCGTCCGCGCCGTGGCTAAGGTGGAGCAGTGACCGAGTCCTCCGCGCTCCTGACCGACCGCTACGAGCTCACGATGCTCGATGCCGCGCTGCTCCGGGGCACGCACGACCGGGAGAGCGTGTTCGAGGCGTTCACCCGGCATCTGCCCGCCGGCCGCCGCTACGGCGTCATCGCCGGCACCGGGCGGCTGCTCGAGCTGATCGAGCGCTTCCGCTTCGGGGACGCCGAGCTCGAGTACCTGCGCGACAACGGCGTCGTCCGCCAGGAGACGCTCGACTGGCTCGCCGACTTCCGGTTCTCCGGGACCATCCGGGGATACCGGGAGGGCGAGGTCTACTTCCCCGGCTCGCCGTTCCTCATCGTGGACGCGCCGTTCGCAGAGGGGGTCCTCCTCGAGACGCTCATCCTCAGCGTCTTCAACTACGACTCCGCCGTCGCGTCCGCCGCGGCGCGGATGGTGACCGCTGCAGCCGGCCGGCCGCTCGCCGAGATGGGCTCACGGCGCGCCAACGAGCGCAGCGCCGTCGCGGCGGCGCGGGCCGCGTACATCGCAGGCTTCGGTGCGACCTCCAACCTGGAGGCCGGCCGCACCTGGGGCGTCCCGACGATGGGCACGGCAGCGCACGCGTTCACGCTGCTGCACGACAGCGAGGAGGACGCCTTCCGCGCGCAGGTCGCGGCGCTCGGGTCCGGTACGACCCTGCTGGTCGACACCTTCGACGTGGCGCGGGCGATCGAGACCGCCGTGCGGGTCGCCGGACCGGAGCTGGGCGCCATCCGCCTGGACTCGGGCGACCTCCCCAAGCTCGTGCGCCAGGTGCGCGAGCAGCTCGACCGGCTCGGCGCGACCCGCACGCGGATCACGGTGACCAACGACCTGGACGAGTTCACCATCGCGGCGCTGTCGTCGTCGCCCGTCGACTCGTACGGTGTCGGGACCTCGGTCGTCACGGGCTCCGGGTCCCCGGCCTCCGGGATGGTCTACAAGCTCGTCGCCCACCGCGACGACGACGGAGCGTGGGTGCCCGTGGCCAAGAAGTCCGACGGCAAGCCGAGCATCGGCGGCCGCAAGCACCCGGTCCGCCGGCTGGACGCGTCGGGGCGCGCGGTCGCGGAGGTCGTCCACATCGTGGAGGCCGGCGACGTCCCCGACGACACCGGCCGAGACCTCCTCGTCCCGCTGATCACGGACGGCGAGCTCCACCGCGAGCACCTCGGCCCGGAGGGCACGACGCGGGCGCGCGAGCACCGCGCCGCCGCGATGCGGGAACTGCCGGACGAAGCGTTCCGGCTGGGCCGGGGCGACCCGGTGCTGCCGACGGTCTTCGGCTGAGCGCCCTACTCGTCCAGCGTCACTCGTCGCGCAGCTTCTCGTAGATCTCCCGGCAGGTGGGGCACACCGGGAACTTCTCCGGGTCGCGTCCCGGGGTCCACATCTTGCCGCACAGTGCCTTGACCGGCTTGCCCGTCATGGCGGACTCGAGGATCTGCTCCTTCTTCACATAGTGCGAGAAGCGTTCGTGGTCGCCCGGCTCGGAGATCTGGGGAGTCTCCAGGAGCTCGCGCTCGAGCGTCGACGTACCGCCGCCGCCCGGCTCCCCGCCGGGTTCGAGAATGCTGGAGTCGTTCATCATCCCAGTCTAACGACCTGAGATCGGGACGCCGCGGGCCCAGTCGTGGCGCCGGCTCTGTCGTGGCGCCGGCTCAGTCGTGGCGCCGGCTCAGTCGTGGCGCCGGCTCAGTCGTTGCGCCGGCTCAGTCGTTGCGCCGGCTCAGTCGTTGCGGTTGGCGAACGCCATCAGCTCCGGCCCGCGCTTGTCGAACGCCCGCGCGCCCGCCCACAGCCCGCCGCCGAGCGCGGCGAAGCCGACCAGCACGGACGCGATGGGCGAGATGCCGAGCCAGAACGGGTTGACCGTCAGCCCGAGGGCGAGGAAGACGATGGCGGGCGACGCCAGGATGACGATCGCGAAGAAGCTGAGCGCCTGGGCGAGAGCGGCCGACGCGCCGGAGTTCTGCGGCTGCGTGAACGCGCTGTCGCCCGGCTTGGTCGCCGGGTACGGGAAGAGCACCGAGAACATGCTGGACAGGCCGAGGCCGATCACCAGGATGGACCCGGACAAGGCGGCGACCGCGGGCAGCACCGCCCAGTCGCCGAACACCGCTGCGGTCACGATCGAGCCCACCACGATGACCGGGATGCCGATGAGCAGCGGCGGGAACATCCTCCCGAGCCGATCCGCGATGCCGCGGGTGCCCGACACCAGGTGCAGCCAGACCGCGGTGCTGTCGTAGGCGACGTCGTTGTGGATGGTCCAGCCCAGGAACAGGCAGACCAGCGGCAGAGGCACCAGCGAGGCGAAGTGGATCGGGAGGCCGCCGAGCGCGAGCGCCACGACCACGAACACCGGGATGACCGGGACCACCACCAGGGCCACCCAGTAGCGCGCGTCCCTCCCCCAGTACGTCATCGAGCGTGCCGCGATCGCCGCCGTCGGTCCGCCGGGCAGCCGGGCGAACCAGCCGAGGCCGTGATGGTCGCGCGCGCGGGTCTCCCGCTCCGGCGCGACGAGCACGAGCGAGACCAGGGTGCGCCAGACCAGCCAGAGCACACCGACGGTCGCGACCGCGATCAGGAACTGCACGAACGCCGCTCCCCGTCGCCCTCGGCGGCCGCACCCGGCATGCTCCAGACCGCGCCGAGCGGCGTCCACTGCAGCCACCCGGCGAAGCCGTTCACCGTGCCGAGGCCGTCACGGCCCCAGTCGACGGTGAGCAGCAGGACCAGCACGGGGGCGAGGAGCACGAGGGCCAGGATCGCGACGACGCCGCCCGCCTCCTTCGACCGGCGCGGCGGGACCAGGAGCGACGCGATCGCCGTCGAGATGCGCGACGCGAGGACGCAGGTGGGCACGACGATCACCGCCGAGAGCACGGCGAGAACGGCGGCGCCCGGGTCGCGCGACCAGGTGATGACCGTGCCCAGCGAGCAGACGAACAGCACGAGCGCGGGGACGCCGACCAGCGCGGCCAGGGCCAGGGCGCGGGCGAGCTCCCGGTCCGGGATGCCGAACAGCGCGAACTTGCGCGGGTCGAGCGCGTCGTCCACGCCGAAGAGCAGCGGCAGCAGGAGGAAACCGGCGACCACCATCGAGCCGATGACGACGAGCACGCCGTGCACGTCCGCGACGTCCGGGGCGACGCGCGCCGCCGAGAGGGCGCCGAACACGATGACGACCGTCACGATGCCGTAGGCCAGCGCCAGCACGAGGCCGAACACCTGCCACGGGCTGCGCCGGAAGGCGTTGCCCAGGAGCCTGAGCCTCAGTCCGAGAAGCTGTGCAACCACTCCATGCCCTCCGCCGCCTTGCGTCCGCCTGCCAGGTCGACGAACCGTTCCTCCAGGGTCTGCTCTCCGCGCACCTCGTCGATGGTCCCGGCCGCGAGCACCTGGCCGCCGACGATGATGGCGACGCTGTCGCAGACCCGCTCGATCATGTCCATGCCGTGGCTGGAGAGCACGACCGTGCCGCCCGCCGAGGTGTAGCGCTGCAGGATGTCCACGACGTTCGCGGCGGAGACCGGGTCGACGGACTCGAAGGGCTCGTCGAGCACCAGGAGGCGCGGCGAGTGGATCATGGCGGCCGCGAGCGCGATCTTCTTGGTCATGCCGGCGGAGTAGTCGGCGACCAACCGGTCGAGGGCGTCGGCGATCCCGAACGCGTTCGCGAGGTCTGCGGTGCGCGCGTGGACCGTCTTGGCGGAGAGCCCGCGCAGCGTGCCGGCGTAGTGCAGGAACTGCGCGCCGGTGAGGCGGTCGAACAGGCGCAGCTTGTCGGGGAGGACCCCGACGACGTGCTTGGCGCGCACCGGCTCGGTCCAGGCGTCCACACCGTGCACCACGACGCGGCCCTCGTCGGGACGCAGCAGCCCGGTGATCATCGACAGCGTGGTGGTCTTGCCGGCCCCGTTCGGCCCGACGATCCCGTAGAAGGAGCCTTCGCGCACGTCCAGCGTCACGCCGTCGACGGCGACGATCGAGCCGTAGCGCTTGCTGAGCCCGTGCACAGTGAGGACGCTCGGGCGCGTGTCCACGACCGGGGCCGGGCGCACCGGCTCGGGAGGCTCGGCGGGGGCGGAGACTGCCGGGGCCGTCTCTACGACGGCCTTCGCGATGCGCGGCTTCTGGGTCGCCTTCGCAGCGGTCCCGCGCTTGCGCGGCGTCGGCGTGCGTGTGCTCGACCCCGCCGCGGCGGCGGCCGTCCTCGGCTGTGTGCGCTTGGCCGCGGGGCGCGCCGCGGGCACCGCCTGCTCCGGCTCGGACTGCGCGATCTCGGACATCCGTTCCCCCTCGTCGTCCCCCCAGGATTCGGGCGCGCCGGACTCCGGATCGGTGCTGCTGCCGGGTCGCGCGCGCTCGAAACTCACCACGCAACCGTACCAACACAGAACCGCTTGCGTACCCCCCGACGGGTGACCTCGCAGTCAGAGCCTCAGGCTTCTCAGACTGCCTAGGAAACTCCTGTGAGGAACATAACGACCACGCAACGACCGCCGTCAACCCCTGCCCCCGGATGAGGGGCCCCGGTATTCTGGTGCAGGCATGAAGACGTGTCGAAACACGTAAAGCGTGAATGAACTCCCGGTGACATCCCGGGGGTGGCGGCGTCGACACTCCGCCGCAATCACACCCACCACGGGGTTCGCGCGGATTCAAGGAGATGATTGTGACGACCCAGGTAGTGATCCTCGCGGCGGGCATGGGAAGCCGGCTCGGCCGGAGCCTCCCGAAGCCGCTGACGGAGCTGAGCGACGGCCGCACCATCATGCAGCAGCAGTTCGACAACATCCACGCCGCGTTCGGCAAGGACGTCATCGTGACGATCGTCGTGGGCTACAAGCTCGAGCACATCATCGAGGCGTTCCCGGACGCCGAGTTCGTCTATAACGAGCAGTACGACCAGACCAACACATCCAAGAGCCTGATGCGCGCCTTGCAGGCCTCCGGCCCCGGCGGCGTCCTCTGGATGAACGGCGATGTCGTGTTCGACCCGGCCGTGCTCGTCCGGGCCGCGGCGATGGTGTCCCGCGACCAGACCTTCGTGACCGTCAACACCTCGTCGGTCGCCGACGAGGAGGTCAAGTACACCACCGGCCCCGAGGGCTACATCCACGAGCTGTCCAAGACCGTCAAGGGCGGCCTGGGCGAAGCCGTCGGCATCAACTACATCTCCGGCAAGGACAAGGCCGCCCTGCTGCGCCAGCTCCAGCGCGTCGCCGACCAGGACTACTTCGAGCGCGGCCTCGAGCTCGCGATCGAGCAGGACCGCCTGCTGGTCGAGCCGGTCGACATCTCCGACCTGTACGCCGTCGAGGTCGACTTCCAGGAGGACCTGGAGCGCGCGAATCTTTTCGTATAGTCGAAGGGCCGCGTGACGCGAACACGCAGCCAGCGATCAATACGATAGGTTCCCGTGACCAGTACCTCCGCCGATCTGCGCCCTGCGCAGCGGACGCGCTCCGCCCGTTACCGCCACTCGCTGTGGCTGCTGACGGTGCGCGACCTGCGCGTGCGCTACTCGACCAGCGCGCTGGGCTACCTGTGGTCGATCCTCGATCCGCTCGTCATGAGCGCGATCTACTGGTTCGTCTTCACGGTGATCTTCCACCGCAGCGTCGGTGAGAACCCCTACATCGTCTTCCTGCTCGCCGCGCTCCTGCCCTGGATGTGGTTCAACGGCGCGGTGTCCGACAGCACGCGGGCGTTCCTGCGCGAGGCGAAGCTCATCCGCTCGACGATGATCCCGCGCACGATCTGGGTGAACCGGATCGTGGCCGCCAAGGGCATCGAGTTCCTGCTGTCGCTTCCGGTGCTCGCGATCTTCGCGATCGCGACCGGTGCGAAGGTGAACGTCGACATCCTGCTGTTCCCGCTCGCCATCCTCATCCAGGTGGTCCTCACGATCGGCGTCGGCCTGATCGTCGCGCCGCTCGTGGTGTTCTTCCGTGACCTGGAGCGCGCCGTGAAGCTCGCGCTGCGCTTCCTCTTCTATGCGTCGCCGATCATCTACAGCGCGCGCGACCTCCCGGGCGGCTGCGGCGCCGGCGTCGCAGCCAAGCACTGCGCCGCGTACGTCGCGACGCATCCGGGCGCGCAGACCGAGACGCTGTTCTCCCTCCACTTCTGGTCGGCGTTCAACCCGCTGACCGGCATCTTCAGCCTCTACCGGGCGGCGTTCTTCCCGGAGGAGCTCGACTGGTACCTGGTCATCGTGGCCGCGCTGATGTCGCTGGTGCTGCTCGGGGTCGGCTGGCTCGTGTTCACGCGCTTCGAGCGCGACGTCCTGAAGGAGATCTAGGTGTCAGCCGTCATCGACGTCACCGGCCTGGGCGTGCGGTTCAAGCGCAACCGCGGTGCCCGGCGCTCGTTCAAGGACTTGTTCGGCGGGCGCAAGCGCCGCGCCCGTCCCGACGACTTCTGGCCGCTGCGGAACGTGTCGTTCCGCGTCGCGCCCGGTGAGGCGATCGGTGTGGTCGGCCGCAACGGGCAGGGCAAGTCGACCCTGCTGAAGCTCGTCGCCGGCGTGCTGCTGCCCGACGAGGGGACGGTGCGGGTCACCGAGGGCGTCGCGCCCCTCATCGAGATCACCGGCGGTTTCGTGGACGACCTCACCGTGCGCGACAACGTCTACCTCACGGCGGGCCTGCACGGGATGACCAAGCCGCAGATCGACGCGCGGTTCGACGAGATCATCGCGTTCGCCGAGATCGGCGACTTCGTTGACACTCCCTACAAGCACCTCTCCAGTGGCATGAAGGTCCGCATCGCGTTCGCCGTGATCGCGCAGCTCGAGGAGCCCGTGCTGCTGGTGGACGAGGTGCTCGCGGTCGGCGACCGGGGCTTCCGGGAGAAGTGCTACGCGAAGATCGAGGAGCTCCTCGCCAGCGGCCGCACCCTCTTCTTCGTCTCGCACAACGAGAAGGACCTTCGGCGGTTCTGTGCCCGCGGGCTCTACCTCGACAAGGGCCGCCTCGTGCTGGACGGGCCGATCGACGAGGTGCTCGACCTCTACAACCAGGATTACGGGTCGTAGAAAAACCCTGGTCAGAGCAGGTTTTCGCTGGTCAGGAAGTCCTCCACAGAAAAAAGATCGCGCGAGTTTTCCCCAGAAACAGCTTCTAGGCCCGATTTCGGCCTGACAGCGTCGGAGGGCGTAATTAGCGTGGCTTCCATGAAAACGCTCCGGAACCTCCGACCCCCACTCGCCCCGCTCCCCGACCGGCGCTTCGCCTATCGCGTCCCGTGGACCGTCGATCGCAGCGGCGCGCCTCACTACCGTCTCGTCAACACCAGCGCAGAAGAGCTGCGCGGCGTCACCGTGAGCATCGCGGGCAGCTCGTCCGTGCGGGTGAGCGCGCCATCCGCCGTGCGGCCCGGTGAGGCCGTGCGCGCCAGCCTCAGCGGGAGCGACGACCCCGCGCGAGACACGCTGCTCGTCGTGCGGTGGTTCCCACCCGACGGCCGCGAATACCTCTGGCAGATCAGCTTCTGAGCCGCGCGGCCGGCCGGCCTCCATCCCCGGCCGGCCGCGGCCGTGGGCATGCATTTTCCGAATTCCTCGCCTCAGGCACGAATGACGCAGTGGCGAGCGCTCTGGTTCAGGAATCCCGAACCGGATAGGCATGAAGCATGAAACAGTCGACGTCTCCTGCCGCCATCCACTTCGGAGCGAAGGTACGTCACGCTCGGATCGCGCTCGGTCTCAGCCAGGAGAGCATCGCCGAACTCGCCCAGATGCACGTCACCAACTACGGCAAGATCGAGCGCGGCATCGCCAATCCCAGCCTCGTGACCATGCTGCGGATCGCAAGCGTCCTCGGCACCGACATCGCGCTCCTGACGGAAGGGCTGTCGAGGAGCGACCTGCCCGCCGAGTTCGACGTCCTGAGCGCCGACGAGTTCCTGCAGGAGCGCGCCAGACGGCTCTGAGGCGTCGATCCGCTCGCCGCCCTGGTGGCATCGGCGTGGAGGCCTACACTCGGTACAGATGAGCAAGCGACCCCAGCCCTTCGTCTCCCCGACCGGCGGTCCGCCCCGCGGCGGCGACACCCCGCGCGCCGTCGACAACACCCTCGACCGCTTCCTCGGCATCCAGCGCCCGGTCGTCCTCGCGCACCTGCGCGGTCTGCGGCGACGGCACCCGGAGGCCACGGCCGCCGAGCTCGCCGGCATCCTCGAGCGGCGCTATCTCGCGGCGGTCACCACCGGCGGCGCGGCCGTCGGCGCCACGGCGGTCATCCCAGCGATCGGCACTGGCGTGACCCTGGCGCTCTCCGGGCTGGAGACCGCCGCCTTCCTGGAGGCCACCGCGCTGTACGCGCAGTCCCTCAGCGAACTGCACGGCATCGCGGTCGAGGATCCGGCGCGTGCCCGCGCGCTCGTCCTCACCATGATGCTGGGCCACGAGGGCTCCGACCTGGTGCGCCAGCTCGCGGGACAGGTGGCCGGCACCGGGGTGACCCGCACAGCCTACTGGGGCGAGCTCGTCACGACGACGTTGCCCTCGATGGTCGTCGGGCCGCTGGTGGACCGGCTGCGGAACGCGTTCATCCGGCAGTTCGCGGTGCGCGGCGGGGCCTCGATCGTCGCCCGGGCGATCCCGTTCGGAATCGGCGCGGTCGTCGGCGGGACCGGCAACCACATCCTCGGCCGGCGGGTGGTGACGAACTCGCGAATGGCCTTCGGGTCGGCGCCGCTCGTCATCCCGGAGGCGCTCACGCCCACGGAAGGCCCGGGAGCCGTCCGGCGCTTCGGTGCGAGCACCGGACGCCGCGTGGTGCAGGCGGGCGTCGTGCTGCGCGGCGCCCTCCCGGCGAGCGTGCTCCGTCGTGGCACGAAGGGCGAGGACACGACCGCGCTGGAGACCGGCGGGGGCCCGGCCGCGGTCGAGGCGCCGGGCACGACGCCCCCCGGGCGCTAGACGACCGGCGGACGCCCGGCCGCGGTCATCCGCAGCACGGTGCGCCAGCGGATGGGGCGGCGCTCGCCCGGGTCGGCGCTCCAGCCCTCGCGCCAGCCGCCGAACCACGCGCGCAGGACGGCCGGCTTCCGGAACCAGCGCAGGAGCTGGATGCCCGTCCACGAGCCGACGTAGAGCGGCACCAGCACCGCGGGCAGGTTGCGGCGGGCGAGCCAGACGCGGTTGCGGGCGTTCAGCCGGTAGTAGTACGAGTGACGGGTGGGCGAGACGGCCGGATGCTCGGCGACCAGGTCGCCCGCGTACCAGACGCGCTTGTCCTGGTCCCAGACCCGCCAGGCGAGCTCGATGCCCTCGTGGGCGTAGAAGAACGGGTCGGCCCAGCCGCCCGCGCGCTCGAACACCTCGCGAGGGAGCACGATCACGGCCTCCAGCACCGAGAACACGGCCGACGACTGCTCCGGGTCGCCCTTGCGGATCCGCGGGATCCAGCGCCGCGGCGACGGCTTGCCGTCGCGCGCCCGCAGCCGCGGCTGGATCATCCCGATGCCGGGGTCGCTCCGGAGCAGGCCGACCGCGTCGCGCAGGAAACCGCGCGACGGGATGTCGGCGTCGTCGTCCAGGAACAGCAGGTACTCCCCCGCCACCCGAGGAACGCCCCGGTTGCGTCCGGCCGGGATGCCGAGGTTCTCCGGCAGCGCCAGCGTCGCGACCCCGGGCGGCAGCGGCGGGTCCGACGTCGCCGGGTCCCACCCGTTGCCGACGACGACGATGTCGGTGGTGACGCCCTCCTGGGCGAGGACGGACTGCACCCCGCGCAGCAGGTCGTCCGGTCGCGTGCCCTGCGTGAGCACGACGACGCCGACCGTGGGGTCAGCCACGGACCCGCTTGGACGACATGATCGCCACGAAGTGCCCGATGGCCGCCAGCAGCGCCAGCGGCACCAGGATCGCGAGCAGGATTCGGTCGGCGAGCGGCGAGCCGATGAACAGCCCGACGATGGAGAAGGCGAAGATCAGGATGGTCAGCTCCACCGAGTGGTACATCCGGTGGAACGGGACGAACTTGGCGGCCTTGCGCAAGCGGGCGACCACCCCGTGCGTCGGCGCGTAGGCGGCCTCGGTGTCGGCCAGCTTGGGCAGGCCGGCGCTGGCCCGCGCGACGCGCACCATGTCGTTCAGCGCCTTGTTGAGCACGATGATGAGGGCGAGCAGCGTGCCGAGGTTCGTCCAGAGGAAGTCCTGCGGCGCCTCGAACGGGAACCCGGCGGCACGGACGCCGAGCGCGATGGCGATCAGCGTCTCCGTCGTGTAGTGGCCGACATTGTCGAGGAACATCCCCGCCGGTGACGACGTCCCGCGCCAGCGCGCCACCTCGCCGTCGCAGCAGTCCACGAGCATCTGCAGCTGGCCGAGGACGAGCGCGAGCGCCGCGCCGCCGATGCCCGGGATGAGCAGGCTCGCGGCCGTCGCCCAGCCGGTGAGGATCATCAGCCCGGTGACGCCGTTGGCCGAGATGGAGGTCTTGAGCAGGAACCAGGTGAGGTACGGCGACAGGTTGCGCAGGTACAGCGACGCCGTCCAGTGCTCGGCGTTGCGCCGTCCGCGCACCTCCGGAGGCTGCGCCACCGCCCTGAGTTCGGCGATCGACGTGGGCCGCGCTCCGTGCGCCGCCGGTCCCGCTGCTGTCATGCCTACCTTCCCGTGTGGGCTGTGATGTTCCGCGTGAGCGACAGGTATCCGAGGATGAACCCGATGCCCCAGCTGAAATGGATGCACGGCAAGACTACGAGAAACCACAGGAAGGACGAAAAACCGTCTCGGCGACCCCAGACGAACGCGGACGCCACCACGATGACCAGGTAGGCCGCCGGCACGGCGAACGCCCAGAGCAGCCACGGGGTCGCGCCGAGGACGGCCTGCAGCACGCCGCCGAGGCCGAGCAGCACGCCGAGGGCGACGCCCAGCACCATCACCGGCGGGGCGAAGTAGCGGACGCCGTTGGAGGCCGGGAAGCGCCGGGCGAGCTCGCCGCGCCAGATGCCGGTCGAGAAGAACTGCCGGGCGAGCCGGTACACGTTGGGGCGCGGCCGGTAGACCACGTGCAGGCGCGGCGTGAACCAGACGGTCCCTCCCGCCTGCCGGATGCGCCGGTTGAGCTCCCAGTCCTGGCCGCGCTTGATCTCCTCGTCGAAGAGGCCGACCTCCATCAGCCGGTCGCGGCGGAACACGCCGAGGTACACCGTCTCTGCGGGGCCGGCCGCACCGCCCACGTGGAGCTTGGTGCCGCCGAGCCCGATCCGGCTGCCGTAGGCACGGGCGACCGCGCGCTCGAACGCCGTCGTGCCCTGGGCGTCCATGAGGCCGCCGACGTTGTCGGCGCCGGTCTCGAGGATGGTCTCCACCGCGATGCGGGCGTACTCCGGGGGCAGGACGCTGTGGGCGTCGACGCGGATGACGACGGGGTACTGCGAGGACCGGATCGCCAGGTTCAGGCCGGCCGGGGTCGAGCCCGCCTCGTTGTCGACGACGCGGATGCGGGAGTCGACGGAGGCGAGCTCGGCGACCAGCTCCGTGGTGCCGTCGATGCTCGGGCCGAGGGCGATCGTGACCTCGAACGGACCCGTGTAGTCCTGCGCCAGGAGGCTGTCGACCGCCGCCCGCACGTGGGTCGCCTCGTTGAGGACGGGCATCACGTAGGACACACCGGGAAGGGTGTTCACGTTGTCGTCCGGCATCTGATCCATTCGTCGTTCGGGCCTCGCCGAGCCTATCAGCCGGCACCTGAGCGACCCGTGGGACGGCGGGACGACAGAGGGCCGCCCCGCGATGCGGGACGGCCTTCCGTCAGGGTGCGGATCAGTTCGCCGGGAGCGAGCCCAGGGTGACCGTAGTGGTCTTGGACTGACCGTCGCGGAGGTAGGTGACGTCTGCTTTCGCGCCGGCCGCGAGCGCGCGCACCTGAGCGGTCAGATCCGTCGCGTCGGTGATCGGCAGGCCGTTGAAGTTGACCACGATGTCGCCGGCCTGCAGGCCCGCGCTCGCCGCCGCGCCGCCGGAGGTGACCGACTTGATCGCCGCGCCGACGGTGGTCGCCTTGCTGTCGGCGCTCGCGTCGCCGACCGAGGCCCCGAGGAGGCCGTGGGTCGCCGAGCCGTTCTTGATCAGCTCGTCGGAGATCCGCTTCGCCAGGTTCGACGGGATCGAGAAGCCGACGCCGATGCTGCCCGACTGGGTGCCGGAGGAGCTGCTGCCGCTGGCGCTCGCGATGGCGACGTTGATGCCGATCAGCTCGCCCTTGCTGTTGAGGAGGGCGCCGCCGGAGTTGCCCGGGTTGATCGACGCGTCCGTCTGGATGACGGGGAGCGAGATGGTCCCCTGGGTGCCGGACTGCGACGAGCCGCCGCCCTGGTTCGGGAAGTCGAAGTTGAACGGGTTCTGCGAGCTGCCGTCGCCGCTGCCGCCGCCGTTGGAGCCGTCGGTGGACTTCGGCGCCGCCGAGGAGGCGATGCTGATCGACCGGTTCAGCGCGCTCACGATGCCATCGGTGACGGTGCCGGAAAGGCCGAGCGGGGCGCCGATCGCGACCGTGGTGTCGCCCACGTTCAGCTTGCTGGAGTCGGCCCAGTTCATCGGGGTCATCCCGCTGGCGCCGTCGAGCTTGATGACCGCGAGGTCGGTGGTCGGGTCGGTGCCGACGATCTTGGCGGTGTAGATCTTGCCGTTGTTGTCGGTGACGCTGATGTTCACGTTGGACGCGGCGCCGTCGAGGGTGACGACGTGCGTGTTCGTGAGGATGTAGCCGTCCGAGCTGAGCACGACGCCGGAGCCGGTGCCGCCCTCGCTGGAGGCGGTGACGGAGATGGTGACGACGCTCGGCGAGGCCTTGGCGGCGACCGCGGTCACCGTGGTGGCGTTGTTCGTGTCGTTGACCGTGATGTTCTGCGGACCGGAGACCGTCTTGATGGTCGCGTTGCTGCCGGTGGCCGAGTACAGGCCGATGCCGGCGCCGGCGCCGGCGATGCCGCCGATGAGCGCGCCGATGGCGAGCGTGGCGATGATGAGGCCGGTGTTGCGCTTGCGGGGAGCATTGTCGGCGGTGCCCGGGGCGGTGGCGTAGGCCTGCTGATGGGCGCCCGGCTGCTGCGGCCCCTGCTGAGCGGCGTAGGGAGCCTGCGCGTAGGCGGACGGCTGGCCGAACGCGCCGTTGCCGTAGTCGGGCTGCGGCTGCGGCTGGTGCTGCTGCGCTGCGGCCGGCTGACCGTACGGCTGCTGGGGGGCGAGCGGCTGAGTCGGCTGCGTGTGGTTCACCGGGATGGGGCCCTGCTGCGCGGTCGGCTGCTGCGCGGTCGGCTGCTGCGCCGTCGGCTGCTGCGCCGTCGGCTGCTGCGCCGTCGGCTGCTGCGCCGTCGGCTGCTCGGTCGTCGGCTGCTGCGCCGCAGGCTGAGCGGCGGCCGGAGCGGTCCAGCCGTGGGCGGCGGCCGGGGCAGCGGGAGCCGCCGGGGCGGCCGGAGCAGCGGACTGCTCCGCGGCCGGGGTCGGAGCCGCTGCGGGGGTCTCGGCGGGGCGAGCCGCGCCGGCATCCACGATCGCGTCGGCTTCGGCGTCGTTCTGGGGCTTCGCGGGCTCCGGGGTGATCGGGGAGTCGGTCATGGTGTGGTGCTCCTTCCAAGCACTAGACAGCTTGGGATGCCAACCTGAGCGTTCTATTTGCGGATCCTGTGGGCGACCTTCCGCCTCCCGATGACTCCTCCCAACGTAACGAATGGATGCGGTGGGAGCCAGGCCCTAGGTTGGATCCATGACGGTTTCGGGCGCATGGAGGGCCGCCGCGCGCGGCGCGGGTCTGCTGGGCGCGGACGGCGTCGTCCGCCCGACGATCTTCGCCGAGATGAGCGCCCTCGCGGTGCGCACGGGCGCGATCAACCTCGGCCAGGGCTTCCCCGACGAGGACGGCCCCGCCATCGTGCTCGACGCGGCCGTCGACGCTATCCGGGCCGGCGCCAACCAGTACCCGCCGGGAATCGGCATCCCGGAGCTGCGGCACGCCGTCGCCGGTCACCAGCGCCGCTTCTACGGCGTGGACGTCGACCCCGACCGCGAGGTCCTGGTCACCGCTGGAGCGACGGAGGGCATCGCCGCGACGCTGCTCGCCCTGCTCGAGCCGGGCGACGAGGTCGTCACCTTCGAGCCCTTCTACGACGAGTACGGCGCCGTGATCGCCCTCGCCGGCGGCGTGCACCGCACCGTCCCGCTGGAGCCTCCGGCCTTCCGGCCCGACCTCGACCGGCTGCGCGACACCGTGACCGACCGCACCAGGGTCATCCTGGTGAACACGCCGCACAATCCCACCGGAGCGGTCCTCGACCGGGAGACCCTGTCGACGGTCGTCGAACTCGCCCACCGGCACGACGCTATCATCGTCACCGACGAGGTCTACGAGCACCTCGCCTTCGGGCCGCCGCACATCCCGATCGCGACGCTGCCCGGCGGATGGGAGCGGACCGTCACCATCTCCTCGGGCGGCAAGACGTTCAACACGACCGGCTGGAAAGTCGGCTGGCTGACCGCTCCCGCCGAGCTCGTGACGGCCATCCTGGCCGTGAAGCAATTCCTCACCTACGTCAACGGCGCACCGTTCCAGCCGGCGATGGCCGCCGGCCTCGCGCTCCCGGACGCCTTCTTCACCGGGATCGCCGCCGCGCTCGCCCACAAGCGCGACGTGCTGTCGGCCGGGCTGCGGGCGGCCGGGTTCGGCGTGCACCGCAGCGACGGCACCTACTTCGTCGTCGCGGATGCCGCGCCGCTCGGCCATCCCGACGCCGTCGAGCTCTGCCGCCGCCTGCCTGAGCTCGCCGGGGTGGTCGCCGTGCCACTGTCCGCCTTCTGCCGCGACGATTACGCGCAGCGGACGGCGTCGCTGGTGCGGTTCGCCTTCTGCAAGCGCGTCGAGGTTTTGGAGGAGGCCGCGGCGCGGCTGGCGACTCTGGGCGCCTGACCCGGCCCGCGCCCGCTCAGTCGATCGGCTCCACCCGGTAGCGCCGCAACGCGAGCGCCGGGTTCCGCCGGCGGACGTCCTGGACGCGCTCGGCCGACGCCTCCGCGACGGCGACGCCCGAGGTCTCCCCAGCCCCGCGAGCACGACGCCCATCGGGTCGATGATGGCGCTGGAGCCGACGCCGATCGGCGGCGCGTGGTCCGCCGCGGCGACGTACAGGGTGTTCTCGATCGCGCGTGCGGCCAGCAGCGTCGACCAGTGCTGCTCCTTGAGCGGACCACGCACCCACTCGGCGGGAACGGCGACCAGTTCGGCGCCCGCGTCTGCCAGCCGCCGCGTGACCTCGGGGAAGCGCAGGTCGTAGCAGGTCTGCATCCCGATCCGGAGGCCGTCGACCTCGAACACCTCGGGCAGGGCGAGGTCGCCGGGGACCACCCAGTCCGACTCGGTCGACCCGAACGCGTCGTAGAGGTGCTGCTTGCGGTAGACGGCGAGCGTCTCACCGGTCGGGCCGACCGCGACGAGCGTGTTGGCGAACTTGTCGCGCACACCGGTCTGCTCGACGAGCCCGGCGATCACGAACACCTCGTGCTCCCGTGCCGCGGCCTGGAGCGACTGCACGAACTCGCCGTCGAGCGGCTCGGCGTTGCGCGCGAAGGACGGACCCAGCGGGTCGGTGAAGTAGGAGGAGTACTCCGGCAGCACGACGAGTCTCGCCCCGCGCGCGGCCGCGACCGCGATCAGCGCCGCCGCCACGTCCCGGTTGTGCACCCGGTCGTCGCCCGGCGTGAACTGCACGACCGCGACGCCGACGCCGGTCACGGCCGGGCCTCCGCGCCGGGCAGCGCGTCCACGACCGGACGCGGGGTCTCGATCGGGAGCCGGAGGCTGATCGAGGTGCCCACGCCCTCGTCGCTCGCGATGTCGAGCCGGCCGCCGTGCGCGGTGACGATCGCCTTCGTGATCGTGAGGCCGAGGCCCACCCCGGGGACGGCGTTGCGCGTCGCGGTGGAGGCGCGGAAGAACCGCTGCGAGAGCTGGCTGAGCTCGACCGCCGGGATGCCGATGCCGGTGTCCGTCACGGCCACCACCGCCTCCTCCCCTCGCGGCGCAACGAGACGGTGACGGTGCCGCCGGACGGCG
The DNA here is from genome assembly GCF_050632895.1 of Leifsonia sp. L25. The sequence continues at coordinate 5,008 of NZ_JBODRZ010000002.1, read as the reverse complement.
TGAACTTCAGTGCGTTGGAGACGAGGTTGTCGACGGCCTGGCCGAGGCGCACGGTGTCGCCGCGCACCTCCACCGGCTCGTCGGGCACATCGCAGACCAGCTCGACCCCGCGGTCGCGGCGACCGGGGTCGCCGACTCGACGGAGGCGGCGACGACCGAGCGCAGTTCCGCGTCCGTGATGTCGATCGGGAACCGGCCCGACTCCACCTGTGCGGTGAACAGCAGGTCGCCGACCAGCCGCAGCAGGCGGTGCGCGTTCCGTTCGGCGACACCCAGGTACTGGAGCTGCTCGTCCGACAGCGGCGACTCGTCGTCGTCCCGCATCAGTTCCAGGTAGCCGAGGATCGAGCTGAGCGGCGTCCGCAGCTCGTGCGAGATGAGGCCGACGAACTCGTCCTTGAGGCGCGCGAACTCCCGCGCCTGCGTCATGTCGGTGGCGACGAAGATGAAGCCGACCCGGTGGCCGTTCTCGTCCAGCCTCGGTGTCGCCGCGACCTGCACCGGCACGTGCTTGCCGTCGGCGCGCACATAGGTCCAGTCCCGCACGTCGGCGTAGCCCGCGCGGACGGTGTCGACGAGGGCGGAGAAGTCGTCCATTCCCGAGACGGTGGTGAAGCGGGCGTCCATGTCGCGCAGCCGCTCCTCCAGCTCGCTCTCGAGGTGGAACTCGATGACCTTGCGGTTCGCGCCGACGACCTGCTTCTCGGTCAGTCCGAGCATCTTCTCGGCGCCCGGGTTCCAGACGTCGATCACGCCGTCCAGGTCGGTGCCGATGACCGATTGCTCGGTGACAGCGTTCCAGATGCTCTGGATGAGCCGGTTCGCGGTCTTCAGCCGGGCTTCGTTGAGCACCAGCTCGTCCTGCGTGCGCACGGCCTGCTCGAGCAGTTCCTCGCGTTGCTCCGCGGCGGCGCGGGTCGCCTCGAGCTGCCTGCGCGAGCGGTGCGCGATCTCGTTGACCACCGCGGCGACGATCAGATAGATGACCGGAGAGAAGAAGGCGCGGATGAGGTCGGCCGGGCTCGTCGAGCCGACGTCCACCAGGATGGGCCCGATCAGCACGAGGAAGATCCCGATCGCCGCGATGACGATGTTGCGCCGGCCCTCCTCGGTCGCGATCCAGACGAACGGCAGCAGCAGGATGACGCCGATGGACGAGGTGGTGCCGCCGGTGCCGATCCGCATCAGGCCGATCGAGAGCATCGCGACCAGCGGGACGACGACCGACCAGTGCACCCCGACGCGCGGCCAAGGCACGAGCACGGCGAGCAGGAAGGCGCCGATCATCACCGCGACCGAGCCCGCGACGAAGAGCGGGATGTGGTCGCTGACCACCCCGGGGATGAGCGACAGGCCGAGTGCGATGATGTAGCCGACCAGCGTCGGCACCAGCTTCACGACGACCGAGGGCGATTCGAGCGGGATGCGGCTGAGCCAGCGGTCGACCGTCATGCGGGTTCTCCCAGTCCGAGCATCGAGCGGATGCGCTCGGAGAGCACCCGGGGGCTGAACGGTTTGATGATGAAGCTGTCCGAGCGGTCGGCGACGATGCCATGGTCGGAGAGGAGCTGCACGGACGCCGACACCATGAGGATGAGCGTGCTCTTGGTCCGGTCACCGCCCCGGATGGCCTCGGCGACCTCCACACCGTTGAGCCCGGGCATCGAGATGTCGAGCACCGCGAGGTCGATGCCGCCGGCGTTCACCGCGTCGAGCGCGGACTGGCCGTTGTCGACGGCGGCCACGATCTCCACCCCGGCGCGGTTGGCGGCGATGACCATGAGCCCGCGGATGTCGGCGTCGTCGTCGGCGATCACGACCCGCTTGGCCGTCACGAGAAGAACACCAGCCTCAGCACGGCGATCGCGGCGACGATCAGGAGGGCGACGCCGCCGTAGATCGGCAGCCGCAGCTCCCAGCGCCGGTTGCGGTCGAGCTCGCGCTGCAGCTCTTCGCGCTGGACGCGGGTCAGGTCGACGGGGCTCATGCCTGCTCCTCCCGTTCGACGGCGCCGAGCACGGCCGCCACACGGTCGTAGCGGCCCACGTCTTCGGCGTCATGACTGTCGGTGGACGCAACGATACGCGCACCGGCGGCCCGGAGCGCGCGGACGGCGGCGGGGCCCGGACAGGCCCACTTCTCGTTGACCTCCACGATCGTACCGGTGGCGGCGGCCGCGGCGGCCCAGGCGGCCAGGCGGGATGCGCCGAGCTGCTCCTCGGCGAGTCCGACCTTCGGGAGGATGGAGAACCAGTGCGCGAGCTGCGCGTACGGCGTGCCCTCCATCGCCCGGATGCTCGCCTCGATCAGCAGGTCGAGGGCGTCGTCCGCCGGGAGGCCGGCTGCGAGCCGCTCCCGGGTGGCCTCGGGCGACCACGGCCCGTCGAGGCCGGGGAACTGGTGGTCGCCGATGACGACGGCGTCCACGCCACCGGGGCCGACGACCAGGTCGGCGGGGGTGTCGACGGCGCCGGTCACGTCGAGGAGCTTGGCCTCCACGCCGGTGAGCACGGTGAGTCCGTCCGGCACCTTCTCGGCCGCGACCGCGGCCACGAACTCCGGCACCCAGGCCGTCGAGGCGCGCACGTGGTCGGTCAGCCGAAGCGTGCGCAGCCCGGCGCGGTGCGCGGCCGCGATGTTCTCGGCCAGCGTGCTGCGGGCGTCGTCGGAGAACGTGGAGTGGACGTGGTAGTCGCCATCGAGAAGCATGCCGAGCCCGGTCGCGCCGCGGGCTGTCACTCTTCGGGCCCTTCGGTGTGCGCTGCGTTCTCGGAGACGAGCACGTCGCGCGGGTCGAGGAAGACGTCCTCCAGGAATCGCACGTTGGCGAGCTCGGCGAAGTCGACGGCGGACGGCACGGGGCGTCCGAGCACCAGGTCGAGCAGCAGCGACGGCATGTCGACGCCCGCGGCGATCGTGAGCGGCATCGCGCCGGGGAAGCGCGGGTTGACCTCCAGCAGCGCGGGCACTCCGTCGCTGCTGTAGCGGAGCTGCACGTTGGCGACCCCGGTCAGGCCGATCGCGCGCGCGACGTCCGCGGCGGTGTCCGACAACTCGGCCCGGCGCACGGTGCGGCCGGCGATCGAGACGCCGGAGTCGACGCGTTCCCGCGAGCGCGGCACGGCGGCGATGACAGCGCCGTCGAGGCCGGCGAGCACGTCGACCGAGAACTCCTCGCCCGGGAGGTTCTCCTGGATGATGATGCTGCGGTCCTCCCCGAGCGCCTCCAGCGCCGCGCGATCGGCGATCAGCCGGACGCCGCGCGAGCCCGCGCCGCTGCGCGGCTTGACGATCACCGGGAAGACCCACTCCGCGCCGACGCCCTCCCGGTCGAGCAGCCGGGTCTCCGGGATTCGCGCGTGGCCGTCGACGGCCTCCGCGAGCCGGTACTTGTCGAGGCATGTCACGAGGGTCTCGTGGCTCGGCGCCGCCAGGGCCGTACCGACCACGGCCAGCTCGTCCCGCCGTGCGGCGAGCCCGGGCAGCTCGACGTCCACCGTCGAGAACAGCACGTCCACGTCGTCGGCAGCGCACAGGGCGATCACGTCGTCCACGAACTCCGGCGACTTCCCCGGCGGGACGATCCGGCGGGCCGACTCGGGCACCAGGTACAGCCCGCTCGCCCAGCCGTCCATGTCCGCGGCGTGGACCTCCACATCGGCGCGCTTGAGCAGCGAGCGGATCACGGCGATCCCGGCCGGTCCCCCGGCTCCGGTGACCAGGACCCGGGTGACGCTCCGGGTCATTCCTGGTTCCTTCTGATCCGGGCGTCGGTGTGGATGCTCGCAGCCGGCACCGAGATGTCGGCGGTGTCGCGCATCACCTCCAGCGGCTCGCAGTTCGTGCCGCCGCCGAACCGGGACCAGTAGCGCGCGGTGGCGAGCACGAAGTCGTGCTCGAGGTACGCGCGCTGCTCGGCTTGCGAGCTGAAGCAGTCGATGAGCCGCAGCTTCGACTCCGTGTACCCGTCGATCGGGACGAACCGGGTCGGTCGGAAGTCGATGGTGGCGGACGGGCTCTGGAAGCAGCACACCGTCCGCACGTCGCGGGTCGCGACGCTCACAGCGGCGTGGACGGAGCGGTGGTCCTGGTGGCGGTCGTGCGCGGAGTGCGTATAGACGATGTCCGGCTTCACCTCGGCGACGACGCGCTCGATGATGCCCACGGTCGGGTCGCCCGCGGAGATGCGGGTGTCCTCCAGGTCCTCCAGGAACAGCCGGGCGCCCAGCAGCTCGGCCGCAGCGAGCGACTCGTGCTGGCGGTCTTCCGCGTCGCCGCCGCGCGCGCCGCGCGAGAGCGTCAGGATGACGACCTGGTTGCCGGCGTCGCGGTGCGCGGAGAGGATGCCGCCGACGCCGATCTCGACGTCGTCCGGGTGCGCGCCGATCGCGAGGACGACCTGCTGCTGGCTGGCGGCCCGCTTCGCGCGGCCCTCCTCGGCCAGGCGACCGACGATGGCGACCAGTTCGGAGGAGGCGATCGGCTTGGTGAGGAACTCGTCGGCCTGGGCCCGCAGCGCGGAGACGGCGTAGTCGACGGAGACGTGCGCGGTCATCACCACGACCGGCATCCCCGGGTGGCGGCCGCGCAACTCGCGGAGCAGGTCGATGCCCGAGATGCCCGGCATCTCGATGTCGGTGATGACGACATCCGGGTCGAAGGCGGCGATGGTGTCGAGGGCGATGGAGGGATCGGTCACGGCGACCACCTGGGCGTCGGCGCGCTTCTCCAGCACCGTCTTCATGTAGAACGCGACGTCCGGATCGTCCTCGATCACGCACACGCGGTACTTCTGAGCAGAGTTCGCCATACGCCTTCTCCCGAATTCCTGGCTCGACTCTAGTGGGACGCCCGGTCTAGACGAATCGGACTCGCCCGGGTGCGCACCCGATTTCACAGCGCCCCGAGGCCGTGATAGAGTCACTTCTTGTGCCGCGGGGTGGAGCAGCTCGGTAGCTCGCTGGGCTCATAACCCAGAGGTCGTAGGTTCAAATCCTGCCCCCGCAAC